>JACRLN010000040.1:86861-116126 GCA_016215115.1 Nitrospirota bacterium
GCTGCAGTAAACGACATCACTGCAGTAGCAGGCATTTATATTCATCACACGTCCCGGGACGTTCAATACCAATGTGTTAAATGGCATTGAGACGATCAGGAGCGCATGGGCGGGGAGGTTTGCGAAACTTACGCATGGCAAAGGTACAATTATGGACATTGCTCCATCTATTACAATAGCCATCGCATCGCCTGCAAATAACGAAATAATTTCCAAATCTGATGTAATGGTTAAAGGCGCTGTAATCAATAACACAGGAAATGAAACTGGCATAACAGTTAATGGAATTGTGGCAACTGTTTATGGCACACAGTTTATAGCTAACGATGTTCCATTATCAGAAGGTTCAAACACAATAACCGTTACAGCTACAGATACAGCAGGAAATACCGCAACAACATCAATAAATGTGAATGCGGTAACAACTGGCAATTACATAAAATTGACATCCAACATAGAATCAGGCATTATGCCTCTTGAAGTAACACTAAAAATAGACGGCTCATTCAGCATTACAAGCTCCAATTTAAATATAACAGGACCAGTTCAGCCCGAGATTCTCTCATCAAGCCCTGATGAGTATAGAGTGAGAATGAAGGCAGAGGGAATCTATTATTTCACAGCGAGCTCAACCGGGCCTGACAGCAATGTTTACCAGGATACGATTGTAGTAACGGTCTTGAACAAGACGCAGCTTGATACATTGCTTAAAGGAAAGTGGGAGGGGATGAAGGGGGCGCTGATGGATAGCGACGCCCAAGGCGCGACAGACTATTTCATCACAAGAAATCGAGATCGCTATGCGGCTATTTTCAGCAGCCTTCAAAATGACCTGCCGTCAATAGCCGGTGAGATGCAGCCAATTGAACTTATCTATATTGAGGAAGGAGTAGCTCAATATAGAATCAAACGTATGGAAGGTACAACTGAGTTCTCCTATTACATCTATTTTGTTCGTGATGTTGATGGGATATGGAGGATAAAACAGTTTTGAAATTAAGCACATTTTAATTGGAGATAACAAATGAAACCAGTACAAAGTCTTTTGTTAAGCATTTTAATAGTTGTGTTGACAGCCGTATATTCCGATGCTGGCTGGCTTATTTATCACAAACCGGAATTCAGAGGAAAAGTTATCGATGCGGAGAGCAGACAGCCGATTGAAGGAGCAGTTGTTGTTGCAGTGTACAATAAGGAAACTTTGGGGGTGGGAGGAGGCAACATGTCTTCGATCATTGATGTTAGAGAGACGTTAACAGACAAGGATGGAATGTTCCGCATTCCTTCGTATACAACTTTTATTCAGCCTTTTTCGTGGGAAATAAGCGCGAGCTTCATCATATTTAAACCTGAATATGGAACTTTCCCGAAGCAACATAACTATCCGCCAGGTTTGAGTTTACCTGATCAGGAGATTTTCTTTAGTGAAAGTATAGGAACGGAAAGGTCGTTAAAAGCATACATAAGTGGCTCATATCAAAATGAAATACTAAAGACAGGCATCGTCGAACTTTCTAAGCTCAAAAAGAGAGAGGAGCGGCTAAAGGCAATGCCGTCACCCGTGAGTGAAATTTCGTTTAAGAAACAAAGATTATTTATTAAACTGCTGAATGAAGAAAATAGAAATTTAGGCTTAGAGGAATATCAGATCAAATAGGGAGTCAGGATTTATGATTTCAAAGTTCTTTTATATAGTTATTTGTATAACAAGTATTTTATCTACTATTCCTCAGTTTGCATACTCTTTAAGTGTTGAAACACATGAAGCTTTAAACGAGAGAATATCTAAAGGAGCTTGGAATGGTTTTTCTCTTGATAACTATTTGAAATCAAACCTTGCATTGAATAATGGGGTCAATACAAATCTGAATAATAATAAAATTTATGACTGGATTAAGCTCGGAGGTCGCTATGAAGACAGGCCGCCAAACTATATCTCCTATATACGTTCGGTAAATCATTTCCATGATCCATTGGCGACATCATTAAGTACAGCGGGGTTCAGCGGTATATGGGATACCGGCTTTTTGTCCGGAATCTCTTCTGTCGAATGGTCGCAGTGGCCCCTCGGCGCGCAGACCATCCAGGTGCTCGGAAGCGGAAATTACTCCTGGTATGATGTAAGAGATTATTTCTATAAGGCATTGACATCTACTGACAAAACAACACGTGACAACAACTTTGCTGATATATTCCGAGGATTAGGGCAGGCAATGCATTTGGTAGAAGACATGAGTGTTCCTGAACATGCGAGGAATGACGGTCATTACTCAGATGCATATGAGGAATATGTTCGTGCCCATCCGAGTTTGGTTGATAGCGCGACAGCAAGTCCCATATTCTTCAGTATGGCAGCCTTAATTCAACCGAGTGTTTACGGTACAGCGGCTCCTGTACCAATAGCTAACCTTTTTGACACCAATCAGTACGATGGCACGAACATATCTGTTACCTATAACCAAAACATCGGGCTTGCCGAATACGCTAATGCCAATTTCTTCAGCCCCGATACTATCTTCAAGAATTATCCTCATCCCGCAAAAGTAAACACTACGGCAGCACAGGTGGAGCAGTACGCAAGAGACGGAAAAAGAGATACAGTTTACTATATACAAGGATACACATCACAACGACTTGCTGCCTATTCATATCTTAATAAATGGTTACTGTTTGATCAGTGGAAATATAATCTTGATGATTTCGTTTATGAAGACTACGCCAGCCAGCTCCTCCCCCGCGCCGTCGGCTACTCTGCAGGTCTTTTGAATTACTTCTTCCGGGGCAATATTGAATTAACAATTCCGAGTACAGGGATATACGCTCAGACTGACAATGCAACTACAGGTTTTACAAGAATAACCCTTCTTGCCAAGAACATTACCCCTGGTACTGAAGAGATGACAAGTGGCAGCATAGAGCTTGTTGTGAGATACAAGCTTGCACATGATGATCCGTTTCAGTCAAATCCTGTTGCAACAGATACGGAATTTACTTATGTTACAGTGCCTGAGTCTAACAATGTCAATTCCATACCGAGAGGCAGCGCAACAGTGCTTACCTTTGGCACAGGTCAAAGCACAATCATTCCATTGTGGACGACAGACGTGTATCTTCAAGTAGTTTTCAAAGGCAGGCTCGGTAATGAAGACGGGGCTATTGCAGTGGGCTTAAAGGACATCAGCGAACCGACGCCTGTAGACCTCTTTAACAACATGGATAAGATATGCCTTTTTGGAAGTTAGTATAACACAGGAAGCCCTGAGGCTATAGCGCTGGTAGACCCTGATCATGACGGCATACCAGGTTGGGACATATATGCTCATAACCTTCAAGACGCTTATCTTAAGATATCAAGCATCAGTAATCCCATTAACGCTTCACCTTTCGATTTCACATTTTATAAGCAATTTTTGGCGGCAGGACCTCCTTCTTACAGAACATACGTGTTGAGCGATTACGAATATACATTCAACTTAAGTGATTATGCAACCGCGCAGAGTACGACCACCGATGACACGTGGACGCATGCCATAATAAGCGGCAATAAAGCCGCAAGCGCGATTAAGAACCAGACGGATTATAACGTTGAGAGCCAGACGGAATGTGACACGATAGGAGCAACGGCACCATGCGATATCAGATACTATCCGCTCTTTTATCCATTCAGAGGCGTAAACATCTGGGGACTATTACAATAATGATAGCGCTCCCTCGGATGGGGGATCAATATCGGGGAGTTATGTTGATGTCAAAGGCGCAGTTATCAATACTACAGGAAACGAAACGGGAGTGACAGTAAACGGTATTTCTGCAACAGTATACGGCACACAGTTTATAGCTGAAAATGTCCCGTTGACGGATGGTTCAAATACAATTACAGTCACTGCGACGGACACGGCAGGCAATACTGCAACAACTTCAATAACAGTAAATGCGGTAACAACCGGAGACTATATAAAATTGTCTTCCAATATAAATTCGGGGATATTACCGCTTGAAGTGACACTAAAAATAGACGGCTCATTCAGCATTACACAATCGAATCTGAATATCACCGGCCCTGCTCAGCCAGAAATTCTCTCATCAAGTGCTGATGAATACAGGGTAAGGATGAATGCGGAGGGGATTTATTATTTCACAGCAACCGCCACAGACACCCTCGGATATGTCTATCAGGATACTGTTGCGGTATCGGTATTGAACAAGACACAGCTTGATACTTTGCTTAAAGGGAAGTGGGATTGGATGAAGGTAAAACTGGAGAATCAGGATGTTGATGGAGCAGTCGGATATATTGATGAACAATCCCGTGATAGATACAGAACTGTGTTGAATGCCCTAATAATAAGCAGATTGCCTCAGATTGCATCCGGGATGGAGAGTATTCAATTAATCTATATAGATGGATCAATTGCTAAGTACAGGATTAGAAGAACAGAAACTCATAACGGGCAACCGTACACTGTTACGTATTATATTTATTTTAATATTGGTAGTGACGGGATCTGGAGGATAGACAAGTTTTAAAGAAATTTAAATTTAATTTTTAGAGAGGGATGATTATGCAAGGAAAAATATTAACAGTTGTTATTTTGGTTTTATTATTGTTATTGAACAACATTGCTTCAGCATTGCCTTCCGGTCCTTGGAAAGGCAGGATAATTGACATAGAAACAAAGGAACCGCTTGAGGGCGCGGTTGTAGTGGCGGTATGGGAGAGGGTCTGGAAAACTCCTGCGGGAGGTGTTGCCGATTTTTATGAGATCAAGGAAGTATTAACTAATCAAGAAGGAAATTATGAGATGCCATCATACACCCCAATTAATCTACTGCCAATATTGAGCTACATTAGAGGGCCGGAATTTACAATCTTCAAGCCAGGATATCTGAGTTTATCAGGGAGGCATCTTGACGAAAATGTTATAGATAATTCAGCCGAATTCAAAAGAGATGAGAAACTATACAGACTCGCCCCGGGTATTATTGAGCTCCCTAAATTGAAGACAAGAGAAGAAAGGCTTATGGCAATGCCGGGACCCATTGGTGAGGATTCTGGCTATAAGAAGCAAAAACTATTTATACAATTGTTGAACGAAGAAAATAAAAATTTAGGTTTAAAAGGAGAATATAAAATTGAAAAGTGAGAAATTCATTAATTCAATTCTTTCCCTTCTCATAGTTTTATTTGCATCATCTCAATCAGTTTATTCTCTTGAGGTTGGAACACATGAAGCAATAAATGAGAACGTGGCTAAGGGGAGTTTGAATGGTATTTCTTTTGACAACTATCTGAAAAACAACATTGGAATTGCAGGGGGTATTAATGAATATTTTAATGATAAGAAAGTTTTCGATTGGATAAAGATCGGTGGGCGTTATGAAGATAAGCCGCCGTTAGTTATTCCATACGTTCGTTCAGTAAATCACTTTCACAATCCACTTACGGAAGAAGGTTTTAGTGGATATTTTTACGGACTTCTATTATCTGGAGATTCTTCGGTTGTATGGGCTCAAAAAACTATAGGTACACAAAGTCCAATAAGCGACTACTCATTGGGAGGTAATTATTCATGGCATGATACAAGAGATTATTTTTATAGAGCTCTTACTTCTATAAGCACGACACAGAGAGAAACATACTTTGCAAAAACTTTCCGAGGCATAGGCCAGGTAATGCATCTTGTTGAAGATGCCAGCGTTCCGGCCCATACGAGGGATGACGCCCATGTGATTGGGTATCACTATGAATTGGCGGTTGATAAATTCAGGAAAAATGACGATCCTGTTTTTACTAATGCGATTGCTAATCCCCGACCTTTTGATCCTTCTATTCTTACTCTTGCGCCAAACCCATTGGCCCCTGTTCCTATTGCAAAAATCTTTGATACCGATGTATATGATGGACTAAATGCGTCAGCAGGAATCAATCAGGGGTTGGCAGAATATACAAACGCCAACTTCTTCAGTGAAGATACGATATTTGATGATGCTTATTCGTATCCAAAAGAGTCAAGCACAGATATTCAGAACAGATATTCAGAGTTATATAAATCAAAACAAGCTGCCTGAGATAGTAATGGCAGAGGATGGCCTTCCTGACACAAATTTCTATATTAGAAAAATAAGCGACGGTGAGACTATCGATCATTTTATAAAACCCGGTTATCTTACCAAAGAGGCTGTTGATGCAGGTAGTCCGGTTTATACATTAACTTTTATTCTTGATGACACTTGTTACAAAGATTACGCTTCTCTTCTCCTTCCCCGCGCAGTCGGCTATTCCGCAGGGTTGTTGAATTATTTCTTTCGCGGCAGCATAGAAATCACAATTCCAGATATAGGAATTTATGCTCAAACTGATAACCCGGCTCAAGGCTTTACAAGCATTAAGCTTCTTGCCAAGAACATTACCCCTGGTACTGAAGAGATGACCAACGGAAGCATAGAGCTTGTTGTGAGATACAAGCTTGCACATGATGATCCGTTTCAGTCAAGTCCTGTCCCTACAGATACGGAATTTACTTATGTTACAGTGCCTGAGTTTAACAATGCCAATTCCGTACCGAGAGGCAGCGCAACAGTGCTTACCTTTGGCAAAGGTCAAAGCACAATCATTCCATTGTGGACGACAGACGTGTATCTTCAAGTAGTTTTCAAAGGCACACTTGGAAATGAAGACGGAGCTATTGCAGTGGGCTTTAAGGACATCAGCGAACCCACGCCTGTAGACCTCTTTAACAACATGGATAAGATATGTCTCAATGGAAGTTGGTATAACACAAGTAGCCCTGAGGCTATATCTCAGGTAGATCCGGATCATGACGGCATACCAGGTTGGGACATATATACTCATAACATAGAAAATGCCTATCTAAAGATATCAAACATCAGCAATCCGATAAACGCCTCGCCATCTGATTACACGTTTTACAAACCGCTTGTAGCAATAAAGCCGCAAGCGCGATTAAGAACCAGACGGATTATAACGTTGAGAGCCAGACGGAATGTGACACGATAGGAGCAACGGCGCCCTGCGATATCAGATACTATCCGCTCTTTTATCCATTCAGAGGCGTAAACATCTGGGGATCTGCCAGCTACATTATCGACAATCCAAAATATCCCATTGATACTAACTGCTCGTGGGACTTGTTGCCATAGACGATATCATTGCGGCAGAAATTTCAACCAGTTGCCAAAAATCAGGCTTAAATGCTAAATTTATTCATCTGAAAATCGCTGAGAGGGATGAACGATTAACCTTAAGATGAAAGAACTTTTTAAAAAATTCAAACGGACAGGCATCCTCGTAATCGGCGACCTCATGGTTGACAGGTATATCTGGGGTAAAGTGAAAAGGATATCACCTGAAGCGCCTGTCCCCGTAGTGGAAGTGACAAATGAAAACCTGCTTCTGGGCGGTGCAGCGAACGTAGCCCATAATATCCTGTCACTTGGAGGGAAGGTTTACGTTGCAGGGACCGTCGGCAGCGATTATACGGGTAAGATTTTAATCGACAAGTTCAGGGAAAGCGGCATCAGCACAGATGGTATCGTTATAGATAAAGACCGGCCCACAACCGTAAAAACCAGGGTTATTGCACACAGCCAGCAGATGGTCCGCTTTGATAAAGAGATGAAGTCGGATATCAGTCCCTCAACATCATCATTAATTATTGATTATGTAAAAACCTGTCTCCCTGAAATACAAGGCATAATTATTTCAGATTACTGCAAGGGTTTAATAACAGGGACCCTTATCAAGAAAATACTTAATCTAACGGATTCAAAGAAATTCGTTTCTGTTGATCCAAAAATTGGTCATTTCAATTACTACAGTGGAGTAAGTCTAATAACTCCTAACATTAATGAGGCATCTTTCGGCTCAGGTATCGATATAGTTGATGAAAAAACATTGACCTCAGCAGGGAAAATGCTTCTTAAAAAGCTGCGCTGCAAAGCCGTGATTATAACAAGAGGGGATGAAGGCATGAGCCTTTTTGAAAAAAGCGGCAAGGTTACGCATATTTCAACCTGCGCAAGAGAGGTATATGATGTAAGCGGCGCTGGAGACACTGTAATAGCAGCGTTAACTCTCAGCCATTCAGCAGGCGCAGGCTTGAAAGACGCTGCAATAATTGCAAATCATGCAGCAGGAGTTGTGGTCGGCAAAGTTGGGACCGCCGTTGCCACCTGTGAGGAAATTTTAGAGAGCATGAAAGTATGCAAACCCTGAGAACGGACAGGAAGTAAGGAGTAAAGAGTTTTTATTCCCATTTCTTATTTATAAATTTAACGAGGTATAAAAATGAGACTGTCAGAACGGGCTAAAGCAATAAAGCCGTCGCCGACTCTGGCGATGGATGCGAAGGCAAAAGCGCTCAAGGCTGCAGGGGAAGACATTGTGAATTTCGGTGTGGGTGAACCTGATTTTGATACTCCTGACAATATCAAGGAAGCTGCAATAAAAGCAATCAGGGATGGGTTCACAAAATACACCCCCGTAGGCGGAACGGATGAATTAAAGACAGCCGTTACTGAAAAATTTAGAAAGGACAATAATCTGATTTATGAAAAAGATGAAATTATTGTATCGTGCGGGGCCAAGCACAGCCTTTATAATATTGCTGAGGCCCTTTTTGGTCCAGGCGATGAAGTCATCATCCCATCACCGTACTGGGTTACATATCCGGACCAGGTGATTTTAAATGATGCAGCGCCTGTTATTGTTGCCACTGATGAGCAAGATTCATTCACACTGAGACCGGAACTTCTCAAAGCAAAGGTCTCAGGCAAAACAAAAGCCTTGATACTCAACAGCCCTTCAAACCCTACAGGGCTTGCCTATGACAGAAAAAGCCTTGAGAACATTGCAGAGATGGCGGTAAAACACGACTTCTACATTATCTCTGATGAGATATATGAAAAACTTACTTACGAAGGGTTTAGCCATTTCAGTATTGCTTCTCTCGGAGATGAAATAAAACAGAGGACTATCGTCGTGAATGGACTTTCAAAGTCACATGCAATGACAGGCTGGCGGGTCGGGTTTGCCGCAGGACCGAAAGATATCATCAAAGCCATGACCAACATCCAGAGCCAGTCAACATCAAACCCTTCTTCTATAACCCAGAAAGCCTCTGTAGAGGCGCTGACAGGACCGCAGGATTTTATCCCTAAAATGGTCTCCGAGTTTGACAGGAGAAGAAAATATATGGTTGAACGGCTGAACAAAATAAAAGGCGTTTCATGCATCAAGCCGGTCGGCGCTTTTTACGCATTTCCAAAGGTCTCATTCTGTTACGGCAAAATGCTCAACGGTAAGTCTGTAAATTCATCTCTGGACCTTTCCACTTATCTCCTTGAGCGGGCAGGAGTTGCAGTGGTGCCTGGAATGGCATTTGGCGATGATAGATATATAAGGCTTTCGTATGCAACTTCGATGGAAAATATAAAGAAAGGTCTTGACAGGATCGAAGACGCTTTGTCAAAGCTCGAGTAGGATAATCACGTCTATCATATTAATTTTGTAGGGGCAATTCATGAATTGCCCCTTCTTCTTTTTTTAATTCCCACCCGCTTATTTATAGAAAAAAAAATTATCAATAAGGTATCATATTAGGGATAAAGAAATATATAATGAAGAAGGATTAAGAAGTGGTAAAGCAAATGAAAATAGAAGGACTATTGTTTGATCCGAGAAGCAATATGTATATTCTGCTTCTTAAGGAAGTCGACGGGAATAATACATTACCTATCTGGATAGGAAAGCCTGAGGCGGATTCTATTGCCCTCGCATTAGGGAAAATAGTCACACCCCGTCCCCTTACCCATGACCTAATTAAAAACGTAATACATGGCGTTAGAATGAAAGTTACAAAGGTTGTAATCACAGAGATTGTCGACAATACATACTACGCCGGAATTTATATCGACAAAGGCGACGGGACGGAAGTTCCCATTGACTCAAGACCCAGTGACGCAATAGCTGTGGCAATAAGGATAAACGCTCCGATATTCGTGGATGAACAGGTTATTGAACACAGGAATAATGATGAGCTTGAAGACTGGCTCGAGAAATTAAAACCTGAAGATTTCGGCAACATCATGTAAGCTGTGCTGACAAGAACAGAAGGCATAGTTCTCAAGACGCAAAAATACGGTGAAGCCGACCTAATCGTAACTTACCTGACCTCTGACAGAGGAATAATTAAGGCCTTTGCGCAAAGCCCCAGAAAGACCAGAAGCAGATTCGGGAGCAGTCTGGAGCCGCTCACTCATGCAAAGATATCTCTGTGGGGAAAAGAGCAGGCAACCTTGCCTAAAATTACCCAGTCTGACATTATCAATTCCTTTCATCAGATAAGAGAAGATTTCCATGACTTTATAAGCATATCAAAACTTGTAGAAATGCTGATGGTCCTCATTCCCGAAAGTATTCCGAATAAAAAGCTGTTTACTTTTCTTCTTAATATTCTTCAGACCATAAAAGAATCGGAGCAGTCATCAAAAGATGCACTGCATCTGATTACGCGGATTCGCCTGCTTGCAACGATAGGGTATGCCCCGAGGCTGAAAGGCTGTGGAAGATGCGGTGGAAAAGGTTTAAATTTTTATCCTGCGTCCGGAACAATACTTTGTAATAAATGTGCTGTCCCTTTCGTAGCCGGACAATCTTATTTTAAAATATCCTCCAACACCATTCATTTTTATACACACAGCATTGAATGGCCTATTCACATCTCAAACCGCCTCAAACCACGGCAGGAAGTTTTAGCCGAGCTTTCCACGCTGCTTGACAGGCATTTAACTTATTTGCTCTCGAAAAAACTTCACTCATCAGAATTCCATTCGGGCATAAGCGGTAATCAGGAGTATAAAAGCAGGACTACATAGCGTGTCATTCCCGCTTGCCGGGAATCTGTTTTCAGGAAAGATGCCGGACAAGCCGGCATGACAAAAAGGTATTGTTAACGTCAATTCACTTATAAACTTCTTAGTAATGCCTATTCCCATAGCATCCTTAAAAATTCCCCGCGTAAATCCCTGCGTAAATTATTTGGATTTAAATATCCTGATATTGTTATAATTATATGATTCTTTTATCAACTATGTTCGCTGTTTAGTCCTCATTAAATGGCAATAAACTTCAAGGAGCAATAAAATGGGTAAAATGGATGTTGTAGAACCGGTAAAGTTATCATTGGGTTCTAAATTTAAATTCAAATGTCATAAAGGGATAAAATGTTTTACAAGGTGCTGCAGTAACATAGAGATCCTTTTAACGCCTTATGACGTTATACGTCTGAAAAACAGGCTGGGATTATCCTCGGAAGAATTCCTGGAGAAATATACATACATGAAAGTTGATGAACAATCTTCTCATCTCTACGCCATGCTGAAAATGAATGAAGACGCAGAAAGGGAATGCCCTTTTGTTACACCGGATGGGTGCACTGTATATTCTGACCGCCCTGCCAATTGCCGTTACTATCCCATAGGACAGGGCACCTTGAAAAAAGAAACAAAAGACGGCATTGCGGAAGAAGAGTTTTATTTTTTTGTAAGGGAGCCTCATTGCTACGGTTATCACGAGAAAAAGCAGTGGACCATAGAATCATGGAGGAAGGATCAGGAGGTTGATTTATATGACGGGATAAACAGGGAATGGAAGGCTATTCAGTTAAGAAAAAATCTTCCCGGACGTTCCGGGCTTAGCGAGAAAAAGCAGTTGCAGTTTTTTTTGGCGAGTTATGACGTTGATCGCTTCAGGAGATTCATATTTGAGAGCAATTTCCTTAACGTGTTTGATATTGACGAAGAGACTATTGAAAAGATTAAAACGGATGAAGTGGAGCTTATTAAATTCGGCGCCAAATATATCAAGTACGTTATGATGCTTGAGGAAACACTGAAGGTTAAAGAAGAAGTGTTGAAGGAGAGGGAGAAGAAGTAACAGAGAAGCTGTTAGCTGTCAGCTATTAGCTATCAGCTTTTAAAGCTCTGTGTTCTCTGTGGTTAATTTTTATCATTATAATATTTATAAACAGGAGGAATTAAAATGGATTGGGGAATGAAAAATCGTCTGGCACAAATTATTAAACCGGATGGGCACTGTTTTTTTATGCCGATAGACCATGGTTATTTTCAGGGGCCGACAAGCTGTCTTGAAAGACCCGGTGAAACCATAAAGCCTCTTCTGCCTTATGCGGATGCACTTTTTGTTACAAGGGGGGTATTGCGTAATGCGATAGATCCGGTAAAGAGCAAGCCGATTATTCTCCGGGTATCGGGTGGCACCAGCATGGTTGGTGAGGACCTTGCAAATGAAGGATTAACCACTTCGATACAGGAAATTCTCCGTTTAAATGTTTCCGCCGTCGGCCTGTCTGTTTTTATCGGCACCAAGTACGAAAAAGAAACACTTTTAAATCTGGCAAAGCTTGTCAACGAGTGTGAAGATTATGGTATTCCAGTAATGGCGGTTACTGCTGTGGGGAGAGAACTTGAAAAGAGAGATGCGCGTTATCTTGCCTTATGCTGCAGGATAGCCGCAGAACTGGGTGCAAGGGTTGTAAAGACTTACTGGTGCGAAAACTTTGAAAAGGTCACAAGCGGCTGTCCTGTACCGGTTGTTATGGCAGGGGGGCCAAAATGCGAAACAGAGCTTCAGGTAATGGAATTTGTCTACGATGGCATACAAAAGGGCGCTATAGGAATAAATCTCGGAAGAAATGTCTGGCAGAATAAATATCCTGTTGCAATTATGAAGGCATTGCATGCAATTATTCATAAGAAGGCAACTGCTAAAGAAGCGCACGAGATTTTTAATGAGGAGAAGAATAAGGCAAAATAAAATTTCAAATTAGAAATTGCAAATTTCAAATTAGAACTATGCGTGTTTTAATGTACTACAACAACAAGGACGTCCGGGTTGAAGAAATGCCTGTCCCGAAGATAGGGCCGGGAGAGCTTCTTGTGAAGGTTTATGCAAGCGGCATATGCGGCAGTGATGTTATGGAATGGTACAGGATCAAAAAGGCGCCGAGGGTGCTGGGACATGAGATAACCGGAGAAATTGTTGAGGTTGGAGAGGGCGTCAGGAATTACAAGAAAGGTGACAGGGTTTTTGTTTCGCATCATGTGCCATGTAATAAATGTTATTACTGCCTCAAAGGTTCCCATACTGCCTGTGAGACATTACATAAAACAAATTATGACCCCGGAGGTTTTGCTGAGTATATTCGCATCCCGCAGATAAATGTTGACAGGGGTGTGTATGTACTGCCTGAGGGGATGTCCTACGAAGAAGGCACATTCATAGAACCATTGGCTTGCGTAGTCCGCGGACAGAGACTGGCTAGGTTAAAACCGGGACAGACAGTTTTGGTAATCGGCAGCGGGATGTCAGGTTTTATACATATTAAACTCGCACGTTCTCTGGGCGCCGGGCGTATAATTGCTGCGGATATAACTGAATACCGCCTGAAAGCCGCAGAACGTTTTGCGGATGCTGTGATAAATGCAAAAGACAATGTTCAGAAACGCCTTCTGGAGCTTAATGAGAATCGGCTTGCAGATGTTGTAATTGTCTGTGCCGGGTCGTTAAAAGCATCAACAGAGGCTTTGAAATGTATAGATAAAGGAGGAACCGCTCTGTTTTTCGCAGTGCCGGAACCTGAAACCATGGTCCCTGTTGCGATGAATGATATGTGGCGCAATGAAATAACACTGATGACCTCTTACGGCGCCGGTCCTTTGGATCTCGAAATTGCAATTAATCTAATGAAAAATAAAAGGATTGTTTTAAATGATATGATTACGCACAGATTGTCATTTGATGAATGCCAGCTTGGTTTCCACCTTGTTGCAGATGCAAAGGATTCGATAAAGGTAATTTTTGAACCGCATAAAAAAGTAAGCAGTAAACAGTAAGCAGTAAACAGAGAGCAAGCGGTTACTAAGACGGTCATAAGTAAAGCCACATAGATTGTCATTCCCGCAGTCCGTTGAGCGGGAATCCAGACGCTAAAGAACTGGATGCCCGATTAAGAACTTCGGGCATGACGATTAATTTATGCGTCTTTACTTATGAATTCATTAATATCTGATTTTACTGTCTACTGCTTACTTATAAACTGGGAGGAATTATGTCATTACTTGTTGTAGGTTCCGTAGCTTTTGACTCTGTAAAAACGCCCTTCGGCGAGGTTGATGAAGTGCTGGGAGGTTCTGCCACTTATTTTTCTACTGCTGCAAGCTATTTTACCAGTGTATCAATTGTAGCCGTTGTCGGCACTGATTTTCCTGAAAAGCACTTGACGTTTCTTAAAAGCCGCAAGATTGATATCATGGGGATCGAAAAACAGCCGGGTAAAACATTCAGATGGAAAGGCGAATACGGATATGAATTAAACGAAGCGCGCACGCTTGATACTCAGCTTAACGTTTTTCAATCTTTTAAACCAAAACTCCCCGAAAGTTATAAAGACAAAAAAATAGTTTTTTTAGCAAATATAGACCCTGATTTACAGAGAGAGGTGGTGGCGCAGGTCAAAAAACCGGCGCTTGTCGCCTGCGATACGATGAACTTCTGGATAGGAGGGAAAAAGGAAGCGCTGCTTGAAACTTTAAAATTAGTTGATATACTTCTTATTAATGACGGAGAGGCGAGAGAACTTTCAGGTGAACCGAATCTTGTAAAGGCGGCAAATGTTATACTCACATACGGCCCTAAAACACTTATTATAAAACGTGGTGAGTATGGTGCGCTTATGTTTAGTGATAAGAAAATATTTACAGCTCCTGCATATCCGCTTGAATCGGTTTTTGATCCCACAGGCGCCGGTGACTGTTTTGCAGGCGGGTTTATGGGCTATCTTGCAAATACGATGAATTTTGAGGAGGCAAATATACGCAAGGCTATAATATTCGGGAGTGTCATGGCGTCTTTTAACGTTGAAGCTTTCAGTCTTGACAGAATAAAAAGTCTTGATTATTCTGAAATAGAAAACAGATACAGGGAATTTAAGAAATTGACGCATTTTGAAGATTTGACATAGAGAACAAAGCATAAGGGAAGTTATTGTCCGGAAAATCTCCCCCTTTGAAAAAGGGGGATGAAGGGGGATTTTTCTAAATAGAAATATCATGTCCGATTCTTTAAAACAGTATGTACAGAAGATTACACAACTTCCAACCATTCCTGTTGTTGCGCAGGAAATATTAAAACTTGTTCATGATGAACTAACATCAGTTGATAAATTGGATAATATCATTGAGAATGACCCTCCCATAACGGCAAAAATATTGAGTGTTGCCAATTCAGCCTTTTTCGGATATAAAACAACTACCCAGACCATACATGATGCAATTATAAGGATAGGGTTTAACAATGTAAAAGATGTGGCCCTCGGGGTATCTTTGATGACTGTTTTTGAGGAGAGGGCCGGCAGGGTGAGGGCCTTTGATTATCAGCGAATTTTTAATCATTCAGTAACCGTAGGAGCTGTTGCACAATTAATTTCAAAAGACCTGAAGATGAAATTTGCTGAAGAAATTTTTATGAACGGGATATTGCACGATTTGGGATATTTAGTGCTAAATAAATATTTCCCTGATACATATATGCAGGTATTGAGCCTGTTTGAAAAGGGGGAAAATCTCCTTGAAGCTGAAAAAGAGGTTTTAGAATTCACCCATGCTGAGATCGGCGCCTGGCTTGCTGAAAAGTGGAACCTGCCCGAAGGGGTGCTGGAAACTATTCTTTACCATCACAATCCGTCATTAGCAAAAAAGAATTTAAAACGTGTCGCCGTTATTCATATCGCTGATTATATAGTAAGCAAAGGTATTTTTAGCGTAACTAAAACCAACCCGGATTATCCTCTGGATTCATCTTCCCTCAGCATACTTGAAATATCGGAGGATTATCTCAAAGAAGTGGAAGGGAAGATAACTGCAGGGGAAGTTTTTTAACGAGAACGTAATTGCTTTAAATTTTCAAAAATTCGTCTTACCTGTTTCCCGGTATTTTCGATATCGTAATTATTGGTTATCACAAAATCCGCAAGTTTTTTCTTTTTTGTTATCGGCATTTGGGCGCGAAGTCTTTTATATGCCTCATCCAGTGAGAAACCTTTTTTTACCAGTCTGCTTATAGCGTTATTCATGTTACAGCAGACAACAATTATTTTATCAAAATATTTTTCATAACCGGCCTCAAACAGGAGAGGAATCTCGAAGATGATTAATGCAGAAGGATTTTTCTTTAATATCTCTGACCTGGTTGCCTTAATAATCTTCAGTACTTGAGGGTGGATTATTTTTTCGAGAGTTTTCCGTTTATCGGAATCATTGAAAATTATTTTTGCAACACGGGCTTTATTTATTGATAATTTCGTCGGGCTTTTTATCAGGACATTTTTACCAAGTGAATGAGCGATTTTTTTTATTGTTTCAGGTTCTTGCAGAATTTCTTTGACAAATTTATCGATATTAAAGGTATATGCGCCTGATTTTCTAAACAGGGCCAAAACAGTAGTTTTACCCATCCCAAAATTGCCTGTAAGACCTATGGTCGGCATATGTGGATTATAACAAACTTTTGCATTTCATATCCTTGACTTACATCTATAAGGCTGATAATATAATTTACTTTTGTAAAATGTGAAACTGGAAGTAATAAGTTCCTGACAAAATCAACGTTTCTAATTAACAATTCAATAAATTATGGGGGTTTCATGAAGGTAGCAATCGGTTGTGATCATGCAGGGGTGGCATTGAAAAATGAAATTACCCCTATCCTTAAAGAACTTGCTGTCGATTGGGAAGATGTTGGTACAAAAACTGAGGAATCTGTTGATTACCCCGATTTTGGTGAAAAAGTATCTGAATTAGTCTCAAACGGCAAAATGGAAAGAGGCATACTTATATGCGGCACGGGTATCGGGATGTCGATTGTTGCTAATAAATTTCCGGGCGTGAGGGCGGCTTTATGCAGTGAGGCTTTCTCTGCAACGATGAGCAGGCTTCACAACGATGCTAATTTATTGGTTTTGCCAGGAAGAATTATCGATGGGAAAACAGCAGCAGAGATAGTGAAGGTATGGTTTACAACCCCCTTTGAAGGCGGGCGTCATCAAAGGAGGCTCGATAAAATAAAAGCGATAGAATCGAGACTGTGTAAATGAAAATGATTGAACTTAAAAAAAGCGACCCCGAAGTTTATAACGCAATCGTAGAAGAAATTAAACGCGAAAGGGACACGATTGTTCTTATTGCATCAGAAAATTATGCAAGCAGGGCGGTGATCGAGGCTCAAGGCTCAGTATTTACAAATAAATATGCGGAGGGCTATCCGGGAAAGCGCTATTACGGTGGCTGTGAGTATGCTGATGTGGTTGAATCTTTAGCTATCAGCAGGGCCGAAGAACTTTTCAGTGCTGAACATGTGAATGTTCAGCCTCATTCCGGAACACAGGCAAATATGGCCGTGTACTTTTCAGTACTGAAGCCTGGCGACAAGATTCTTGGTTTAAGCCTTAGCCACGGAGGACATCTGTCTCATGGCGTACAGGTTAATTTTTCAGGCATGATTTATAAAACTTATTTTTATGGGGTTGATAAAAAAACGGGTTTAATTGATTATGAAAAAGTGCGGAAATTAGCTAAAAGGCATAAACCTAAAATGCTTCTTGCAGGTGCAAGCGCTTATTCGAGGATAATTGATTTCAAAACTTTATCGGATATAGCAAAAGAGGTTAATGCATATTTTCTTGCCGATATAGCACACATTGCAGGGCTTATTGCAACAGGCAATCACCCTTCACCCGTACCGTATGCGGACTTTGTTACCACTACAACACATAAAACATTAAGAGGGCCAAGGGGCGGAATGATAATGTGCAGGGCAGAATATGCTAAAGCCATTGACAAAATGGTTTTTCCCGGATTACAGGGAGGACCTCTAATGCATGTTATTGCAGCAAAGGCAGTGGCATTTAAGGAGGCAATGACAGCAGAATTCAAACACTATCAGCTTCAGATTATTAAAAATGCAAAAGAACTGTCCGAGGCCCTTGTGAAAAGGGGTTTCAAAATCATATCCGGAGGCACTGATACACATTTAATGCTTATAGATCTTACTGACAAAAATATTACCGGCAAAGACGCTGAAACAGCTCTTGATTTGGCAGGTATTACTGTAAATAAAAATTCAATACCACATGATACTTTGCCTGCAACGATAACAAGCGGTATAAGAATCGGCACCCCAATAGTTACAAACAGAAAGATGAAAGAACCTGAGATGGTAGTTGTTGCTGACCTGATTTCAAAAGTACTGGATAATCCTCAAGACATTTCGGTTATTAGTCATATTAGAGAAAAGATAAAAGCGTTATGTAAAAAATTTCCTGTTTATGAGGATGTGGAGATTTAACCACAGAGAACACAGAGGTGCTCTCTGTGACCTCTGTGGTTCAAGTTTAATTCACAATGAAATGCCCCTTTTGTGGACATATAGAAGATAAAGTTATTGACTCGAGGCAGAGTAAAGACGGCGATATAATACGGCGCAGGCGGGAATGTCTGAAATGCGATGGACGTTTTACAAGTTACGAAAGAATTGAAAACATCCTGCCCCATGTTATTAAAAAGGATAACAGAAGAGAACCCTTTGACAGACAGAAAATTCTTCAGGGTCTTGAAAAAGCATGCGAGAAAAGACCTGTAAGCGTTGAAGCACGAGAAGAATTGGTCAAGAAAATTGAAAAAAATCTTTTAGGATCTGGTGAAAAAGAGATTTCAAGTTCCCTTATAGGAGAACAGATTATGAATGGCCTTAAGGAAATTGATGAAGTTGCGTATGTCAGATTCGCTTCAGTGTATAGACAATTTAAGGACATAAAAGAATTTATGCAAGAGATTAAAGACGTTGTTTATAACAGAAAAAAGATTTAAGATTACCAACCTTTCGAATAAACTTTCCATAAATAGTGTAGTGCGTCATAAATTCCTTTACATTGAAGCTCTTGAAAAAAGTCAATTATTGTCATTCCCGAGGTAGTAATCGGGAATCCAGTGTCTTTAAAAAACAACGAAGCTCTGGATTCCCGCCTAAGGACTGCGGGAATGACGGCTCAAGACACTCGAAACATATGTAAAGAAGCATTGGACGCACGACAATAGTACTCTTTTTCTGTATATTTCTTGCCTTTCAATCATATCGGTATCACATCGGTTACATATCACATCGGTTACCTTGACAATAGCTCAAGGAAAAGATATATTAAATTTAAGGAATTAAAATGTTTGAAAAATTTACAGAAAGAGGCAGAAAGGTAATAATATACGCCCGTGAAGAAGCCGAAAAACGGCAAAATGATTATCTTGGAACAGAGCATTTACTTCTTGGGCTGCTGAGAGAAGAAGAAAGCCTTCCAATGATTATTCTTAAGAAAATGGGCCTATCAGCAGAAGAGTTGCGCGTGGAAGTTGAAAGAAATCTGCCAACAGGTTCAAACATCCTTACTTTCGGCGATATTCCTTTTACACCAAGAGCCAAAAAGGTCCTTGAGCTTGCCGTGGAAGAAGCAAGGCTGCTCGGTCACAGCTATATTGGAAGTGAACATCTACTTATAGGGTTAATAAGGGAAGAGTCAGGTATTGCAGGTAAGATACTCAGAAGCCTCGGCGCTAACCTTCTTGCCGTCAGACAACTTGCAATCAATCTGTCTACACGTAAAATTCAGCACGGCGGTAAAGAAAAGAAAACACATACACCAGCCCTTGATGAATTTGGCAGGGATATCACTCAACTTGCAAGGGAAGGAAAGCTTGATCCGGTTATAGGCAGAGAGAGTGAGATTGAAAGGGTGCTGCAAATCCTGGGGAGGAGGGTAAAAAACAATCCTGTAATTATTGGAGAATCAGGTGTTGGAAAAACAGCGATAGTAGAAGGCCTGGCCCAGAGGATTGTTGCAGAAGATATTCCTGAAAATCTCATTGATAAAAGAATTGTCAGTCTTGATCTTGGTGCGCTCATTGCAGGCACTAAATACAGAGGGCAGTTTGAAGAGAGGCTAAAGCTTGTAATGAAAGAGATAACTCAATGCGATAATGTAATACTTTTCATCGATGAATTACATACGCTTATTGGCGCTGGTGCTGCAGAGGGTTCAATTGATGCTTCGAACATGCTTAAGCCTGCCTTATCAAGGGGTGAAATTCAATGCATTGGCGCTACTACCCCTGACGAGTATAGAAAATATATTGAAAAAGACGGGGCCTTCGAAAGGCGTTTTCAGCCGATATATTTACAGCCGCCAACTTTAGATGAGAGTATAAAAATTCTCAATGGATTAAAAAACAGATATGAACTACACCATAAGGTTAAGATAAATACTGAAGCCATAAAAGCATGTGTTAATCTTTCGGATAGATATATTGCGGAAAGATTTCTACCGGACAAAGCGATTGATGTTATGGATGAGACAGGCGCGAGGATTAAACTTAAACGGTATACAATGTCTCCTGAACTCCGTGAACTTGAGAAGGAATTAAAAAGGCTTAATAAAGAGAAAAATCTTTATGTAAAACTTCATGATTTTGAAAAAGGAGCCTCTGTAAAAAGTGAAGAAGACAGGGTAAGAAAGCTGTATGACAATCTTTATAAAAACTGGCGTGATAATCAGCAGAAAGAAACACCTAACGTCACGGAGGATGATGTATCTTTTACTGTGTCAAAAATTACAGGTATCCCTCTTGCCAAGCTTGAAGAAAAAGAATCAGAGAAACTTCTCCGCATGGAAGAAGGATTGCATAAAAGGATTGTAGGGCAAGATGAAGCAGTAAAGGCTATTTCAAAGGCCATCAGGAGATCGCGTGCAGGATTAAAGGCAAGGAAAAGACCTATCGGTTCGTTTTTCTTCCTTGGACCAACAGGCGTCGGTAAGACAGAACTTGCAAAGGCTTTAACAGAATTTCTTTTCAATGATGAGAATGCGCTTGTAAAAATAGATATGTCGGAATATATGGAAAGATTTAATGTGTCCAGATTAACAGGCGCTCCTCCGGGATATGTCGGGTATGAAGAAGGGGGGCAGCTGACAGAGATAGTTCGCAGAAGGCCGTATTCTGTGATACTTTTTGATGAGATAGAAAAGGCACACCCTGATGTCTTTAATGTTTTACTTCAGGTACTTGATGAAGGTGTGCTAACTGATAGTTTTAGCAGGAAAGTTGACTTTAAGAATACTGTAATCATAATAACATCTAATGTGGGAACAAAATTTATTCAGAATGCGACACCGCTTGGTTTTCAGCAATCAACCCCAAAAAATACATACAAAAAGATTAAAGAGGCGGTCCTTAATGAATTGAAAAACAAGTTTAATCCTGAATTTCTAAATCGAATTGATGATATTGTAGTATTTCACCAGCTGGAGAAAGCACATCTGGTAAAAATTATTAATTTACTTGTTAATGAACTTAACAAACAGTTAATCGATCAGGATCTCGCAGTTGAATTAGCGGAAGAAGTGGTAGACTGGCTGATAGAAAAGAATTATCAACCTTCTTATGGCGCAAGACCCATGAGAAGGGCAATTCAGAAATATATTGAAGACTCTCTGTCAGAGGAGATCCTTAAAGGTAGATTTAAGGATGTAAAAAAGATTAAAGTTATTCTTGAAAACGATCATCCTGTCTTTATTGAAAGTGAAGTAGAAGCGCTGGTTACATCCAATAATTAACCCCCTTGCTTTCTCAGTAATTTATAATATCTTTTCTTTATGGTGGCTATTTCTTGATGTTTTTAGCTATTCTTGATCCCGACTCTGATTAGAGTATGCTTATAAAGTCAAACACTGAAGCGTCATTCCCTCAGTCTTTTGAGCGGGAATCCAGAAAGGCACTGGATGCCCGCTTACTACCTGCGGGCATGACGAACATGTCTTCATACTAATGAACTGATTAGTATGTAGTCAGGTATTAAATGAGGGTTACATGAAAAGACTGTGGGCGCCGTGGAGAATAGAATATATTCTGGACGAAAACAAGCATAAGAGTTGTTTGTTCTGTGATATTTCCCAAAAAAACAACAGTAATGCTACCGATGACAAGAAGAACCTGATTCTTTACAGGGGTAGGCATTGCTTTGTACTTATGAATAAATATCCCTATAACAACGGGCATCTGATGGTTGTACCATACTTCCATACACCTACATTTGAAGGTTTATCCGATGATGTGCTTTTTGAACTTATTAGAACTGTAAAACAATCAGTGAATGTATTAAAGAAGGCAATAAATCCCGATGGTTTCAATCTCGGATTAAATTTTGGTAAGGTTGCAGGCGCGGGAATGGAGTCGCATATGCATTTACATATTGTCCCACGATGGGCTGGTGATACTGACAGCATGCCGATTATAGCTGAAATAAGAGTGATGCCTGAACATTTACGAAAGACTTATAACAAACTTAATAAATTATTTAAAAATAAATTATTGGTTCATGCGATAAAAAGTTCAAAAAGTATTAAACGATAAATTGAGGATCTCCGGATCTTTTTTTCTAAGAAAAAGTTAATTGTAACTGTTAGTTAGAGTCTGTCCATAAACTCGGTTTGTTCGTCATTCCTGCCCGGTAAAGGTAAACTCCAGCAGATCGAAGCGACTCTTCGGTCGGTACGACTAAACTTCGACTCGCATCGAGAATCCAGAACTTATTGAAATTACTGGATTCCCGTTTGCACGGGAATGACAGAGAGGCCCTAAACATACAATAGTTAGAAAAATAAAGGATTATCATTTTTATTGACACATTTTTATTGCAACTATAGAATTTCTTTTATTTTTGTGTTAAAATTATAAGTTATTTACCCTGAAGGAGAAATTATGAAAGAAAAAGATATATTTGATGAAATAATTGAAGTAGGTAAGAGGAGAGGAGTACTTACCTATGATGAGATAAATGAAGCCCTCCCTTCAGAGTTTTTTACTCCTGATGAAATAGAAGATCTTATGGACCTTCTGAGTGATATGGGTGTTCGTATTGTTGATGAGGAACAGGCCCTGCCATTGGAAGAGGTAGAAGCCCAGGAATATGAAAAGACTGAAGACCTGGTCCAGGCATATTTCCACTCAATGGGTGATATATCTATCCTTACTAAAGATGAAGAAGTAGAGCTCGCCAAGAAATTAGAAGAGGGCAAGGGCATAATTGCAGGCATTATTCAACCTCTTCCAATAACCAGGAAGATTGAAAACAATTTTGTGAGTGAGGAAGAGATACTTGAAGAAGATGAGCGGGTATCACAGATAATGGATCTGACTCTGATCAGACTTGAAACATTGGTGAAAAAGGCAAAAAATTTGATAAAAGACTTATCTCAATATGGTGGTTCTCTGAAATCTATAAAAAATCTTATAAAGAATGAGAAGAGCAAGAAAAAAGTCAAAAGTGCAAGATTAACTGCTATGGAGGATATCTCTAATCGGGCACAAATTATATTTAAAAAGATTGAAAGTGAAGTTGGAATAAAAATAGAAGACCTGCTGAACAAATGGGAAAGGATAAGTAAGGCACAGGCTTTCGTACTTGAGGCAAAAAACGAACTAATTACAAGAAATTTGAGACTGGTAGTAAATATTGCTAAGAATTATGTAGGAAGAGGACTGCCACTACTGGACCTTATTCAGGAAGGGAATATCGGATTGATGAAGGCAGTAGATAAATTCAAATATGAAAAAGGTTTTAAATTCAGTACATATGCCACCTGGTGGATCAGACAGGCAATAACAAGGGCACTTATAGACCAGACCAAGACAATAAGAGTGCCGGTACATATGATGGAATTTTATAACAGGGTTACAAAGGCATCAAGGGAGCTTACCCAGGAGCTTGGCAGAGAACCTACTGATGAAGAGATAGCAAAAAGACTGTCTGTTCCGACAAGAAAAGTTGAAGAAGTCTTCAGGGCTATTCAGGACCCAATCGCATTGCAGACACCTGTAGGTGATGAAGATACAGAATTAGAGGATTTTATTGGTGACAAGAACAGTCCTTCGCCCTATTCGGATGCTGAGAACAAAGAAATATCAGGATATATCAAAAAGGTTTTGGGTACATTAACTCCTAAAGAAGAAAAAGTGATAAGAATGCGCTTTGGCATAGGTGTGGATCGTGATCATACTCTTGAAGAAGTGGGAAGACATCTCACAATAACAAGGGAAAGAGTAAGACAGATTGAAGCAAAGGCTTTAAGAAAGCTGAAACATCCAAGCAGGCTCAAAGCCCTTAAAGCGCTGGTTAGTTCATAATAGATCTATTTTTGTCCCCACTTGTTACCTATAGTTATTTCTTCTGCGCTATCTAAAACAACTGCAGCAGATGTGACCGGCTGCAGAGATATAATTTGTACCTTGCCAATGACTCTATCTACAGGTGAACCGGATAAAACTGAGAAGACGTCCCCTGCCTGAAGCCCGTCATTTTGACCCCTGTCAAGAAAGACAATGTTGCCTTTCCCGGAGAGTTCAGTGCTAAAAAGCGACGCAACGACATAACCTTCCATTTTGGGAGTTCTGACAACATCAGGCGCAAGGGGCGGATCCATTTCACTGTAAGACATCAAGCTGTCCCCTACCTGGATCTCTTCAAAGGAACTGATTATTTTAGCCTTAGATGTGTTGTTGTCCATTCCGATAAGCTCCAGAATGCCTGTAATACGTATCAAGTGTCCCAATATTTTCCCGGTTACAGGATGATTGACGGTTCTGATGTCCCTGATTGTAAAAAACCGGTTCTTTGAGTGTTCTGTCTGCGCATCGATTAAAGAAGCTTTATTATCAAGACTCAGATAAACGACATCATTCTTGCCGGCAATTTTCCTGCCCGAAGGGGTTGCGGTTATTTTTCCTATGCCGGGGAAATCTTCTGATATCCAGCCGATGGAAATATAGAGATTTTTATTAACCAGATATTTTTTATGCAATTTTGCCGGAGTTTCAACAGCAGGCGGGGCATTTCCTATATCAGATTTTATTGTTTTGTGCTTTACTTCAGATACGGATTTCTTTTCTGTCTCAGGTTGTGATTCAGCTAACTTTTCCTTTGACGGGATTATTATTTTTTCTCCAGGGTGAATAAGGTCGGGATTGTTAATATGAGGATTAACGCTCCAGAGTTTGGGCCATAAGAAAGGGTCTTCTAACTTGGTATTTGATATGCCCCATAGGGTATCATTTCTTTGAATAACATATTCCCGAGATTCGTTATCCTGTGCCTGAATATTGCTAGAATATAATAGTAGAGAAATGATAAAAAAAAGGTATGTTTTCTTCATATTGCCTCTCCTTATTTCTTTAAAATATATATCTTACAATATCTAAGTATGTAATTAGTGTCAAGTTCTTTATCTGTGTAATCAATCTCACGTTGTATAATGTGCGTTGATTGCTATATATTTTTCCGTTAAATCGCAGGTAAGAACTTTCGCACTTTTTCTGCCTGCACTCAGATCAATTGTAAGAGCAATATTTTTATTTGCAAGGATATTCCGGGCTATTTCTTCTTTTTTTGTTCCAACCCCTTTGTTTACAAGTTTAACCTTATTGAGATAAATATCGATCTCTTTTTCGTTGATATCGACACCTGAATAACCTACTGCAGCTATAATCCTGCCCCAGTTCGGATCTCTGCCGTATATTGCGGTTTTTACAAGCATTGAATTTGCCACAGACCTGGCGACTTTTTTCGCGTCAGTCTCAGTCCGTGCTCCCTTAACTTCAATTTCAACGAGTTTTGTCGCTCCTTCACCATCTTCGACAATCATCTTTGCAAGATCGTATGTGACATCACTTAATGCACTTGCAAATTTTCGATATAAAGGTGAACTTTTTGTTATGGATGTATTTTTTAATGACCCATTGGACATAATCAGCGCCATGTCATTGGTGCTCATATCATTATCAATGGTAATCCGGTTAAATGAATTTTCAACCGCCTCCCTGAGTGCAGAATCAAGCGCTCGAGGTTTTACAGCAATATCAGTAAACATGAAACAGAGCATTGTAGCCATGTTAGGGCATATCATGCCGGCTCCTTTTGCAATACCTGCAATGGTTCCTGTTTTTCCTTTAATATTTATTTTTTTGGATGATATTTTAGCAAAGGTATCGGTTGTCATTATCGCTGAGGCAACCTGTTCTAAAGCTGAAGGTGAAAGTTTTTTAACTAATTCTGGAAGAGCTTTTCTTATTTTTTCTATTGGAAGCGGTCTGCCGATAACACCGGTAGATGATGCATAAACAAGTTCGGAGGAGATGCCGAGCGCTTTAGCAGTTTTTTCAGTCATTTCTTCAGCGTCGCTATACCCTCTTGCGCCTGTGCAGGCGTTTGCGTTGCCGCTGTTAATAATGATTGCCTGTCCTTTTTGTGAGGCAATACGGTTGATGGAAATTTTTACGGGAGCAGCCTTAATTTTGTTTATAGTAAAAACTCCGGCTGTAACAGCTACGTTTTCTGAAAATACCAGTGCGAGATCGTCCGCTCCGGACTTCTTTATTCCTGCTGAGATACCTGCAAAACTGTATCCGGGTATAATGACAGATAGCCGGTTCATCAGGGGCACTGAGGGGAGTTCAAAAGTCCGGCAGTTTCATCAAAACCATAAATAATATTCATATTCTGGACTGCTGAACCAGACGCTCCTTTTAAAAGGTTATCGATCACACTTATTATTGTAAGTGTCCGGCCTTTGCCATTTCGCTTATTGAGAAAGATGGAAAGGTCACAGAAGTTGCTTCCCTTCACAGCCTTGGTAGTAGGGTATACCCCGTTTTTCAAAACTCTGACAAACGGCTCATTTATATAGAAATCCTGATAAAGTTTCTGTACATTCAGGAGATTTATATTTTTTTTGAGACCCACATATATAGTGCTTAACATCCCTCTATCCATCGGTATAAGATGCGGAGTAAAAATTACTTTAATATTTTTCTTTGCCAGCGAACTCAATTCCTGTTCAATCTCCGGTGTATGGCGGTGACTTGTAACAGCATAGGCTTTTACAGATTCGTTTACTTCGCAGTACATAAAGGGTTGTAAAGGACTTCTGCCTGCGCCGGAAGTCCCTGATTTCGAATCTATGATGATCGAATCCGTGTCAATAAAGCTTTTTCCCATTATTGGAGCAAGTCCAAGCAATGCGCTTGCAGGATAACAGCCGGGATTGGCTATTAATGAAGATTTCTTTATCTGGTTCCGATAAATTTCCGGCAGGCCGTAGACAGCTTTTTTCAATAACGAAGGGAACAAATGAGGAGTGTTATACCATTCCTGATATGTTTTTGGATTTTTAATCCTGTAGTCTGCGGAAAGATCAATAACTTTTTTGCCTGCACTGAAAAGAAAAGCGGCAGTTTCCTGTGAAGTTTTATGTGGAAGGCAAAGGAAAAAAAGATCTGCTTTTTTTGTTAAAACTTTTAAGTCAAGGAGTTCAAATTTTAAATCGGTGTTTCTGAAGTTGAGAAATACATCTGATACAAGATATCCTGATGAACGTTCAGAGGTAACAGCCGTTACTTTTACATTAGGATGGGCTAAAAGCAATCTTAGAAGTTCTGACCCGGTATATCCACTTCCTCCTAATATAGCAACTTTAAGAAGTGACTTAGTCATATAGTGATGAAGTGATGAAGTGAAGGAGTAATGGAATAACAAAAACTTTTTATCTGCTTCATGACTTCTTTGACTTCTTCACTTCCTGACTTATTTATCTCTTTGAGAACTGGAAGCGCTTTCTGGCCCCTTTTTGTCCATACTTCTTTCTTTCTACCACTCTTGGATCTCTTGTAAGAAGGCCTTCTTTTTTGAGCTTTCCCCTGAAATCCGAGTTAACTGATATAAGCGCCCTTGCTATTCCGTGTCTTATAGCAGAAGCCTGTCCGGTTACCCCACCGCCATTTACCCGGATTGTAAGGTCATATTTACCGTTAACCCCAACCACGTTTAAAGGCTGTTGTATGATCATTTTCATGATTTCATATGGGAAATATTGATTTAGAGTTTTTTTGTTAATAGTGATATTCCCTGTACCAGGTTTTATGAATACCTGGGCGATGGATGTCTTTCTTCTGCCTGTTGCATTATATTCTATATCTGCCATATATTCAAAGCTCCTTATATTTTAATTCAGATTTAATATTTCCGGATTTTGTGCTTTATGCGGATGCTCGGTCCCTCTGTAGACTCTTAACTTTTTCATCTGCTGTCTGCCAAGTCTGTTCTTTGGCAGCATCCCCCGAACTGCAAACATGATTATATCTTCCGGTGAGTTTTTCATAATATTTTTTGCGGTTTCCTGTTTAATGCCCCCGGGATACCCTGAATGCCGGTAGTATATCTTTTTCTCAAGCTTGTCGCCGGTAAAACGAATTTTATCAGCATTTATAACTATGACAAAATCCCCGGTATCTGCATGCGGCGTGAAAATCGGTTTGTTTTTACCTCTCAGTACAGAAGCTATCCTGGAGGCGAGTCTTCCCACAACCAAGCCATCGGCATCTACAACATGCCATTTCTTTACTACATCAGTATTTTTAGCAAATAAAGTCTTCATATTTCCTCTCTATGCGAACCATGTTAAATAATAGAACATAACATGATAATTTATAATGCTTTTAATTGTCAATATGTTGAGGCAATAAAAAAGAAATAAATTTGTAAATAGTCTGTTTAGAAACTCAGTACTTGTGTCATTCCGGCTTGTCCGGAATCTTTTCTCAAAGAGGATTCCCGACGCGCTTTGCTTGCGGGAATGACATCTACTCAGAACTTGATATTTTATAAACAGACCATAGTTAAACCCTGTCACATGAACGAAGGGATAATTGTTCCCAGGCGTTTGCGTCTAATTCTTTAATATATTCCTCTATAGGAAAAATGTGTCTGCATTCCATGCAGATGAGTTGTACAGATTTTCATCCAACTTTCAAGTTGAGGTTGCCATTGCACTTTTTGCACTTCATGTTTATTGCTCCTGTCATATTTATTTAAATAAACGGTTATTTTAATTTTAATATAATCCCCTAAGAAAAAGGAAGCTGAAAATTAGTATAATGGTAACCCTTCAGTGAAAGGTGGAAGCAACACGCCTCAGATGTTATTTTTTGAATCAGGGCGGTTTCTTCTTTTTAAGGAGGTGGGGTATCTTTATGGAACAAGAGGGGGGAAGGATCAAGGGTAATGTCCTTGGATAG
>JACRLN010000005.1 GCA_016215115.1 Nitrospirota bacterium
AAACATCTTCAGAGCTTTCCCTGAATCCGTAAAAAAAGACAAGAACGTCTTCGATTGAAACTCCATAGTGGGCGCGTAGCGGTTTAGTTCATGCTGCCTTCTGCAATGGTTACTTCAGAAGGCAGCTTAATAGAAGAAAGACGCAGTTTTAATTTCTTAAATCCTGCTATCAATTGTCAAGTTGATTTACACACCCATGGTCAATGACAATGACCAGTTATCGTGAGTTTCAGCCATCGTTGCTGTTATTGCTAATATCTGCAAGTAAATAATCTGGGACGACTTTCAAATTGACGATAAGAGGTTGCAAGAATGATTTCCATTCAATAGAAGGAATGTTTCATTGTGATGAGAAGATGCAGTGTAAAGAATTCTAATTGCGCTGACAAATATTCAGGTATAGCCGAATTCTCGGATTAAGCACATCACCTACAAAGAGTTAGGATTGTCAGTCTGAAAGATTATTTTCTATCATTAAGAATAAGTATGGTATCGCTGCCCTCAAAAAGTGAGCCGTCTATGAGTTCACCGCTTACCTTTAGTGTCACTTCCTTGGAAGATTGATCAATAGCAGATAAGTAATCAATAAGAATTTGGCGATCAAACTTAACCATGAGGAGGTTACCTTGTACTTCACCTAAATCTGCTGGGATTGTCTCCAACATCATAGTGTCTACTCTAATGTCTGTCACATTATATTCATCGGCCAACTCAATATAAGCAGTAATCCATTTGCCTTTACTTTTTAGGTTTAAAGTGTCAGGGTCAATGTCTGCTTTTGCAGGAATCTTTTTAATAGGAACAAATTCACTATACAATATGCCATAATTAGAGATGTCAGTTCGAAACCATGCTAAATGTAAATTACCTTTTTTATCGATTGCCATTGACACAGATGCATCTGATACAGATGCTGCGGGGAACAGGCGTTCTGATGACCACGATGTTGATCCTATATAAGAATATGCATAAACAACCTCTATAGAAGAGAAACCAAATCCAATCCAAGACACATAGACGATACCTCGGTTATTATCAATGACTATATTAGGTGAGTTTGCTCCACTCAAGCCTGTAGTGGGGATCAAGATCGGTACTGACCATTCGCCACCTAGCGGCAGGCTTGAATAGAAAACTCCGTTTTGATTCCAAACAGCATGAATTGTGCTGTCGCTTCCAGCAGCAATTTGTGGAGAACCATTCAAAGGATAACCGGGTATTTCGGTCGATATGGTGACGGGCTCTGACCAAGAGCCACTTGTGGCCATGCTTGCATACAAAATACGTGTTGGGTCAGTCTGAACCCATATGACCCCTACTCTGCCTTCAGAATCGACCTCTATGTATGGTTGATTAGATGAGGAGAATGGTGTAGGAGGGCCTGAGATGCTGACAGGCGTTGACCACTCCCCTCCTTCTGGCTTCTGTGTGTAGAATATTCCCCAGCCAGCTTGCCAAACCCAAACTACATGAACTGTATTTTTGCTGTCAACAACTATAGCTGGGTACCATTTAGAACCAAAATTTGTCGATATTTGCACTGGTGATGACCATGATCCATCGCTTTCTCTTGAAGAATAGAGGATTTCATAAGATTCTTGCCATACCGCATGCAACGCTCCTGTGTGATCCACAGCAATCCGCGCCTCATATATACTATCGGATATCTTCTCAGGTGTCGACCAAGTTCCTGCGGCTGGCTTTGTCATAAAATAGATTCCCCCCATATAATACTCCGACACGATAAAAACATTCCCTGAATCGTCAGCTGCAATGTCTGGGTGTCCTATCCAGTCTGTCAGCTTTTCTGGCAGGGACCAGCCAGGCGGTACATTTACGACTGTGATGTAATCTGTCTTGGTTTCAGTATCACTCCCATCTGGATTTGAGACAGTAAGGGATACAGTATAGGTACCTTCGCTATCGTACGTATGAATTGGATTCTGCTCAGTGCTTATATATCCGTCTCCAAAGTCCCATAACCATTCAGTGATTATGCCGATTGAGAGGTCAGTGAATTGAACACGCAATGGTAGAGCGCCTTCGGTTGTATCTGAAGTTAAGTCAGCATCGGGATTGGGGAAAGATCGCACATGAATTGTACTTATTTGGGTGTCATTGTCAGAATTTTCATCTCCTAAGAGTTGAGCATGGCACCAGAGCTCATAGTATCCTCTCTCTTGAGGTGTCCAACTGCCAAAGGATAAATCTATTGATTCCATACTGGACAAGCTGAGCACGGTCTGCGAATCCAGATATACTTGCTCGCCAGACAGCTCTATTTGGCAGGTTACTGGGAATTCGCTTTCTGGACTGACTCCTACATTTTGGAATCTTGCTATAGGTGTAACGGTAACACCAACTTCTATATCTGCGGGTGGTGCAAGTATTGCCTGCAAGGCAATGTCGTGACTAAGGGGTGGCCATACTTCGTCCGCTCCCATGTCCACAATAGCAACTCCATCACCATCTCCATCGTATGGGCGGGAGTCTCCGTTCAGATCATTTGTCGGGGCTCCATCATTAGTCCCTGCATCAATGCATGGTGAGGTTGGCTTTAGATGATAGTCCCCAGCGGCTAAATTAACAAACATCGGATATTCTGATATGTTCCCTTCTCCAAGGTCAGCATCTTCGATATTAGAATATGTTGCTGCGAGGTTGGCTAAGTCGTCATTGTTGCCCCAAAGTATACAATTTGTTATGATGGCAGACCCCATGCCCCCCCTAACAGAGTATGTACCAGTTGCTATACCGTTACCTAAATTATTTGCGATTGTATTATTGATAATAACTGCTGTAGATGATTCTCCAATTCCAATGCCAGGCGAAAGACCCATTCCAATTGAAGTAAGTGTGACTTGGTTGTTTATTATAGTGGCTTGAGAAGAGTCCGTTACGAAGATAGCACCGCCGTAACCGCAATCATTCTTGTTAATAATGTTGTTAGCAATCTCAGCACCAGATCGATGAAGGGTTATTGCGCTACCCCACCACCCACTGTTCTCACTGATATTGCTGTTGTATATGCCTATCACTGAGTCGTAGGCCTCAATTCCACCGGCACCGTCGGAGCCGTGATTGGCTGTAATGACATTATTCCTAATAGTAATTAATGAATTCGAGATATAGAAGCCACCTCCATATGTATAGTAGCTTCCATGAGTCGTGCCTGTGCCATTTGTTATTGTAAACCCGTCCAGCACAGTTTCAGAACCAATATCAATAGCCGTCACCACGGAGCCTGCTCCTCCCCCATCAATAGTTGTTGACTGAGCACCTGCCCCAAGTATATTCAAACCACCTTTCAGTGTGAGATTCTCAACATAGCAACCTGCAGCTACGTAGACAGTACCTGGTGATGCTACGGTGTCAATACCATCCTGAATTTTGTCAAAAGCATCACTGCCCCACGTATGACCGTCGTTTGGACATCCGTTACAATAGTCATCGTCTACCCAAACCTCAGTCGGTTGGGCGCTTGCTTTTTCAGTTGCACATAACATCATAGTTGCTATAAATATAAACAATAAGATCGATATAAATTTCTCAACCGATTTCATTTTATTTCTCCTTTCAAAACCAAAAAAGCCGAACTCACCAAAGGCGTATCCTTCGGTAGCTCGGCTGTCTTACTTCTTAAGACCCGTTGCTTTCCGTTCCCGCCCTCACGGGTGGTTTAGCTTTATCGGGTTATTTTAATTTTCTAATTGAATTTTAGAACTTTTAAAAATAAAAGCAATCAGGTGAATTCCTCTTTGGTTATAAGGGAATCCTGTATGAGAATATTTTCATGAATTAGAAGCTAAAGAGATAACTAAGTCAAATACAAATTATTAGCTTTTGAACTACTATGGTTAATGGACTGTAGTGTTTAATGACTTCAGGAATAATGCAAGCCTTTTGGAACATAATAAAACTTATTGATACATGCGAATAAGTAACAATTTTCGGTCTTATCAAATTCTGAGGATATTTAGCGACAATTCTTAACATGAGAAGTCCATTATAGATGAAAATTGTCAGCGCAATCAGAATTCTTTACACTGCCTCTTTTTATCACAAAAAATCATTTATTCTTATTTGATAGAAGTCAGTTCTTAGCTGAAAAAACAACTTTCAAAAACACAAATTGTCGTCTTCGGGGGATATAGGTTCCAGTCTATACATGTTGCAAACTTGTGCAATCTGTTGATGCGACACCGAACATAACCAGCTCTTTTTTCGTTTCGATTTTCCAATAGGCAATTCGATTGGTTGACAATAGGTATAATTAAGGTATAATAATTATATCATGAACTTTGAGTTCGACACTAAGAAAAGCGATGACAACAAGACGAAACACGGGGTTGACTTCTACGAAGCTCAGGTGCTATGGGAAGATCCTGATTTAATTGATATCCCTTTAAAAACAAGTGATGAGCCAAGATTCATGGTAATAGGAAAAATTTCTGATAAGCATTGGTCAGGAATTATTACTTATAGGAGTAATAAGGTAAGAATTATTTCAGTTCGACGTTCGAGAAAAGAGGAGGTTAAAATATATGAAAGCTATTAAGGCCAAAGAAATTGAAAAGAAATTTGATGAGGGCGAGGATATCTCCAAATACCTTGATTTGTCAAAAGCCAGAAGGACCGAGCAGGAACAGAAAAGAGTAAATGTAGATTTTCCTTTGTGGATGATTCACTTATTGGATAAGGAGGCAAAACGTTTGGGTGTCCCTCGACAATCCATTATCAAAGTCTGGGTGGCGGAGCGTCTTGAAAAAGCGTCTTGAAGATGAAAAGGCAACACTGCCCATCTGCCCGACGCCGAGCTCCCCGGCTTTACTGCTTGTAGTATAATTAACAAATGACAGACATTCTTAAGATCACTTTAGTGCTTATTATCATTGTTTTTCTGTTAAAGAAGCGGTGGAATCTTGGTCTCGTGATGGCTCTTTCATCCATCATACTTGCCTTCATGTATTTGCTTTCGCCATTTAAATTTTGGAATGCTTTTTATACTGCTACGACCGATATAACAACAATCAGTCTTGTTGTTGCGCTCACTCTCATACGAATATTTGAAAACGTCATGAGAAAGAACGGGATTATGCAGCAAATGATGGATTCATTCAGAGGCATGGTTATGAACCGGCGAATACTGATGGCGTCCATGCCGGCCCTCATAGGTCTTCTTCCGTCAATGGGCGGTGCGCTCTTTTCTGCACCCATGGTGGAAGAGGCATCAAAAGGCATTAATATCTCTCCTGAGAAAAAAGCATTTGTAAATTATATATTCAGACACCCATGGGAATTTATACTTCCTTTATATCCGGGTGTTATTCTTGCATCTGCTATCACCTCATATTCGTTAAGGGATTTAATACTCACCAATATTCCGTATGCCCTGTGTCTTTTAATTGGCGGGACTGTTTGGGGATTGAGTGGTATAGGGATGCAAAAGGAAGGCTTTTCATGGGATATAGTATTAATCATACTTGGTGTAATGACCTTCAAGGCAGTTCTCAATTATTCAGGAGCCGTAACGAATATCAGTAATTTCTTCACTACAGAAGGCATCCCTGTTTTACCTCTGCTGTTTTTCCTGCCATTTATTTATGGACTCCTTACAGGACTTACGGTTGCTTTCGTCGGCAGCACGTTCCCTATTATTTTGGGACTTGAGAATGCAAATCACATCGGCGCTATTTCCTTTGCTTTCGCTTCGGGGTATGCTGGAGTGCTCCTTTCACCAGTACATCTCTGCCTTGTGCTGACAAGGGAATATTTCAAGGCCGCAATGAGCGGTATATACAAAAAAATAATAAAGGTATGCATATTGATTATTCTCGTTGCGGTTGCAGAGTATTCCATCCTCAGCAGATACTATCTTGCAAGATAAATTTATTCCATTTAAAATAACATTAACAAAAGATGAAGGATGCGGGCAGAGGGATGAATAGGGTTAATGACAATTGAAGAATCATATCGAACAGTTTCTTGATTATTTAAAAGCCGAGCGGGGAGTATCTCCTCATACACTGAGGGCGTATACTGAAGATTTACACGATTTCCAGTCGTTTTTAGACAAAAATCCAAAAGATATTGACAATCTTGACATCAGGAGTTTTCTTGCATCCCTGCATCACAAAAAGCTGAAAAAAACTTCCATCTCAAGAAAACTTGCAACTATCAGATCCTTTTTTAAATATCTTCACAGGGAAGGCTATGTGCCTAAAAACCCTGCCAGGCTTGTAGCAACTCCCAAAGTTCCAAAAACCCTGCCAAAGTTTCTTACCATTGATGAAACATTTTCTCTCATGGAAAAGCCCCAGGGTGAAACATACAGGACGGCAAGGGACAAGGCAATTCTTGAACTTCTCTATTCTTCAGGGTTAAGAGTATCTGAACTGACATCGCTCGATATAAGTGATCTTGACATCAAAGAATCTCTTACCCGGGTGAAAGGAAAAGGAATGAAAGAACGGATAATACCAATAGGCTCAAAGGCAATGGAGGCTATTCAAAACTATCTCACTGAAAGAATTTCCTTAAAGAAAAAGTCGCAAGCCCTGTTTTTAAATAATCGGGGCGGGAGATTGACTCAGAGAAGTGTCAGGCGTATAGTAATATATTACAGCAGGATGGTCAATCTTAAAAGTGATCTCAGCCCTCACACTTTAAGGCATACCTTTGCAACACATTTGCTTCACGAAGGTGCGGATCTGAGGTCCATTCAGGAACTTTTAGGACACTCGTCCCTTTCAACAACTCAGAAATATACACATGTGGATATTAGACATCTTATGGAAGTTTATGATAAGGCGCATCCCATGGCGAAGGAAAGTGAAGAAGTCAAGAAGTGATGAAGTGAAAGAGCAATTCCCCTCTTTGAAAAAGAGGGGCTGGGTTCCCGTTGCCGCGAAGCATTGCAACGGGAAGTGGAGATTTTTAACAAATATTTTATGGAGCAAATCATGTTTCATGGAACAACAGTACTTTGTGTAAGGAAAGACGGAAAGGTCGCTATAGGCGGAGACGGGCAGGTAACTCTTGGACAGACTGTGCTTAAACACAATGCAAAAAAAATCAGAAGGATGTATAACAATAACGTTCTCGCTGGTTTCGCCGGCGCGACAGCAGACGCTTTTACCCTCTTTGAAAAATTTGAGGGCAAGCTGGAAACTTACAGGGGTAATATAACAAGGGCCGCAGTAGAACTTGCAAAGGATTGGAGAACTGATAAAATATTAAGACGGCTTGAAGCGCTTCTCATTGTTGCCGATAAAGAGCATTCTTTTATCATATCAGGCAATGGCGATGTAATTGAGCCTGAAGACGGAATAGCAGCTATCGGCTCCGGAGGCCCTTATGCGCAGGCAGCGGCAAAAGCTCTTTTATATCACACGCAGTTAGAACCGAAACAAATTGTCGAAGAAGCAATGAAGATAACATCAAAAATCTGTATTTATACAAATGAATCCATCAGCATCGAGGAGCTAAGTGAATAATCTGACACCAAAAAAAATAGTAGAAGAACTAGATAAATATATTATTGGTCAAAACAAGGCAAAAAAAGCTGTGGCAATTGCTCTCAGAAACAGATGGAGGAGACAGCTTTTATCTGACGAATTAAAAGACGAAGTATTGCCTAAGAACATACTGATGATCGGTCCTACAGGCGTTGGCAAAACAGAGATTGCAAGAAGACTGTCAAAGCTTGCGCAGGCGCCGTTTATTAAAGTCGAAGCTTCAAAGTTTACAGAGGTCGGTTATGTCGGCAGGGATGTCGAATCAATGGTTAGAGACCTGACAGGACTGGCCCTTAACATGGTTAAAACAGAGCATATGGAAAAGGTGCAGGAAAAAGCTCAGGCACTTGCTGAAGAAAAAATCCTTAATATCTTACTGCCGCCTCCAAGATCCCAAAGGAAGACTGTCTTAACCGAAACACAGGAAACAGTCGAAGAAGAAAAAGAGAATTATAATGAGACCCGTGAAAAACTGCGCATACAGTTAAAAGAAGGCAAACTTGACAACAGATATGTTGATCTTGAAGTACGGGAAAAGGTAGTGCCTTTCGGGATTGTCTCAAATATCGGTATGGATGAACTTGAGATGAACTTAAAAGATATGCTTGGTAATTTTTTACCCGAAAAGACAAAGAAGAAAAAGGTAAAAATACCTGATGCATTGCAAATCATTCAGTATGAGGAGACCAGTAAACTTATTGATATGGATAAAGTTGTCAAGGAGGCAATTGAGCGTACCGAGCAGAACGGAATAATCTTCATTGACGAAATTGATAAAATTGCATCTAAAGGCACCAGTTACGGACCTGACGTATCAAGAGAGGGGGTACAAAGAGACCTTCTTCCCATTGTTGAAGGCTCTACAGTTTCAACTAAACACGGAACTGTAAAAACAGATCATATACTTTTTATTGCAGCAGGCGCTTTCAACGTATCAAAACCTTCTGATCTTATCCCGGAATTGCAGGGAAGATTCCCGATAAGGGCTGAACTTGATCCCCTTGGGAAAGATGAATTCATCAGGATATTAAAGGAACCCCAAAATGCACTGATTAAACAATATACAGCCCTTATTGAAACTGAAGGGGTAAAATTAAAATTTACAAATGACTCGATAGAAGAGATCGCTTCTTTTGCAGTAACAGTCAATGAAAAAACTGAAAATATCGGGGCGCGGAGACTGCACACTATTCTTGAAAAGCTCCTTGAAGAAATATCTTTTGAAGCGCCGGAGGCAAAAGAAAAAGAGCTTGCAATAAATGCAAAATATGTAAGACAAAAATTAAGCGATATAGTTAAGGATGAGGACTTAAGCAGATATATTTTATAAGATAAAGAGGCCCGTCAATCATCCCATTTTTAATATATCATTAGAACGCCTGCCTTAAAGTTCCATAAGCCTTAAATAGTGTCTGTGTATAAACTCAAATATTGAACCGTCATTCCCGCAGTCCTTTGAGCGGGAATCCAGTTTTTTTAACAAGTTCTGGATACCTGATTACAAACTTCGGGTATAACGAAAACAAAAAAGATCAATTTATAAACAGCCTCTAAATAAATCTGTAATCCAGAAATAGAAATGTCCGCTTTTACCGAAATAGAAATGTCCTATTCCAAGTGATGCTATACTGCCTCTTTTTAAAAAAGGAGGCGGGATGGCAGGAAAGGACATTATCATGTTGCATCAAAGAGAACTAAG
>JACRLN010000042.1 GCA_016215115.1 Nitrospirota bacterium
ACTATCCAAGGACATTACCCTTGATCCTTCCCCCCTCTTGTTCCATAAAGATACCCCACCTCCTTAAAAAGAAGAAACCGCCCTGATTCAAAAAATAACATCTGAGGCGTGTTGCTTCCACCTTTCACTGAAGGGTTACTCAAATCGTAATCCTTCAGTTACGGATGACAAAAAACTATTTGGATTGTCATTCCCGCGATCTGTTAAGCGGGAATCCAGAAACCAAAAACCAGAGAACTGGATCCCCGCTCAAAGGACTGCGGGGATGACACGCTTTAAACAATTATTGCAACCCGTAACTGAGGGCTTACATCAAATCTGATCCGGAAGCATATGCCGGATGATTTTCCCCTCAACCATGTAAATAACTGTCTCTGCAATGTTTGTTGCATGGTCCGCAATTCTTTCAATATATTTGGAGACATAACTTATTTTCACCGCCCTTGAAACGGTTGTGGGGTCCTGGGTCATGATAAACATCAATTCCTTCCAGACCATTTCGTTGAGATCATCAACTTCATCATCCCGCATTATGACGTCTTTTGCTAATTGTGTATCCTCATTGATGAACGCATTAATGGTATCGCGCACCATCCCCCGCGCTATCCTGCTCATCCTGGGGATATCTATATAGGGTTTCAGAAGAGGCTCTTCATTTAACTCAAGCGCCCTCTCGGTAATATTGACGGCGTTGTCTCCGATGCGTTCGAGATCAGAGGTGATCTTCATCGCCGTAGTGATGAACCTCAGATCTTTTCCCATCGGCTGTTTAAGTGCGAGGAGTCTTATGCATTCTTCATCTATCTGCACATCCAGCGCGTTCACTTTGTGGTCGCCTTCTATTACACTCCGGGCCAGATCGGAGTTCCTCTCCACCAGGGATTGCACGCCGTTCTGTATCGCGGATTCCACAAGGGCGGCCATTTTCACCAGCATTCCCTTGAGATGTCCCAGTTCTTCGTTTCTTACTGTCATTATCCGAACCTCCCTGTAATATAATCTTCCGTAAGCTTTTGTGAAGGATGTGTAAAAATTTTATCAGTTCGATCAAATTCTATCAAATCACCTAACATCATAAAACCTGTAAAGTCAGAGATCCTTGCGGCCTGCTGCATGTTGTGGGTGACAATGATGACGGTGACATCTTTTTCTAAATTTACAATGAGGTCTTCTATCTTTGATGTCGAGATCGGGTCGAGCGCTGATGTCGGTTCGTCAAACAGGAGGACCTCCGGTTCTACCGCGAGCGCCCGTGCAATAACAAGTCTCTGCTGCTGTCCGCCGGACAGTTCATAAGCGCTTGCATGGAGCTTGTCTTTGACTTCCTCCCAAAGCGCCGCGTGATTAAGAGCCCTCTCCACCCTTTCCGACAGGTCTGATATTTTCCTGACGCCTTTCAGTCTCAGCCCGTAAGCGATATTGTCGAAAATGCTCATGGGAAAAGGTGTTGGTTTCTGAAATACCATCCCGATACGGCTCCTGAGATCTATCACATCAATATTTTCCGAAAAAATATTTTCTGCCTTAAAGAGGATCTCTCCTTCATATCTGTTTCCAGGATACAGGTCATGCATCCGGTTAAAGCACCTGAGGAGCGTGGTCTTTCCGCAGCCGGATGGACCAATGAGCGCGGTAACGTTATTTTTATAGACCGGCAGAGTGATATTTTTCAGTGCGTGAACACTGCCCGCATAATAGAAATTCAGTCCTTTCACTTCAAACTCCGTCTGGCCGCTCATTTCCCTCCGTACCTCTTTTTAATCAAAAACCTCCCGGCGATCGTGATCACCAAAATCGAAATAGTTATCACAAGAGACGCGGCCCATGCCTGTGCATGCCAGCTCTCATAAGGCCCCATCGCATACTGAAAGATCGATACCGTAAGTGAAGCAACGGGTTTGTTCATATTAACCGAAAAAAATGAATTATTAAAAGCCGTAAACAAAAGCGGCGCTGTCTCTCCGGCGACACGCGCAATTGAAAGAAGTATCCCCGTGAGGATGCCTGTTGAGGCCCCCCTGTAGACGACCTGGATAATGACCTTGTAATACGGCGCACCGAGTGCGAAGGCCGCCTCCCTCAGCGTCCATGGGACAAGAGTGAGCATGTCTTCCGTGGTCCTCAGTACAACAGGGATCATGATGATCGCAAGTGCAATTGCCCCTGCCCATCCGCTGAAGTGCCCCGAAGGCTTAACGAGTATCGCGTAGATGAACGTCCCAATGACTATGGACGGAACGCTGACCATGATATCAGAGAGTATGCTTATTATCCGCGCTATCTTTCTGCCGCGCGCATACTCGGCAAGGAATGTTCCGCCGAGAACACCTACCGGAACACCGATCAGCGCCGCGCATATGGTCATCATCAACTGTCCTGCAAAGGCGTTTCTGAGTCCGCCTCCCTCTACGCCTGCAGGTGCAGGATCATTGAGGAATAGACTCAGGTTCAATGCTTTTATTCCGTGCACAAGCACATCACCTAAAATAAAGACCAGCCAGAACAGACCCAGAAGGGCGGCAAGGGTGCTCAGTGTCATGGCGATAAATCCTTCAATCTTTCTTGTCTGCTCTCTTGTCATCGCAAATACTTCCTTTCCGCTTTAAGGAGAAAAAATTTCGCTGCTGCAAGGGTGATGAAGCTCATCACAAAAAGCACAAGCGCAAGATAAAAGAGAGATGACAGATAAATATTCTTATCCGCCTCAGCGAATTCATTCGCGAGAGTAACAGTTATAGTTGCCGCGGCGTCAAGGAGCGATGTTGTTATCCTGTGGTTATTTCCAAGAACAAAGGCCACGGCCATAGTCTCCCCGATCGCCCTGCCGAGGGAAAGGACTATTCCTCCAAACACACCTATCTTTGAATAAGGGATAACGACATTCTTAATGACCTCCCACTTTGTCGCGCCGATGGCATAAGCGGATTCCTTTACGATCGCGGGAGTGAGATTGAAAGAGTCCCTGGATATGCTTGCAGTGAAGGGTATTATCATGATGCTCAGGATAACACTCGCGGTTAAAATGTCAATCCCCATCGGTGTACCCTGAAAGAGAATGCTGACAAAAGGTACACCAACAGTAATTTTCTTTAAAAAGGGTTCAATATACCTGCTCATTATCGGAGATAGGGTGAATAGCCCCCACATACCGTAGATTATGCTCGGGATGGCAGCTAAAAGCTCAATAGCTGCGCCGATAGGCCCTTTAAGGAAATTAGGTGATATTTCCGTAACAAATACAGCGATGCCTATTGCAACAGGGATTGCGATCAGCAGGGAAAGAAACGTCGTGATGATGGTCCCGTAGATATTCGTCAAAGCGCCGAAAGATTCCTTCACAGGGTTCCAGTCTGTCGAGGTAAGGAAATTTATAATCCCGAATTTTTCAATGGCGAGAGAAGATTCGGATATAAGTATGAAAAGAATTCCGATGATAAGCAGTATAACAGAGAATGAAGCAACCGCTGTAGTTGCTGAGAAGATGATGTCAGCAGGATTTTTTTTGTATTGTAATGGCAATGTATTGCTCCATCGTAAAATATCATTCCGCTTGATGCGGAACCCGTAGGGGCAATTCATGAATTGCCCCTACATTAATAAATCCCCTTCTCCTTCCAGTAAGCCCTGATCTTATCCTTGAGGGATTTCGGCAGGGGAACATACACGAGCTCTTTAGCCTTATTATCTCCGTTCCTGAAAGCCCAGTCAAAAAATTTCACAACGTTCTTATTTACATCCGTCTTTTCCTTTGCGAGGAGTATAAAGGTCGCTCCTGCGATCGGCCATGATCCTTTGCCGGGTGCATTCGTAAGCCAGAGGTAAAAATCCTTCTTCGGGTCAAAATCCCCTGATTCAGCGGCATCCTCAAAGCTCGCAAATCCCGGTTCAACAAAATTTCCCGCAGAATTCTTAAGCTGCGTAAAGTTGAGTTTGTTCTGCTTTGCATAGGCGAACTCAACATATCCGATGGAGTTTGCTGTCCTCTTCACATAATTAGCAACTCCCTCATTTCCTTTACCGCCGATACCTACAGGGAACTTCACGGCTTTTCCGGCGCCGACCTTTTCCTTCCAGGCAGGGCAGGTTTCATTGAGGTAATTGGTATATATGGCTGTTGTTCCGGAGCCGTCCGAACGGTAAAGAACAGTGATTTCGCTGTGTGGAAGCTTAGCAGCAGGATTCATTTTTTTCACTTTGTCGTCATCCCAGTATTTAATTTCTCCGAGGAATATCCTGCACAGCGATTCAGAGTCGAGTTTCAGTTGCCCCGGCTGGACACTTTCAAGGTTTAGGACCGGAACGACCCCGCCGATCACAGCGGGAAACTGCAATAACCTGTCCTTCTGAAGCTGCTCGGGCTTGAGCGGATCATCCGATGCTCCGAAATCAACCGTCCTTTCGGTAACCTGCCTCTGCCCTCCGCCTGAACCGATGGACTGATAGTTGATCTGCACGCCGGTTATCTTGTTGTAATCATACGCCCATGCGGAATACACGGGATATGGGAAGGTGGCGCCTGCGCCGTTTAACGTCTCTGCAGCATTTGCATACGCGAATGACAAAAGCAATGCTGCGATTAATGTCAGTTTCAGAATTGGTTTCATATTATCTCCTTTTTTATACTTTTTAGCATACTCTTTGATTATTACAATAATGTTACAAATGGATTAAAGTTTTGTTACATAATTATATCACCCCCTTTCCACGTTTTTATCTAAGCTTATCGAAAAAATGTTACAGGATTATGTCAGTTCCATGAAATTATCAAGTCAACTCCAGTTAATAATGAACAACGTCCCGATTAACAAAATAATAGAGATGTTCGGAGAAGTGTCAGAATTGTTTTTCTGCATGAAGAGGAAGGTTTCTGGTATTTTTAAGTTTTACCGTAAGAAGCCGTATAACTATGTATAACAAAAAATAAGTAAGACAAGTTTTTAACATTACTACAACGAACTAAACAAGGAGGGATCAATATGTCGTTAATTACTTGGAACGAAAATTTCAGCGTTAATATTATGGAGGTTGATTCACAGCATAAGAAGCTTATTGAACTTATAAATGAGTTACACGAAGCAATGAAGGTGGCTAAGGGTAAGGATGTTATGGGTAACATATTAAGTGAGTTGGTAAATTATACTGTTTATCATTTCGGTACAGAAGAAAAGCTGTTTCAGAAGCACGGATATGCTGAATATGTAACACACAAAAAACAACATGATGATTTAACAAAACAGGTAGTGGCTGCTGCGGATAAATTCAATAAAGGGGGTAATATCATCACCGTTGAAGTGATGAACTTTCTTAAAAACTGGCTTCAGAACCATATTCTTGCAGTAGATAAAAGATATGCTCCTTTTCTGAACAGTAAGGGAGTTGTATAAGCAGTTTTTATTTCCCACCCCGTTTCGTTTTCCCTGTCAGCCATGCATTTATTTGTTCAGGAAAGAAAGGGCCCCGGGGAATTGACGAATTTGTTTCTTTCGGCATGAAAGATGCGAGCACTGCCGCCTGATTTTTCCGGAAATCGTAAATATATTTTGTATATTCAACAAGATCACTTCTATCTCTGACGGACATGGACAATGGTCACAAAAAAAGAATTTAGTTCTTCTGAACTGGGACGCCTTCACCTCCTTACTATTACTCTGTTGAAACGTTATTTCTATGGCTTGAACCTACTGCACTGAGGTACTTTTTTCCAGCTGGCCCTTGGAACTAAAAAAACTGTTGCGTTGTATCGTTATTTTTACGTATGATATAATTATTTATTGGGCTTAAACGGTTGAATTGAATTCTATAAAGGGACTATAGAAATGGGAATAACTGGGGGTAAAGGTATTCAGATTCTTTCATCTTTCAGGTTTTCATATTTTAGTAAAATTAACAATAAAATTACTACGGTATTTGGCCTGATTTTAAGTATAACCGGTTTCTTTGGTAGCGTTGCAACTTTATTAACATTACCCTCCGATCAATGGGGGAAGCTTCTTCCTATTAGTCTTATTATCATATTTCTATTAGGATTGTCAGTTTTTATAATTTCATTAATACAAAATTATAAAATCAACCTCGCTATCCCAGGTGTCCATGAGCTTGAGTCGATTACGTCGCGTTATCATATGGAGCCTGCGACATTGGAAGGAGTAAGGTGGATTGCACAACTTGAGGCAGACACTTATTCCTCTATTGATGCGGTGCCAAGACATGTTCTTGAAGAATGGTTTAGTGTTAACCCGCGAGGTTTTTTTCTCCTTAAAGCACTGAATGGTAGTGCTATTGGTCACATTGATATACTACCAATACGTAAATCAAGTTTAGAGAAGTTTTTAGCTGGAGAATTACGCGAAACTGATATTCGTGGAGAATCCCTATATACCCCTGCTGAACGTCGCTCTATCAAACATCTTTATATCGAAAGCGTCATTGTTAAACCCCAACGTAATAAATCTAGTGCATCCGCATTGTTACATCTTTTATCTCAATTTATGTCAATGATTAATAATGTCGGGGTATTCGAAAATATTGAAATGATATATGCAATAGCAGCTTCTCGGGCGGGCGAAGGGCTGAAGAAACTGCTTGTAGCTAGTGATGCCATTGACGGTCTTTAAAAAAATGGATTTTTTATTTCTTGGTTTATCAATAAAGGAAAACGGCTGTGCTTTGTTCTTTAAGAAAGTACAGAAATAAAAAAATAGATAACACTAATATATTAAAATATGACTGATTATTATAATCCTCTGTTATCTCCAGGTATTCATGATGTAAAACTTGAACAGATAGATCAAATATTTGTTGCGCCGTTTAATAATTTGTGTAGAAAAAATTTAATTGCAAGATTTTTAATTTTTCTTTCAAATTTTAATAACGTTGGGATAAATTGTGAAATATGGATAGATGGGTCTTTCGCTACAGATAAACCTGAACCGTCAGATATAGATATTATATTTTTTTTCAGTCCTATAGAAGTGAATCATTTACCAGAGGAGAAGAAAAATATATTATATGATTTATTTGGCGACCCTAAACAGACAAAGTTTAGATATAATTGTGATGCATACTTTATTCCAAATGATAACATTGTAGATCGCAGTTATTGGCGTGGTTGGTTTGGATTTTCAAGAGATGAAAAGCCAAAAGGAATAGCTAGACTTATTCTATAAGATCGAAATGAATACAATAGAAAAAATCCAATCTCAGATCAATGATGCTTCCGAGATAAAGAAAAAATATGAGTCTATACTTGCGTCTGAGCCAAATAATTTTGCATATAAACTAAGCTTAAAAAGCATTGAAGAGCATATTTCAGATTTACAAATGCAGTTACAGAAAGAAAAAGCCCTAAGAGAAAAAGAGGTTCTTGAGATAAGACTTAAAGGTGAACCAGCTAAGAGTGGTAGCATCCCTTTGTCAATATTAGCGCACTTAGCAGGCCATCTTTCTACGGCTATACTCACAGCCTCACAACGATTAAAAACTGGAATAAATGTTAGAGGTAGAATTCAACAAGAAGTTATTAACACTTTAGATTTAAGGCTTGCTGGGATAAGCGGCGGATCAACAAGACTGTTTATTACAGGAAACACATCTCCAGATATGTTCGGATATAGTCTTCTTGAAAATAGTCTTGAAAGTACTTTTGAATTATTGCTTTCCACATCGCCTGACGAATTGTCTGAAACTGCCTCTAAAATAGGGCCTCGTAGTATTCACAGATTTAATAATTTTTTAAAATCACTTTCAGTATCTGGGCTTGAAGTTGATATGTATTGGAGCACCCCGACACAAAAGAATTATGAATGGCTTGGTAACAAAGATCTGATTCTGAGAATTTCAAATTCATTAGACAGCTTAAAAACTTCTGAACCTATACAGTTTGCGTTTGAAGGGAAATTAGTCATGGCAAGTCTGAAAGGCAATATAGAGGTAGAGATATCGGAGAGCAAAAGCATTAAGGGTACATTTCCCTCAAATCTACTTGAGAATGTTAAAAAGTTGCATATTGGTGAAGATTGTAAAGGGTTAATTGAGCAGTCAACAATAATTAATCAAACCACAGGATATGAAAAAAAGTATTACACAGTATTGAAAATTGATAAACATATAGATGACTCTCCAATACAAGAAATTTTTTGGGAAACTTCAGATTAACTCTCAATAATAAAAGGTACGGGGTTTGTTCTCGACATGAGACAAAATAGGAGCGAAGAGGATAAAAAATTGGCAGTACCCCGCTGATTCGAAATATGAGTCATGGTGAAAGCAAAAGTTGTTGTATCAATTGTTTTTCTGATCCAGAAATACAAAGTTTTGTGGAAGATGTCGACACAATAGGACGTTGTGATTATTGTGAAAGTTCAGATGTTAAGATCCGTGATGTTGAAGAAGTTGGGCAATTCATTTTAGAAGGTTTATTAAGATACTATGAAGATGCAGCTGAACATGTTGGTTATGAATCTGCTGAGGGTGGTTATTTATTATCAACAGATACTATTAGTGAAATATTGCTTTATGAAATTGATATTTTTGGAGAAAAGCTTACGGATCCTACTTATTTAGCAGAAGATTTAATTGATGATGACGGTACGCCATATGTGAAAAAGGATCCTTATGGCCCACCAGCGGGAGAACCTGAAGAAATCGATGACTGGGAACACTTTTGCGAAACTGTTAAGAATGATCAACGTTTCACTGCATTATTAAAATTAAATAATGCCGATAAATATGATAATTCTCACCCAATTAATTTATTAGAAAAACTTGCAGATGGATTTCTACCTTCACTACTAATGCATTTACCAAGAGGTATGAATATATATAGGGCAAGGATCGAAGAAAAAAATGAAATATTCCAACACAAAGATTTAACAAGCCCCCCACCGGAAAAAACAAGAAATAGCCGAATGAGTCCTGTTGGGATTTCCTTTTATTATGGCGGATTAGATGCCGCTACTTGTATAAGTGAAGTTCGAGCAAGCGTTGGTGGAAAAGTTGCCGTTGCAGAATTTGAAATACAAAAAGAACTAACAATTTTAGATTTATCAAAAGATATTGAAGAATTTAAAAGCATTTTTAATGAGGAATATTATTTTAATTATGAAGAATACTACAAACCACTTCTGAGACATTTTGTTACAGAGATTGCAAAACCAATCCAAAAATCTGATATGGATACTGAATACATTCCTACTCAGGTTCTTACAGAGTTCATTAAGATGAGATCTATTACTGATTTATACATGCCAAATACAGATCATAAAATCGACGGCATTATGTTTAAGAGCAGTTTAAGAACTGACGGTATAAACATAGTGCTGTTCAAAGGGGCTGATGTATCAACCGAAGACATTACTCAGAACAGCGAAGCATGGCTTCTTTACAAGGCAACAAAAAGATACGTCATAACTGAAATTGATGTCAGATTTCGAGCAGTTAATGAATAATTAGCGAACTTCTAAAAATATGGGAACAATGTGGAAGACAAAGGGGGACTACCTTTACCATAGTATTTTATCTTGGCCATAGTTGCCATAACCTTCTGCCCGCCTTCAAAATCCCAGACCTTATGGTTTGGTGGGTATCCAGGACGTGCAAGAGTAACTTTATAGTCACTACCTAAAGCAACAACTTCATGAATGTGGCCAAATCCGCACAACTTGCAAAAAATTCGCGACAACTTATCATATTTTATATGTGTTGAGACATCAGAAAAGTCCAGCTCTCTGTATTGCTGCACCAATTCGCTCCAGAAAGCCAGAATGTTAGCTTTCAATTGTGCACCACCAGCATTAGTCATAATTCTTGTGCGGTACTCAATTTCTTGCGCAGCAGCAGTTTCATCCCAGCCCTCACTATAGGTAAAATAATGCTGGAGATTGATACCTAGTTCCCATTTCCAGATAGAGGAGAGGTCCTCAAATCCTTCATTTTCACGTGGATTTGGAATAAGCCGTGCGATACAACAGACTCCATGCCAATAGGCCATTCGTTTGCATTTCTCTATCCTTTTCTGCACATACTCATCATTAGAATTATCGATACCATTAATAAGCAGAAGCGTAAATTTTCCGATTATTTCGACAACAATGCGGCAATAATCTGTCTTCTCAAAATAGTCTCCCTTAGTTGACAGCAGAATTGCGGTGTATTTTTCCTCGGCATCACCACGTTTCTTCACGAGTATCTCTTTATCACGGAAATCAAGAAGAAGATGCAATGCTATCGTGAACATTGATATGTCAAGGATGTTGGGCTTGTGCTTTAGTGTCCTCTGCTTTTCAAGGATCTTAATATATTGGTCGAAAAAATGGAAAACTGTTTTTTGCAGATCGGCAAAACCTGAAGGGGTTTTTCGGTGCACATGCTTTGCAGTACGTTCTTCATAGTCGAAACGGCCTTCGGATGATTCAACCGCATCCCGGTCTGCTTCTTCATTTTCCGCAGATATATCTACATCCCGAATCTTGAGTTTCTCGAAGATTGCCCGAAGTGTTTCAAGGACTCGTTCAATCCGATGGGTACCGTACAGATGAGAAAAACCTCCCTTTACGATAAGTTCCGGAGATATCTTGGTGAATTCATCATATTCCAGTACTTCACCTGTGCCATCGTCTTTCGGCCTGCCCTCATCATCCAGAATTCTTCTGCTACCCGACCCATCGTCATCCTTTCTCGCAAGGTCATCCGGATGTAGATAGCTCAAAATGTCCAATAGATCAGCATCACCAAACTCTATCTGATCTAAAACATCTTCCATCTTTTGGGTAGCGGGATCCGGATTTGTGCGGGATAGTGCCGCCACATCATGTATTATCTGTTTATTCGAAACGGCTAAACCAGTACTATTAAATAGTTGACCATAAAGAATATCTTCAGAGATTTCTGCTGCCTTCAGTCGGTAGTGCCCGGATTCTTTTTGATATTCGGCTTCTTTAAAAGTAATCTCCCCAGATACGTTTCCCCAACCATCAAACAGCCTCATTATAAGGTCTTTCGCATCAATAGGCCCGTTAATATAAACCTGAAATAGTACGCCGAGTCTGTCAATAGCCTTTAATCTATTAAATTGCTTTTTTTCGGGTAATGCGTCATTTGTTGTGTCCCTTATATTTACAGGGATGTCAGAGGCTAAAATTATTTTCCCCTTGTCCTGCAAGCCAAGATCATCTATCCAGTTGCCTTTTTCTCTGCGAAGGAGCAGACATACTTCCTCATTTGTTGTGGGTATTTTTCGTGTGCCGAGTGCAGGTGCAGTCATGTTCGCACTGCCGAACATACAGTATTCATTCGACTCTGTACGAATGTGAAGCAGCTTTGCGTGAAGATATCTATTGTTTCTGACTCCCGGTATGGTGTTCCAATTGTAAAACTTTATATTCCTGAACAGGATATCCTTGAAAGAGGCTGAGCAGGAATCCGGTTGTACAATTGCGTGTATATTCGCGTCTGGATAGCTATCCGCCAACTCACGCAGGATAAACGCTTCTGAATCAAAAAATGGGGATATAAGAGTTATTTCACGGACAGTCTCGCTACTGATATGTGTTTGGATTGACATAAGCATGTTTCCGTTTGCATTCGAAAGCAAAAAGCATTGAATATCTCCGGTTAGACTAACGCCATCGCCAACGGGTGTGTCGGGGATTTCATCAAGCCACGGCGTATGCTGTTTTACCCATTCTACTTTTCTTCGAGCAATGCCATAAGTTTCAGTACTTAAAGAGTGAACATACTTCCATGCGTTCTTAAATATCGAAGCTTTAGGATCGAGAAGCCCATTGATGTGGAATGCTCCCCATAGCTCTTGATTGCTGCCATGACCGGAGGCTGTAAGATTTCCTGAACCTACAATCAGAAAACCTTGCCCTTCACGCCCGAAAAAAAGATATAGCTTTGGATGAAACGCTCCATTTCGAACAATACCGGATATAGAATACCGTCGTGCCGCCTTTGCAGGATATCCGGTTATTGTGCCGAGATACTGCTGCAACATTGAATCATCAACAAGAATGCATGTATTGATCACACCCGCTCGGCTCAATGCTGAAAGAGCATCATGATTGAAATAGTTGAAATCGAAAGAAAAGGTTGTGAGTATGCAAGAATGGAAGCGATTTGCCGGGAGCGTCGCAAAAATCGAGTATTCCTGCCGCTCGCTCATTGCAGTTTCTCCTTGAGTACTTTCTGCCCCAATGCAGTGAGCTTCTGTTGATTATCAACAAGCTTCAGGTCTATAAGGAATTGATGTAGAGATAAAATACGTGGCCCGGTCCAGACTGGCTCAGCTATACCCACTGGCTTGAGCATATTATCCTCGAATATGAACTTAAGAGTATTTTCGTTCCGGTTCCGCATTTTACGCATGGCAACTTCAATATGCCGATTGATAACTTGTTGTAAAAGGAGCCGCTCTACGAAATCCGACAGATTCAGTTTCTTGTGTCTTACGATCCATTCGAGCAACTGCACCACGTCCCCGTCACGGTTCATGCCGTGTTTTCGAGAATAGGCACGCAGTTTTTCAATTTGTCCTTTGTCGTGCTTGAAAATCAAACCGAGAACACACATAGCATGAGCAACACTTTTGAAAGCTGCATCCTCCCCAATACGCTGAATTGCATCAGTATGGCTTAAGGGTTGAAAGCCCTCATCGTATAACATCTCTGAAAACTTATCAAATGACATAGTATCCGCACTTTTCACATGAATCGTATCGGACATTATAGTCATACATGCTCCTTGTACAAAGTCCTTAATTATCATAGGAAGAAGCGATTGTCCCCGGTTGTTCAACTCGACGAGTAATGCCCAAAGAACGGTTTCCATACTGTAATGGGCATACTCATTGAGGGCGTAATAATACCAACCGGTTGAAGCCGTATAGTCAACAAAAGGTTTTTTCTGCCATTTTTGTAGAAGGAAACTCCCCGGAAACCAGTCCTCTGGAGTATTCAGCGATGAATCATTCAGATATTCAAGGTAGAGCAAGATGGTTTCCCGGCGAAAAGTTGCATGACCTGCTGGCATCTCAATAGTCGGATAATCATGACCGAAAAGCAAGTCAATGTAAAATCTCCATTCATCAGTATCCGGAACAATTTCTGTAAGCGAGAATTCCTCTCCCAACGATACAATATCTTTGATTGATGCTTTACCACTATCTATGATATGGACGTACCGTTTACGTGTGTCTTCGGAAATCGTTTTTTCGAAATGCTTGGCAAGTATTCTTCCGTAGGTCGGAGTGCAAACAGATATCCGGCTTTCTTTTTCACTTGGTGCAATCAATCCAGTAGCAGTAAGCGCTCCTTGATAATATTGGCCAAAAGCCCCAGTAGAGTATTTCCAATAAGACCGAAGCCCTGTGTTCCGGTCGGCGCCACCAGCAATATCAATAATATCTTTTCGCTCATTGAGATAGTTCTTTGCATACAGACTTCCGACAACACCTTGTTCATCTGGGAAATTGTGCGACATTATAAAGGCAAGAAGTAATTCTCCACGTCTAATGAACTGTTGATACTCAGTGACACTGACCTTACCCTTTTCCTTAGCGTACTGTTCCAGCAGCCATATGTAGAATCCATAATAACGCATGCGACGTGTGAGATTCGTCAATCCTGGAAGAAGAGAGGCATAGGTAGAAATTGAGGTATTTTGCATCCCGAGCATGTCCTGCCCGGTGATGAATGTTTTTTCGGCACCCCAGAAAGGGGCTTCCCAATTCCCGCCAATAAGTACAGGCATTTTTATCAGCTATTTTATTTCCTTTTTTTCTATAAATTACCTGTTGTAATCTACATCATTTAAGAGATTTTTAGAAGAGATATATTTCAAGAGGGTAGCAAAATGACTCCATAAGCACTAAAGCTCCTCAGTAACGTTCTCTGACTCCCTCTTTGTCAGCAAACTGCGGGGTAAAAATCAGAGGCAAAACTCTATATTTCACCCGGAAAGATTCGGGAAAGACTGCCTCTTATTTCCACATCCGCTCATCGAGCGTGAAAGGCTGCGGTTTGCCGGTCTTTATTTTTATAAAATCGGCATGTCCTGGATTGAGCACAAGGTTGTGTTCATCCGGAATGAGCGCTGAAGGCACACGCAGTATTGAAGAGACTCCCTTTCGTGCCCATTCGGTCCCTATTTCCTTTGTGGAATTAGATGGGGGCGACATTCTCCAGTCCGGGGTTATTTGCCAGTTGTCATGTTGTCAAGCCTGCCCGGCAGGTGCGGTGTCATTTACTAATCAGTTCATTAGTATGAAGACACATTTGTCATGCCCGCAGGTAGTAAGCGGGCATCCAGTACCTTTCTGGATTCCCGCTCAACAGACTGCGGGAATGACGTTTATGTATGCTTACTTATGAACTCCTTAGTAAAATTTCCGGAAAAGTACACTCTGTGTTTAATAGTAAACCTTCACGATCGTCCCCTTGCCTTCTTCACTCTCTATCTTCATCTCCCAGCCATGCGCTTGTACAAGATGTTTGACGATTGCAAGACCAAGCCCCGTGCCGCCGAGTTCCCGGGAGCGTGACGGATCAACACGGAAGAATCTTTCTCCAATTCTTGAGAGGTATTTTCGGTGTATGCCGATTCCGGTATCTCTTACAAAGATAAAATTTCTGCCGTTTTCCTGTCCGGCGCCGATCTCTATCGTCCCCTTCTCTGTAAATTTGACGGCGTTGTCGGCAAGGCTAAGAAGGATTTGTTCGAACCTGTCCCTGTCGGCGCTGATTATCTTTCTCTCTGTCTGAAGCGATTTTTTGAGAAGAATATCCTTCTCCGCAGCCTGCACCATAACCGCCTCAATTACATGATCCATAATATCTGATATATTCACGTCGGTCTTGTTCATTTTTATCACGCCGAGCTCTACACTTGAAAGGGTCAATAAATCGTCTACCAGTCTGTTGATCCTTTCGCTTTGGGATTTGATGGTCTGAAGAAATTTTTCGGCATGTTCCCTGTCATACAGAGCGCCATCCAGAAGCGTTTCTGCAAATCCCTTTATCGACGTTACCGGGGTCTTTATTTCGTGTGAAACATTTGCCACAAAATCCTTTCTCATCTGCTCAAGCCTTTTCAGATGTGTCAGGTCATGAAAGATAGCTGCAACACCTGCTATCTCACCTACTTTATATGATATCGGCGACACCAGGACAGATAAATATCTTTCTTCAGGAAAATCTACAATCAATTCGGCAGAGCCGGTCATCCGGTTTTGTTTTACATGATCAACGAGAGACAGGAACTCGGGATTTCTCACAATTTCGATAAATGGCTTCCCGTCTAACTGCTGGACGCCAAAAAGTTCTCTTGCCGCATTATTTGAAAGTTCGATGGCTCCGCGTATATTAATAAGCAAGAGAGCTTCGGGTATATTTTTGATGATGACATTCAGACGGTTTGCCTTTTCGTCCCTTTGAATAATGCTTGTTTCCAGCTTGGACGCCATGTCATTCAGGTTGTGGGCCAGTTCGGTAAACTCTCCGGCGCCTTCGAGGTGGAGTCTTTTTTTGAAAAATCCGTGAGCTATTGCGCCTGCATATTCAGCTATCTGGTTTACGAACTTTCTGATCCTTTCCGTCTGCCAGATTAAGATAACCCCTGTGAGCAGAAATATTGAGATGACCACAAGGTTTATTTTCAGCATTAACGCATTAACAGTTGAATTTACATCTTTCAGCGGCACGGCAAGTCTGATAAATCCCGCAGGCTGTCCTTCCTTCATGATCTTTCTTGCCGTGTAAAGGAAATCGTGCTTCAGCGTATCGCTATGCCTGACAGCCCAGCCTGTATCAGAAACAAAGGCCTGCTGGATTTCCAGTCTCGAGGCATGGTTATCCATCTTTGATGAATCATTGTCGGAATCGCCGAGGACTTTCCCGTTGATATCAATAACAGTAACCCGCGCGCCTGTCTTTTCCTTTGCCTTTATACAAAACCCGTCAAGAACGGTTGTCTGGCTGAAAGAAATATTTTCCGCTATAAGCGCCGCCTGAATTAAGAGGCTGTCTTTCAGATTATTTATATAGTCTGAACGCACAACCCTGGTGACATAGAGTTCAATAAAGATTGCGGAAAGCAGAAAAACAAGAAAATACAGCAGGAATATCCTTCTGAAGATATGTCTTTTCACAGGTCTCCATCCACATAGTAGCCGATTCCCCTTCTGGTCCTGATATACACGGGGGTTGAGGGATCGTCTTCTATCAAGGCTCTTAACCGTCTGATATGGACATCAACGGTTCGCGGCTCGACAAAGGCCTCGTCTTTCCATACAGCATCCAGGAGAGCGTCCCTGTTTAATACCCTTCCTTTTCTCTGAGCCAGATAAAGGAGGAGTTTAAATTCCGTTGCGCTGAGTTCAATCGGGATCCCCTTTTTAGATACTTTATAGGTAGCGGTGTTGATTTCAAGTTCGCCGATTCTCATTATTTTCTCTGCCGCAGGTTTCGCCTGGGTGCGTCTGAGAACAGCCCTGACACGTGCAATCAATTCACGGGGGCTGAAAGGCTTTGTAATATAATCATCAGCTCCCATCTCAAGCCCGAGCACCTTGTCAATCTCCTCGCTCTTTGCCGTCAGCATGATAATTGGAATTGAAGACGTATTTTCTGAGGACTTCAGGATTTTACAGAGATCCATCCCCTGAATGCCGGGAAGCATCAGATCGAGGATAATCAGTCCGAATTTTTCTTTTCGGACAAGGCCGAGGGTATGTTCCCCGTCAGAAGAAACAGATACTCCAAATCCTTCCTTCTCAAGATTATAGGCAACAAGTTCGGAGATATCTTTTTCATCCTCAACAACTAAAATCTTTGTCTTCATTAATTCACCATATTTTTACAGTACAGTTTAACATGAAATGCGGTATGCAGTCCTATAGCGGTCCTTCTCTTGTTAATTTCCTTTTCACATGCTATTCTTTTTCTATGTTAAAAAAAATATTTTTATCAATTAAATTAGTCCTGACATTCCATCAGGACAAGCATAGAGTGAAGCCATAAAATAAAAAGGAAGATGACATGTTACACCTAAAACGGCAGTTGCCTTACAGGCCCACGGAGAGGATGAATGTTGTAAGCTACCCCATAAGAGACATAGTTATGGAGGCCAAGCGTGAGGAAGCGAAGGGCAAGAAAATGATCTACCTCAACATCGGAGACCCGCCCCAGTACGGCTTCCAGTCGTTCAAAGTGATAGCTGAGCGGGTGAAAACTGCGCTCGACGAAAACTGGAAAGGCTATGCGCCTTCCGAAGGCGACGAGGAGTTCAGAAAGACAGTAGCAAAGATTGAGAAATGCAGACCCGAAGACGTGTTTGCCGTCGCAGGCCTCACCGAGGGCATAGACTTCTTCTTCCATTCGTTCATAGGGTTTGGGGAGAAGGTGCTCCTTCCCAACCCGGTATATCCGCTCTATTTAAGCAAGGCAAAACAGTTCGAGGGCGACAGCGTCTTCTACAGACACGATGCGGACGGCCAGATAGACGTAGTGAACCTGGCAAAGAAGATCGAGGGCGCAAAGGCTATGGTAATAATCAACCCGAATAATCCGTTGGGCTCTGTATATTCTGAAAAGAACCTCGCAGAAGTAGTGAAGCTCTGTGCCGAGTATGATGTCCCCATATTTTACGACGGATCCTATGACCAGCTCATATTAGAGGGCAAACAGATAGACTTCAGGAAGATAGCGAGGGACAAGATACCATTCATATACGGAAGCTCGCTCTCCAAGGACTTCAGCTATCCCGGAGCAAGGATAGGATGGGTAGCGTTTCACGGTGATAAGTGGTCAGAGGTCAAGAATGCCTTCTTCCTTCTGTGCAACCAGCGCCTCTCTGTTAATTGGGAATACCAGAAGGCTGCCGCCGCTGCAATAGTAGACCCCTCATATTCTGCGTACATCGCGGACATGAAGAAGAAGCTTTTGGAAAGGAGAGACACGTTCGTGAAGATGGCCGGGAAACTGCCGCTATCGTTCCCGGTTCCGAAAGGCGCTTTCTACGCATTCATAAAGATAGAAACGCAGAGATGGAAGAAGGACATAGAATTCGTGCGTGCCGCGCTTAAGGAAGGAGTTGTCTTCGTCCCGGGCTCAGGGTTCGGCAGGCAGGAAGATGGAGTGTACTTCAGGACCACGTTCCTGCCTGAGCCAAAAATCATAGAAGAGGCGTTCGCCAAAATTAAACGGATATTGTGAACTGCCGCAAGCAGCTTGAACAGTGGAATTGAATTCTAACCTATTATTAGCGGATGTTTTAAGAACTGATTATTCTGTGCAGAACGAACGGTATTCTCCAGCAGAATGGCTATTGTTACGGGTCCAACACCGCCCGGAACAGGTGTTAAAAATGACGACTTCTTTTCAACTGATTCAAAATCAACATCTCCAGCAATTGAACCATCCTGCAGAACGTTAATCCCGATATCCACAATTACCGCGCCTTCTTTAACCATATCACCTCTTATCAATCCCTTCATCCCCGTTGCCGTACAGAGAATATCTGCCTGCCGTGTAAAATATCCCAGGTCCTTTGTCTCCCTGTGGCAAACGGTAACTGTCGCCTCTTTTGCAAGAAGCATAAGAGAGAGAGGTTTTCCAACGGCGAGACTCTTTCCGATAATAACGGCATGTTTCCCTTTTATGTTTACTCCGTAATATTCAATAAGCCTGATAACCCCAAATGGAGTACAGGGCAAAAAACCCGAAACAGCAGTCATGGTCCCGCTTCTGTAAAGTGATTCATAATCACCCTGCTTGAATATCTGAAAAGTGGATTCGTCTGCTGCAAGCCTACCGATTGACAGGGAGCCAAGGCCGTCTATATCCTTTTCAGGAGCTATCTCATTTACAACCCTCCGCGTATTAATCCTCCTGGGAAGCGGCAAAAGTACGAGGAGCCCATTAATTCGTTCATCTCTGTTTATTGAATGAACGACATTGAGGATTTCATTTGCTGATGCGCTATCAGACAATTTAAATTGATGTGACGCAATTCCGGCTTTTTTGCAGGCCTGAATTGTAGCGTACAGATACTCTTTTGAAGCAAGGTTCTCTCCTGCCATCAGCAATCCAAGCCCGACATCTATTCCATGTTCTTTTAAATCTTCAATATCTTTTTTAACTTTCTCCTTGATCTGGTCTGAAAGCTTCCGGCCATCCATTATCTGTGACATAGATACTCCTTTACTATATTTCTATAGTTAGGTAATTAACACTATTAAACATTATAAACTATAATCCCTCAGCAAGCCTCCGCAGTTCTTCCCTCAACGGCAAAGGACTGAAACCCAATGCATATGCCTTTGAGCTTTCAAACGTGATGTCCGGCGGTCTCGGCGCTGCCATACTCACATCTTTCTGCAGGCACGGTATTAACCGGGCATCCCGGTGTCCTGAAACTTCTGCCAGCAACCTGCCAAAATCATACCGTGACATCCTTTCCCGGCCTCCAAGGTGTATTAAGCCCTTTACTTTTTCCAGAGCAATGAAAAGCCCGTGAACTGCGGTCTGCGCACTGATCGGATTTCTGAATTCATCAGTAAACAGCCGCAGGTCCCTTCCTTCTCTCATCGCCTTTATCATCGGTTGAATAAAACTTTCAGACACAGTACCCGGCAAACCGAACATCAAAACCATGCGGCATATTGCTGTATCGGTATATCTTTTCCTCATTCCTTCCTCGGCCAGAACCTTTTGCTCTCCGTAAATGTTTATTGGAGAAACAGGGTCTTCTTCACGGTAAGGGGCTTTTAAGCCATCAAAAACGAGGTCGGTAGATGTAAAGACACAGGGAATTTTTAAATCCGCGCACAGGCCGGCTATATGAATGGAGGCGTCCACATTGATTTTATGCGATTCTTCTTTATGCATCTGGCAATAATTGGGGTCAGATGCTGCTGCTGTATGAATGACTGAATCAGGACGAACCTCACGAAACAGTTTCTTGATTTCTCTAAAATCCGTCAAATCAGCTTTGATAATGTTAACGCCGTCAATTTCTACCGGATGAGAATAGGCCGTTCCGTATACATTCCATTCTTTCTTCGCGATTTTACAGATATTCCATCCAAGGAAACCGCTGGCGCCTGTCACAAGAAGTTTTTTCATTTTTTAACCACAGAGGACACGGAGATTAAATTAACAATTAAAAGTGAATAGTAAACAATTAAGGAATATTTAATTATTCATTCTAGTTTATTATTATACACTTCTCTCTGTGCTCTCTGTGGTTCCCGTTTAAAAAATGTTACAATAATTTTCATAATAACCAATCTCGTAAAAGGATTACAATGCTCAAAGCAATACCTTTAAAAGAAATAAAATATATCCTCCTCGACATGGACGGCACATTGCTGGACCTGTATTTCGACGATTATTTCTGGGGACATCTGGTGCCTGAAAAATACGCGGAGAAACATAATATGACCTTCGGCGCTGCAAAGGACTTTTTGTATACGACATATAAATCGCATGAAAAAACATTGAACTGGTGCGATATTGATTTCTGGTCAAAGGAACTCCATCTTGATATCCCTGCCCTTAAAGAGCAGATAAGACATCTCATTGAAGTGCATCCACATGTAATTGATTTCCTGAAAATGATGAGAAGACGCAGGAAAAAGATTTTTCTCGTCACAAACGCCCATTTCAAGACAGTAAAAATAAAATTCGGCAAAACAGAGATAGGAAAATATTTTGATGACGTGCTGTGCTCGTTTGATGTCGGTTATCCAAAGGAGTTCATTGAATTCTGGCGCCTTGCAGAGAAAAAATTGAAATTCGATAAAGAAAAATCTATTTTTATTGACGATACAGAGGAGGTACTTAAAACGGCAAGAGAATACGGGATCAAATATTTAATTTTTAAAGCAAAAGCGAGTTCAAAAGCCGAGCCTAAAAAAACAAATGAATTTTTTACCATACATGATTTCAGGGAATTGATGTAGTAGGGGCGAACGGCCGTTCGCCCCTACAAAATAAAATGTGTTATTATAATTCCAGATGGAGAACAGGCGAAGTAAAAGAATAGCTGTCGGTTATAAAGCTGAGATCATCTATGGCGGCAAAAGCTTTGAATGTGTAATAGAAAATCTTTCCAATGTAGGTGCTTATATAGTCACTGCATCAACAAATACTGAAATTAATTTTAAGCCACAGGAAATGCTTGAACTTAGATTTGAACCCAATTCCGGAGAAATAGTCAACCTGCAATGCAGGATAATGTGGTCAAAACAAACATTGCCTCATCGTTTAACAAATAGAATCGGCCTCGAAATTTTAAACCCCTCGTGGGATCAAAGTACTTCCTTTGTGTAAAAACTTAAATCCGGTACCCGTGACCGTATTCCTACTTATTCATCATATCAAGGAATTCCTTATTGCTCTTGGTCCCGGTAATTTTGTCAAGCAGGAATTCCATGCTTTCAACTGTACTGAGCGAATGAAGCACTTTTCTTAAAATCCACATCCTCTGAAGTACATTCTTCTCCACCAGAAGTTCTTCTTTTCTTGTGCCCGAGGCATTAATATTGATGCTCGGGAATATTCTCTTGTCCACAAGTTTTCTGTCAAGATGCAATTCCATGTTGCCGGTTCCCTTGAACTCTTCAAAGATAACATCATCCATCCTGCTGCCGGTATCGATAAGAGCTGTAGCAAGAATTGTCAAACTTCCGCCATCCTCAATATTTCTGGCAGTTCCGAAAAATCTTTTAGGTTTCTGAAGGGCATTTGAATCAAGACCGCCGGAAAGGACTTTTCCACTGGCCGGAATCACTGCATTATACGCCCTCGCAAGTCTTGTTATTGAATCAAGAAGAATTACAACATTTTTCTTTGATTCAACGAGCCGCTTTGATCTTTCAATAACCATTTCTGCAACCTGGATGTGTCTCTGCGGCGGCTCGTCAAATGTCGAACTTATTATTTCTGCGCCTACCTGACGCTTCCAGTCAGTAACCTCTTCCGGTCTTTCATCAATAAGGAGGATAATCAGATGGACATCGGGGTGGTTCTTTTTAATCGACTTAGCTATGGACTGAAGCAGCATTGTCTTACCCGTTCGCGGCGCTGCAACAATCATGCCCCTCTGCCCCATTCCTATAGGAGTGACGAGCGACATAACCCTTGTTGAATAATCATCTTTGTGATATTCAAGGTTTATGGCCTCTGTCGGATAATAAGGAGTAAGGTTGTCAAATAAGGCCCTTTCAATATTTTCATCAGGCGGTTCATGATTGATAGCCTCAACTTTTAAGAGTGCAAAGTACCTTTCACTTTCTTTCGGAGGCCGTATCTGTCCTGTTACAAGGTCTCCGGTGCGCAAATTAAATCTTCTAATCTGTGAAGGTGAGACATATATATCATCAGGCCCGGGCAGGTAACTGTAATTAGGAGAACGGAGAAAACCGAAACCGTCAGGCAATATCTCAAGCACTCCTTCTCCAAAGATCAAACCTGTTTTTTCAGTCTGTGCCTGCAGTATTGAGAATATTAGGTCCTGTTTCCTGAGTCCTCTTGCACCTTCAACGCTTAATCCTTTCGCCATTTTGGTTAATTCATCAATAGTCCTTTCTTTGAGGTCTGTAATATTCATACTCTCTCCTTGATTTTTGTTCTTCTCTGCCATGGGATAGTTTCCTTTTTTGTGGGATTATTTACTTAGGGTATAAAGCAGTTTAAAAGTAAAGGCAAAATGTGAACTTGCCTTTTAAAACTAATTTTAATCTAAAATATGTAAATTATATGATGCTCTCCTTAAATTTCTTCCAGAAAAAATATACGCTTGGAGATTTTAACCTTTCAACTCAAACGGGAATTGTAAAAAAAGAAGAATTGTTAATAATCATACTATAATAGTTTTGTTTTTTTGTCAATACCCACGGAGGTAAAATCTAAGGCTGAGCAAAAATATGGAATTTTGCTATACTTTATATAGCCCAAGACCATGATATTAATATTGAAAGGAGCCAAATATGTCTTTCCCAATTCATAGACCCAGGAGACTCAGGCATAACAAAGTAGTACGAGATATGGTAAGAGAAACACATCTGACACCGAATGATTTTATATATCCCATGTTTGTTACATTCGGGAAAGGGGTTAAAAAGAAAATATCTTCAATGCCGGGATGTTTCCAGATGTCTTTAGATGAGATAGTAAAAGAGGCGCAAAATGCCTACAAACTTGGAATCCCTGCCGTCATACTCTTCGGTATCCCGGAACATAAGGATGAACGCGGTACCGAGGCATACAACCCGAAAGGAGTTGTACAAAAAACCATAAAGGCAATCAAGGACAAAGTTCCTGAACTCGTTGTTATAACAGATGTCTGCATGTGTGAATACATGAGTCACGGTCACTGCGGTGTTATAAAAAACGGTAAGATATTGAACGATCCAACCCTCGAACTGCTTGCAAGGGAAGCGCTTTCACATGTAAAGGCAGGCGCTGACATGGTTGCTCCCTCTGATATGATGGATGGACGCATAATGGCTATAAGGAATATACTTGATGAAAACGGATTTGATGATATCCCTATAATGAGTTACGCCGCCAAGTACGCCTCCGCATTTTATTCTCCTTTCAGGGAGGCGGCGGAATCAACCCCTTCGTTCGGAGACAGACGTTCTTATCAGATGGACCCCGCAAACAGGAGGGAGGCGATAAAAGAAGTTGCTCTCGATATCGAAGAAGGCGCAGACATTGTTATGGTCAAGCCGGCAATGTGTTATATGGATATCATCTCAGATGTAAAAGACACCTTCGATGTCCCGGTTGCAGCATATAATGTAAGCGGGGAATATTCAATGGTCAAGGCTGCAGCTAAACTTGGCTGGATAGATGAAATGAAGGTTGTTATGGAATTGCTGACCTCTTTGAAACGCGCAGGCGCTGATTTGATACTCACATATCATGCAGTTGATGCGGCGAAGGAACTGAATAAATAAATGTAGGGGCAATTCATGAATTGCCCCTACGCTCGCACAGCAGAAACAGATTTTTTAACACAAAAGGACTCACTTAATAAATGGAAATCACACTAACTTCCGGCAAACGAATTGAAATAAAACCGGGCACCTCCATTCTGGAATCCCTCAAAAACGCAGGCATATACCTCACTTCTTCCTGCGGAGGGAAAGGCACGTGTGGAAAGTGCAAGATAATTATAAAATCCGGGCAGGCCGTTTCCAAATCAAAGATAAAACTCTCTCATGAAGAAGTTGATAAAGGCTATACCCTTGCATGCAGAACATTCCCTTCCGAAGATGTACTCATTGATATTCCGAAAGAATCTATGCTGGTAGTTGAAGGCAAGGTCGTTACGGGAAAATCAAAAGACCTGCAGACCCTTTTAAATTCAACAGGCGCAAAAATCGATCCCCTTACAGAAAGGATTGTCCTGCAACTGCCGCCACCGACCCTTGATGATAATATCAGTGACCTCGAGAGGTTAAGGCGGGAACTATTTTCAAAGGGTATGGGGTGTTTAAGAGTCCCTTTTAGATTCATGCCGGATCTTGCAAAGACCATGAGAAAGGAAAATTGGGAGATTACGCTTTGCACGATTCACACTGAAGATTGTGAAGAGATAATACGCATTACTCCCGGCAAAAAGAAGACCCCGCAGTACGGTGTTGCCGTTGATATCGGCACTACAACCATCGTTGTTTTTCTCATTGACCTGATAAATGGGGAACTTGTGGACATCGCATCTACCTACAATTCACAGATACGCTTTGGTGACGATGTAATTACCAGAATTGTCCATGCCACTGAGCACAATAAATTAAAAGAACTGAATGACGTTGTTGTTACTGACATAAATGTCCTGCTTTCCATAATAAGGAAAAACCATCGCATAAATATTGACTCTATAGACTGCGTTGTAATTACGGGCAACACGACGATGACGCATCTGTTTTTAGGGCTGGACCCCTCTGCAATCAGAGAAGAACCGTATATTCCAACTGCAAACGCCTTTCCGCTTTCATATGCAGGAGAACTCGGCGTCAAGGTAAATCCTAACATACCGGTGTATGCCTTCCCGTGCATTGCCAGCTACGTAGGCGGAGACATAGTCTCAGGAGTGCTTGCGACCCAACTGCATAAAAAGCAGGAGTTATGCATGTTCATTGATATTGGTACAAACGGCGAAATAGTACTCGGGAATGCCGAATGGCTCGTGGCTGCGGCATGCTCGGCGGGTCCGTGTTTTGAGGGAAGCGGCATTAAACACGGCATGCGGGCCACTGATGGGGCGATTGAAGGTGTGAAAATCCATCCTGAAACGCTTAAACTCGAACTGAAAATCATCGGTGACAATGTAAAACCTACCGGGATATGCGGCTCGGGAATGATTGATGCGATTGCAGAAATGTTCCTTACCGGGATAATTGACCAGAAGGGAAAACTTCAGAAAGATGTTTCAAGCAATGTTAGAAAGGGCGAGGGAGGTCTGGAGTTTGTAGTCTATTCAGGGGATGGTATGGAACTCGTACTTGCAGAATCTGATATAGAAAACATCATCAGGGCCAAGGCAGCGATATATGCAGGTTTCTCAACCCTTCTCAAGGAAGTGGGTTACACATTTGATGATATACAGAAGATTTATATAGCCGGTGGTTTCGGTAAATTTTTGGACATAGAAAAAGCGATCATGATCGGCATGCTCCCCGAACTGCCGAAAGAAAAATTTGAGTATAAAGGTAATACATCTGTCACAGGAGCATATCTTTGTCTGCTGTCACGGAAGCTGCGTGCAGAGGCGGAAGAGATTGCAAAAAAGATGACCTATATTGAGCTTTCGGTCTCGCACTCATTTATGAATGAATATGTCTCAGGACTCTTCATCCCGCATACAAATATCGATGCTTTCCCAAGTGTGAAGAAGCTGATGGAGAAGTAACGTCCCTGCAACTGCGCCGTTCCATATTTTATTTCTTCTTCTCAGTCTCTATCCCCCATATCTCTCTTGCATATTCCATTATGGTGCGGTCGCTGGAGAATCTTCCCATATTTGCAACATTTAAGATGGACTTTTTAGCCCATTCGTGTTTGTCTTCATAGAGATTGCCGACCCTCTCCTGACAGTTGATGTAGGATTCGTAATCAGCAAGGACCATATATGTGTCACCATGATAGAGGATGGAATCAACTACAGGTTTAAAAAGCCCTGCATTTTCAGGAGAAAAATATCCGCTCCTTATCATGTCTAATGCCTCTCTCAATTCGTGGTTCTTCTCATAATAACTGTAAGGATTATAACCCGAACCCTTCAATTCCAGAACCTCCTCCGGGGTAAGCCCGAAGATAAATATATTGTCCCTGCCCACCTCTTCCATTATTTCGATATTTGCGCCGTCAAGGGTGCCGATTGTCAAGGCGCCGTTTAATGACAGCTTCATATTGCCTGTACCGGACGCTTCGGTTCCGGCGGTTGAAATCTGCTCAGACAAATCAGCAGCAGGTATTACCCTTTCAGCAAGAGAGACATTATAATTACTGAGGAAAACCACCTTTAATCTGTCTCCCACCTCTTTGCTGTGGTTAACAACGTCTGCCACGGAATGAATAAGTTTGATTATAAGCTTTGCCATCCAGTATGCGGGAGCCGCCTTTCCGGAAAACATAACAGTGCGGGGGGAGACAGCTTCATAATAACCGCGTCTTATCCTGTTATAGAGGGTTACAACATGCAGGACATTCAGGAGTTGTCTTTTGTACTCATGGATCCTCTTGACCTGGACGTCAAACATAGATCCCGCGTCAACACTTATATTGTTCTTTTTTGAAATGTATTCAGCGAACCGTTTTTTATTTTCCTTCTTTACGTCCATCCATCTTTCCCTGAATTTCTTATCTTCAGACAGCGGAGCAAGTTTTTTTAACTCATCAAGATCAGTGATCCACTGATCGCCTATATTTTCTGTAATAAGGTCGGATAAGAGAGGATTTGCCTTCTTAAGCCACCTTCGGGGTGTAATGCCGTTTGTCTTATTATTGAATCTCTCAGGGAACATATCATAAAAATCTTTAAATATCCGGTTCTTGAGTATCTCAGTATGAAGTTTTGAAACTCCGTTAACAGAGTGGCTTCCCACAATCGCAAGATTTGCCATCCTTATCAGTTTTTCATCGCTCTCTTCAATAAGTGACATCCTTTTCCTCTTTTCAATGTCTCCGGGGAAACGCCAGTTTACCTCTTCGAGGAACCTCCTGTTAATCTCATGGACAATCTGCGCGTGTCTTGGCAATAGATTTTCAAACATTGAGAAAGGCCATTTTTCAAGGGCCTCTGGCATTACAGTGTGATTTGTATACCCAAAGGTCTCGACTGTTATATCCCATGCCTTCTCCCAGGGAAGACCTTCAATATCCAGTAAAATTCTCATAAGCTCCGGAATTGCAATTGCGGGATGAGTGTCATTGAGCTGCACAGCCACTCTTTTTGTAAAGTTATCAAAAGCAGGCTCCTCTTTTTTATATCTCCTTATGATGTCCTGAAAGGTCGCGGAGACAAAGAAATACTGCTGCTTCAACCTCAGCAACCTTCCTTCCATAATGTGATCTGAGGGATAGAGCACCTTTGAGATGCTTTCTGACTTTGCCTTGTTCTCAACTGCGTGGATATAATTGCCGCCATTAAAAAAGTGTAAATCAAAATCCCTCGAAGACTTTGCGGTCCAGAGTCTCATATTGATCACATTGTCGTTCCTGTAACCCGGGATTGGGGTATCGCATGCCATGGCCATAACTTCTTCGGTATCAACCCATTCATTTCTCAATATTCCATTTGAGTCTGTATGCTGGTTTACCCTTCCATAATAATGGACTGAGAAAAAATGTCCATGCCGGGCTATTTCCCATGGATTGCCATACCTCAGCCAGTTATCAGGAGTTTCAACCTGATACCCGTCCTTAATCTTCTGGTAAAAGAGTCCATATTCATATCTTATTCCGTATCCGTAAGCAGGAATTCCTAATGTAGCAAAGGAATCAAGGAAACAGGCAGCGAGACGGCCTAATCCTCCGTTGCCAAGCCCTGCATCCCACTCCGCCTCTCTTATATCCTCCATTTTGCAGCCCAGCGCTTCCATGGCCTTTGTGCATTCATCTTCAGTTCCCAGGTTTACCATGCTGTTGCCAAGCGTCCTGCCGACCAGGAATTCAAGGGAAAGATAGTAAACCCGCTTGGCCTTAGTCTTATAATAAGACCTCTGCGTGGCAAGCCATTCCTCTATAAGTCTGTCCCGCATGGCATAGGCAAGCCCGATATAAAAGTCAAAGGTATGAGACCTCTCGCAGTCCTTGCCAAGGTGGTGCTCAATATAGTTCTTGACCGTTGACTCTAACTTCTCAATCCGCTGTTGTTCTTTTTTAACGTATCTCACTGGCATGGCCTTAAGGTTATATCGTCACATGTCATAAAGAACTTAATTTCTTTTGTAAAGAAACCGGGTTGAAGCAGGCGCAAGCCCCTTCTATCTGCTTCTAATTACATTTTTTGAAATAAAGGATTACTTACGCAATAAGCACCAACTATGTGAAGCGAAGTGTTATTCTGGCGCAATCATCGGGGCAGGCTTCTTGTTTGTTTGCTTCTGCGGCTCTGCATGTGGCGGACATTGCAATGATGACTGGGTGGCAAGTTGACGTGCAGTCTCACGCCTTGCCATTTCCTTCCTGTCTTTTATGAAAAAACTCAGGCCGGCACCAGTGATCAGAAGAACTGCCGCTGCAATGAACGAGGATGTAAATGTATTGGTGCCTGCAAGCAGCATCTGAGACGCCTTGATCATAACAAATCCTCCTACTCCCCATGCAGTAAACATAAGCCCGTAGTTGACACCGAAATTTTTCAAACCCCAAAAGTCTTTTGTGAAAGACGGAAACAAAGTTAGGTTAGCGCCGTAATTAAACCCGATAAAAGTGGCAATGATTACAAGCAAGGCTGCGTTCGGCGCCTTTGCCCCGACAATGGGTACTGCCATGAACATCATCAATGCCTGAAGTATAAAAATACTGGCAAGTGTCCGGGTCCTTCCTATCTTGTCGGACAGGATCCCGGTTGCAATGCGGCCTCCTGCATTTCCGACTGACATAATTGCAACAGCCAGAAAGGCGTTTGATCCCATGCTGCTTTTTGCCATCCCGGCAACACTTCCTATTACCATCAGTCCTGCGCCGGCGCCTATAAAATACAATATCCAGAGCATCCAGAAGGAATGTGTCTTCAGCATATCCTGCGGGGTGTAATTCACCTCCTCAAACGAGACCCTTGCCTTGATACCCGCTTGGGTATTCGACCTCCGTTCTGTCATCCCTTGTGCCACATAGCTTTCGGGCGGATTGACCAGAAACATGGATAACAGGCTCACGACAATAAAAAAAGCGATACCGAAAAAAAGCATGGTGCCCTGCAACCCCCAGTTGCTGAGAAGATACTGTGAAAGCGGTGCAATATAAACAGAGGCAAGCCCAAAACCGGATACGACAATGCCGGCGATCTTTCCGGTCTTTGCAGGCGGATACCATTTCAATGCCGGAGGTGTTGCAGATGAATAACCGAATGCAATACCGGTCCCGATGAAAACTCCAAAGCCTAACATCCATACGAAATATGATGTCGTTAGAGATATGAAAATAAATCCCAGTCCAACCAGTATCCCGCCGGTAAAGGCGGTAATTCGCGGCCCCAATCTATCCTGACATTTCCCCGCAAGTATCATTGTGCAGGCAAATACGAGACAGCATAAGGCATAGGGGTCATTAATTGAAGTTAAATCCCAGTTAAATGCACCGGCGCCGCCTGTTTCAATGGACTGTTTGATTGCAACTTTAAATATGCTCCAGGTATAAAGCACTCCTAAAGCCAGATTGATGCCGGTTCCAGCCGCAGTTACTATTTTCCCTTTACATGAGATATATTTTGACATGACCTTTTTCCTTTCGGTGGTAATATTACCCTCACTTTACGGAAGAATCACAGTATTACTTGAGAGGGCTTACGCAAATATTGTACTTATTTACCAATCGTGCGGGGAAATGGGGTCAGGCTTAAATCTTGAGATGATAAACTCAATTTTTAGCCTGACCCCTTTAGCCACTCCATTAGCCCACTCCAATCTAAGGACCATCACAACACAAGTTGACTAGGTTATCAACGTCCTGCCACTGCTGCCAATTTTTCCGCTTGACTAATTTAATACACTATTATACACTTTGTATTAACTATGAAAGTACAACTCAGTCAAAAACAGGCAGACGCAGTTCGCTGTATACGAAACTGGCTTATGCATAAAGGAAAAACCCCATCTGTACGTGAACTGATGACAGCGCTTGAATATAAATCCCCGAGATCGGCTGCGTTAATTATTGAGGAATTAATCCAGAAAGGTATTTTAAAAAAGCGTTCAAATGGAGATTTGCAGTTAATTAAAGATATTGAAGCAGATTCAGTTCATGCCCGCACAGTCAATATTCCTTTAGTTGGTATAGTGGCTTGTGGAGTGCCTATCTTGGCTCAGGAAAATATTGAGGGGTTTATCCCGGTATCTGTTTCCCTTGCAAGACCCGGGTTTAAATATTTCCTGCTTAGGGCTAAAGGCAATTCTATGAATAAAGCCGGAATCAATGACGGAGATTTAATCCTTGTTCGCCAGCAGTCAGCGGCACAAAACGGCGATATAGTTGTAGCGCTGATTGATGATGAAGCAACTGTCAAAGAGTTTCAGCATAATAAGAATTGTGTCGTTTTAATGCCAAGGTCGAGCAATAAAAATCATAAACCGATTATCCTGGCAGAAAATTTTCAGGTTCAGGGAGTGGCAGTAACAACAATTCCAAAGTTGGAGGTTTGAACATGGCAAAAAATGCACCGTATGGAGACAATCACAGACAAGGAGCAATTAAAAATCGCACACAGTTTTATAACTCTCACAATGAGCGCTGGACAAAAATAGACAAAGAGACTAATTTATTTATTGATCAAAAGGCGGATAAGTTGCCGTTTAAAGGAGTGAGGAAAGAGAAATAAATTCATATGCAATTATTGCTGGAAACTAACTGCAATATGAAATGGTGATCTATGAAACTTGTTAGATATAGGCGGAAACATGACTAAAAAAAAGAAGACACCAGAGGCAGAATTAAAAGCTGGTTATATGCTTGACTTTATCAGCGGCGAACCAATCAAAGCAACACCGGAAGAAGTGGAGGCGGTCCAGGTATTCGCGCAGCGTTTAGTCGAGGATTACGATTATCCGAAATCGCATATTCAAACTCGCCCACAGCATCGAGTAAGGAAACGTCCCTCTGACGAGGAAAAAACCTACCCTGTGGACATCGCTGTCTTTCGCTCGTCCAAAAAAACCGAGGACGATTTATTCATGGTCGTTGAGTGCAAGAAGAAGAACCGAAAAGACGGTGTTGAACAGCTCAAACTCTATATGGACATGTCTTCGGCTGAGGTGGGCGTCTGGTTCAACGGGGACGAGCACGAATATTTGCGGAAGATACACCTCAAGGACGGCTCGCGCACCTATACGCCGCTCCCCAATATTCCCCGCTCCGGTCAGCGCATTGAGGACATCGGCCTCTTCGCGCGCAAGGACCTCAAGAAGCCGTCTAATTTAAAGTCCGTATTCCGTGACCTCCGCAATCATCTGGCAGGCATGACAACCGGCATCACCCGCGATGAAGCTTTGGCGCAGGAAATCATCAACATCTTGTTCTGTAAGATTCTCGATGAACAAGAAACTGCACCCTCAGAAACCGTCACATTTCGGGCCGGAGTGGGCGAAGACATTACTGATGTCCAAAAGCGTATTGCAAAAATATTCAATCGCGTCAAGACAGACTACTTTGAGGATGTATTTGACTCTGAGGTTGTACTTAAACTTGATGCCGAAAGCCTTTATTATGTGGTCGGTGAACTCCAAAACTACTGCATCATGGAGGCTGACCGTGATGCAATAGGCGATGCCTTTGAGGTCTTCATCGGTCCTGCCCTGCGTGGGGCAGAAGGTCAATTCTTTACCCCGCGTAACGTTGTAAAGATGATGGTCGAAATTCTCGATCCCAAGCCGGGTGAAAAGATCATTGATCCAGCCTGTGGTTCCGGTGGTTTTCTCATCGGCGCCCTGGAGCATATCTGGCGGCATGTGGACGTCAAAGCCAACAAACACGAATGGAAACCGGACAGGAGGTTCAAGGAAAAAGTTCGAGTTGCCATGGAATATTTTCGGGGCGCGGATAAGGATGCGTTTCTTGCGAAAGTCTGTAAGGCTTATATGGCGCTTGTCGGGGATGGTCGCGGAGGTGTTTTCTGTGCGAACTCTCTTACACGGTCTGAAGACTGGCCAGCAGCTATGCGCGAAAAGATTAATTTTGGCGCCTTTGATGTTGTGCTGACCAACCCGCCATTCGGCAAGAAAATTGTTGTAAAAGGCGTGCCCATTTTATCCCAATACGACTTCGGACACAAATGGACGCGGAATAAAGAGACTAAGGAGATTGAGAAAACAACAACTCTTCACGAGGATCAACCACCTCAAATTCTTTTTTTAGAACGGTGTCTTCAATTACTAAAGCCGGGCGGGAGGTTAGGTATAGTTTTACCCGAGGCCGTATTCGGTATGCCTACCTACGAGTATGTCGTAACCCATCTGAGGAAAAAAGTTAAGATACGCGGCATTATTTCAATGCCCGAGCCGCTTTTCAAGACGAGCGGTAAGGGTGGTACCCATGCAAAGACTTGCGTCCTATTTCTGGAAAACACACCGCCCAAACCGGATGAGGATTGGGACATCTTTATGGCTGATGCAAAATGGTGCGGCCATGATTCAAGAGGTAACCCTACGATACGTAAAGACGCAACTGGAAAGGAAATGCTTCTTGATGACATTCCACTTGTAACCAAAAAGTTTAAGGAGATCATCGGCTCATGGTGAACATTCAGCAAGACCATCTCGGATTTGTACTGCCGAATAGTAAAATCCGCAATGGAGTTTTCATCCCGAAATTTTACAATCCTGAATTATTAGCACGCCTCAGGAAACTTAAAACAACGCATCAACTGCTATCCATTAAGGATTTAAAAGACGACGGCCATCTTTCCGTTGCTACTGGTGATGAAATAGGAAAGATGGCGTATGGAACTGGGGAGATACCTTTTATAAGAACTTCTGATATCGTCAATTGGGAAGTCAAGGCAGATCCCAAACACGGTGTGAGTGAGGAAATCTACGCCGCCTACTCTGTTAAACAAGACGTTAGAGCAGGCGATATATTTTTAGTGCGTGACGGTACCTATCTGATCGGTCAAGCATGCGTTCTCACAAATCATGATCTCCCATGTCTTTATCAATCACATATCCTGAAGTTTAGATTGAACGAAGCATCACCAGTATCGCCTTACCTTTTCCTGGCTTGCCTGAATAGTCCGACAGTTAAGCAGCAAATACGTGCAAATCAATTTACTGCTGACATCATAGATACTGTCGGCAATAGGTATCTTGATCTGGTGTTACCCGTTCCCCAAAAGAAATCTTTACGTGACCGTATTTCTAACGAGGTGCGATTGAATGTAACACAAAGGATAGACCTTCGAGAGCGGATACGAAAAATTCCGCTGTGGGTTGAAGGGCAACTCGAATGTCTTGACTCCCCAATTCCTGAGGACTGGTTATGGCGCAGTGAACTGCTTGGCAATACTGGCTTTGCACGTTCAATATCGTATATTCGAAGCGGTATTTTTATTCCGAAGTACTATGATCCTCAGCTTGATGACACATTGAAAGGGTTGAAGCGAACGCATGAATTGGTCACCATAAATGACCTCGTAAAAAGCAAAGTTGTCAACTGGGATACCGGCATCGAGATCGGTAAAATGGCGTACGGGACGGGACATATTCCCTTCATACGAACATCTGACATCTCGAACTGGGAACTCAAGGGTGATCCTAAACAAAGCGTTAGTGAAGCAATCTATGAGGCAAACAAGCAGGATGTTCAACCTGAGGACATTTTTGTAGTTCGTGATGGAACATATCTTGTTGGTACGTCCTGTATTTTAACTGAGGACGACACGAAGATTCTCTATTGCGGAGGCATGTACAAACTGCGCGTCCATGACAAGAAAAAACTCGATCCTTACCTCTTGCTTGCTCTCCTGAATACTCCGATTGTCCGGCGTCAAATGCGCGCCAAACAATTCACCCGCGATATTATCGATACGTTGGGCAAGCGCTTGTTTGAAGTGGTCCTGCCGATTCCAAAAGATGTCAAGACTTGTAAGAATATTGCTGATGAAACCCGGCGAGTAATCGAGACGCGCGTTCAACTTCGTAATCGCACTAAAGAAATCGCAATCGAAGTAGAAGGTATCGCAAAGGGTACTGTGGAAACTATAGAAGAGATTTAGGTGAGGATTTGCCGATGACTAATAAATTATTACAATTGGCAGTAGCAAAGTATCTGGTCATTGCAGTAGACAGAGGCATGACAAATGAGGTCAATTATTTCAATTCTCTGAAAGAGGCTAAGAGAGCATTTGGAGAGATAGCTCATGATCATGGATACAAACCTTCAGAGATAAATGCATCAGACAAATACGATGTCTCAATATGGGAATGGACAGAAGACAGGTATGAGAAAGTATTTGGGGATTAGGTTTTAATGATAATTAAATACGACCTCAGAAAAAAGAAAAGGGTTATTGCAAAAGGCTGAAGGTTCTCTGCTTGTTCCGAGAGATGGAATTTTATTGATACCTTTTCGAGAAATTCAGAAAATCATTACTGATGATTCCAAATACAAGCAAAATACAATAGATATCTATATCAATTTCAAGGAAAACATCATTGAGTTAACGTACACAGATAAAACAATAGACGTGACCAAATTTCGGTTAATGAAATAGACAATGATTCAATATAACCCTAAGTAACAGACTCCGGGACTTTGGTTCCAACGCTGCATTATTTAAAACACCTGAGCGTGGAGCTTTCTTCCTAGATCCCCTTTTTCTTCCATCAATCATTCGTATCATTTCGATCAGGTGTATAGGCAGTAGGTTGCAGTTTTCAATTTGCATTAATCGCATTAACCAATATCCGCCGTTCTATTTGCGATGATAGACATGAGACGTCTGCTTTTAACAAATGGAAACAAGACGTTCGAATTCAATGAATTGGGGAAAGGAGAATACATGGCTGAAAAAAGGAATTTAGTAAAAAAGAATGACTACAAGAAATTTCTGGGCAGGTTAAAAGATGAGATTATAACTGCAAGGCAGAAGGCATACAAGACAGTTAACAGGCAATTAGTTGAATTGTACCTCAGCATAGGAGAAAGCATTTATGAAAAAGTTGAAGTTTCCAACTGGGGACAGGGCATCGTGGAAACTCTGTCACAAGACCTTCAGAAAGAGTTCCCTGATATGAAGGGATTTTCGAGTAGAAATTTATGGGAGATGAAGAAAATATTTGAAACATACAAAGATAATCAAAAACTGCAACCACTGGTTGCAGAATTATCCTGGTCTCATAATTTAGTGATAGTACATCAAACTGATTCTTTGGAGGAAAAAGATTTTTATTTAAGAACCTGCATAAATGAACGATGGTCCCGCCGTGAACTTGAAAGGCAGATCAATGCCTCACTCTATGAACGGTTTATGCTCTCCAGAAAGACCGATAAGTTAGTCCCACACTCAAAAGAAAAGAACCTGATGACTCACTTGAAGGATGAGTATATTTTTGACTTCCTTGGATTAAAAGATTGTTTTGCGGAGCATGATCTGCGGCGGGCAATCGTTACGAACCTGAAAGAGTTCTTTCTTGAGTTCAGCAGCTATCTGGCCTTCGTCGGTGAAGAATACAAAATAACAGTCGGCAACGAGGACTACAATGTTGACCTTTTGTTTTATCACAGACAATATAGATGTCTCGTAGCAATAGAGTTGAAGATCGGCAAGTTTAAACCTGAGTATGCAGGCAAGATGCAGTTTTATCTGGATGCGCTTGATGAGAAGCTTAAGCTCGATGAAGAAAACCCGTCCGTGGGTTTAATCCTCTGTAAATCAAAGGATGAAGATGTTGTTCGTATAGCCATAAGTAAGGCCTTGACCTCTGTTAAGGTTGCTACATATAAAACAAAAATTATTGACAGGAAATTATTAAAGAGCAAACTGCATTCACTGCCATGGGTTGGGGAAGGGATGCAATAATGTTCATTTAGGACGCCCAGTTTCAACCGCATCTCCTTCTCATCCCATAAATTTAAAGAAAACGACTTGAGGCTTTCTGTTCCAATGGTTGCTGAAATGAAAGGCTGTGGAAGAATTTCTATGGAAAGCCTACCCCTTCACCCTCGGTCTTTTATTCGCCTCAAGGACTCTCTTTCTGAGTCTGATGGACTGGGGTGTTATTTCGACAAGTTCATCTTCTTTGATGAATTCTATCGCCTGTTCGAGATTCAGGAGCTTCGGCGGGATCAGCATCAGCGCTTCGTCAGTTCCTGATGCACGCATGTTGGTTTGCTTCTTTTCTTTTGTAACATTGACGTCCAGATCGCTTTCCCTCGAATTTTCGCCGATGATCATCCCTTCATAAACAGGCATATTTTCTTTAATCAACAATGTGCCTCTTGGCTGTAAGTGAAAGAGCGCATAGGTGGTTGATTTCCCCCCTCTATCAGATACAAGCACTCCCGTCTGCCGCTTTGACATATGCCCGTGCCACGGCTCATATCCGTCAAAAAGGTGATTGAGAAGTCCTGTGCCTCTTGTGTCTGTAAGAAACTGCGACCTGAAACCGATTAAGCCCCTTGACGGTATCCTGAATTCAAGCCTCACCCTGCCGTTTCCGTTGTTCTGCATCTTCTGCATCCGGCCCTTTCTCATCCCGACCTGCTGTGTCACCACTCCGACAAAATCCTCCGGCACGTCTATCACGAGCAGTTCCATAGGCTCATGCAAGACGTCGTTAATCTTTTTTGTTATCGTCTCAGGCATTGAAACAGAAAGCTCATATCCCTCGCGCCTCATCATCTCAACAAGGATCGCAAGCTGCAATTCCCCGCGCCCCATTACATTAAACGAGTCCGCGGCGCCGTCAAAATCGACCTTTATAGAAACATTGTAAAGGAGTTCCTTTTCCAATCTTTCCCTGAGATTTCTTGACGTCACATATTTGCCTTCTTTGCCGGCAAAAGGTGAGTTGTTAATGGAAAACACTATTGAAATGGTCGGCTCGTCAACCTTTATCCTCGGCAAAGGTTTAGGATTTTCCACGTCAGTAATCGTGTCGCCTATGTTTATCCCTTCAATGCCTGCAAGGGCCACAATGTCGCCGGCAGACACTTCCTTTGCATCAATACGCTCAAGCCCCTGAAATGTATAAATGGTTGTAATCTTTCGCTTTAATGCCTCCCCGTTGCTGTTTATCATGGCCACCGTGTCGCCTATCTTCACTGTTCCGGAAAATATCCTTCCTATGGCGAGCCTGCCGACATAGTCGTTATAGTCTATGTTTGTAACAAGGTATTGAAGAACGCCGTTACCGTCGCCGTCAGGCGCAGGGACTGTTTTCAGGATAACGTCAAACAGAGGCATTAAATCCTCTGATTTATCATTCATATCAAGTTTGGCAATTCCCACTTTTGCATTTGTATAAACAATAGGGAATTCGAGCTGATCTTCTGTCGCGTCAAGGTCAATGAACAGGTCATACACTTCATTTAGAACTTCCTGAATCCTTGCATCAGGCCTGTCAATCTTGTTTATCACAAGGACCGGCGGAAGATTGAGCTCCAGTGCCTTTCTCAGCACGAATCTTGTCTGGGGCAGCGGCCCTTCAGAAGAATCAACAAGGAGCAGCACCCCGTCGACCATCTTCATTATCCTCTCCACCTCGCCGCCGAAATCCGCATGGCCGGGTGTGTCCAGGATATTTATCTTTACGCCGTTGTATTCGACGGCAGTATTCTTCGCCATTATGGTGATACCTTTTTCCCTCTCAAGATCATTACTGTCCATGACCCTCTCCTGCACCCTCTCATTGTCCCGGTAGATTCCCGCCTGTTTCAGCATGCAGTCCACAAGGGTTGTCTTGCCGTGATCGACATGGGCAATAATTGCAATGTTCCTTAAATCTTCTCGCTTCATAAAACCTCTTTCATAAGAAAAGCTGTCAGCTATCAGCGATCAGTTGAAAAACTAATAACTGAAAACTTATTCTGTCTTTCAGCTTTTGATTAACTGTTTACCCTTCACCAGACAATTCACTACTGCATTTTTCAAGATTATTGAAGAACGTGAAGCAGGAAACGTCGCGGTTATAGACGGTGTAACATTATTATAAACTATTCGTACAAGATAATACTATCCCCAACAATACAATCCCTTGACCTCTGCAATTAATCTGCTATACTTCCAATTATAATTGCCTGTTCCTTTACATGGAGACGCTTCGTTACCCACACCAATAATTCTAAAGAGAAACACAATGAGCAAAAAGGTCTCAGATACAGATGAAGCTGGTAACATCATGGAAAGTGAGGAGAAGTATCGCATTTTGTTTCAAAACGCAATGGATGCAATCTTCCTCATTGACCCTGTGACACTGAAGATCTCAGACTGTAATCAAAAGGCATCCGAACTCAGCGGGTATGCCATAAGAACGCTCAGGAACATGAACATCAGGGACCTTCATCCGGAAGAAGAGCAGGATGTGGTGAAAACAATTTTTCATAAGGCCTCGGAGATGGGCACGCTCTCGGGTATATGCGGGATTAACCTCTTCCGTAACAATGGGGTCCATATCCCCGTTGAGCTCAACCTCAGGACCCTGCATATCAGAGAAAAAGATTATTTTCTCTGTTCTGTCCGGGATATCGCGAGACAAAAAGAGAAGGAAGAGAAGCTCTGGAATGAACGTGAAAGATTAATCAATATCCTCGATTCAGTAGAAGACGGCATATATATCGTCAATCAAAAGTATGATATCGAATATGTTAACTCCCTGCTACTGCAGGAATTTGGGCCTGTTGAAAAACGCAAATGTTATGAATACCTCAACAAAAGAAAAGAGATATGTCCCTGGTGTAATAATAAAAAAGTTTTTACGGGAAAAAAAGTGCGCTGGGAATGGACCCGGCCTAAAACAGAGAAGACATATGACATAATTGATATTCCCCTGAAAAACCCTGACGGAAGTATTTCAAAACTGTCAATACTTCACAACATAACCGAACTCAAAAAAGCAGAGGAGGCGCTCCGTGACAGCGAAGAGCGTTTTCGTACATCAAAGACTGAACAGATGGAAAGAAGGCTGCATACACGTTATAGCAATATCAATGAATGCCCGGTATCGTTTGAAAACGCAGACACAATCAGGATAAAAGATATAAGTTCCGGCGGAGTATGTCTGAAAACTCAAAGGGAATTAGATGTTAATAGTATTCACACAATAAAGATGCGCCCGCCCATGAATGGTGAAATTAAGAGAAAGAGTTTGGTAGTCTGGTCTTCTTTGAAAGAAGCAGATGCTGATTTATATAGATATGAATCCGGCCTGAAATTTATCGAAACAGATGACAGTTTAAAGAGATCTATGGAAAAATTCATCAGCAATCTCACCTGAACAGTAATCCCTCAGTTGCGGGTGGCAATAATTGTTTAAAGCGTGTCATCCCCGCTTAACAGATTGCGGGAATGACAATCCAAATAGTTTTTTGTCGCCCATAACAAGTCTGAATGACAAATTAATAACCAAAGGGTAGCCAATTGACAGTCGTTGTTGTTAATATTTGAAATAGACTATGCAACAATTATATAAAGCTGTACTGATTTAGAGGAGACAATTTGACCGACAAAGACAAGGCAAAGGATCATCTTATAGAAGAGCTGACAAAGAATACAAACAAACTTAAACAGGATATTTATATTCAGGAACGGGTTCAGGAAATCCTCATCAAAGCCAAAAATGAGTGGGAACAGACCTTTGACGCAATCCCTGATATCGTCGTTATTATAGACAGTCAACTCAGGATTATAAAAGCCAACAGGAAATTAGCCGAAAAATTGGGAGTTAAACGCGATGACCTGATTGGCAAATTCTGCTATAACGTTATTCATGGCACAGAGGAGCCCCCGTCATACTGTCCTCATGGTAAAACTTTAGCTTCCGGTAAAGAACATACAGGAGAAATATATGAAGACAAATTAAAAGGTCATTACCTTTTCAGCTCTACCCCTTTGCATGACGATAAGGGAGAGTTTAAAGGTGTTTTAGAAATAGCCCGTGATGTAAGCGAGCAAAAGCTGGCAGAAGAAGCGCTTAAGCAAAGTGACGCAAAGGCAAAGGCAATATCTGATTCTTCAATAGACGCCATTATCGTTATTGACGGAAAGGGAGTAATTACGTAACCCTTCAGTGAAAGGTGGAAGCAACACGCCTCAGATGTTATTTTTTGAATCAGGGCGGTTTCTTCTTTTTAAGGAGGTGGGGTATCTTTATGGAACAAGAGGGGGGAAGGATCAAGGGTAATGTCCTTGGATA
>JACRLN010000043.1 GCA_016215115.1 Nitrospirota bacterium
AAAGTGTAACCTTGTTTGTACACCTTAATTCTGTAATCGCCAAGCTTCTTGATTGAGAATATTGTACCTGAATTGCTAAGGTTAACTTTCTTGGTAACCCACCCGTAAGGCCCTTTCTTCTTCAGGACGATTTTTGCATTACTGCCCGTTAATCCGGAACTAAGGGTCACTGTGATAGTTTCTGAAGGAGATACGGTCACTTCTTCATTTTTGTAACCGAATAGCCCGCCTGCGTCCTGTACAGTATATTTTATCATGAACTTTCCTGCAGTTGCATAGAGGTGGCTGATTGGAGTACCTGCGTTGATCTTATCAGAGGACCCATCGCCCCATTTCACGAATACCGGGGTATAGGACGAAGTCATTGCAGGGAATGCCACACCACTATCGGTAGAGGTATCTGTGAGTGTTACGGTTAATCCGGTGATTAATTTTGTATAGTTCGCTGTAGGAGCTGTGTTCGTAGTAATGTGTATTTTTGTTGCTCTTAGCTGAGCTTCTGCCTTTGTTAAAGAGGTGAGGCCGGCAGCGGTGCTCATCGTAGAATCATGGCACTTTCCGCATGCATAATCCACGGTAATGTAATTGGTTGAGATGGTCTTGCCTTTAGAGTTCTTATAGACGTCGTTGACCGTATTGATTGTGGCAGTCGGGTCTATCTTGAAGATATGCGATTTATCATCGCCCTTCTTACCCCAGGTGCCTTTCTCGCCGGTCGCTGATTTGGTCACCTCAGCCATATGGCAGTCAATACACTTAATATCATACATATAGTATTTGAGTGTCTTCCCGGGGTGACAACTTTCGCAGGAAACGACCGCGCCTCTTGCCTCTGCAGACAGATTATTGTCAGTGATCCCGAGAGCTGTTGCAGTCTCATTTGGAACCTTGTGAGAACGTTTGTGAGGATTGTGGCAATCCTGGCATTTGAGAGACGCATGCACTCCGGGCATATTGATCGGGGTGACAACGCCATTGACTGTTCCATCTGTCGAAACAACGCCCACCATTTCGTTGAACTGTTCATGATGCTTGCCGAAGCCGTCGGCTGCGCCATTGGTAAGTGCGCCGTTCAAGTCGTCACCGAAGCATTCCTCATCATTTTTATGCCTTGTATGGCACTTTCCGCAATCGTTAAGCGAGAGGTTCTTGTTCGGATATTTTGCCGCGTTTACCGGGTTTGCAACATGATCTTTTGAAGGTCCATGGCATGCCTCGCACTGTACGCTGTCAAAGGTCCACTCACTTAAATAGCCTCCAGGGGCGCTTGTGCTCACTTTGCCTGCGTTGCTTGCCCATGGCTCGGTGCGGCCGCTGCCGAATGCTGTGGTACATTCATCGCCGGCCTTTGCGTTTGTGCCGTTTGTATTGTGGCATACAGCACAGTTATAAGCTTTGGACTGCCCTGTCGCAGAGCCGTACTTGGACCAGTCTTCCCTCTTGGAATAAGGATCGTATGAGAGACCGGCTAACATATTGTATTGTGCACCCTTACTGCCGGCCGTAGAGCCGCTGGACCACACAAATCCTGTTAAATCATTGCCGGAGGTGTCAAGGATACCCCATCTTGCCTTCCAGCCAAAGCCGCCGACTACATAGTTAACTGCAGACCAGTCGAGCTTTCCGTTGGCGTCTGCATCTATTGCAGGAGAACCAACGTCACATTTGCCATCAGCCGGACTGACGTCAACGCACACTGATGAAGCATAGTTAAATGCTGTAACATCGGCAATGGTGTTGTTCCCGCTGCTGGTGAGAAGCATCGAGATAGGATCGGTCCCGGCAGTCGGTGTTGCGCCGCCGGAATGCCTGTACTTGTAAGGATGGCCCGACTGCGCCCAGTCATTGTAATTTGAGGTATGACAGCCTGCACATGCATTAGAGCCAACATATCCGCCGTCGATACCGGTTACGTTGTGGTAGTTGGTTGCGGATGTTTCGGCAGTCGCCTTGTCGGTTGGTCCAGCAAGGGTTGCGCCTGCTGCAAAGGAACCAAAACCTTCAAATGCTCCCGAATCATGACATTTTCCGCATGCATAATCGGTGGAGAGATAATTCTCGGCAATCGTCTTGCCCTTTGAATTGGTCCTCGTACCGACTGTTGCTGCTGTAGCGCTGGGGTTGATCTTGAAGATATGGGTTTTGTCGTCGCCCTTCTTGCCCCATGTGCCTTTGATGCCTGTTCCTGACTTTGTTGCTTCCGCCATATGGCAGTCAATACAGTCAACGCCTGCTGCATTGTGTGCAGTTATTGCCGCGCTGCTGCTGACTGTGCCTGTGGCATTCTTCTGAGCCTCGTGGCATGATGCACAATCAACTACTGCTCCTCTTGCCTTTGCCGACAGGTTGTTGTCGGTAATTCCAAGGGCCGTTGCAACGTCGTCAGGTACCTTGTGGGAGCGTTTGTGAGGATCATGGCATGCTACGCAGGAAAGCTCTGCATGTACGCCTTTGCCCGCGCCGGTTTCCTCGTAACCTACCATTTCATTATACTGCTCATGGTGCTTGATGAACCCGTCAGAGGTTCCGCCGGTCAGCGCACCGCCGGTCACTTCGAGTCCGAAGCATTCCTCATCATTGGCGTGTCTTGTATGACACTGTCCACATGCTGTGAGGGAGGTATTGCTGGTAATATTTGAAGCTGACGGAGCATTTGAATGCGTCTCGCCCGCTCCGTGGCAGGCCTCGCACTGTACGCTGTCAAAGGTCCATTCACTCCAGTAGCCGCCATTGCTTGCAGGGCTTAATGAAGGATTATTGCCCCAGGGCTGTGTCCGACCGCTGCCAAGCGCCGTGTAACAATCGTTAGTGCTGGAGGGAGTAGTGCCGTTAGAGCCGTTTGTATTGTGGCAAACAGCACAGTTGTACTTCTTGCCCTGGCCGCTTGTGGAGCCGTATGTGGACCAGTCACCTCTCTTGGTGAGCGGATCGTATCCACCTACTGCCAATTGGTTATACTGGGCGCCAAAACCGCCGACTAAAGAAGCGGCTGACCAAACAAGACCGGTCTTGTCGTTGCCGGAGGCGTCAAGGATACCCCATCTTGCCTTCCAGCCGAAACCACCGACCATGTAGTTGACCGCAGCCCAGTCGAGCTTGCCGTCGCTGTCAGCATCGATTGCAGGAGAACCGACATCACATTTGCCATTCAAATCTGCGTCAACGCACACTGAAGCATCATAATTGAGAGCTGCAACAGAGGCGATGGTATTGCCCGGGGTGCTGGTGAAAAGCACGGAAATTGGATCGGCTGGTGCAGCGCCGCCAGTATGTCTGTACTTATAGGAATGGCCCGACTTATCGAAGTCTGCTTTCTGTGTTGTATGACACGTCCCGCAAACTGCCGAGCCTACGTAGCCGCCGTCAATCCCCGTATAGGCTCCTACGTCGCCTGTAGATACGAAGAAGACGGCCGACAATGTTAGCACAAAGGCTAACAGTAGCCATTTCTTGTTTATTTTCATGATATGTTGTCTCCTTTTTGAGATTTTATTTAAATTCTTTACAGACCTAAGCTAATGGTCTGACAGTATTATTAAACATTTTTTCTTTTCTCAACACCTCCTTGTTTCGTCTGCCATTAATAATATTTTAAATTTGGGGGTAATTGTGTAAAAGCAATAACGATGCCAAAAATACAACTTGCTGATTTTAAGTGATTATCAGCATAGCTGCTTGATGTTAAATAAGGCAGGGATTTTAAGACCCAAAAGGGTGGTACAGGTATAATTCCGTTAAATATCTAACAGTTAAGATGGGTTTGTCCATAATAAATTTACCGATATAGAGAGAATGATTACAGCGGTTATATTCCTAATCGCATGTCATTATTGACGCATTCTGAAAATTAGTATAATTATCATGTGGTTATTAGATATCACTACGTTGTGGACACTTTTCTCTTGGTAATTTCACTAAAAGAGTAGGGGGGGAGTAGGGAGTAAGGGGTAGGGATTAAGCAGAAAGCAGTAGGCAGTAAGGAGTAAGACTGTCATTCCCGCAGTCTTTTAGCGGGAATCCAGCCCTTCGACAAGCTCTGCCGAACCATGGATTCCGGCTTAAGGACTGCCGGAATGACAGCTTTAAAGGTGTTTTCGGGTCAATAACGTTGCTATCTTACCCCTTACTCCTTACCACCTACCCCTTACTGCCTACTCTTTAAATTCTCTGGAAGAAATTCCGTATTTCCTCATCAGCCGCTGGAAATTCGCCCGGTCAAGCTTGAGGACTTCGGCTGCCTTGGTCACATTGCCATTGTGTTTCAGGAGGGCTTTATTGATGATTGCACGGTTAAACTCATCGGTAATCTTTCTTTTTGCCTCGTTATAAGAGAATTTGTCATCCTCTGTAAGGTAAGGCATTCCGGTCTCGGAGAGAGGAATGTCATTGGGCATTATTGTATCTGCATCAGAAAAGACCACGAGTCTTTCTACAAGATTTTTGAGTTCTCTGACATTACCCGGCCAATTGCAGCGGGAGAGCATTTCGACAGCCCTCGGGTGAATTTTTTTCATTCCCTTTAAGAAGTGTTTTACCAAAAGGGGAATGTCCCCGCTTCTCTCCCTTAGAGGAGGGATGTGGACAGATATGACGTTTATCCTGTGGTAGAGGTCTGCCCTGAATTTATTCTCAAGTATCATCTGGTTAATATCCCTGTTTGTTGCACAAATAACCCTTGCATCAACAGGGATCTCTTTATTGCCGCCAAGGGGTCTTATCGTGTGCTCCTGCAAGGTCCTCAGGAGTTTTGCCTGAATTGGAAGTGAGGCATCAACTATCTCATCGAGAAATATAGTGCCCCCCTCCGCATGTACGAAGAGTCCGTCCCTATCCTTGCCCGCACCTGTGAACGCGCCTTTCGTATAACCGAAGAGTTCTGATTCAAGGAGTGTCTCGGGTATAGCAGTACAGTTAATAGAAACGAGGCTCCGGTCCTTCCTGTTTCCCGAAAAATGTATAGCCCTCGCTATGAGCTCCTTTCCGGTGCCGCTTTCGCCTGTTATAAGCACTGTGGCGTCAGTCGGTGAAACCTGTTCGACGAACCTGTAGACTTCTTTCATCTCCTTGCTTTCCCCAATCATGTTTTGGGGTCTGTACGTTGTTTCAACGAACTTCCTGAGGCTGACATTCTCTTTCAGGAGGCCTCTCTTTTCAAAAAGATTTTTCAGTTGCAGGGAGAGTTCATCCAGCGAAAACGGCTTGATTATATAGTCATACGCCCCTTTTTTCATTGCCTCAACCGCAGTATCAACCCTTGCGTAAGCAGTCATAATGATTACATCTGTGTTGAAGGTCTCGGATTTGGCAATCTTCAGGATCTCAAGGCCGTCTATTTTGGGCATGCTGAGATCGGTAAGTATAACATCCACAGAGTTGCCTCTGATGTGCTTTACCGCGTCTTCAGGGTCGGTAAAAGCAGTGACGGCATACTCTTCTTCGAAATGCCTTTTAAGCAATTCGCAGAAAACCCGGTCGTCATCTATGATAAGGAGCTTTTCTCTCATGTCACAATTGTATTTGCCACAGAGGTCACAGAGTACACAGAGTCATAAAAAATTACATTAATAAAAGTACGTTTTTCTTCATTCCGGACTTGATCAGGAATCCAGTGTTTTTGTTCTGGATTCCCGCCTTCGCGGGAATGACATAGCTCTGTGATCTCTGTGTCCTCTGTGGCTATAATCCTTTATGTTTGCCCCTTGTTATCCCGAACTTCTTCATCCGGTACCTCAGGGTATCGTAGCCTATATCGAGAAGCTTTGCTGCCTTTCTCATATTCCCTTTTGCCTTTATCAATGTCTCCCGGATGAGGTTTTTTTCGATTTCTCCCAGAGATTGTCCCGAATCCAGAAAGGCGGATACATGCTCCTCCGGCTTCGGGAATTCGAGTCGCTGAACTATATGCTCTTTTGTAATAAGATCCGCATCTTCAAAAAGGCAAACCTTTGCAAAGAGATTCTTCAACTCCCTTACATTCCCGGGCCAGGAATGATTTTTGAGAACCTCCATTGCTTCCTCTGAGAGCGACATATTATGCTTCCCGAATTCGTTCTTATATAAAGATAAGAAATGTTCTGCAAGAAGAGGAATATCATCTTTCCGTTCCCTGAGAGGAGGGATCTTGATGGCAAACATGTTAAGCCTGTAAAAAAGGTCCTGCCGGAAATTACCCTCCATCTGGAGTTTGTTAAGGTCTCTGTTTGTTGTGGCTATTACCATAATATCAAATATATCTTTGCTGCCGACCCTGATAATTCTGTTTTCGAGAATCCCCAACAATTTCGTCTGGAGGGACAGGTCCATATCTCCTATCTCATCCAGCACGAAGGTCCCCCCCTCCAGGCCTTCATAAAGACCTGATTGTCCTATACCAGTGCAAGTTCCTTTTTCATAACCGAACAACTCAGCCTCAAAGAACCCACTCGTTAAAGTTGCGCAGTGAACGGAGACAAATCTCTTATCCTTCCTCCTGCCCGAAAAGTGTATGGCCTTCGCAACAAGATCCTTACCGGCGCCGCTCTCGCCTGTAATGAGTACCGCAGCATCTTTTTGCGATACCAGATCGATAAATCTCCTGACTTCGTGAATGGCGCCGCTTTTGCCGATAATATTTTCCGGCCTGTACCGGCTATCAAGAAATTTCCTGAGGCTGAAATTCTCCGCCAGCAGTCTTCGTTTTTCGAAAAGTTTTTTCAATTGCAGCGAAATTTCATCCATCGTAAAGGGCTTGATTATGTAATCATAGGCCCCCATTTTCATTGCCTCCACCGCGGTCTCTACCTTTGCATAGGCTGTCATGATGATGACATCTGTGGTGGAGGACTCTGATTTAACGATCTTGAGAATCTCTATGCCGTCTAATTTGGGCATGCTGAGGTCTGAGAGGACCACGTCAACATAATTCTCCTTTACATACTTAACCGCCTCTTCAGGGTCGGTAAAAGCGGTGACGGCATACCCTTCTTCGAAATGCCTTTTAAGCAATTCGCAGAAGACCCGGTCGTCATCTATGATAAGGAGTTTTTCTTTCATGTCACAATTGTATTTGCCACAGAGATCACTGAAAAATAAGTGCAATAGTACCAAAGAGCAGAAGTGCAGAAGCAAAAAAGACTTAACATCCTTCACTATTGCACTTCAGCACTTTTGCTCTTCTGCACTCCGCGCCTCTGTGTCCTCTGTGGCTATAATCCTTTAGCTTTCTCCTATGACAGGCAGATAGATAAAAAATGTCATGCCCTTTTCGTAATTGCTCTTTGCTTCAATATCTCCGCCATGGCCTTTAATAATACCATAGCTTATCGAAAGGCCCAGGCCCGTGCCTGTTTTCTTGCTTGTATAAAAGGGCTGGAATATCCTGTTTATCTCCTCTTCAGGGATACCATGGCCTGTATCTTTTACGGTTACAACAATTTTTTGTGGATTCTCATTCAACACGGTAGAAACATTAAGTTCTCCGCCTTCAGGCATGGACTGAAGGGCATTAATTATTACATTCATAAACACCTGTTTAAGCTGCCCGGGGACCGCCATTATACTCGGGATGGCAGAATTTAATTCTTCCTTTATCACTATATTTTTATACTCCGCCTGGTATTTGATAAGCGCCAGCAGGTCCGTTAAGATATTATTGATGTTGGTCAACATCTTTTCCTGTTCAGGCGCCCTTGCAAAATCGAGCATACCCCTCAAGATATTTCTGCACCTCTGGAGTTCTCTCTCTATAAGATTAATATCCCCTTTAAGTTGATCCTCCCTGGGGATTCTCTCTTTTACCATCTGGAGGTAACTTAAAATTGATGCAAGTGGCGTTGCAAGTTCGTGGGCGACCCCGGAAGCAAAGGTCCCCACGACAGAAAGAGTCTCGCTGCGCAGCATATTCTCGTGTGTTATCTTCAACTCTTCTGTTGCCTCACGGACACGCCGTTCAAGATCAGTGTTTAATTCCTTTAGTTCATTCATAAGAAGCTCTCTCTGATGGGTCATAATGTTCAGATTGTCGGTCATTGTATTGAAGGTCTTTGCAAGGAATCCTATCTCATCAGCAGAAGTTATATTGACTTTTGAATCATACTCTCCTGAAGACACCTTTTCTATACCCCTGACCAGCATATCGACAGGGCCTGTTATCGACCTTATCGCAATGACAACCACTATCGTGGCAAGCAGGATACTCGTTATAAGGACAATAACGATTGACTGCCTTGAATGGTGTGCGGAGGTTATTATCAGTTTTTCCATCCTCTCGTTCATCTTTAATGTTGAATGCCTTATATCATTAACAATGTTTGTTATCTCGTTCCCATCCTCTGACGCCTCTTTCTCGAGAGAATAAACACGCTGTTTGTCTTTCATTGTAATGATAAGACTTATCTTTTCCTTGTATGCATTGATATGACTTTTGAGATGTCCGAAAGTATCTTCAAGTGTATTAAACTTCTGCCGGGCTGAGTGGCAGTTATTGCATACGGTGCTGCCTGCGTAAACGGCATAATCTTTTTTTATTAAAGAAAGCTGGTCTTCAAGATGGAGGACATACTCAGCAAGGCTGTCAATATCCATGGTAAATCCCGCCTGGTGTCTGTATAGCTCGGCTTGCGCACCCTTTACATTATAAAGGATGTCGTTGTACCCGCTTATGATTTTTTCCTGCTCGTCCTTCAGGTTCTGGTTGAAGATGATTGTATTGAGGTTCTTCATGATGAAGACCCCTGCTATGATGAAGATGAGGATCTTGAAACACAGGCCGATGAAGAGTTTCCTTTTCAACCCGCTATGCCTCTCTTATGCCCGTCTTTGTGCCGTATTTCATTTTCCGTCAGTTATTTCCGGCATACTGCTCTTTCCGGAAAGGCCGATCTCCTCGAGTGCGATATCCTCCGGCTTAAAGCCGAGGGTATCGAGCATCTCATGAATCGGTTCGAACTCAGAATTTTTCGTCTCTATGAAATGTGTAGCACCCATCGCCGAAAGGGCCTCTCTGCCTTCAGGCGTTTTATCCATATCGAGGAGAGTGCTCCTGAGTTTCTTCTTTAATATATCATCTCTGTCATACCTTATTCCAAGAGTATTGGAAGGGACCGGAGCAGAGCTGGCAAGGACCGTTAATTTCTCATTCCTCACCGGGTTTTCTTTTAGAAATTTATTAAAGATCTGGTCACTCGCACATCCTATGTCGACATCTCCATTCAGGACCGCCAAGATCGCGGCATCGTGGCTCCCCATAAAAATAACCTGGCTGAAATAGTCCTCAAAATTTTTCACACCTTTTTTGTAGAGGCACCACATCGGGAATATATAACCTGCTGTTGTGGATTTATGGACCAGTGCAATCCTTTTATCTTTCCAGCTCGTTATATCGCCGGTAATACCGCTGTTCCTGCGGGCAAATATCATTCCCCTGTATGTAGAGGTGCCGTCCTTCTGGTAAGGTCTCGCGATGGGATCCATCCTGATCTTCGCATTCGTTACAACATAGCTGAGGCTGCCGAAAAAGGCGGCGTCGACCTTATTGTTTAATATTTCACTGTAGATAGCGCCATAGCTGTCGAGGAGTTTTGTCTTGACGTTCATGTCGATGGCCCTGGACAGATAATGGGCTAAAGGCATATATCTCCTTTTCTGTGAAAATACATTTTGTTCAGGGAGCAGGGCTATTACGAAGGATGTTGTGGGGAAATCCTTATCCGCGGAAGGATTTTCTGATTTCTGTTTTTCATTTTCAGTACATGCGAAAGGCAAGAGAACCGTGAAACATAAGATGAATAACATCATTAATTTTTTACGGGATATCACCATTTGATATTATAAACCATTTGACACCTGAAATAGTGCTAAAAACTTTTTCTGAGCCCTGCCTGCGCTGTTTAAAAATTTATGAATTAACCGGGCTAAGAGATTTCTGGCTTGTTAAAAACATAAAAAAAAACAGGCGGTTTCCCGCCTGCTTTTTTAAGCTAACCTGAGCTACGGTGTATGCGTAAAACTAACAATCTGATTAGGTCCGATAGTCACGCTCACCGGGTTCTGGTTTCCGGCGGTCCCGGCGTTACCATCAAAGGTATAACCGCTCTTATACATCTGAACCTGGTAGGCGCCCGGGTTTCGGTTAGAGAAGGTATAGGAAGCAGTTCCTGTGCCGGTTGCCTTCGTTATTCCGTTCTGCTTCAGTATGAATGTCGCACTGCTCGTGAGTGCGGGGCTAATGTTCACGGTGATAGAAAACTTCTGAGGTACGGTCACTGATGTTAATGCGCTGTTGTAGAGTCCACCTGCGTCCCGGACCGTATACACTATATTGAACGTTCCTGCCGTCGCGTAGGTATGAGAGATGGTGCCCCCTGCATTGCCTGGAGAGGACACTCCATCACCCCATGTCACCGTTACCGCGTTTGCAGGCAATGCCGCATCGTCAGTCGAGGTATCTGTAAGAGTTACAGTGTAAAGGCTGATGCTGCTTGTAAAAGACGCAGTAGGAGCCAGGTTCACAGGAAGGTGCATGCCTGTCGCAACCATAGTAAGGTACGATTCGCTCATATAACTTGCGCCGTTATGCGTTGCGCCCGGACCGGCGCTTCCGCCGTGGCATTGCCCGCAGGCGTTCTGGATATTGATTGGAGTTCCTGCATGTACGGCTGCGACTGTAGTTCCAGCCAGGTGGCAGGTCACGCATGCAGCCGAATCCGTCAGAAGTCCTGACATTCCAGGGCCCATCGGATATTTCAGGCTCTTAGTATGGCACCCTGTGCAATCAGGACATGGTCCGTGAAGTGGAGTATGGCAGTCGGTACATACGTATTCAACAGCGTTAGCGCCTGATGCAAACAGTATAAACATACAACACAGCATAAGAAAGACTATTTCTCTCAGTATTTTTATGTGTCGCCCTCTTTCTTTGCAGAAGACGACTCTCTCTATTCCTTGCATCGAAGACCTCCTTGAAAGATTATTTTGATATCTCATCCCATGTCTCCTTTAGAAAGAATGGCATCTGTTACATTCCGTACTATCCCACCATCTGTACGGCATACCCCACGTTACTGTCGTCTGATTCTGGTGGCAGGACACACTGGAGCAGGTCCTTGTTGCAGGATCATATGATGCGTTAGACAGATTTAATGTACTACTGTACACGAGAGGATTTACCTTATCAAAGGCGATATCTGCCGTGCCGTTTACATGTTTTGAATAATTATAGATCGGCACATCGCTATAGAAAGAAACATCCCACCATTCACCCAAATTAGCATATGTCCAGGAATTCAATTCCGTAACGGTATCATTGTGACATGTTCTGCAGCTTACAGGCCATCCAAAACCCATATTCCATCCGTGCAGGTCTTCATAGCCCCAGTCATCGAGCCAGGCATGGCTGTCGCCTGATCCCCCTGCATTCGTATAGTAGTCTGTCTTTGGGGGGCTGGCATGACAGCCTGAACAGGTGAGGCTTCCTCCTCCCCATGCCGGCGTCTGATAATATCTTGTGCTGACAGTATTTGGCGGCACCGGTGGATCGTTCTGATTCTGCGGCCATGGAGTCGGGACACCTCCAGGTGTAGTCCAGGCATTATAACTGTGGCAGTAGACACCGTTACACGTCCCGAGGGTATAGGGAATCCCCTTATCGTCGTAGAACACGGTTCCCCCAGGAATATAGCTTGCAAATGCGAGATTCTTCGCCTTGAGTGAGACTGCGGGAGAGGCTGCATTATAAAGCTCAACATTCACAGTGCCGTTTCTATGTTGTGTGTTATCCAAAGGATGACAGTTCCCGCAACTCATACCATAACCAGATGAAAAAGATGCAAAATCCTTGGTAATGCTCGTATCGCCGTATTTTTGGTAGTTACTGGTAATACCGAAGTGTGTTATATGAGAGCCTGTTGCCGGCGGGTTTCCATGACAGGTGGCACATCCCTGCCATCCCGGTCCGTGCATATCGGCGTGGCAAAAGTTACAGTCACAGTCCGCTGCAGTCGACTTTTGCACGCCTGCGGTTAAAATCAAAAACAGGAAAAATGCGGTAAATGACAAAAGAATGGCTAATTTCGCTGCCCCTGCATTTCGCCCTTTAAACAAACCAAAATTGCCTTTCCATCTTCTCTGTCGAAGAATCATAGAAATACCCTCCTTCATATAACAAATTACCTCTATAATAAATTAGCATTTACTGTACCACTAATTTTATCGGGTCGGAAGGCAGCAACCGGCAATGAATAATTGAAGATATAACTCCTTATTTTTCATTGATAATTGATAATTATTCATTCAGAATTTCTCCTCGTTTAAATCCTGTGAAGCAACAGAACTGTCGGTCTTAATCTCTTGTAGTTGGTTATTTTACCTATTAGTAGTGGTTAAATGGCTAACTGTTTATTGTTTATAAAATCTCTCACAACCACCCTTTGCTAACCGAGATAATTTATAAATTTCTACTATGGGCTAAAGGGAGGTATTCGTGTACCGGGCGCACCATAAAATAAAGGCAGGTCGCATCGACCTGCCTTTATTGAGCTGAATTAGAAGCTACAGCTACGGTGTGTGAGTGAAAGTCAATGTCTGATTAGGTCCGACCGTTGCGGGCACCGGGTTCTGGCTTCCGGCTGTGACTGGATCACCGTCGAAAGTGTAACCGCTCTTGTACATCTGAACCTGGTAGGTCCCCGGGTTCAGGTTCGAGAAGACATAGGAAGAGGTCCCGGCGCCTGTTGCCTTGGTAACCCCACTCTGTTTCAGAATGAATGTTGCATTGCTCGAAAGCGCTGGACTAAGGTTCACGGTTATCGAGAACTTCTGAGGTACGGTCACTGTTGTTATTGTGCTGCTGTAGAGTCCACCTGCATCCCGGACCGTATACACTATATTGAAAGTTCCTGCCGTCGCGTAGGTATGCGAGACGATACCACCCGCGTTGCCTGTGGAAGATGCTCCACCATCACCCCAGGTAACCGTGACCGCGTTTGCGGGGAATGGTGTGTCGTCGGTTGAGGTATCTGTGAGAGATACGGTGAACAGGCTTATGTTGCTCGTAAAAGACGCTGTAGGAGCCAGATTCGGAGGAAGGTGCATGTTTGTAGCAACCACAGAAAGGTAAGACTTATCCATGTAAGGTGCGCCGTTTTTTATTGCGGATGGACCGGCGCTTCCGCCGTGGCACTGTCCGCATGACATGTCAAGGTCGTTCCAGACTGCATAAGTATATGTTCCATCAGGAGCTGTATTAGCCGTTTTCTGGCCTGAATTCCACTGAGACTGTGTCGGGAAGGTGCTGTAGTTAACGTCTACATTTATTCTGAAAATGTGCGCTGCGGTACCGCTGCCATCGTTGGGGCGCGGCATATGGCATACCACGCACGCGCCGGGTATATCCGAACCGTTACCGAGTGGAGTCCCTCTGCTGGTTGGATGTTTAATACTGCTCAAAAGATTGGCAGCCAGGGAAGTGTGACAGTCCGGGCACTCTTTCTTAAAGGGCGCTTCTGCGTTGACGGTCTTCACCGTGCTTTGGTGTACCTCATGGCAGGTGGTGCAACCCCCTCCGTTTGTATCCTCATTGATAAAGGAGCCGGAATAGCTTGATGTATTTCCGATCTCCTGAAAATTCCCGGTAAACTTCCCATGGGTTCCGTTCAGAAACTCCATGCCTGTTGAATAGCCGTAAAACTGTTTGGCATAACCGCTGTACCCTCCCACCTCAATCGCAGGAAGCGGATAAAGCGGTTCCGAAACCGGAAGTGAACCGTTATCCGTGTACGGATTGGGAACAATGTTGGAGCCGAGTCCTCCTCCTGTATAAGGCAGTGTATGCTCCTGTCTGTGGCATTGAAGGCACAAGACTGTCGCATTCACACCCCTTGAAACAGTGCCCCGGCCTGCTCTGGCATGATTTGTGGCATCATGACACCGTTCACACTGTACACCGTCTATGGCCCATGAACCGGCTATGGCCGGACCGTCGCCATCAGGATCAAAGTCTACTGTTCCGCCGGTGCGGCCCGGAGTCCATGAGATTCCCTGAAAGGTTGATTCGGGGTTGCGATTACTGGTCTGTACCGGGGCGTCCATGGTGAATCCGGTTGTATGGCAGCGTGCGCAACTGTATAAGACCGCGGTCTTCTGCGTATCCTGGATGTAGCTGCCGTCATACAATGCCGTTGGCACGGCCGGATCAACCATCCATCCGCCAAGGATGTAATAGAGGTACTTAGTGCCTGAAATCCATACCCCTCCTCCAGCGACGCAGTTACTCTGGTTTTTGGTTGAAGAGTTGGTGCAAAAACCGGAGATGTTGACGGTGTTATTCGTCCAGTTTAAGACATTGCCGGATTCATCCGCAGCATAAGCATTTCCGTCGGGCCCTGTGAGGGCAACAGGTATTTCCTGGGTCCTTCTCAATATATTTTTATGGCCTGTCTTCAGATAACCCGTCATGTCAGGTCCCCTGAAGATAGCACCGGCAGAGAGATTGTGGCAGACTAAACAGGATAAACCACCTTGCCCATACAGCCATCCTCCGGGTGGTACCGTTCGATTTATTACAGCGCCGTCACCCGAGTAGACCTGATCCTGAGCTGAATAGGCATTGTGTGCTGCAAGTATCAGGAGAATTATGAATGCAAAGAAAAAAACTGACTGCAAAATAGCTTGTCTGATACATTCATTTTCATATTTTTTCTTGATCATTAATCACCTCCAATTGCAAAATGGATCTGTTTTGATGGTTATGTGATGATTATTCTATTTGGCATCACCCTCTCCGGTGCGGTATTTTATCTCCAAGTATTGATTAAAGTAAATATATTATTTTAACAAGCAAAACAGGACATATATGTCCATGAGATTTTTTTTGATTTTTGAATCTTTCTTTTGTTAAGCTATGCGATATGCGTAAGAGCTTTTCCCTTTTGACCATTCTCTTTTTCTTGTCATCAGCAGGCCTCGCCGTCTTTGCGGCAAGGGCAGCTAATGGAGAAGGCTGCGTAACAGACAGGTGCCATTCAACGCTCTTAAAAGCAAAAAACATCCATCCCGTTGCTGAATCATGCGATAATTGTCATGAAGCTGTATTAACGCAACACCCGCAAAAAGATAAAAAGACCTTCAAACTCTCTCAGGACCCCCCTGACCTTTGCTACACATGCCATACGCCATTCGGAAAAAAACAACATGTCCATCCACCCGTTGCAGGCGGAATGTGCACCTCATGTCATAACCCCCACGGATCGGATGAAGCCAAACTGCTCGTGCAGCCGTTACAGGATCTCTGCGTAACGTGCCATACCGACAGGACCTCCCAGACATATGTTCACGGCCCTACGGCGACAGGAGACTGCACTGTGTGCCACAACCCGCATGAATCGGACAACAAAGCATTGGTAATAAGGGACGACACCGAATTGTGCACGGTCTGCCATGGCGACATACAGGAGGAATTGAAGAAAAAGGTTATCCACCCTGCTGTGCTGAGCGGTTGCCCGTCCTGTCATAATCCGCACAGTTCTCCTTATAAGAAGATGCTCTCTGCGGAAGGGGCCAAACTCTGTTTCAAGTGCCATCCTCAGATAGGTGAAATAGTTGAGAATGCAAAGTCAGTCCATCCCCCCATAAAATCTGAGAAGGCCTGCGCATCCTGCCATTCCCCCCATGCCAATAATGTCGAAAAACTCCTGTCGAAAGCAGGAAAAGAATTGTGCCTCGACTGTCATAAGGGATTTCTCAAGAAGAACCAGACTGTCGAGCACGGACCGATCAGGGACGGCAAGTGTACAGGCTGTCACGACCCGCATGGTTCGGTAAATATTAAACTGCTCGTCAAGGAGTTTCCTGAAAACGTTTATCCTTCATATACTGATAACGAGTACGAACTGTGTTTCAGTTGCCATAACAGGGACCTCCTGAAATATCCGGATACTTCCTTCGCAACCGGCTTCAGGGACGGAGAGAAGAACCTTCATTACCTGCACATCAACAGGATAAAGAGCCGGAGCTGCAAGTTATGCCATTCGCTTCACGCAAGTGAACTTCCGAAACTGATCGCCGATAAGGTATCCTTCGGTAGCTGGAATATCCCATTGAACTATATGAAGACAGAGACCGGTGGAGGCTGCGCTCCGGGCTGCCATAAAAAAGTTTACTATGACAGAAAGACCCCCGGTAAGGAACCTGAGACTCTGACCCCTAAAGAGGGCAAGACAAAACAGGGAGGACTTTTCGTTCCTGAGAAACAGTGATGTTGGTGAACCGGATTTCCTGCAGGACTTTATGTTAATTTTATGAATAGAGAGACTGACACGATAGAGACCATCAATAAATCATATTACTACAGACTCGCTTTGAGGTGCATCTTCATCCTCATAGCAGGTGCGATCCTCACCGGCGTGTTCCTGTACTTTTCTCTTTACAGAGAGCCGGGATCATCGTATGCAGAGAGTTACAGCATCATTTCAGCGCTGCGGGCAGAACTCTTCTACAAATCGACATACCTTTACATCACCACATTGTTATTCATCATTATAGGAATCACGATTATCTGTCTCCTGTATTCCCACAGAGTTGCAGGCCCCATATACAGGCTCGGGGTCTTCGCGCGAAAGGTCGCCTCGGGCGACCTCACCGAAGCAGTGACACTGAGGCAGAAAGATGCAATATACCCCATAGCGGAAGATCTGAATGGCATTATTGCGATGTACAGAGAGATTATCGAACAATTGGAGACGAAAATGAAGGAAGTCAGGGAGATGTCCTCATTGGCTGATCAGCCGGCAGGTACCGCTGAACGGGATATGATCGAAAAGATCTCCAAAAGGGTCTACGAGATGAACGGGATACTGTCCAGGATTAAATTATGAGCACTGTCAATCCTTCCGGTATCTTTCTTGACAATGCGCCGAAAAAGTTATGGGATATAAAGAATGAAGCTAAAATCAGCCGTTATCCTTTTTTTACTTTTAAGCCTGATACTGATAGTGGTCTACTGTATGGAGAGAGAACCTCATAAATTTTCCCAGGCAGAGTGCCAATCATGTCACGTAACAGACGCCTCGGGGAACGTTGTAAATGACATGTTGACTGCACCTATTATGACCCTCTGCGAAAGATGTCACGACAAAATCCTCTCCGAGGGATACTTACACCCGGTAAATGTCAGACCCAGGAATGTCAGAGTCCCCGCCGGTTTCCCCCTTTCACGTTACGGTGAGATAACCTGTTCAACCTGCCACGATATACATTCATCCTATTCCACACCCTACGGAACCCCTACTCATTTCCTCAGACAAAACGAGACCGGGAGCAGATTCTGCGAGGCCTGCCATTCGGGGTCGTCATTAAAGATGGGTCATGCCGAGGCAATGGAAGAGGCGCATTTTCAGTCAAAATATGTAGAGACAAGCTCCTCTCAATTAATAGACCCTATCTCGAGGAAATGCGTATCCTGCCATGACGGCTCCTATGCCAGCTCGGTCTCGATACGCGCAGGCATGTGGAGTCACAGTCAAGAGCTCATGTCAAACGACGAAGGGACCCATCCCATCGGAACTGACTATGAGTCGGCGCGTATCTCAAGAGGGAAAAAGACAGATCTCCGCCCCATATCCCTTGTGGACCGGAGAATACAATTCTTCGACGGGAAGGTTGGCTGCGGTTCCTGTCACGATCCATTCTCAAACATCGAAAAACAACTCGTCATGAGCGACAGGAACAGCCAGCTTTGTTTCTCATGCCATATGCTCGGGAGGTAAATCTATGACAAGGGGTTACAGGAGAAGGAATTACTTTATAAAAAAGAGCTTTCAGTCCAGATTTATTCTGAGGTTTCTCCTCGTATCTTCCCTCTGGAGCATCCTGTCCATCGCACTGTTTAATTTTTTAGCTTATAAAAAGATCGATGCTATTCTCTTTTCAATGAGGCTCCCTGCAAAGAATACGGGCAGTATCTTCTTTAAAGAGGTCCTCTACGCAAACATCACCGCTTTGATCTTCATCATCCTAACATTCTTTCTGACGGCGCGTGGGATCCATAATAAAATAGTGAGGTCTCTCTTCAGGATCAGGGTTGACATCCTGAGATTCGCCAGGGGCGATCTCGCTTCCAGGATAATGCTGAGTCAGGAAGACGAGTTCAAGGATTTTGCGGAGACCCTGAACAGTATGGCCGTTGATCTGCACCACAGGTTTTCAGACTTAAAGGGTCACCTCGAGCATATCACAGAGTCCGTGGGGAAACTGAGAATTTCATCCGAAGGGGATAATCGGATGCATTACGAGGAAATTCTCAAGCAACTCGATACGATGGAAGAGAAGATCAGGGAATTCAGGAAATGAAGTTTTGATACCGGAATGACAAGGATATCTATTGTGCTCACAGTTTTATTCGCCTTCATTCCTCTTCACGAGGCATACGCCGTCCACGATGAGATTGGAAAGGTCCTTTGTCATGACTGTCATCTCTGGCTCCCTCTCGACAACAGCAACAGCGCCTTCACCGGGGAAACCGGGGAAATATGCACCGGCTGCCACAATAATTACCACGAAACCTCCGGGGGGTTTTCTCATCCCATGCACATAGTCCCTTCCATGGACGTCCCCCGTGATATGCCGCTCGATCCGAAGGGCAGGATAACCTGTATCACCTGTCACTCCTACCACAGCAGGTATAAAGATTCAGAGGGAAAAAAGAAATTCTTCATGAGGCGGTCTAAAGGGAAAGCGTTCTGCTACAGTTGCCATAAAAAACGCTTGTTCTGAAAAAACTGTTTGCCCCCTCTTTTAACCAGTAAAATACCAGTTAGAAAGCGAGGAAGCGATGAAGTGCGTAAGTTACTGCCCCACTTCCCCGCTTTCTTCAGACAGATTGACAATATACCGAAATCTCCTTTAATATTAGTATCACTTTTTATAAAATCCACCCGGAGAAACTACAACGAATTTACATGGAGAATATGCCCGAAGAACAGAAGATAGAAGAAGATGAAGAAGGGATTAACCTCCTTGATTACCTCATCGTCCTCGCAAAGCGGAAGAATCTGATACTTAAAATTACCCTGACAGTGGCTATATTTTCATTTATTATAGCTATCCTCTCTAAGACTTCTTTTTATGAAGCTGAGACATCAATATTCCCTAATCAACAGGAAAATATTAACTTGGCAAGTCAGTTTATGAGTAATTTTGGATTTTTCCCATCCGGCGGCGGCAATCTTCAAAACAGACGAGAGTTGCTGATAGAAATAATGAAAAGCAGGACCTTTACCGGCAAAATTATCGAAAGGTTCAAGTTGAAAGAACTTTATAGAGCAAAAGACTTGAAGAAAGCAAGAATAATGTTTTTGAGAAATCTAACGATTGAACCTGATTTCACTGATAAAAGTCGCGTGAGCTTACTTAAAGGACCGGAATCTCCATTAACAAAAATATCTTTCAGAGATCAGGATCCTGAGAGAGCTGCCAACATTGCAAATGCCATAGTGGATGAATTGAAAATTTTTCTAAATAATATCGCTATTTCCGAAGCATCACAGAGAAGACTCTTTTTTGAAGAGCAGTTAAAACAGGCACGTGAAGCCCTCATTAAGGCAGAGGAAGATATTAAATTGTTTCAGCAAAAAACCGGCTTATTGCAAATAGAATCTCAGACAACGATGGTTATTGAAAAAATTGCAAACTTGCAAGCACAGATAACCGCAAAAGAGGTTGAACTTCAGGTGATGAGATCTTACTCTACAGTCAGCAATCCCGATGTCCAGAGGGTGGAAGAAACAATAAGAATACTCAAAAGGGAATTGGCAAAGCTTGAGGTAGATGAAAGTAACAGCAAGGATTTATTCATACCAACCGGCACGATCCCTTCATTGGGATTGGAATATAAGAGGAAATTCAGGGAATTAAAATTTAATGAAACCCTATATGAAATTATGGTCAAGCAATATGAATTAGCTAAAATAGATGAGTCGAAAGATACTGTTTTGATTCAGGTCATAGATAAAGCCGTTCCTCCTGATCAGAAGAACTCTATGAGAACATGGGGGGGCAGTAAAGCTTTGTTTACAACTGGTTTCGCTTTTTTATTTTCCTGTTTTTTAGCAATCTTTATGGAATATCGTGAGAAAGCCCCTAAGAATGAACGGCTTGACACTCTTAAGGGATATCTTTCATTTAGAAAAAAGGCGTAGCTGTCATTGACCTGAGAATTGGGTTTTATTTAGTAGTCATTCCCGCATGTAGTAAGCGGGAATCCAGCCCTTCGACAAGCTCAGGGTGACAAAGGTGTCATGGTGAGCCTGCCGAACCATGGATTCCGGGTCAAGCCCGGAATAACGATACAGGAAAGATTCCGGACAAGCCGGAATGACAACAAGTATGTATTCACAAGAAAGCTTGAAGAAAATAAACATTAAAGAAAACATTGAAAACAATATTTACAAACGCTTCGTCAGATTATGGCTTGTAGCTATTCTTCTTATATTACCTTTTCAGTTAAATATTTCCTCTTACATTGCTCAGTGGAGCAGTCAATTATCAGACATCATTAACAACCTGGATGAACTTACTGTTGTTGTTTTTTTATTGCTTGCAATCGGAGAATACTATAACCACAGGAAACTTCCAAACAGAATATTTTTTTTTTACTTTCTCCACTAATTATTTTTGCTATTTATGGATTGGCATCCGGGATTATCAATGGAAATTCACTCCTCGTAACTGCTCTTGGCACGTTTGATTATCTGAAAAACTTCCTCGTTATTTTCATTTATGCCGCCTTCTTCAAAGACTTCAATGAATTCAGGAAATTATTTCGCTTTTTATTATTTATAGCCTTACTGCTTGGAACCGTCGCTTTAATACAATTTATCTGGGCGATGGGATCCGTATATATATCAGGAAAAGATATTACTGATCAAAGTGTATATATTTTCTCCAATATATCAGTTGATGACATAGATACTCTTAACAATACGGTATGGCGATATGGAATATTTAGAACACAATCATTAACGTACCATGCCTATATTCTCGGTTTATTCAATCTCCTGATACTTACAATTTATTTCTATACTGAAAAAAGAGTAAAAATCAAAACTGTCATCCCTCTTTTATCCGGAGTTCTTCTGAGTGTCACAAGGATGGCATTGGGAGGATTAATTTTTGTAACACTGATGCAAATTGGCAAGAGGAGTAAATTGTTTATTTTACTATTGCTGATTATTAGTATATTTGCATTAACTCGGATAAATACTAATAATAATTTCAACATGCCAGCAATTCTTAATTTATCCCTCCCTAAGAACGAAGAAAGTGTCAATATTAATGATATTAGAATGTATACAAGATATAAGGCAGTAGCAATATGGAAAGAGCATCCTTTCATAGGTGTCGGACCTGGAATGTTTGGGGGGATAGTTTCATTTAAATATAACTCGCACATCTATGAAGAATATAATTTTATTCAAATGGGATGGTTGAAACAAATCAGGAGCATCGAGCAGTTCTGGTTCCAGATATTGGCTGAAATGGGAGTTATTGGCTCCTTATTATTTATTAACTTAATCATCATTCTTCTTATTACACTCTATAAATTAAGAGAACAGGACATGTCTCAAGATATGAAAAACTTGTTATTAGCGTTGATCGTCTTTATTCCGTGTATTTTGATATATACCATCGGCAGCGGTATAAACATTGCGCCGGTTTTGTTTACGTATTGCGCATTTGTAGGGATTGGATTGGGAAGTTGTCAAAATGATATTGAGCGCTGAAAACAGGGAAAGAACGGTTTTATTAGTTCAATTTGTATTATTAGTTTTATTAATACAAACGAAATCAATAATGTTACATTTGCTGTCATACCCGCGAAGGCGGGTATCCAGAAGTCCTTAAAAACACTGGATTCCCGTTTTCACGGGAATGACGACACTAATTGTTAATGTCAATTTATTTAATGCGTTTGTATTAGTTAACTAATTTAACCAATGAAACAGTTTTATTTGTTAACTAACTCGATCAAGGTAAGATACCTATGCTTGGAAAGATACATAATTACGTTGCAGCTATTTTAATCCGGCTTAAATTTGTAAGTAAAGAAGACTCTCCCCTTTTAAAAATTTCTGTTTTCTTATGGCTAATTCTTCTAATAATAATATTGGCTTCCGGATTAATAAACATAAGTTCCGGTTCGAAAGCTTTTAAATATGAGTATTTTGCTCTTGCCGACAGCATTGTAAAAGGACATGGTTTCAGCTTCAATGAATGTGAAAGTTGGGGATTCGGAGGGTGCAGGGATAGCGATAAATACATACCGACTGCCCATGAAGAGCCTGTGTATCCATATTTTATGGCTTTTCTTTTAAAGACTTTTGTTATAGAAAACGAATTTAATTTTACAGTTCAATTTTTTAATCTCATTGCTTTATTGTTAACATCTGTTGTTGTATATTATTTAGCGCGAAAAGTATTTAATGCTCCGACGGGAATCATTGCGGCATCACTTCTCCCCTTATGGCCTGGTGTCAGGTATTTAAGCGAGCATGATTTTAATCCGGCAATATTTGCAGGGTTATTAATCAGCATTTCGTGTTATCTTGTCATCTGGTGCTCAGAAAACATGTCATTGCGCAGGGGAATCGTTTTGGGGGGCGTATTGGGTTTTTCTTCTTTGACTTATGCGCCTATCATCCCATTTATTCCCCTTTCAGCGCTTTTTATTCTTGTATCAAGAACTCCAATCAGGACAATTAACTGGAAGACAGCCCTTATAATCGTAGTAACAGCTCTCGTAGTTATATCTCCCTGGAGTATAAGGAACTTTATTGTTTTCGGCCATCTGGTCCCGGTAAAATCCGGTTTTGGCATAATTGCTCATGTAAGCAATCCGATATTAGCAGCCACCTTTACTTCCGGATCACATGCATGCACGGATACTCTGGGTCCATTTTGGAAGGCCAGGAACGCTAAAGAGGCCATTGAGATTGGAAGAACTGATAGTAGAAAGAAAGCATTTATGTTAAAGCGCAGTTTTGATTGTATTCAGCAACAAGCTCCTGAGGGATATGAGCAATATAATTATGTTGAACGAGATAAATTCTACTTAAGGAAGACCCGGGAATTTATTTTGTCAGAACCTAAGACCTTTGCCATCATGGCCTATGATAGAATCATTTCCTTCCTTTTTTTCACCTGGGCCAAAGGAACCGTTTCCTTCCTTTTTTTAATCAGTGCTGTGGTATCTTTTAGAAATCCAAAAGCGCGTATACTGACTGTGCTGTCATTATCATATTTAATCCCATACCTGTTCATTGTTATGTGGTTTTATCGTTATCGTTATCCTATTGAACCGGTTATTCATATTTTAGCAGCTTATGTTCCGGTTCTTTTCATCTCAAAATTATATATGCTGTACAGATCAAGTTCCGGTAAACGCAAGAGATAACATCCACGCATCTACTGTCAATTTTCACAGGTGTAATTCGTTAGCGTGCACGACAAAGCACCATAATCCACGGTAACGGTGTATGTACTTTCACAATATCAAAATGCTTCTCTAACATGAGTAAAAAGTTCTTTTTGGACCAATGGTGTATGTGTCCGGGGGTGTTTCCTAAATTTCCAAGATATTTTCCGCGCAAGATGTTTAATATCCTCCAGAGGGGCTCACGGGGAACACTCACAAGCATATAGGGCCGTGCCAATTTGGACAGCAAATTCAAAGCGCGTTGAGGATCTTCCAGATGTTCCATTACTTCACAGCATACTACTAATTGGGCATAGTCGTTTTCCGGTGTTAATTCATATATGCCGGCAACCTTAAACTGTATATCTGCTCCAACACTTTTTGAGATGTCCCGCGCCCTGTTAATCACCTGTTGTGAAAAATCACTTGCACGAACTTTCCTGTTTTTTTTAACCAGAATAAGGCTCAGATGACCTTCGCCACATCCAATTTCATGTATGTCTGAAGAACCACTTGCAGAAATAATATCTTCGATGGAATTAATAAAACCGTTCATGAGGTAACGGGCAAACGGATTTTTCGTTGCATATTTATCGTATACGTTACCTGCAATAATACCTTTCTCTATAATAGGGCCGGACTTTTTCATGTCTTCTTAAACGCTATTCATCTCTCCTGTGAGAGTCCTCTTCAAATTGCTTTAGCCGCCAATCGATTTTCTCCAACAATTTTCGGTTTACAGAAATCAGATCAGCAACGAGTCCTATCACAGACAGAAAAAACCCTATTCCCAATAGAAGAGCCGCCAATATGACAGACTGAACATGTCCGCTGCCGTCACCGGAAACGTAGTAATAAAGAAACCGAAAACCAAGTAACAGTCCTAAACCAAAAGATATAACTCCGGGTATCGCAAAAAATCCGAAAGGATTATATGTCATAAAAATACGGACTATTGTTGAGATGGACCGTCTAACATAGCTGGGTATACTCTTGACCAATCGAGACGGACGTAAATCTTTGTTGATTCTGACAGGCACTGATTTAATTGCCATGCCTTTCTGTCCTGCCTGAATAATAGTCTCCAGAGTATATGTATATTCATTAAACACATGCAGCCGCATTGCCGCCTCGCGACTCATTGCCCTAAAACCACTTGGGGCGTCGGGAATGTCAGTCCGGCTGGTGAAACGCACTACCCAGCTTCCAATTTTTTGCAGGATCTTTTTTGCTAAAGAAAAATGTCGAATGTCAGAAATAGTACGGGAACCTACTACAATTTCAGCTTCACCAGACAAAATAGGTGCGATTAGCTTGGGGATATCATCAGCACAGTATTGGTTGTCAGCATCTATATTAACAATAATGTCTGCGCCGGCCTTAACGCTGGCCTCCAGACCGGCTACAAATGCTTTCGCAAGTCCCTGGTTGATGGGCAAACGCACTATGTGGTCTGCGTTATGGGACAATGCAACATCAGTCGTTCTATCAGTGCTCCCGTCATCAATAATAAGCCACTCAACAACATCAATCCCGGGGATTTTACGAGGCAGTGAAGAAAATGTAATCCCGAGCGTGCCTTCCTCATTATAACAGGGAATCTGGACAATAAGTTTTTTCATGAATAATTTAATTATCCTTTGCGCCACAGGGGAATGTCATATTTTATCTAAAACGCTATTTTATTATATATGCTGCGTAATGACAGTTACTTTTTAAAAAACTGCGGTATCTTGGAGATATTTTTTAACAGGATCGTAGAAAGCCCCCCGTTCAGTTTATTCACCTTCCAGGCCTTATAATCTTCAGAGCTTTTAATAAACATATTCTTCAGAGACCTGTTACTTTTGCCGCCGGTCCTCATTTTTACAAGAACATCAGGGATGTAATGAGTGGTAATTTTATTTCCTTCTAAAAATCTGAGCATTAATTCATAATCAGCAGCGATTTTAAATCCGGTATTAAAATTACCGTACTTATCATATATCTTCTTTCTTGCAAAAAATGTCGGATGCGGAGGCATCCACCCTTTATTAAACAATCCTTCACAGTACGGGCAGGATTTCCAGTACCGGATAGTTTTATTAATGTCTTTTTTATGTACATACCGGAGATCTCCATAGCAGCTTTCAGTATTACAATTCATCATACGGGAGACGACCAGATCAATCACCATGCTATGCGCATATATATCATCAGCATGGAGGAATCCGACGATGTCGCCCTTGGACATTTTCAGTCCCTTGTTCAGGGCATGATAAATACCCTGATCACGTTCACTTACCCACTTTGTGATTTTATCCTGATACCTTTTTATAATCTCAACTGTCCCGTCCGACGATCCGCCGTCAATAATTATATATTCAACATTTTCATATTTCTGGCTAATGACACTTTGAATGGAATCTTCAATAGTATCGCAATTGTTTAAGGCTGATGTAATTATGGAGACTTTCATTTTTTAAAAAAATCGTTTCATTAGTTCTATTGTTTTTATTAGTTTTATTAGTTAACCAATCCAACAGTTTAACTACGCTTAGTTAAATAAGCAATACAATTATTCACTTTTGTTACGTAAAAATCATTTATAGACATCCGGGAAAGCATTTGTAGACATGTTGTGATTCACTTACAAATGGACTTCCCAGATTTTCTTATTGTCTTTGTAGACCATGAACTTCACTGAAGGAATAAGACAAATCGTGACA
>JACRLN010000045.1 GCA_016215115.1 Nitrospirota bacterium
CTATCCAAGGACATTACCCTTGATCCTTCCCCCCTCTTGTTCCATAAAGATACCCCACCTCCTTAAAAAGAAGAAACCGCCCTGATTCAAAAAATAACATCTGAGGCGTGTTGCTTCCACCTTTCACTGAAGGGTTACGAATTATAATAATTTCTAATTGCCCCTCCATATTATAGTATGTTATAATGCATCGTCAAAAAGTCCTTGATTTTCTAACATCTGAAATTATAGAGGTTGTTTAATGTTACTTTACTTATTTTTAATTATATACTTTTTTGTGCTGATTACAGTTTTCATATATGCATCCCATCGTTACTACATGGTATACCTTTATTACAAACATCAAAAGGATAAGCCTGTGCTCAGGGGAAAATTTGAGCGTCTGCCGCGTGTTACCATTCAGCTTCCCATTTTCAATGAAATTTATGTTGTAAGGCGATTAATTGTCGCATCTTGCGATATAGATTATCCCGGAAAACTTCTTGACATTCAGGTTCTTGATGATTCTACCGATGAAACTGCAGATGTGGCCCGGGAATGTGTAAAGGAATTTCAAAAGAAAGGATACGATATACATTACATTCATCGTGACAACAGGGAAGGGTTTAAAAGCGGCGCTTTGGAGAATGGTCTGAAATCAGCAAAAGGAGAATTTATTGCAGTATTTGATGCTGATTTTGTGCCGCAAAGGGATATCTTAAATAAAACAATCCATTATTTCACTGATGAAACTACAGGTATGGTACAAACAAGATGGACCTATTTGAACAGGGATTACTCATTCTTAACAAAGATACAGGCTATCATGCTCGATGGACACTTTGTAATAGAACATACTGCGAGAAACTGGTCAGGGCGTTTTTTTAATTTTAACGGCACAGCGGGAGTCTGGAGGAGGGAGGCAATAGAAACTGCGGGAGGATGGCAGCACGATACTCTCACGGAAGATCTGGACCTGAGCTACAGATCACAGATGAAAGGATGGAAGTTTGTCTTTTTGAAGGATGAAACTTCCCCTTCGGAAATCCCTGTAGATATTAATGCATTCAAGAGCCAGCAGAATAGATGGGCCAAGGGCTCAATTCAGACGGCTAAAAAACTGCTTTTGCAAATCATGAAGAGCAAACTTCCATTAAAAGTTAAAGTGGAAGCATTTTTCCACCTGACAAATAATGTTTCCTACCTTCTTATGTTATTGCTTTCGCTTTTGATGTATCCTTCCATGATTGCCAGGATTAATATAGGATGGTTTAAAATGCTGGTGACAGACGTGCCCTTTCTGCTGGTTGCAACTGTCGGGATTTCATTTTTTTACCTTTGCTCACAAAGAGAGGCTTATAAAGACTGGAAGACGAGATTGATTTGTATGCCCATGTTGATGTCTCTTGGAATAGGTCTGTCGGTAAATAATGCGAAGGGGGTATTAGAGGCCCTGTTTAATAAGGAAACAGAATTTAAAAGGACGCCAAAATATAAAATTGAAGAGAAAAAAGACAGGTGGGTTGGCAAGAAATACAGAGGAGAAATCAATTTTCTCATATTGTTTGAATTGTTCCTTGGGGTCTATTTTACTTTCAATATTTACTTTGCATATATAAACAGAATTTATGTGTCGATACCGTTCCTTGTGATTTTCCAGGTTGGATATTTTTATGTTGCTTTTTTATCACTTTATCAATTAATATTGAGAGGCATTTTTTCTAACCGTTTTACACGTTATTTAATCTCAAAGCGGAATACTGAAGATATTATAACTGCGTAGCACAAATTAAAAAACAAATCGCAAAGAATTAAAATGTTATAAATTAAATTCAATACAAAAGGAGTCTGCCCTATGAGAAAAAAAATATTTGCAGTTTTCCTGATTTTAAGCGGATGTATTTTTGTTTCACACGATGTTTTTGCAGCATGGACACAGGCAAAAGGTCATTCTTACAATTCACTGGGTCTAAGTTATTACAAGACTACAGAGAAATTTACCACGTTGCACAGGGATAGTGATGATAAATTAACGACTACGAGCGGTGAAATTTATAAAGATCAGGTAGAGGAATTCACTTCCACAAAGCTCGGTTATTACGGTGAATATGGCATTACGGATACACTTACAGCTATTGCTTCTTTCTGGTATGACTGGCAGCGCTCCAATGATACTATGAGATATGCAAAAGAAGACGGCCCCAGCGGAATAGGTGATATCACCCTTGGTTTGCGGTACAATCTTTCTCCTAACCTTTTAGGTTCTGGTGTACTGATGTCGGTACAGGGAGAAGTAAAAATACCTGAGGCGTATAAATATGAACACCCTCTCTTTAATTTAAATCAGGGAGACGGTCAGTATGATACAACTTTGCTGCTGCAATTCGGCAGAGGGATTGGGAAGGGATACGCAGTATTCAATATAGGTTACAAATACAGGTTTGAGAATGATAAATTTGACTCGTTTAAACCGTCAGACCAGTTTAAGATGTCACTCTCAGGCGGATACGCCGTCACCTCATGGATGTCAGTAATTGGAGGGCTGGACTGGATAAATTCAGTAGGTAATGCAGATATTTCTGATGAGATGTACAATAGGGCTACTCGTGGAGGGGCAGGATCTAAAGAAGGCTCAATAACAAGGAATGAACTTATAAGGGATACATTAGCCCTTGAACAAAATGATTTAAGCGGCACCATCGGACTCCAATTTAATATAACTCCGCAAGTGCAAACAGTATTATCCTACAGCAGAGACCTGACAGGAGCCGGCTATTTTAGCACCAGGAATAACGCATTCGGTGAAACCGTGGCTTTGAATCTGGTCTATATACACTAAACCTGATGACGAAAGATTACAGCATATTTTGTTGAAGGCGATTTGAGTATCAAGAGTGCTGTTATTGACTCGAGAATGAACTTCTTGGGATGTTTAAACCGAAGTGTCATGAATCTTAGTGAGCTAAGGGTTCATGAAAAATTCTGTGTCAGCCTCGGCTGATCCGCTGGCGGAAAAACTGGAATCCTGGAATTAAAATGAAGCATAAAAAAAAATTGTCATTCTCCTTATATCTGGCTTCGTTTTAGTAATATTATCTTTATATGTCATTGGTAACAGGCACAACCTCTTAGCGATTTTCTATCAGACTGTAAAATCAGAGGACAAGGCAATTGAAGAGTTTACGAGAGCAACAGAATCCAATCCGCAAGATGCATATGCCTATTATCAGCTTGGTTTGATATATAAAGAAAAGAAAGATCTTGATAAGGCTGAAAAAATATATAAAAAGCTGCTGGAAATTTCCCCTGCCCATCCCTATGCCTATTTTGATTTAGGGTATATTTATATCGAAGAGAAACGCTATGATGAGGCATTATCATTGTGCAGGAAAGCGTTAGAAGTGCTGCCGGAGAATGTTTATACACATCATGCCATTGGTAATATATATAAAGAGAGCGGACGATATGAGGAAGCCCTGTCGGAGTATAAAAAGGTTCTTGAAATAGAGCCTTCTCACCGTTACACATTATGGGATATCGGAGTTGTTTATGAGAAAATGGGAATGAAAGACAAAGCAGAGGAACAGTTCAAATATTACCATGAGATGACAGATTGCAGTTTCAGAAGATTCTGGAACTGTTTTGATTAAAAAAAACCACAGAGAGCACAGAGGAATGACAGAAAGAAGATCTGTGCCCTGGTTGATTACATTTTTTAGATTCATTGAATATCGTATCCTACATAATAATAAATCTTTTCCTGTTCACTTCCTGGTATACCTTTTTTTTCAGATACAAAGAGCTTTTATCATTTGTTGACAGAATAATCAGTACTTTTATTCTTGGCTTAACACAGATAATAGTAACAGAGATGCTGCTTGGTGTTGTGTTTAAGAAACTTTACGCAGTACAACTTTTGTTAATTAATATTTTTCTGTCATCCGTAGTTTTGATTTATGTTGTATCAGCTTGTAGAAAGCAGTCAGAGAGCTCTTGCAGAAATTATATCAGGTCACTCGTTGCAAATATTTTCAAGGAGATTTCAGATAAGGCTGTCTGGTTTGGTACAGTAATTAAGAATGATCTGATATTGCTTCTTATCTTTATACTTTTTTCAATATCAGTCTGCTGGATAATATTTTTAGGATATCTGTTCCCTTCTTATACATGGGATGCTTTATGGTATCACCTTCCAATCGCAGGTTATTTACTGCAGAATGGCGCTATTTGTGAAGTCCCCAATAATTCATTTATTGAACAGTTTATCAATATCTTTCCAAAAAATATTGAACTGTTATTTATCTGGAATATCATTTTTCTTGAGAATGATATTGTTACTGATTTAAGCCAGCTCTTTTTTACAATTACCGGTGTTTTAACAATTTACAGCATCGCTGTTAAGCTGAAGATCAACAAGAAATATGCGATATATTCATCTCTTTTGTTTTTCTTTACACCCATAATTGTCCTTCAATCTTCAACGAACTATGTAGATGTAGCCGTGTCTGTGCTGTTTCTCATGGCTATAAATTTTTTGATGTCTGATAATATTGTCTCACCCCCCTTAAATTTCCCCCTTGGTAAGGGGGGGCACAGAGGGGTCAAAAGGGATATGTGGGGATTTGCGCCTGTTCTCTTATCAGGACTAACGGCAGGTATTTTGCTTGGTTCAAAAGGGTCAGGCCCCCTGTTTGTCGGGATATTGTCTGCAGCGGTTATTATCCGGGAATTTATATGGCGCTCTAAATCTTCTGAACCGGAAAAGGTGACGGCGATAAAGATCGCGATAAAGAGTTTCTCGTTTTATCTCATCTTCTTTTTCATCCCGGCATTTCTTATGGGAGGTTATTGGTACATAAAGAACTGGATGATTTATGGCAATCCTGTCTATCCCATGGAAATATCTTTTCTCAATAGTACAATCTTCAAGGGATTATATCAGGGCATAATAGAACCGGCCCCTGAGGTTATCAATAAATTGAATGCGGTTACAAGGCCCTTGTATGTATGGTTGGAAAACGTAGAATATTACCTTTATGACTCGAGGTTAGGCGGGTTGGGTCCCGTATGGTTTATACTGTTTCTGCCGAGTATTGTATTTTCGTTTGTTTACGCATTAATAAAAAGGAACTACAGGTTCATTGCTTTATTGATAATCTTTACTGCTGCATTTCTCATGCATCCGAGGAACTGGAATCCGCGATATGTCATTTTCATTGTCGGGTTGGGAGCTCTTTCGTTTGGACTTGTTTCCGATTATTTTCAGGAAAGAAAGAATGCAATCAGAATTATTGCATTTCTTCTTGCAGGATATACATTTCTGATTTCAAATTCACCATGTGTCACCCCTAAACAGATCAAAAAGTTCATGCAATTGTCTGTGAATGAACGAACCATTGCAGTTCATGCTCCATTTAATATTGATTTGCACGCCAGACAGGAGTACGGATACTGGATGTGGATAAGCAGGAACATTTCACGGGGAGAAACACTTGCATATACTTTTGAACCGCTTTTTTTATCCCCCCTGTGGAATAGTGCATTTTCCAATAAGATAGTTTATATCAAGGATGATAAGGGTGATAAATGGCTGAAGATGTTAAAAGAAAAAGATGTGACATATTTATTAATCAGAAAAAACTCAATTGAAGATAAATGGATTGGAAGTGAAAAGGGAAAATACCGGACAGTCTTTTCTGACGAAAATTATAAGATAGCAAAGGTTATGCAAAATGAATACTGAAGGCAGAGAGAACATATTTTTTATATTATTTATACTAATTGTACTTGTAATGGCAGTGGTCTATTTTACAGTTCCTGAAAGAGCGCTGTTTCTGGAAAATCAGATAAAGTGGTGGAAAGAGTTTATTGAGTAATAAAATGATGTACCCGGATAAAAAGATAGCAGTGATAATCCCTGTGCTGAACGAGGAGAAGACCTTGCCGTTTGTTCTTAATGATATGCCGAAGGATCTGGTTAATGAAGTTGTTGTTATAGACAATGGCAGCAGTGACAGAACGCCGGAGATTGCAAAAGAACTGGGTGCAACCCTCCTGTTTGAATCAAAAAGAGGGTATGGATATCCGTGTCTCAGAGGTATTGAATACCTGAAAACAAAGAATCCGGATATCGTAGTCTTTGTTGACGGGAATTACAGCGATCATCCGGATGAGATAGGCAAACTTATTGCTCCCATAATCAGGGAAGATTATGATCTTGTTCTTGGCTCAAGGGCCATGGGGAATGTTGAAGAAGGCGCTCTCCGTATGCCGGTGCGTTTCGGTAATCTTCTGGCAACTCTGTTGATCAGAAGTCTCTACGGATTTCAATATACTGATGTGGGCCCTTTCAGGGCTATTAAATTTGATAAACTGCTGAAACTTGACATGAATGACAATCTGGGTTGGACCATTGAAATGCAGGTCAAGGCAGTTAAAAGTGGATATAAGATACTGGAAGTTCCTGTCAGTTACCGTATGGGAACCGGCAAATCCAAGTTTACCGGGAATGTGAGGGGTATTTCAGTAGTTGGTTACAGGATATTGCGTGCTGTTTTTAAGAACCTGTTTTATTCTCCGTGAAATAAACAGACTTTCAACACACACCATAATTCCTTCTATGTAACCCCTCAGTTATGGGTGACAAAAAACTATTTGGATTGTCATTCCCGCGATCTGTTAAGCGGGAATCCAGAAACCAGAGAATTGGATCCCCGCTCAAATGACTGCGGGGATGACACGCTTTAAACGATTATTGCCACCCGTAACTGAAGGTTTACCCTTCTATTATTCTTCTTCACCTTGACTTTCAATTATGCATTGTTATAATCGGAATATAGCTTTAAATTTATTTCTATGTCTTTCAAAAGCATTTTGGATTAATTTATGTCTGAACTGAGGCAGGACGCTACAACATTCGACTGGGTCATTATCGCAAAGGAAAGGGCCAGGCAGTTCAGGCATTTATATTAATACCGCCATTCCTGAGGAGACGGCGGCTTTTATGAAAGAAGTTAAGGTGTAATCTGATAAAATGGAGGAGAAAAATGAGCTACTATTTCAGTAAAATGTTAAACATATCCTTTGATGATGCTATAACAAAGGTGACTGAAGAATTGAAGAAGGAAGGCTTCGGTATCCTTACCGAAATTGATGTGAAGGAGGCATTAAGAAAGAAGCTGAATGTTGATTTCAGGAGATATAAAATACTCGGAGCCTGCAATCCTCCCTTTGCATATCAGGCGTTACAGGCAGAAGACAAGATAGGGACAATGCTTCCATGCAATGTTATCGTGCAGGAGGCTCCTGACGGTAGAGTCGAAGTGGCTGCTATTGATCCCATAGCCTCGATGCAGGCGGTCAGGAATCCCGCGCTGGAGGGATTCGCCCTTGAGGTTCAGAGCAGGTTGAAAAAGGTTATTGACAGTTTATGAAATGCATTCATAATTTATTCAATATCCTGTGTTTAAATATTACCACAGGAAACAAAAATATATATTCGGGAGGTAAAGATGAAAAAGATATTATTAATCAGTTGCATTCTGGTTGTATTAGCTGCTGTTCCATACAGTTTTGCGGGGATGGGCGGAGGTATGAGCGGAGGCGGCATGAGCGGTGGAATGTCAGGTGGTCATCCCGGCGGAGGCATGACCGGTGGACAGATGGGCGGAGGAATGATGGGCGGACAGCATGGCCAGATGATGCAGCATGAAGGCATGATGAACCATGACCAGATGATGAACAACATGACAGATATGATGAATCAGATGTCGGGGATGATGGGCAATATGTCAGAGATGATGAAAGATATGCCCGCAGATAAGATGAAAAGGATGTCGGAGATGATGCGGGACATGTCGAAAGACATGATGGAGATTTCCAATATGATGGAAAAGGGCATGACAACAGATGAAGAGATGAAAGCAATGCATAACAGAATGATGGAAATGCAGAAACAGATGTCGGATATGAAAAAATAGGTAATATGCATATCAATCAAAAAGATATGATTTTTGTTCTGGAAAATATTCTGAAATTCCATTAAGATAAGACACAATGAAACCATACCATATGAAGGGGGGGATGAGCGGGGTAACATTGGTTATATTTAATCAGTTACATTAAGATCACCAAACGAATCAAAAAAAGGAGGAGAAGATGAGAAAATATGTAGCAGTTTTATCGGCAGTAATATTTGTTATTGTTGCTGTGGTTGCTTCTTACGCCGTAGATAAGCAGCCTCCCATATTCCCTTACGAATCGGTTATAAAACATATGCCGTGGGCTGCCGGAGGGGATGTGCGTTATCACATTACTATCCATAAGCCTTACAGGAAATGGGCCCAATGGCCGGGAAAAGGAGAGATGTACCCGGGGAAAGAACCTCATGGCGCTTTTCTGACGACTTATGTGAATGAAGCAGCCCTTGATTCAATAAAAAAATTAAACGGCATGGCAGACAAGTCCATAATCGTGAAAGAAAATTATGACGCAAACAAGACGCTTATGGCAATAACAGTTATGTACAAGGTAAAGGGTTATAACACGGACGGAGGTGACTGGTTCTGGGCTAAATATGACCCTAAATTTAATATACTCGCGGAAGGGAAAATTGAGGATTGTTTGAAGTGCCACGGTTCGGTGAAAGATAATGATTATATTTTCACAGGCAAGGTTACGGGAAAATAAATTTATAAATTTAATATGGATAATGCATAATACCCCGCAGCACTGCAATGCTGCGGGGTTCTTTATTTTAAAATAATACAGACATTATGCAAATGAAAGTTGTTTATAGAAATATTTCCTTACATTTGAGGTAAGTCTCTAAAAATTTGTTTTTCGATACCTTGAAGTAATTTTAATTAATATACCCACGCATATTTTCGATCGATCACTTCTTTCTGAAGATCGCTAAAGCTCTTAATATATCCGGGAAGCCACATTGCTGGAATAGCTTTTAATCTTTTTGAACAAGGAAGATTTGCTGATAGCCAGATACGTTTCAAGGGTTTTACAATATGAGTCAAAGATACCTTCTCAGGTTTACATACGGCAACATTTTTTATAAGTCAATTCGTCCTGTTTTTCTCAATTAAAGTTTTATAACTATTATTCCGAATTATGGACATAGACCAAAAGGTATGGGGGTTTAATCAGATGAACATAAAACAAAAAATATGGTCCTTGCCGATCGTGGTTGTTTTGATCTTTGCTGTCGGTATCACAATAATCTATTTTTTTTCCTCTTCAACATTGACATTGATAGGTCGTGTCGGTCAAGTCGATTATCCATTTCTTAGTAACACACAGTCACTTATTGCCGACCTTAACGGCATCGCGGAGAATTTTAAAAATGCGGTAACCATGAATGACAAAAATGGACTTGATCTGGCATCGGAAAAAGCTGCTTCATTTAATAAAACTATAGGAAATGTGTCCGCCATTCCCGGCAAAAATGAGATTGCGGAAAAAATAAAGCGCGAATTTGATGCTTATTATAAAACAGCCAGGAAATCCGCCTCAATCATGATGGGATTAGAAACAGGCGACGTCAGTAAATCCATAGAAGAAATGCAGGCAACATTGCAATCTTTAAATACTGAACTGTCATCTTCTAAAGAACTTGCGATCAAAGAGTTTGAATCAGGGTTGTTTACCAGTCAAAGCTATATCCACCGCGGACTCGTGATTAATATCGCTATCGCTGTAATAATAATCCTCGGACTCTGTCTCATTTCTTACTTCACCATCGCTTCCATTGCTGCCAACTTAAACGAGATCATAGGATTCCTGGAGCGTAAAGACGCTACCAGCGGTAATACTAACCTCAATAAGGAGATAACTATCCATTCCAGTGATGAATTTGGCCAGATTGCGAAATGGATCAATACCTTTGTTGCCAATTTACGTGGTTTAATTTCCAAGATGTCGGAAATTTCAAAAGAGGTCAGACAATCTTCCGCAGAACTTACAACAGCTACTTCCGAGTTGTCACAGGGGGGGGTGAACCAGGCCGATCAATCAACGCAAATCGCCAATGCAATGGAAACCGTATCTGCCACTATTAACGATATGGCTAAAAACGCTGCAATGGCCGCGGATTCCTCTACCTCGGCGTATAAGGTTGCAAAAGATGGCGGACAGGTAATCCATGAAACTATTGCCAACATGCATAAAGTGTCGGATTCAGTCGATGAGACTACCCGGATGGTAGGAGCACTGGGCGAAAGTTCAAATCATATCGGTGAAGTCATTTCAGTAATTAAGGATATTGCCGATCAGACTAATTTACTGGCTCTTAATGCAGCGATCGAGGCGGCGCGGGCCGGGGAACAGGGGCGGGGATTCGCCGTGGTGGCGGATGAAGTGCGCAAGCTTGCGGAGCGGACAACACATGCTACGGTAGAAATTAATAAGATGATCGAAGGAATTCAAAAGGAGATAGGGACCACAATCAGTTGCATCTCATCCGGGAAAGAAGCTGCATCCACCGGTAAAGAAAAAGCGGTGAGCGCCCAATCGGCGCTCGAAAACATCCTTGCCAGCATCAATGGCGCCAGTGATATGATCATGCAAATTGCTACGGCAACAGAAGAACTGACGTCGACAGTGAAAGAGATCACGGGCAAAACAGATCAGATCGCGGGCACTGCGCAAAATACCCTGGCACAAACCAATCAGGCCACACATCAGAGCGAAAATCTGAACGTGTCAATAGAGCAGCTTAATACAATGATAAATAATTTTAAACTTTAACCGTCAAGCCGCTATTTATGAGGCGTGACTTATTAAAAAGGAGGGACAACTGATGCATACAATCTACAAAAGGATACTGGTGACGGTCAGCGCCGTGTTGCTAACCATCGGTATATGTGGAATTGCAATAGCAGTAGAGCTTGGTGACAGAGTGGAGGTCCATGGTTATGGACATCAGGGTTATTTGCAGGCCACGGGTAACAAATATCTCGATGCCGACAGCAGTGGCACCTTTAATTTTACTGCCGTAGCGCTGGTCTTTACCGCAAAACTGACTGATAAAAGCAATGCGTGGGCGCAGGTGCACTACACGGCTCAAGACGGCACAATTATAAACTGGTCTGTCGATTATCAGTTCACAAACGAGCTGAAGGCGATTGCAGGACAGCTTAAACAGCCCCTGGGATTTTACAATGAGATCCACGATGCCAAATTCCTTCATTTTAGCACGATCGCACCTTTGCTATATCACGATGCTGCAGAAATGGCATTTGAAGCCTTTCGAGGAGTTTCAGCCGTATATGACCAAGATTTTGGCGCCAGCAGTTTGTCTGTAGACGGCTATTTTGGTGGGCCGGTCGCAATGGAAGAAGATGCGGATATGTCGACGACAAATAAAAATTTGCTCGGGGGACGGATCACCTATAATACACCGGTTGAGGGTTTAAAATTCATGGTTGCCGGTTATACAGTACAAGTAGAACAAACAGACAACTCTACTATGGTTGAGGAAAAAGGCCACCATAACATGACGATGATTTCTGCCGGTTATGCCGTAAATAACTTAGATCTCAAGGCTGAATATGTCAGGGATAAAATTCTTGAGAACAAAAGAGAATCATATTATATACAAGCCGGTTACACAATAGCTGATAAATTTTTACCCTTTGTGCGTTATGACTATATAACGACGGACAGGACAATGAAAGATGATCCTTCCTTTTATCAAAAAGAAATAGTGATAGGCTCAAGCTACAAACTAACTAACAATATTGCCCTGCGCGTTGAAAATCACTTCAATCGCGGCTATGCGCTGCCTGTTGCTTCCGGTGAAGTGGATGAAGGCAAAGGAAAGAAAAACTGGAACATGATCGCAACCAGCGTAAGTTTTATATTCTAAGGAAAGGGGAATAAGCTAATGAAAATATCAATCTGTTGTATTATTACGGTATTCATGATCGCCGCTTTAAGTATGTCCGTCTTGGCGGGAGATTTAGTAGTAATTGTAAACAAGGACAACAATAATGCTGTTGATAAGGCGCTTGTAGTGAAAATATACACAGGTGCAACCAAAAATTGGCCGGATGGCAGCCCGATACTCGCTATTGACCAATCTGAAGAGAGTCCGATCCGTGAAGAGTTTAATGCCGGCATACTGGGTAAAACCATCGCCAATATGAAAGCGCTGTGGGCACAAAACATATTTACCGGAAAAGCGCTGCCACCCAAAATTGCCAATCCTGACTTAGAAGTAAAAAAGATTGTCAGCGCCAACAAAAATGCTATCGGCTATATCAAGGCGTCCAGCGTGGATGATACAGTCAAGGTAGTAGTTAAATAATATCAGCAAAAACATAACTGCCATCTTAACGGTTAAGTGCTTTTGTTTGCTTTACCAGTGTGCAGCAGCCTGCATTGGTAAAGCAAACCACAAGCCGCTCAGTAGAATATTTATTTAGTCTGTCAAACGCTTTTCACTTTCTTTCTTTGCGTTTTCCCGGTCTTTGCTTAATAGTTCCTCAATTTCCTTTGAAATATCTATCATAAGAGCGTACCCTTCCGCTGTGTATTTCGCTGTCTTTATTTCAGTAATCCTTTTCAAAGCGCTCATGACTGCGTCAATTTTTTTTGCCTGTTCAGATATGACCAGGATATCCTCTTTTGACATAATTCGCTTACAGTGTCTGACCTTACCCCCAATTACCATATTAGCAAAATTATTTTTGTTTGATATAACTTAAATTAAATTGAATTTTCATTTTACAAATAATATCAATTAAAATTAATTTTATTGCAAACGAATAGTAACCACAAGCTATATATATAGCCTCTTGTCAAAGAGGGAAGAAGGTGAGATAATTGAATTATTTGGAGATGAGTATAAGCGCTATATGGAAAAAACTCCGATGTTTATTTCCGGGTTTTCTGAAAAAAGGTATCAAAAAGCATAATATTTTATGAAGGGAGGAGGATGATGAAATGAAAAAAATGATTCTCATATGTTTATTTATAGCCGGATTGCTTGTTCCTTACGCTCTTGCCGAGGAAAAGGTAGTTGATGAGATTGTAGTTGATTTTGGAATCATTTCATGGGAAGACATGCAGGCAGGGTCAAAGGAAAAACCTGCAACCCATACTGAGGAGTACCACCGTAAGATGGCAAAAGCCATGTCTGAAATGCACGGCAGGGGAGGCAAAGGTGAATATCATGTGATGGTTATGCTGAAAGAAAAGCTGTCCGGCCAACAGATCAAAAATGAGAATGTATGGGTTACAGCAGTATCACAGACCGCACCGGAAACAATTACCCATAAACTAAAGCCAATGACTATGGACGAATATTACGGATACGGCGAATTCTTCAAACTGAATTTTCAGGGTCTTTATGTCTTTCAGGTTAAGATAGATCTGACAAGTATGGTGCCGAGAGGAGCTATAACACGCAGGATAGAGTTTGAAAGAAAAATTCCGCCAAAATAGCTTGTTATCAGATAAGTGACTGCAAAACACAAAGGTCGTAAGCCCCGTGTTCATTTTTGTCTATTACCGCTTGTCAAAGAGGGAAGAAGGTGAGATAATTGAATTATTCGGAGAGAAATACAGGAGATATACAGAGAAAACTCCTATGTTTATACCGAGGTTAGGAGGAAAGGCATAATGAAAAAGGTTTGTTAATGTGAGAAGAATCAGAGTAGTAAATTAAGACAATACTAAATGATTTTTAAAAAGAAGGAACGTATATGATTTCAAAAATACTTGTGCCGACAGACGGTTCCAAAATAGCCCAAAAAGCAGCGAAATATGCAGTCAAACTCGCTAAAGAGACAGGTGCAGACCTACTGTTATTAAGCGTGATTGATAAACGATTTATAGTAAGCCAGTCAATTCCTGCTATTGCATCACCCACTCACTTAATAGAAACGGTCGAAGACTATCTGAAGCAGGTTGCGGAAGCTTACACCAAAGAGATAAAAGAATTGTGCAAGAGGAATAATGTCCAATCAAAAACCCTCATAAGAACAGGGCATCCCGTCGAGGAGATTATAAAGGAGGCGGAAAAATCCAAAGCAGATCTCATCGTTATGGGTTCGCACGGGAAAAGTGCTTTAAAAGCAGCAGTTCTTGGAAGTATTACAATGGGCGTGATACATAAAGATACAAGAATTCCTGTGCTCCTGGTGAGGAAGTAACCTTTATATGCCAAAGTCTGGAGGCAATGCCTTATTGTGCAGATGACCGACTGGGTGGAGTACAAAGGAATTCAAAATTTAAAATTCAAGATTCAGGATTGAAGATTTAAAAAATGTAAGGTGCACAATAATGAGAGGTCTTGGATGTCGCTGCGTGAAACATTCAGAAATCTCAACGCAAGAAAACGCTTTGCCGTTGTGATAATTCTCATCTACATTGTCTCCATCCCGATAATTTCAGCTATTACATATTATATTCTGAAACAGAATGCAGTCGACAGTGCCTACAATACCGCAAGGCTGTATCTTGCCTCTTTTGAAGCCGCAAGGCATTATGTGGGCGATGAATTGAGACCTGTTCTCCAGAGGGAAATGCCCGGCAAGTTTATAGTGGAGGGGATGTCGAGGTCTTACGTTGCCGGAAGCATAGCAAGAAAGGTGCTTCAGGATATCCCCGGTTATATTTTCAAGAATGCCTCTCTGAATCCAAGAAATCCCAAAAATAGCGCTGATGAATTTGAAAGAGAAATAATTAACGGATTCAGAGATAAAAAAGACGGGAAGGAGTGGCGGGGGCTGATAGAAAGGAACGGATATCATTACTATGTTCTTGCCCGCTCCGGTTCGCCGGTTGAGGGGCGGTGTCTGCAGTGTCACGGAGACCCTGCCGCGGCTCCAAAGGAAATGATAGAGAGATACGGCGCTACATCAGGCTTCAACATGAAGACCGGAGAAATTGTGGACGCGCTCATTGCATATATTCCCGTTCATATCCCCCTTTTGAGTGCCAGGAAGACAGTCGCAGTCTTTATTGGTATTTACACATTCTTTTTAGGCATTGTTTTCTGGCTCATTGACAGGAGATTCGACTGGTTTTATGAAAGGATCGAATCTGACAAGAAGACAATTGAAGGTGTAAGCTCGGAAGTTTTAAATCTGAACCGGGAGATGGAGGACATAATCGCTGAACGGACCATGGGCATGGTGGGCATGAGAATTGCGGACAGCCTCAGGAATCCTCTAACGATTATCGGCGGACTCTCCCGTCAACTGCTTAAAGCAGCGGACAAAGATGAGAAGCTCCGGGTTATCCTGTCTGAATGCCGGAAAATGGAGAAGATTGTCGCTGATTTCGATGAACTGCTAAGAAGCAAGAGATTTCTGTTCAAGCGCGAGGATCTTAACGAGATTGTCATTTTCACGACCCGGTTTGAGGAGCAGGGGATAAAAGACAGAGGCATCGGACTTTCCGTCAGCCTGTACGATAAGCCGCTGATGTTTAATGCAAACAGGCAGTTGATAAAAATAGCCGTCAGGCACATCATCAATAATGCCGTGGACGCTACACCTTCCGGAGGGAAAATATCCGTTGTCACAGGAGGAGGTGAAGACGCCGTATTCCTGGAAGTTACAGATACCGGCAGGGGGATGACATCAGAGGAGTTGCACAGGATTTTTGAGCCGTTTTACAGCACAAAGGGAAGGATAGGGGTGGGACTTCCTCTTGTAAGACAGATTATCACCGAGCACATGGGAGAAGTTATGATAGAAAGCAAGCCGGATACAGGAACAATGGTCAGATTCACTTTTCCAATCAGATGGAAGGAGAAGGGATAAAACAGTCTGGGAGGCAAGGACATAGAGTTTTACGCGGGAGAGGATAAAGACTGGCCGCTCCAAATGGCTTTCCCTCACGACCCGGCACCATTCAGATTACAATACAGGAGCCGGAATAATGATCTGGTTTTAAACTAAAAGATATGATTCTCTGACCGTCGCGGATATGTGAATGGAAAGAATAGTTGATGAAGAAAAAGAATATTACTCGCTCGTAAAAAAGGTGTTTGATATATTGGCTCCTTTTTATGATATTTTGACTATACCCGCCTCAAGGGTAAGGTATGAAGTTGTAGGTTTTACTAATGCAGGAACCGGTTCAAAAATTCTGGATGTCGGCACGGGAACAGGGAAACAGGCTTTTTCATTTGCAAAAAAAGGTTATGATGTTATCGGTATCGATTTGTCTGAAGCTATGCTTAAAGTAGCCAGAAGGAAAAACAGATATGGAAATGTGAAATTTGAAGCCGCTGATGCTGTAAATCTGCCGTTTGAGGATAACAGCTTTGATGTTTCCTGTGTGTCTTTTGCCTTACATGATATGTTTTTGACTATAAGAGAAAGGGCCTTGAAGGAAATGGCAAGAGTTACTAAAACAAAAGGAACGATAGTGGTAATTGATTATGCTTTGCCTGAAAACAAGATTAAAAAGTTTTTGATTTATCACATTGTTAAGCTTTATGAAGGCAAATACTATATGGAATTTATAAAATCCGACCTTAAAGCCTTGCTCAGAAAATCAGGGATCGAGATAAAAGAAGAGCTTCCTGTATTGCTTGGAGCCGGAAGAATCTTAAAAGGAATAAAAACAGAAGAACTCCTTGCAATCGGCAGCTGAAATGATACAATGGAATCAGAAACTGAACTGAAAGGCGACTGTTTGTCCCGCGCCCGGGGGTAAAATACAATGAGAAAGATTTCATTTAAAGTAGAGAGTAACCTTTGCGATGATTGTGTTCTGGCCTTAAGAAGGTTTATAGGACACCTTGATGGTGTGGATGACATTGATGTGGAAGACGGAAGAGTAGTTGTAAACTTTGATGAACTTAAGATAACGGATAAGGAGATTTCGAGAATTACAAAAGACAGTATGGAGAAGCTGGGATACAGACTGGTTGATTAAAAAAAGAAGGTGATAGCTGTCAGCTATTAGATATCATCTTAAAAGAGGGGATGATATGAAATGGTCATGGAAATTAGGCGAGATTGCCGGCATCGGCGTATATATGCATGCGACGTTTCTCATCCTCATCGGATGGGTAGTCGTAAGCCATTGGATGGCGGGTCACAGCATGGCTTATGTCATGGGGGGCGTGAGTTTCATCCTGGCCCTGTTCGGCTGCGTGGTGCTGCATGAGCTGGGGCATGCGCTTACGGCAAGAAGATATGGGATCAAGACGCGCGACATCATACTCCTGCCCATCGGCGGTATGGCGAGGCTGGAACGTATGCCTGAGGATCCGAAACAGGAGCTTTTAGTGGCGCTTACGGGCCCTGCGGTAAGTGTGGCTGTTGCCGCAGTCCTATTTTTCATCCTTCAGATCACAGGCAGATGGATCCCCCTAAGCGCCTTGAGCGTGGCAAGTGGTCCTTTTATCCAGCGGCTCATGATAGTCAACCTCTTTCTCGCGGCTTTCAATATCATTCCTGCCTTCCCGATGGACGGAGGTCGCGCTTTACGCGCATTTCTTGCATTATGGATGGATTATACGAGGGCGACACAGATCGCGGCGCTCCTCGGTCAGGGCATGGCATTTATCTTCGGCTTCATCGGTTTTTTCACAAATCCGTTCCTGCTCTTTATAGCCTTCTTTGTATGGATCGGCGCGGTACAGGAAGCGGGCATGGTCGAGATGCGGTCCGCATTGGGAGGAATCCCGGTAAGCCGCGCCATGATCACGGAGTTTCACATCCTTTCTCCCGATGCCCCTTTATCCAGAGCGATTGAATTTATCCTGCAGGGAACGCAACAGGACTTTCCTGTTTTAGAGAGCGGTCAGGCCGTAGGGGTGCTTTTGCGAAAAGATCTGCTTGTCTCATTGGCCAAAGGGGGACAGGAGATGTCTGTCGGCGAGGTGATGAGGCGCGATTTTCAGATCGTTGAAGCCGCAGAGATGCTGGAGACTGCGGTGGCGAAGCTTCAGACCTCTCAGAGCCAGATATTGCTTGTAATGCAAAAAGGACAATTGGCCGGACTTTTAACGATGGACAACCTCGGAGAGTTTATTGCAATACAGAGCGCATTGAGTAAAGCGAAAGCGGGAGAAAAAGGAAGACGATGACGGGTGACAGTATGAGAATGTATGTATAAGAGATCGGTAAGATATTTTTCGAGTTTCAGCTTATTCATAATGTCTTCAATATCCCGTGAGAGAATAAAAGTAAAAGGAGGATGATGTTATGGAATGGGTTAGAGAAAACTGGGTCTTCATTATGTTCTTTGTCATCTTTATATCCATGCACCTTTTCGGCGGTGGCTGCTGCGGGCCAGGCGGCCATAAGGGACACGAAGGGCATGGAGAAAAGGAAGAAGATGAGCATAAAGGGCATTCGGGCAAAGAGGGGAAAGGAGGTCAAGGATGCCATTAAACATAAGGGTTGTAAGCTGGTCATTGGGGATTTTTTTAGCAGTCTCATTTATCCTGTGCGTTCTTTACGGATTTGTTGTCCCTCAGAAACTGCACGGCATGTCTGTGTTTCTTGAGGCGGTGCTTCCCGCTTTTAAATGGATAACTTTTGGGAGGTTCATTCTCGGTCTTGCGGAAAGCTTCCTTTACGGGGTGTATATCGGAGTTGTCTTCGTACCTATATATAATTTCTTTTACAGAAGGTGGGGTGTATCGTAGGAAAATGTAGGGGCAATTCATGAATCGCCCCTACTGGATTCCGGGTTAAGCCCGGAATGACAAGAATCCCTCTTTGCCAAAGAGGGGAACACACCCCTAATAATCCCTCTTGATAGAGGGGAATAAAAGGAGGACAATATGCATGGTGAAGATATTTCCTTTGCATACGGCTTCTGGAGTCTTGTAGTCGTCAATGTCGCTCTTTTCGTCTTCTTTATCCTGAGCTTTCTTACTCCGGTTAAAAAAAGAGAATGGAGATCCTTGAGCGTAACGATTGCATTCTTTGTTGCGCTTTTTACGGAGATGTACGGTTTCCCTCTTACAATCTATATCCTAACAGGCATTCTCGGCACTAAATATCCAGCGCTCAATCCCTTCTCTCATGCAAGCGGTCATCTCTGGCTCACGTTCTTCGGCGGCGGGGCGGCAATGATGAATGTTATTCATATCATCAGCAACGGACTGGTGATTATCGGGTTTGCGATAATGTGGAAGGGCTGGAAACTTATTCACGGGGCAAAGGGCGAATTGGTAACCGGAGGTCCTTATACATATGTGAGGCATCCGCAGTATTCAGGTCTTTTTATCATAATGATCGGCATGCTGATTCAATGGCCTACTATCATAACGGCGCTGATGTTCCCTGTCCTCATTTTTGTGTATTATCGCTTGTCAAAGAGGGAAGAAAGTGAGATGATTAAGATATTCGGGGATGAATATAAACGTTTTATGGAAAAGACGCCGATGTTTATACCAAAACTTGGAGATAAAGCTTAATGGAGGATATATGCATTGGGATTATGGATGGGGAATGGGATTTGGATGGCTGTTTATGATTATTTTTTGGGTACTGGTTGTTTTAGGTGTTGTTTATCTCCTTAAGTTAGTTGCAGGAGGTGCAAGGAGAGAGGAAAATAGAGACACTGCCCTTGATATTCTTAAACAAAGATATGCAAAGGGAGAAATAACCAAAGAAGAATTCGAGGAGAAGAAAAAGGATTTGCTCTGAATGTGCTTAAGTGATTGGCTCAAGGGAAGAAGGGAGGTGAGAAAATGGCACAGGACCCTGTTTGCAAAATGAATGTAGATGAAAGCAAGGCTGCCGCAACGAGCTTTTACAAGGGAAAGACATATTATTTTTGCGCAAAGGGCTGCAAGGAAAAATTTGACAAAGAGCCGGAAAAGTATGTAAAAAAGTAGCGAGTAATGAGTGATGGGTAATAGGTAAAGAGAAAGCAGAACTCATCACGCATTACGGATTACATTAACGATAAACAGGAGGTTTAAAATGAAACGCATTTTTTTGATAACAGTTCTGATTTTAGGAGTGGCTGCTTACGGCTTTGCCCAGATGGGTGGAGGCGGCGGCATGATGGGCGGACAGAAGCATGAGCCGGGCATGATGGAACAGAAAGGTCAGATGATGGAGCAGCACAAAGGCATGATGAGTCATGACGAGATGATGAACAACATGAAAGATATGATGGGTCAGATGTCCGGTATGATGGAAAAAATGTCGGGCATGATGAAAGATATGTCCAAAGATAATATGAAGGCGATGTCCGGCATGATGAAGGATATGTGCTCCGAGATGAAAAATATGTCCGACATGATGGATAAGGACATGGCCTCAGAAAAAGATATGACGAAGATGCATGATGGGATGATGGAAATGCAGAATAAGATGTCGGATATGGAAATGAAGAAATAATGCAGAAATCAATGAAGCTGAACATCGGCGGACTTCCGAAAACAGGGCAGGTCGTCGATCCCGTCTGTAAGATGACTATAGACAAAAAGGACGCAGCCGCAACTTCCGAATACAAGGGTGCGACTTACTATTTCTGCGCGGTCTCGTGCAAAGAGAATTTCGATAAAGATCCGGAATCTTTTTTAGAAGTCAGAAGTCAGAAGTCAGAAGCCAGAAGTGAAGAAAAGAAAGAAAACATGGCAAAGGATCCGGTATGCGGGATGGTCATTCCGAAGGACCGTTCCATAAAGAGGGAGGTCGGGGGCAGGACGTATTATTTCTGCGCTGAAAGCTGTGTAAAGACCTTTGAGGAGCCGGAGGCGGAACTTAAGGCAATGAAGAGAAGGGTTACAATTGCCCTCACAGGCGTGGTGGCCCTTGCGATCTTCAGGGCCGCGGTATTTTTAGGACTTGCGGCAGGCGCAACGGTCCTCACATGGGTGCCGATACCCTGGCTTCCATGGTTCACATGGGGTGTATGGCTTTTTATTATTACAACTCCGATTATGATTTTCGGGGGCAAGGGATTTTTTGTCGGAGCATGGCACGCTGTCAAAGACCGTGTGGCAAATATGGACTTGCTGATAGCTCTCGGCACTTCCACTGCTTACATTTACAGTGCTTTTGTCGTCTTCTTTCCAAAGGTTTTACCTGTTGAGGAAAAAAACGTTTATTTTGAAGTCTCAGCTATAATTATTGCTTTTGTGCTTCTCGGAAAATACATGGAGGAAATTATCAAGAAGCGAAGCTCCGCCGCCATCCGCAAACTTCTTGACCTCAAACCGCAAACAGCAAAAGTCTTAAGAAAGGGGTCAAGGGGTCAGGGGTTCGAGGGTTCAAGTGTTGAAGAAGAAGTAGAGATACCAGCCGAGTCCATTATGGTGGAAGAAATAGTTATCGTGAGACCGGGTGAAAAGATCCCCACCGACGGCATTGTAATGGAAGGGCATTCATCCGTTGATGAGAAGATGATAACAGGAGAAAGCGTTCCTGTTGAAAAAAAGGCCGGTGACGAAGTGATCGGCGGGACAATAAACAAAGTAGGCTCATTCAAGTTCAAAACAACAAGGGTCGGAGCCGACACTACATTAAACCAGATTATAAAGATGGTGGAAGATGCGCAGGCATCTTCCTCGCAAATTCAAAGACTCGCTGATAAGGTGGCGTCCTATTTTGTCCCTGCCGTTATCGGCGTTGCATTTCTGTCCGCCGCCGGATGGGTCATTGCAGGAAATTCCACAAACGCCCTTTTATCTTTTGTAGCAGTGCTTATAATTGCTTGCCCCTGTGCCCTCGGAATTGCCACTCCTGCGGCCTTGATGGTCGGAGTCGGCAAAGGCGCGGAACTGGGGATATTGATAAGAGGGGCTGAATACCTCGAAAGGGCGGAAAAGCTGAATGCCGTTGTATTCGACAAGACAGGCACTCTCACAAAAGGAGAGCCGGAGGTGACGGAGATAGTAGCGGTCAGCGGTCAGCAGTCGGCAGTCAGCGAAAAAGACATTTTGCAGCTTGCTGCAATTGCTGAGAAAGGGTCTGAACATCCGTTGGCAGAGGCAATTATAAAAAGGGCGAAAATGGCAGGATTGACTATCCCGGATGCGGAAAGATTTGAAGCCGTCCCAGGGCATGGCATCAGGGCAACGGCTCAGAACAAAGAAATTCTTGTGGGCAACAGAAAGCTGATGAGAGATAACGGTATTTCTATAGAAGATGGGGAGATGCTTATTTCAGGACTTGAGGAAAAGGGTAATACCGTCATGATCGTTGCATCGGAGGGAAAACTCGCGGGGTTCATTGCGGTTGCAGATACACTTAAAGAGTATGCGGGAGAAGTGATTAAGGGACTAAGGGATGAAGGGGTAGAGGTTGTTATGCTGACCGGAGACAATGAACGCACTGCAAAGGCCATCGGCTCAAGGGTGGGGATTGAAAGGATAATATCAAATGTCCTTCCTGGGGATAAAGCTAAAGTGGTTAAAGAACTTCAGTCGCAGGGGAAAGTTGTTGCAATGGTGGGAGACGGCATAAATGATTCACCTGCCCTTGCACAGGCGGACATCGGTATAGCCATAGGGAGCGGTTCCGATGTGGCAAAAGAGACCGGAGGGATTATCCTCGTGAGGGACGATTTAAGAGATGTCATAAAAGGTATTAGGCTCAGCAGGGCAACAATGCGCAAGATAAAACAGAATCTCTTTTGGGCATTTATTTATAACAGCATCGGTATTCCTATTGCTGCCCTTGGGTTTCTAAACCCGATAGTTGCGGCAGCAGCCATGGCATTGAGTTCATTATCGGTTGTTAGCAACTCTGCTCTACTGAAAACAGTAAAGATCTAACTACCGAATCTTACAATTGTGCGATGGACATGAAGGAAACCAGAGAATTTGGCTGACAAGCAAGGTGTAGTTTCAAAAGCTTTCATGATCTTTTTTAAAATACCTTAAACTGCAGAGCAAGATTTGTCGAAGCCCAGAAAATACTATATAGTTTTTATTTCAGTAATAACGGCAGTTATTACCTACCTGTATTATTCAACCTTGCCGGGGATCCATGAACTGCATGATATTTACAGAGAATTCTACTATATGCCGGTTTTTCTCTCGGCCCTATTGTTCGGACTGAAAGGTGCGGTTCTGGCGTTGCTGCTTGTCCTGGCCATGTATCTGCCTGACATATACCTGAACTGGACAGGAAACTTTGCATCTGAAGCAGACACCTTTCTTCACCTTGCGCTTCAGGGTCTTTTCGGATTGTTTGCGGGCTTCCTTATTGACAGGGATAAGCAGCGCAGGAAACAACTGGAAAAAGAGCGGTACCTCGCCGGACTCGGACAGGTTGCAACCACCATTGTGCATGATTTAAAAAACCCTCTTATTACAATTATGGGATTTGCAAGACGCATTCAGGATGGGAAGGGCGAGACGGAAGCCGCCGTAAAGGCGATAATGGATTCCGCCGGAAACATGCAGAAAATAGTCTATGATGTACTTGATTTTGCAAGGCCGATGCATCTGGAGTTAAAGGAGGAAGATATCAGAAATGTCATCAGGAAGGCATGTGATTCCTGCAGGACAAAGACAGAGAGATGGGGGATAAACATTTCAGTCGACCTGTCGGACGAGCCTCTGAACATGATGATAGATAGTTTTAATCTTGAAAGGGCTATTGTCAATATTATAAATAACGCAATCGAGGCCTCTTCGAAGGGACAGGATATTACCATCAGCACAACGGCTGAAAAAAATCATATGACCGTAAGAATCAGGGATAATGGGGCGGGAATGGACAGGGAAACACTGGATAATATCTTCATACCCTTTTACACAAAAAAGAGCTGGGGAACCGGCCTCGGGATGTGCATATCGAAAAAAATTATTGAGGGACACCAGGGCGATATCGGCATAGTAAGCAATCCGAACCAGGGGACCGAGGTTTCGATAAGGTTGCCGTACAAGGTAACAGTAAATAAGCCGGGAAAAAGCTCAGCTTCTTGAATCCCATGCTTGCCGCATTTGCAATGGGCCTGTCGTCGGTTACTGTTGTGACAAATGCATTGAGGCTGAGAAGGTTCAGGGTTGCATAATTTTATTTGACATTAAATATTCCGGACAGGCTATTATTAGAGCACTAAAAAAGTTTTAAAGGAGGAATATGTTATGGCGGATGAACATTCATTCGATGTTGTTAGCAAAGTAGATTTGCAGGAGGTATCGAATGCCGTTCAGCAGGCTTTGAAGGAAATGGGACAGCGGTTTGACTTCAGGGGAAGCAAGAGCAATATAGAGCTTGATAAGGTGAAGAATGAGATCCTTCTCACATCTGACGATGAATACAAACTCAAAAGCGTTATTGATATGCTGCAGAGCAAACTCATTAAAAGGCAGGTGCCTCTGAAGGCGTTGAGCTATGGAAAAGTTGAGCCGGCAGCGTCAAGCACTGTAAGACAGATTGTAACCCTTCAACAGGGCATTCCAACCGAGAAAGCTAAAGAGATCGTAAAAATCATCAAGGATACAAAACTCAAGGTCCAGTCAGAAATCCAGAAGGACCAGTTGCGTGTCAGGGCCAAGAAGATTGATGACCTCCAGGCAGTCATGAAGATCCTGCGGGAGAAAGATTTGGGAGTTCATATTGATTTTGTGAATTACAGATAAAATAGCTGACAGCTATTCCTCATTTCATGAGATGGCATCCCACACGGGCTTTTCGATAAATCGGGAAAGTGTCCGGGCATCTTCACGAAGTTTACTTTCATTGCCGTGATCAACGACATTGATGCGCTTGCCATCCTTCAGAACGAGATTTAACTCATAGCTGCGATAGGAATTATCGTCACTGCGACAATTCTCAGAAACAAGCTGAAGCGCATATATTTCCTCAAGCCTGGCAAAATACTTCATCGCATTATTGTCAAAGGCCTTATCCGGGTTTTTTCTGCCCTTCCAGAAGGACGCCTTTTTCTTGTCAAAAACAATGGGCGCCGTGAAATAGTAAAACAAGCCGCCGCCTATGGCGGTAAAGATAATCCCGAACAACAGCGGGGCAACGGTATCAAGGCTGATTGAGAACGTCCCGTGAGAAAATTGAAAAAAAGAATAACCAAGTACGATTCCTATTCCCGTAAGGAGAAAAATCATGGGAAAAACTTTGGCTCCTCCTGACGCCCGAAACTCAATCCTGTAAGGACTGACCTTTGTTATTTTGTGCGTCGTAAAGCTTGATCCGCCTCCTTTTGCCGGCGACCAATCGGTTTGCTCGGCGACGGGGTCTTCAAACCTGGACGGATCAATGTCCTGCGTGTATATCTTTTGGACAAGCTTTTTGGCAAGCTCATCGCGCTTTGTCGGGTCGACATCCTTGAGGGCTTTGTCGAGTACAGTTTTTGTTTGCCTGACTGCTTTAATAACAATAAGCACAATAGATCCGATTATTAAGGCAAGAGTTATATTGAACCAATTAAACATACATGCGTCCTCCTTTATGATGCATATCGGCAAAACCAATGCGAATCTTAAAGTGTAACAGCGTTCTCTGGCACTGTTGCTCTGTGGCACTTTATTCCGCAGGAAGTTGTAAAAACCAAAATCATCTGTTATAAAAGAAAATCAGTTATAAAAGAAAATCTTGGCAAAAGAAATGGTAAGAGATAAAATAGCTTATTAATTTATCCAAGTAGGAGGGGACAGATGGAAACTAACATAGCTGTTTTTAGAGGTAAGGAAATCAGAAAGACGATTCACAAGAATGAATGGTGGTTTTCTGTAGTAGACGTTGTTGGAGTGCTCACTGACAGCCCTGATGCCGGCGCATATTGGAGAAAGCTAAAACAACGGTTAAAAGGGGAGGGAAGCGAAGTCGTGACATTTTGTCACGGGTTGAAGTTGACCGCCCCTGACGGGAAGTTAAGAGAAACCGATTGCGCTAATACCGAAGGCATCTTCCGCATAATTCAATCTATCCCATCCCCCAAGGCAGAGCCCTTCAAACGCTGGTTGGCGAAGGTAGGATATGAGCGCGTTCAGGCGTCCTTTTGTGCTCGTGCACTTTTGTACTTCTGCGCTGTATTTGTGAGTCCTGTTCTTTGGAGTAAACGGGAAGATCTGAGAGAAGATCTGGCGGCGTGATAGGTTGATTGGTTGGGTTTTGTCACTCTAAATTTATTAGGAAATTTGTTTACGTATGCGTATACTGGAACCAACAGTACTTGAAAAATTATATAGGGAATTGCCAGTTGAAATAGGTGCTGAAATTAAGTCATTGTTGGAAACAAAACATTTATACCAAAATTTGGAGCTTCATCCTAAAATAATAAGCGAGATAACTAAAGTCCTAAAAGGTACAGATCAAAGCTTAAAATACATTGCACAAAAATATCTTGAAATTGCTGCAGGATTTTGGAGACTTCCTTCATACACTGGCATAATGCCGTCAACCAGTTCTCTGTTAGAGCTTTCTCTTAATACGATAAAGGTTTTTTGTACATCTTGCGAGCGTATTGAACCATTTCATTCTTCCGGGCAAACATTTTACAGAAATAAGATCAAACAATTAGAAAGGATTACACCTGCAATGGAAGCAGGAATACCAGTAATATCTGGACATGGCAGGATATTTTGATATATGAAGCAACATTGTGATAGCATAAAGGTAGATTATGTGCTATATATTAACTATATAAGAAACTTGACAATACAATATGTTGGCATATACTATTATCTGTGGCGGAGAAATGACTTTCTTTTCATGATCAAAAACCAATCAGCAATATTATATTATTTTTTACTACTCAAGCTATCGGTGTAGTAAGCCGATAATTGATGTATGATGAGAAAGGAGAGGAAGAACATGACTCCAATATTAGTAAAGGATGGACACAAATATAACGGTAAATATGTTGCAGTTCGTTCGTTTAAAAACAATGAGGTATTAAGTTCTGGGCATGATCCTTCTATAGTGCTTGAAAAAGCAAAAAAAAGAGGGGCTAAAAAACCTGTCCTCGTTTTTGTTCCCAAAAAGGATATGGTACATATATATTAATGCCTATCCGCAACTTCCCTTTTTATAAAATAAAAAAAGATCGTTGCGCTCGCCCGTGGTTGCCAATTAAATTAATTAATCCCGAAACGCGATTAGACTTGATAACTATTGGTTTAATTGATACTGGGGCTGATGAATGTTCTGTACCGGCAACTTTTGCAAAAAAATTGGGGCATAATCTTCAAGCAGTGACCCCTAAGTTCATTACAACTGCCAGTGGACTTGGAAGAGCATATCCCCACGCAACAACAATAGAAATATATGATGTTAATGTGAAAAATATATTACACAGTATTCCTAATGTGATTATTGATTATACAGAGGGATTAAATATTGTGTTATTAGGAATGAAAAATTTTTTAGAAAATTTTATTCTTGAAATAAATTACCCCAAAGAAATTTTCCATATTAAAAAAATAATTAATTAATATTTTTTCACTTCCCTGATTCTCAATAATTGAAAACAAGTTGATTTATGGCAACAAATAGTTGATTCGAATTCAACTCTGAATCTGAACAAACCAGCCGCGGGAGCGTGGATTGAAACCTATGGTAAGCTGTTTTGAATATCCGTTCATAATGCATTTAATGAAATTGGTTGAAGGAAAGGACGCTAAATTGTATATTATACAAGATACAAAGTTAAGTGATTGGATTAGATAATGGGTTTATTAAATGACATAAAGCATGATTTCCAGGCAGTCTTCAGGATGGACCCTGCAGCGAGGAGTACACTCGAAGTCATTCTTTCTTACTCCGGGTTTCATGCGATTATTTTCTACAGAATCAACCATCTGCTGTGGGAAATGCATATTCCTGTATTACCGCGTTTTCTGTCCCAACTGGCAAGATTTCTCACAGGTATAGAAATACACCCTGCTGCGAAGATAGGGAAGGGTTTTTTCATTGACCATGGCATGGGTGTGGTGATAGGAGAGACAGCGGAGATAGGTGAGAACGTCCTTCTTTATCAAGGGGTGACTCTCGGCGGAACCGGGAAGGAAAAGGGCAAGAGGCATCCGACTCTCGGAAGTAACGTTGTTGTCGGCGCAGGAACTAAGATACTTGGCGCAATTATGATAGGAGACAATGTGAAAATAGGGGCTAATTCTGTGGTGCTGAATTCAGTGCCTGATAATTCCATTGTCGTGGGTGTACCGGGAAGGGTGATAAAGAAGAGGGTCGTAAAGATTTTTAACGAGGGCTTGGTAGAGATGCTTGATCATGTGCATATGCCCGACCCGCTCGATGAAAAATTTGAGGAGATAAAAAATTATATTACCGAACTCGAAAGGAGAATCAGTACATTGGAAGGCAAAGGAGATACGATCAGAGTTTACAACACCATGAGCGGGAAAAAAGAGGATTTTGTCCCTCTCGTTTCCGGACAGGTGAGAATGTACGTGTGCGGGATAACCGCTTATGACGTATGCCATCTCGGACATGCGCGAAGCGCAATTGTTTTTGACATTATAAAAAGGTATTTAAGATACAGGGGTTTTAAATTAACCCATGTGAGAAACATTACCGACATTGACGACAAGATTATAAACCGTGCAGCAAAGGAAAATGTTGCATATGATATGATCGCAAAAAAATATACGGAAGAATATTACAGGGATATGGAAATGTTAGGAGTAAGCAGGGCGGACATTGAGCCGAATGCAACGGATCATATCAAGGAAATGATAGAGACAATAAAGGGTCTTGTTCAGAAGGGTTATGCATATGCGGTTGACGGAGACGTTTATTTTGAGGTCAGTAAATTTTCTGATTACGGAAAACTTTCAAAAAAGAACCTTGAGGACCTTATTGCAGGGGCAAGGGTAGAAGTTGATGAGAGAAAGCGGAGCCCTCTTGATTTCGCCCTGTGGAAGTCATCAAAAGAGGGAGAGCCGTGGTGGGAAAGCCCCTGGGGAAAGGGCAGACCGGGATGGCATATTGAGTGCACAGCGATGTCGTCGAAATATCTTGGCGAGAGTTTTGATATCCATGGCGGTGGGGCGGATTTAATATTCCCGCATCATGAAAATGAGATTGCACAGAGCGAGGCATGCACCGGCAAGCAGTTTGTGAAATACTGGATGCACAATGGCTTTATAACTGTTGACAAAGAAAAGATGTCCAAATCTCTCGGCAACTTTTTTACCATCAAGGATATACTTGAAAAATATGAGCCGGAAGTTGTCAGGTATTTTCTGCTGTCGGCACATTACAGAAGTCCTATAGAATTCTCTGATGTGCAGCTGACCGAGGCGGAGCTTTCCATAGACAGGTATTATTCGACAGTCACAAGGATCAAGGATTTCCTCGAAACAGCGGGTGCTACCGAGAAACCGGGAACCTCTGCAGAACTTGAAAAGTTGATCGTATCCTTTAAAGATAAATTTCACAATGCTATGAATGATGATTTTAATACAGCTTCCTCACTCGGTTTCATCTTTGAACTCATCAGGGAGGTAAATAAATTCCTCGATTCCAGGCCTTCAGGCACAAAGGCAAAGGAACTTGTCACTAAGACCGGAGAACTCCTTGCCGAGGTCGGCGGCATTCTGAACATCTTCAACAAAACGCCTGAAGAGTGGTACCGGTCGTTGATGAAGGTGAAGAAGATAGAGTTTTCCGAAGAAGCACTCCTTGAAAAGATAGCGGAGCGGCAGGAGGCAAGAAAGCAGAAGGAATGGGCAACTGCTGATACGATCAGAAAAGCGCTTGAGGAAAAAGGGATCATCCTCGAAGATAAAAAGGATGGGACAACGTGGAAGGTGAAGGCGGGGTGAGAATTCTATTTTATACCTGTAATTTTCTTGATATCCCGCACGGATAATGTAAATACATTCTTTCCCACTGGATATGATTCTTCTCCAGGATAAATGATGTAACCTTTTTTGCAGGACAGATCTTCATAAGCATTCCAGAAACCTCTCTCCACTTTTGGAGCTGATGAGTATTTAATTTCAACAGCTACAGGTCTGTTTTTATTGTCAAACAGCAACAGATCAATTTCAGCGCCTGCATTTGTCCTGTAAAAATAGGCTTGCCAGTCTGCAGGGATCGCTCCAATTATCTGCTCAATAACGAATCCCTCCCACGAGCTTCCCAGAGACGGGTGACCCTGCAAGTCTTCACGGGACCTGATTCTTAACAATGCGTGTAACAAGCCTGTGTCCCGAATATAAATACACGGCGATTTTATCAGCCTTTTCTTTATATTGAAATGATAAGGCTGTAACTGTCTCACTACAAAAGTTTCTGTAAGTATGTCCAGATAGTTTCTCACTGTCGGCGCAGATATTCCGAGGCTGCCTGCGATCTTGCTTGCGTTCCACAATTGCCCATGCGCATGAGCAAGCATTGTCCAAAATTTCCTGAGCTGCAAGGATGGAATATGTATCCCTAACTGGGGAATATCCATTTCAAGATAAGTTTTAATAAAGGCTTCACGCCATACAAAACTTTTATCATTGCTTTCAGATAAATAGCTCAACGGGTAGCCGCCCCTTAACCAGAGACGATCTATATTGCCATACCCGGTCTCATTCAGGATGAACGGTGTCAATTCATGGTAAATAATACGTCCGGCGAGGCTTTCAGATGCATGCTTTATAAGATCAGGCGAAGCCGATCCGAGTAGAAGAAACCGTCCTCCGATCCTCTTCCTGTCAACCAGCGCCCGCATAAGCGGGAAAAGAAACGGCATGCGCTGTATTTCATCTATGATCACAAGAGCCTCCGCAAACTGCCCCAGATACAACTCCGCGTCCTGCAGTTTGTTGAGATCGGAAGGCATCTCCAGATCAAGGTAAACAACTTTTTTATTAAGCTTTCTTTGTATTATCCGGGCAAGAGTTGTTTTGCCAACCTGACGCGGGCCTAATATTCCGACAACCGGATATTCCTTAAGCGATCTTATAACTGACTCTTGTATGTGCCGCTCTATCATTCTTGTATATTAAAACATATGATTTCAATTTGCAAGACTATTAATTAACCCCGGTTTGCCCTCATGTTGGTCCCCAACACTCCGTAATTAACTGGAACAGGATTGAGCTTCCCGTCCGGCCCTTGATTAACATCAACGGTTATGCTCGCAGTCAGAGTTTGTGCCAGCGCCATAGGTGCCGATGACAATACTGCCAACATTATTAATCCAACAACCAACCATGAATAACTTATCTTCCTCATGTGCCCTTCCTCTTTTAATAAAATGTTTTTATTTAACGTTTCTATTCATGTATTAATTAATTACTGAAACCACACAACACAGCTCTTGTCTAAAAACTGCCATTTTTTATTTTTGTCATGCCCTAAGTTTCCACGCTTACTACCTGCGGGAATGACAACCTTTGAGCCCTTGCTTATAAACTCCTTAGTACATGTAACCGTCTTAACAAAAACATGGAAACGCAAAAAGCCTTTTAGAAAATAACAAAAGATTTATAAGGATTGCAAGGGACTTATAGGGGTCATAAATATTATAAATAAGTTCAGTTGCGCAAATAGGCAAATGCCGGGTTTCTTTCATTGCGAGGCGAAGCCAGGGGAATCTCAAAAAAAGATTACTCGCTGAAAAAGACATCATCCCTTAAAGATTAAAAGGACGGGACAGCGTGGAAAGTAAAGGCGGGGTGAGTTGTGGTCTAAGATCTCCTTAGTTTTTGTAACGTTTATAGATTTCTTTTCTTATAGGACACTGACAGCTATAAGAAATATAAGAATATCCGAGGGACACGCAGTAAGTACATTTATTGTTCGTGTTAGAAGGATTAATGAAGAGAATATCATGGAAGTTGTCTGAAACTTCACAAAGACATTCATTATTACCGGACAGGCAAGAAAAGCCATTTATACATTTTGCAGAATTTTGGATTATATTTATATCTATTTGGTATTTCATTTTCAAGGTAAAAGCAGCAACTAAAAAGTTAATTATTTATAACAATTTCTATTGAACAATTTCTATCAGGCAAAATATTTTTTTATTGTAGGGAAATCCCTTATAACCTAATTTTACTGTCCTTTCCCGGCAAAGAACTTGTTGTTAAAAGTGAACCCCTTGAAGACCTGTATGTATTGTTTTTTACATTAGGATGTGATATGCTGAATGCAGAATTTTAGAAGTTTTTGCTGTTTATCAGGCCTCAAAGACTTTTGGACTTTGAGGTCTTTTTTATTTGTTGAGACCTTCTGAGATTTGAGTTTAAAGAAAAGGAGGTAAAAGAAATGGCTAATGGAACAGTAAAGTGGTTTAATGACTCAAAAGGCTTCGGCTTTATTGCAAGCGAAGAAGGTAGTGATGTATTCGTCCACCATACTTCCATCCAGGGCAACGGCTTTAAGAGCCTTGCCGAGGGTGATTCAGTAAGCTTTGATACCGAAAAGGGACCGAAAGGCCCCAAGGCAATCAATGTAATAAAACTGTAATAGACCGACAAAATCCCCTCTTGCTTTTGCAGGGGGGGATTTTTTATTTTTAATTGAGACTGTCAATAGTTGACAGACTGCACTCCACAGCCTTTATAGCATCAGCGGCCGAACTCGTTATACCTCCTGCAAAGCCTGAACCTTCGCCTATCGGGTACAGGTTTTTTATATTTACTGACTCATATTTTTCGCTGCGTTTAATTCTTACAGGGCAGGAAGTTCTTGTTTCTGCACCTAACAATATCGCATGATCTGAAACAAATAATGGATAATCCTTTTTCCATTTATTAAATGCGGTTAAAAGCGTCTCATTTACAAATGCCGGGAAAATTTCGTTCATATTAACAGATGCGGTCCCCATCTTATACGAATTTTTATTTAAGTCAACAGAGGTCCTCCCACATAAAAAATCTACTAAATTCTGAGCAGGAACTTCCCATCTTCCTCCTCCTGCATTAAAAGCCTTTCGCTCTATATCCTTTTGGAACTCAATGCCAGCCAATGGACCGGTTGATCTATAATCATCCGTATGACAGGTTACAACAAGCGCTGAATTTGAAAATGCTGAGGACCTGCTTGAGTAGCTCATCCCGTTGACAACCATCAGGCCCTCTTCAGATGAAGCATTTATTACCTCACCGCCAGGGCACATGCAGAAGGTATACACACCCCTCCCAATTTTTCGATTGGTGTAGGTAATAGAATAATTAGCAGCCCCTATGCCGGGAAAGTTTTTATATTTATCTCCATATCTTATAAGATTAATAGTTTCAGCAGGATGCTCTACTCTCACACCAACAAAAATCGGCTTCTGCTCAATAGCAATCCCTTTTTTGTGAATCATCTCAAATGTATCACGCGCTGAATGTCCCAACGCAAGATAGATAATTGAAGAACGATATTCCATATCCCCATTTATTATTACGCCTAAGGCATTACCATCTGATATAAGCATATCCGTCATTTTTGAGCTATAGTGTATCTCACCGCCTCTTTCGAGGATATAGTTCCTTATATTTTTGACTATTCTGCACAACACGTCCGTCCCCAAATGGGGCTTGCTGACATACCCTATTTCTTCAGGCGCGCCAAATTTAATAAAAGTATCCAGCACCTTGTTTGCATATTGTGAATTCTTTATCCTGGAAAACAGCTTTCCGTCCGAGTATGAACCGGCGCCGCCTTCACCAAATTGAATATTTGATTCAGGGTCCAGCGCCCTTGTTTTAATAAATTTTTGAATATCAATGGAGCGTTCTTCTATCTTTTTACCTCTTTCAAATATCAGAGGTTTGATCCCATAATCAATAAGCTCAAGAGCAGCGAACATGCCGGCAGGACCGAAGCCTATTATGACAGGCCTCACCGCAACATTTTTTGATTTTCTCTCTGCTTTTATTTTTTCAGTGTATACAGGGAAGTTTCCCCTGTTGTCGAAGCTGTCAGGAGTACTTACCACTATTGAGATTTCGTAGTAGAGCTGTTCTTTACTGCTCACATCAAGTGACTTGCTCAGTATTTTAGTGAATTTGATATTATCTTCGCTAATGTTCAGCTTTTGTGAAGCGGCTTTTACATATTCATCCACCCCGTCTTTTTCAACGGGTATTCGCAACTTGCTTATTATTAAATCCAAAAAACGCCTCCATCTGCAACATGTATCGTATGTTCCTGACGGTCATTTCTTATTCTGCAACCTTTTCAGAAAAACCCGATATTTCTCAGTATGGCCTTCCTTCACAGACCACCGCTTCACCTCCGAAAATGGGATGCGTTACTGATATCCCGAGCGCTTAAATCCTGCTCCCTATTTCGCTGCGCTTTTTGGTTGTTTGTCCTTCTTCTCTCTTAGATCTCTTGCCTGTTGGACCGCCTTCTGTTTCCGGTCCTTGTCTTTGTCCTTTTTGCCGCCTTTGTCTCCCATTGTGTGCCTCCTTTGGCGTTGCCGGTTATTGGTGACATGTGTCCCTTACGATGAATGCTATCAGAAGAATGGGCCGAAGGCAAGGGCGGGAGCGGCGACTGCATTCTGTAACTCTGCTGTGAAGTCGATGCCCGCTCGATGTAAGATAGTGAATGCATACCGTATTATTGCTTAGGAGTTTGATGTCGTGAAAGCACTCATAAAGGATTTTACCCTTTTCACCGATGTGAGTGTAAGTCCCGGCCTCAAGCTCGGTGTGGGCGCCTATGTCATGATCCCCGCTTCATTTCTGGAGGCCTCTTCCGGAGTTATTGGAAGACCCCAAATAACCGGGCGAATAAAGGTGCGGAGATTCGAAGGCACTTCATCGACAAGGCTCGAACTTCAGACCGTTTTATGGGCGCTTACCGAGAACCGGAAGGGACCACATGGAAGCCTGACAATATATTCCGATTCTCAGTGCGTTTCAGGCCTTCTTAAGAGAAAACTCCGCTTGCTGGCAGGAGGATTCCTTTCGAAAAAGACAAACCGGCAGTTAGGCAACGCTCCTCTTTATCGTACATTTTACGAATTGCACGACGAGTTGAACTTTCACGTTGTCAAGGTGGAGGGGCATTCCAGATCACGCTCTCGCGACACCGCTCACCGGATTTTTTCATTTGTGGATAAAGAAGCAAGGAAGGCCTTAAAGATCTGGCTGAATGAGTTAGCGGAAATACGGACTGATACGAATAGCGGGCGCTGGTGCGTCTATGTGCTCAGGTGCCGCAACAATTCTTTATATATCGGGATGACAAATGATCTTGAGAAAAGGATCAAAAAGCATAAGCTTGGAACCGGCAGCAAATTCGTAAGATCATGGAGGCCGTTTGAGCTGCTCAAAACAATACTATGCAACAGTGCGGGAGAAGCGAGAAGGCTCGAGTACGATTTAAAAAGACTCACAAGAAAGAAGAAGATCGAGGTACTTGAGCTTTGAAAAACAACACAACCTGATATCTTCAGCTTGCGACATGGCAAATCGGCGATTCAGGTATAATAACTGTACAGGAACCTGAGAAACAGTTATGCAACCATCCCATAATAAAACGAGTGCCTCCAAGTATATTACCCCTGAGGGTCGAACGCATTTAAGCGAGGAACTCTCATATCTCTGGAAGGTGAAGCGCCCTCAGGTCACACAGGCAGTCGCTGAAGCCGCGGCCATGGGGGACCGGTCAGAGAACGCGGAGTATATTTACGGCAAGAAGCAGTTAAGGGAGATCGATTCCCGTATGCGGTTTCTCACAAAGAGGTTGGACGAGTTGATCGTCGTGGACAGGCCGCCTGATGATACGTCGACAGTATTTTTCGGCGCCTGGGTCGGGCTTGAGGATCCCGATGGAAATCTGTTTCGGTATCGCATCGTCGGTCCGGACGAATTCGATCTCAAAAGGGGTTTTATCAGCATTGATTCTCCAATGGCAAAGGCGTTGTTGCGCAAGACCGAAGGTGAAGAAGTCGTGGTGATCAGACCCAACGGTACAGACGTCTTTGTGGTGACATCAGTCGGCTATGAAGTGTGAAGGTGTCAGGTCTACGTATTTCAGAAATTCATGTTATCTCTGATTAATTCAATTTTTTTTCAGGGGCCCGTTCTTTTTCAAGATTGCATCAAATCGTTTGCTTGCATCAGATACAGATTCGCCAATTCCAGAAAATGTGCCAATTTCTTTAAAGCCGACAAATACCTGTCCCTTTTTTAAGGTCCAGGTATTTGTCTTTTATAAGTTCAATGAAATGTATCTCGCCACGCTGACGGAAGTCGTGCCGTCAGCTATTAAGCAAGTGTATTTCCGGTTTGTCTACGACACCAACTTTCTTCATGGTTTCTCTCAGGTCCGCTGACTCTACAAAGACCCTCGCGCGGTTGATATCGAGTGCCTCAAACAATATCGTGACTTCGTTCGCGTCATTAGCTTCGTGAAGAAGATACTTCTCCGTGAGTCCTGAGTCTATGCGTTTTGGGAGGTGAGCGTCGTATCCGCGCTTCCATTCCGAGAAGTCCCTGACCTTGTGCCGTATAAGTAAGTAACTAGCCATAATAATCTCCTTTCGATCAACGTGTTGATGAATAAACCATCATCGACCTACCCAGTTAAATAGTTTCTGAGTATATAGCAGTTATTTATCTTACTTTAATATGGATGTCAACTCCCTGTGTTTCTTACAACAGCTTGAGCCGTTAAACTGTTCAAGCGGTTCAAGCCGTTCAAGCGGTTGAAACTTTTTCAGAAATGTATTTGATTGCCATTTTTTATGAAATTCTGGAGATCGTAGACCTGACATCCCCCTCTATGGTAGACAAAATAAAATTTGATTGGCCTAAAATGTCGAATGTCGACGGGCTGACCCTATGTGTTCCTGCTTGATAATGCTTGTATTATGGTATATAATTTTTTTAAAAATAAGTTTATATAACTAAATGTTACAACTTATACTTGCCTTTTTTATGATATGAACTAATTTACCTTTAAAGGGGGATAAGGTGCAATACAAACAAGCAAGAGATCCTAGAAAACAACCTATCAATATTCAACGTGTTTCTTTGGATTCGGATTCTTCAAATTGGAAAGAGGGACATGTTCAAGACATTAGTAAATCAGGGGCATTTCTTTGGCATTGTTACAGTTCTGATATAGTTTCTAGCGATGTGGCTTCTAGAATTGTTTTTCATATTGATAATAAAAAACCGATAGTTAGAAATTGCAACATTGTAAGAAGTGATAAGGAAAAGAATTTTGTTGCTGTTAAATTTGAAAAATCTCTTTCAGATTTTGAATTGGACAGGGTAACAGGATTGAATGGATTATTATATTTACCAGGAGATGATTCAACTTATGAACTATCTAAGATTGATCGAGCCGAAGTATTTAGAGAAGCTAATCAAATAAAAACATGCGCAAGTAATTATTTCATGTGGGCAATGGGACTAATTATTCCTCTTACGATGGTAATATGGTCGCTAGCTATAGAAGGGAAATTAACTCCATCTTCAATATCAAGTTCAATGATAGGTATATTTTTAGTTTTCTGTGTGGCTGTTTTTTCAAATTTAGAAAAAACAAGAGCTATACTTAAACGTGAAGGTTTTATAGCAGCATTAGATTATTATTTGCACAAGAAGCAAGGGCCACATGGTTACAGGGGCTGGGTTAATCTTAAGCATTGTTTTTCTGAGTGTGGAACAAGAAGGAGGGCTAAAATATGCCCTATTAAAATAGACTCGAAAGCAAGTACAGCTTGTCGTGATGTGGGAGAACGAAAGGCAAAAACAGTTCGCTCTTCAAAAAAAATATTTCCATCAATGCTTGATTCCTACCTTTCGTTGACATCGTTTTCATACGCCATAATTTTTATAGCATTGACTATTCTTACATTAACTTCATTTGCTGAGACTTGGCATATAACTTATGGGATCTCAAGAAGTATGACATTATTGTTTTTTGGAATTGGATTTGCTGCTAGTGCAATAATATGGCGAAATGGTTCCTTAATCATCGCAGCATTATTTATAGTGACTATGCTGGCAATTGCTGGGGTAGTATTTACAGACCAATCATTAATTAATATTGTTTCTTTCGGATTAGGTATAATTTTTGGTTCATTTACCTGGTTTTTTATGCGACAAGTTGCAGCGCTTAGAGTGGGTCATTATAGTTTTGAAACCTTCACTCACATGTGGTTTGAAATATTTGAAAATTGCATCTTTATTCCTGATGAGTTTTCGATAACAGAGAGTAGCCCAAATGAACATAGTGGATTTATTAATCGGTTTCTTGCATATATGCCATGGAAGTCAAGAAGGAGAAAATAGACTGAAGATAATAATCTAAAGGTCAAAGACAATAGTGTCAGGTCTTGCTATTTTCTTAATCCCCCTTTGAGTGTTTTAGGAGAGAAGCTGAGGGTCACGTCTGCATCGTGCAGTGTCCTTGTCAATATTGAGAAAAGCATACAGGGTCAAACCTGCAATTTACATTTTGCAGAATCCATTAAATGTATAATGTAGGTGAAGACCCTATTCTTTTCCTTGTGCTCGTTGCATCATCGATATATCCCATAAGTACACATTTAGGCCCTCTGCCTTCAAACCAGTCATGATGACTGCCGTCCATCTGGATCATTTCACCAAAATAATGCTTCCGCTCTCTCCACTGACGATGCTTTCTCCCCTTTCTGGCTTTCTTCCAATCACCAGACTCTAAGAGCCACAGTCTTAACGTTTCATCACTTAGCTGTATCCCTTCCAGCTCAGCAAGCTTCTCTGATGCAAGTGTCGGTCCAAATCCTGTATATTTCTCACGATAAAGCTCTATCACCTTGTCTCTTATACCAGTGGGCAATTTCCTGCCTGACGATTTGCCTCTGGATTTATGAGTTATTCCTGTATCTCCTTCAATTCTTACCCTCTTTGCAAGCCTTCTTATCTGACGATCACTCAATGAAAGCATCTCCGCTGCTTCAATCTGCTTTACTACGCCTTCCAGCACTTTCTTGATAAAGTGCAGCTTCCTCAACTCTCTCTGGCTGAGCATGATAATGTCCTTTCTTGCCATCTTGCCTCCTTATAAAAAAAGGCAGTATAGCACTCTGAATCCGGACATTATCATTTTGGTAATTTAGGACATTATCATTTTGGGATGACAGGAAAAAGAGGGGTGGTGTCAGATGTTTAAAAGATGAGAAGACTTAGGATCAGACATGCCTACTGATATTTGAATCCCCAACGGGGTCAAAAAAGCTTCATGCTACTTCTTCTCATCCCCCCACAACATGTATCCTAACCTCAACCACATGCTCCTGCCGGTCATCAACAAGTGGAATAGCATTATCGGGCTGCTCAATGCCGTCTACTGTCACCCCCGATCCCACGCTGCCGTTGTGGGTTTGCAGGACAGTGATATGGTAGAGAGTTTCCCTGTACCTGTAGTGAACTTTGAACGACTCCCATTCCGCAGGGAGGCACGGCGTAAAACGCAGTTTGTCTACTTCAAGCCTCAGCCCCAGGAGTGATTCCATGATAAGCCGGTACATCCATCCGGCTGATCCCGTGTACCACGTCCATCCACCGCGGCCGGTGTGCGGTGAGACCGCATATACGTCGGCTGCTACAACGTATGGTTCTACTTTGTAGGTTTCAATCTCCTCCGGTGATCTCCCATGGTTCACCGGGTTGATCATTGACAGCAGTTCCCACGCCCGACGGCTGTTGCCCAGCTTTGCGAACGCCATTGCCGCCCAGATCGCGGCATGAGTGTATTGCCCGCCATTCTCCCTGACCCCGGGGACGTACCCTTTTATATAACCTGGATTTAAATCCGATTTATCGAACGGAGGGTCCAGGAGCTGGATCAGTCTATGATCACGTCGAACAAGACGTTTATCCAACGCTTCCATAGCCATGGCTGAACGTTTGGCATTCCCGGCGCCGGAGAGAACAGACCAGCTTTGCGCAATGGAATCAATCTGGCATTCGGGATTAGCCGCCGAACCGAGCGGCGAGCCATCATCGAAGAAAGCGCGGAGGTACCACTCACCGTCCCAGCCATTCTGCTCGATATTCCGGCGCAGTTGGGCTGCCTCCCTCTGGCAGCGTTCGGCAAAGGGCAGGTCTTCACGCAGGCGTGCGATCTCAGTGAACCGCATGAGCACTTCATATAGGAAGAATCCCAGCCAAACACTTTCGCCTTTGCCGTGTTCGCCCACCATGTTCATGCCGTCGTTCCAATCACCCGAGCCGATGAACGGCAGGCCGTGCTCTCCAAGACTAAGACCCTTCATGATGGCCCGCACACAATGATCGTACAAACTGGCCGTTTGTTCAGACCGGATGGGAAGATCATAATACGAGTCCTCATCGGCGTTTACCTGGCGGCCCTCGATGAAGTGGATGAGTTCATCCAATACCCCGGTGTCTCCGGTGTTCAGAACGTAGCTGGAGGCAGCCAACGGCAACCAGAGGAAATCGTCTGAACAGTGCGTGCGCACGCCCCTGCCCGATGGAGGATGCCACCAATGCTGGACATCACCCTCCTTGAACTGATGGGCCGCGCAAAGGAGTAGATGCTCACGCACGAGGCCCGGTTCTGCGTGGATGAGCGCCATCACGTCCTGTAACTGGTCGCGGAAACCGAAGGCGCCCCCTGACTGGTAGTATCCGCTGCGTGCCCAAAGACGGCATGAGAGAGTTTGGTACAAGAGCCAGCCATTGGTCAGGATATTGACGGACTGGTCGGGTGTTTCCACTTGCACTGCGCCAAGCGTGTGGTTCCAGTATTGCCACACCGCGTCGAGCGTGCTGCGCGCGGCAGCAGATCCCCGGAAACGACGCACTATGTTGCCGGCGTCATCGGCATCTCGTCCTGTACCGAGCCTGAAGATGATCTCGCGCTCTTGTCCGTCGGCCAGATCGAATGCGACCTGGATAGCGGCGCAGGGGTCCAGGGCAGCTCCTACCCTGCCGGAAAGCCGCGCCCGGGTCAGAGCGGCAGGATTCCGAAGGGTGCCGTTACGACCAAGGAACTCGGTCCTGTCGCCGCTTACAGTACGATTAATATCGTCTACGTCGAAGAAGGCAACCCGGTCGGCGAACTCCGTGTTGTAAGGGTTTCGAGCGAAGATCGCGCCGCTTTTGGGATCAAGTTCGGTAATCACATGCGTTGCTGTTTTGGGCCGCAGATCTCCAAGAACCCATTCCACGTATCCTGTCGCGGAAAGCCGCCGGGACCGGCCTGACTCGTTTCGCACCTTAATCACCGTGAACTTGACCGGTGCGTCCATGGCTACGTAAACCCACACCTCCGAGCGTATACCGCGCTCTGTGTGCTCGAAGACGCTGTAGCCGAATCCGTGCCGGGTGACATAAGGGGTCGCCCCGAGGCTGGGCAGCGGGGTGGGGGACCAGAAATGTCCGCGCTCTTCATCACGGAGGAAGAAGGCTTCACCAATCGAGTCACTCACCGGATCGTTGTGCCAGGGAGTAAGGCGGAACTCATGGGCATTCTCGCCCCAGGTGTATGCAAGGCCGCTCTCTGAAATAACGGTCCCGAAGTGCGGATTTGCCAGCACATTCACCCATGGCGCCTGCGTCACCTGCCCGTGCGCGGTCGTAATGACGTACTCGCGTCCATCCGGGGTGAATCCGCCCAGTCCGTTAAAAAACGACAGATCGTGACGAGGCAGCGCAGCGACCGCAAGGGGTTCGGAGCGATGGGTCCGGGTCGGTACAAGGAGCGGCACTGTTATTTTCACAGTACTGCGGCGGTTGATCTGGTCTGCCAGCGACCCACGGCTGTCGGTGATGATAACGCGCGCAACGGTTTGGAACAGAATCCGGTCCTCGTTCGATATCTGTTCCGCTGCCCTGACGAAAATGCCGCCGGGCCGATCGGTCACGTTGGCTTCAGTGCCCGCTGCAATAAGTCCCATGATCTGGTCATGCAGGAGCTGCCTGTAACCGGCATGATCTTCGTTCCAGATCACCAGGTCTACTATCAGTCCTTTTAGACGCCAGTATGCGTGGGCCTGTACGAGTTGGCGCACCAGGTTGATATTTGCCGGATCTTCAATTTGCAGCAGCACAATCGGTAAATCCCCGGAGATGGCGTAGCCCCAGAGACCGGATTGCCCCCGGTGGTTTTTGATGAGGACGCCCGGGTCGGCCCGCAGCAGGGAATTGGCATAGATTATCGAGCCGGCAAGGCGCCCATAGAGCTGTGCGTCGGCCTCTGAGGCATTGAATTGCTGCAGAAGCACCTGACCATGTGTCCATGCCAGATCAAAGACGCGATCCGCGAGACGCCGGTCCTGGTATTTCTGCACAAGGCTTAATGCTGCATCGCGGGTTTCGCCGATGCCGGAGACAATATTTATCGTTACCGATTCTTCCGGCTCCAGCGTTATCCGATACCGGATGGCGACAATCGGATCGAGCACGGAGCCCTCACTGCCCGAGAGTGCACCCGTAAAAAAACCGGCTACTCCGCTTATCGCTTGTGGATCGGCGACTGTGTTTCCGCGGCCGATGAACTGCATGCGGTCCGTCTCATAGGAGACTTCTCCGATCTCCGCCCCATGCACGGCCATCAGGTGAAACATCCAGGGCGCCTGCTCGCTCTGGGAGCGGGGACGGCGGGTACAGAGGATCGCTCGCTGCCGGCGGATGATCTCGGTCTGAACAAAGAGATTGCTGAACGCCGGATGCAGTGCGTCAGCGGCAGGCGGTGTAAGAACCACTTCCGCATAACTCGTAACATCAATCGCTCTGCGCGTCCGGGCCCGGTTAGTGATGCGGACCCGGCGCAGTTCAATATCATCCTCGGGTGAAACAGCGATCTCGGTATGTGTGTCAAAATCGTGGTCCCGGCAGCGAAACTCCGCTTTCGCCTCTGAGAAAATCGCTTCGTAATTATTCGATTGATTATCCGGTCGGTTGAGCGTCGGCTGATATGCGGTGGACCAGAACTCTCCGCTCGCCACGTCGCGGAGGTAACAGAACGTCCCCCAGTTGTCGCGGGTACTGTCTTCGCGCCAGCGTGTCACTGCGAGGTCCTTCCAGCGGCTGTAACCGCCCCCCGCATTCGTAATCATCACGTGGTATCTGCCGTTGGAGAGCAACTGCACTTCCGGTGTCGGCGTATCCGGGCTGCTGAAAACGCGCACCGGCGTCTCCATACCACTGGAAGCCCCCTGTATGTCGGAAAGCTCGGAGGTGTGCGAATAAAACGCCGTGGCCTTCGGCACCCGCTCCTGGAGCAGCAGCATGGTTGCCTGGAACACCGGGTCCGCCTCGAATCGCTTCTGCATCGGACGGTCCAGGAGCAGATAGGCCAGAGAGAGGAGGCTCATACCTTGGTGATGCGCCATGAAGGACCGTACCACGGCGCTCGATTGCCCGCGTTGTTGACGTGAAGGGGTGTAGTCGATCGCTTCATAGAAGCCGTACTTCCCTTCGAAACCTTCCGTGGCGAGTCGCTGCAGATTCAGGCACGCCTCCTCGGGCGCAACCATCAGCGCGAGCGCCGAGGCATAGGGTGCAATGACCAGATCCTCTGCGAGTCCGCGTTGGAGCCCCAGACCGGGCACACCAAACGCACGGTACTGGTAGTTGAGATGAACGTCGATCGTGCTGTAGCCGGATTCCGACATGCCCCACGGCACGCCGCGCTGCCTCCCATACTCGATCTGCCTCGCCACAGCCGCCTTATAGGTCTGGTCAAGCAGCGTGTGTTCGTACGTCGGCATCACCAGAAGCGGCATGAGGTACTCGAACATCGAACCGCTCCATGAAAGGAGAACAGGCTCTCCACCAGCGGTAGTAAGCAGGCGCCCTAAGGCAAACCAGCTTTCCTGCGGCAGTTGTCCTTGCGCAATCGCCACAAAACTGCACAATCTCGCTTCCGAAGCCAGCATATCGTAGTAACTCGAGTCCCTCCTGCGCTCACCAACGTTGTACCCGATAGTCAGCAGATGACATGTTTCATCAAACAGGAAATCATATTCCATACGGGCGAGTTCGCTGGATTGCAATGCAAGCCGTTCGATAGCCGCGATTCTCTCACAGGCACGTTGGTTCCCAAGTCTTGCCAGTTCGCGCAGCGTCGGGATCTCATCGATGCCGTGAACCGTCGGCGGGTCAAGAAGGGTCAGCTCATCGAGGGCATCCCGGCATTGCCGGGCAAAGGCACGCGCCCACCACCCAGCCGGGTTCTCATGGTCGGCATTAATGCCGGCGACCACTTCTGCAGCGGATAGTGCCAGATGATCAAGGCACAGCCGGGCCGCCATAAGTTTAGTAGGCGGGGACTTGAGCGCGGACTCCAGATGCTTTTGTAGTTGAGCAAGCCCCACTGGAGCGGCGCCCTCCGAATCGTCTCCGGTTCCAGCGTCCGCGAGAATCCCAACGAGACTCATGAGTGTATCGTTGAGGCCGTCAAAAAATCTCTCTCCCAGGATCTTTTGATCGGGAAGTGCGAGCAGCCCCAGCCGCAATGTCAGAAGGTGAGCGGCGAGGTTCCCGCTGTCTACCGTTGAAATGTAGAGGGGCGACAGTGGTTTCAGAGATTTCGTGTCGTACCAGTTGTAGAAGTGGCCCCGGTGTCGTTTCAAAGCTTCCATTGTGTGGAATGCATTCGCCGTGCGCTTAATGAGCTGTCCCGTTAAAATATAGCCGAAGTCGTACGCGGATAAATTCGCGAGCAGCGCAAGGCCCATGTTGGTCGGCGAGGTGCGATGTGCGACCACGGCAACCGGATACTCCTGATAGTTATCCGGCGGCAGCCAATTATCTTCCGGGTCGACGAAGGTCTCGAAAAAGGCCCACGTTTTTCGGGAAAGCTTCCGGAGAAAGAGGGTCTGTTCGTCCGTCAGTCTTGCTCCGCGGCGAGCGAGCGGTCGGCTGATCCACCACGCTATAACAGGGGAGGCAAACCAGAGACATAGCATAGGCCCGGCCACAGCTAAAACGGACGGATTCGAAAGCATCAGATAGATCATCACTGCAAAGGCAACAAGGGGCGCGATCCACATCATTCGGCAATAGGCGGCGAGGCCTCCCATACGGGAATCACGGCTATTACGCTCGGGGTCGCTTGACGGATTCCATTCAAGCAGTCGCCTGTGCGTTACCAGCATTCTCCCGGTCGAACGCACAATCGCATCCAGACTGAAAAAAGCCTCGTAAGGAAGGCACATGAACGTAAATGCAGCCTGAGCAAAGCGCCAGCCGGCGGAACGCACTGCGGCAATGAGGTGCTGACCCAAAAGCATATCGTCCGGCTTCTGAAGCAGATCCTTGATGGAGGTAATCAAAGAAGGAATCAGGATGATCCCGATTACCGACAAGGTCCAAAACCATGCCGATGGCAAGACCGTCCAGCCCAGAAGCAACAGGAGTGTTAATGCCGAAGGCGCGAGGCTGCGCCGAAGGTTGTCGAAGATCTTCCATCGGGACAGCAGTGAGAGAGAGTTCTTTTGAAAGCGGGCCTCAAGGCCCGGAACGCCCGGCAGCAGCCATCGAACAATCTGCCAATCCCCACGAATCCAGCGGTGCCTTCGGCTTACGTCTTCGCTGTAGCGAGATGGATATTCCTCATATAACTGCACATCGCTTAACAGCCCCGCCCGCGCATAGCACCCTTCGATAAGATCGTGGCTGAGCATAAGGTTCTCAGGGAGACGTCCGTTGAGTGCCCGCTCGAATGCAGCGACTTCATAGATACCCTTACCAATAAATGAGCCTTCCTGGAAGAGGTCTTGGTAAATATCAGAGACAACATGCGTATATGGATCAATGCCCGGCTCACTACCGCACATTCTCGCATACCGCGACCGGTTAGTGCCGGGCAGACTTACTGCCACGCGCGGCTGAAGGATGCCGTACCCGGCAACAACCCGCTGTTTTTCTTCGTTGTATTGCGCACGATTTAGCGGGTGCGCCATTGCTCCCACAAATTGCCACGCTGAATCGCGCGGCAGTAGCGTATCGGTGTCAAGGGTGATCAAGTACTTCACATCAGATAAGACGGAAGTTTCACCGACTACGAGCGAAAAGCGCTCTTTTGAGACACCATGTGCACCGGCATGCAAAAAGGAATTTAATTCCGCAAGCTTCCCTCGCTTGCGCTCGTAACCCATCCAAACCCGCTCCCGGGGATTCCATCGGCGCGGACGATGGAAAAGGAAGAACGTATCGCCTTTTGCACTCATGTACTTTTTATTCAGATCTTCGATCATCTTCCGGGCGAGCTGCAACAGCGGTCCGTCCTCCGGCAGGGTTTCTTCGGCCGCGTCCCGAAAATCAGTTAACAGGGCGAAGTGCAGGTTTTCGTCCCGATTTGCCAGGAACCTGACTTCAAGCGCCTCGATCAGGTTCTCGATGTTCTGAGGGCTTGTGAGCAGTGTCGGGACCACGGCCAGTGTACGCAATTCCGGAGGGATCCCTTTGGAGAAGTCCATTCGCGGCAGCGGATGCGGTGTCACTATCAACGTAGCAATCCAGTTCACCAGCGCCACCGCCAACTGACTTGAGCACAGCAGAGAGAGAATACCAATCAGCGTCAGCAGCCAATTATGCAGGTCGCCTGCATACGCCTTCGCCAATAAGCTGCCGGTGAAAATCCCTGTAATCAGCGTGATCGTGCCAAGATAGAGGAGCAAAGGAAACCGGGAGATCAATTTTTGAAAGGCGTCAGAGACAGATAATTGCACTTCTGCCAGATGCTCAAGCTGCGCCAGTCCCTTGTCTATCAGGTAAAAGCCGACATGTGACGAGCGATTGTCGAAGCATAGATTGTTATCTTCAGAGGCTGCGTTTTCACGCGCAAGCCGGATCGCTTCTGTCGCCACCTCGCTCTCGGATAACCGGCTGTTCTTTGCTATCTTCTCAACAACGTGGCGGTAACGGTCACGAGTAAAAAAATCCATCTTGCCGTAAACCCCGCCGGCGTCCTCACGCAGTATCTGATCGACAATACTCATCGTCTCGACGAACTCGCGCCAGTCCATCGCACCCAGGAAACGGAGGCTGCCGATACTGTTGCTTATCGAGACCTGGTCGGCGGCCTGTTGCTGGTTCTCCGACTGCACCAACTGCTCAACCGTCTGGCCGAATTCGGAGAGTCGCTGCTCAAGCCAGGTAAGCGGCAATGCAAGAGCAGGGCCCTGTCCCTTCAGCCGGCGCGTAAGTTCCGCAACAAACGAACTCACCATCGGCGGGCCCGACCGCGCCATATCCGCGATCACCAAAATCAGGCTCTTCGGGTCTTTCCCGGCGGTCTCCGTCATCTGGTCCGCCCAATAATCAGCGCTGTTCCGGTCGATCCTGTCAGCGGCGATCCGGACTGCAACGCGCCGGAGATTCTCGATCAGTGCCAGGCGTAACATGATGGGGATGGCCCATAATTCGCCTAACTTCAGGGCGGTGACTGTCTGGTAGGCTGCCACGAAACTGCTGAGGCTCTCCGGATCTACCCGCCCATCGCCATGCGAAATCGTCTCCAGCGCAATGTCATACACGCGCGGAAGACCGGCCGATGGACCATTCAGCAGTCGAGGCAGTTCCCGGCTATACCCCTTTGGCAAATGCCTCCTGGCCGTGCGGATCTGCTCCTCAATCAGATAGAAGTTGTCGAGCAGCCATTCCCCAGCCGGTGTAATCCTGCGGTTGTCCTTGACCGCCTCTGTAATCAGGTGGCGGACATTAAGCAGTACGCTTTCATTCTCAGCCAGCCGTGTCAGGAGTTGCTCCGGGGCATAGTCCGGGCTCAACTTATGTGAGCCCGCCAGGGTCTTGCCATGCTGCTCCATCTGATAGGCGCTAAACAGCTCCGATCGCAATGGTGGCTCGCCGCCGGCGTACTCTTTCACAAAGCTGTTTCCGCTGAGGCTTGCCCGCAAATGAGACAAGTTTTTAAGGACGCTCTTTCTGCTCATCTTCAAGTTTGAAGTCTCCTTCTGAGAAGCGAAGTCTCAGTAAATAGAATAGCAATCAGGGTGGTTAGACTATCTCTCTTCGGTAGTCGGTGTTCATGGTGCAATCAACATCATTATAGCAGATTGCTATCTTGAAGGTTTCAGTCAACTCATGGCAGGAGCACATCAGAAAGAGGCGATACCTCTAATGTTGCGGACTCATTTAAACTGCTTTAACTGCTATTCTTAGTTCATGCAATATGTCCTGGATTAAATCCATACTGAACCTTTTTGTAAATCGTATTTCATTAATGTATTTTGCATCTTTCACGATTTTGATTAAATCTTCCTTGTGAATAACATTGTGAGGCGGCATGTTATATAGTTTTGCATACTTATCTCTAATATCAAAAACTCTCCGGAAAACGGCCTTTTTGTCATCTCGAAGTCTGCTATATCCGTTTATCTTTCTGTATTTGTCTTCCGGATCCCTCGTATAATCTTTGTTCTGGATTTGCAAGTTCTTCAGGAGAAAGGGCTCCAGCAATTTCTTTGCGAACAGTTTTGCTAAAATGATATCTTTCAATGCAAGCAGATGAATTACATCATTGAGAGCATAATCGATCGCTTGCTCGGCAACAGGTCTTTTTATCCAGTTATATTTCTGATAGGTCCTTTTCTTTTTCAGAAATATTCCAAGTTCAAAAGCAATTACTGAATGAAGGTCTTTCTTTTCATAATTAAGAAGCTCAGCAGCCGGTCTTAAATCCAGTATTGATTTTATTTCTATATCAGCAGTGTTTTTAAGTAACGATAAGTCGCTCCCTGCATCGTACATTACTTTTAGAATGTTCGTATTCTCAAAGAGCAGTTTAAGAGTATCGTAGTCGATCTTGAACGGATCAATGATTACATTGTCCACTCCATCGAAGATTTGCGTTAAGCATAATTTTTCTCCGTAAGCATGCAAATTTGACTCTGCTTCTATATCTAAAGCGATAATGTGAAGCCCTTTATCTTCAAACTTCTTCAGGTATGACCGAAGTTCGGCCTCGTTTTCAATATTAATATAATTCACAAATATCTCTTCTCCAGTTTTAGTTAATGGTACTCTTCGGCAAGAGCAGGCAGAAGCAACATGTTAATTATAAGCTTCCATGACGTAAAGATAAAGTGCAGGGTATTAATAGTTTGAACTGCTTGAACCGTTTAATAGCTCAAGCGGCTGAAACTGTTCTTTATTTTTTTAACTTCCGCGCTTTTTCACTACCTTCCCAATGCCTCCATGAAATCTCTGAACTTCATGTCGTGTCCCTCTTTTTCCGACCAGCGTCTTACTTCTCCGAGATCTGCCTTCTGCGCCTTTGCTATCATGAGCGCCTGCTCCAGCGCCTGCATATCGTTCCAGTAATAATAGGCTGCAAGCCTGTCTTTGATGCTGTCCGTAGGCGTCATCAGGACAATGGTGCCGAATCTTGTTTTTACCTTTTTCTGCCCTTTAAGCGGCTCGCTCCCGATTGCCGCCGGAGGTGCAACAAACTCGATAAAGAAAGGGCAGCCCTTCCGAATAAAATGGCGGGAACCTTCTTTTCGAAACCCAAGCTCTGCCAGAACAGGAGTAACCTCCTTCATCGCGGAATGTGTCACGAAGTCAAGGTCATACGACTGATAAAGGTTTTTTGTATAAATGGAAACGCAGGCCCCGCCTACCAGTATTACATCGAGACCTTCTGCATGCAGTTGTTCACATACGAGAGCAGCCAGGTCTCTTATGTCAATGTGCTTCCAATCGATTTTCAAAGCGGCTTTCCTGCCCTCCTCGGCCTGGTGCGTTTGCGGTAATACGCGTTCTTTTCTTTTTCCTGGAGAAACCCGGACGCCTTGCCCACGAGCGCCTTCAATTCATTTAAAAACGGATACCTAGGATTGAACGTGTACACCCTTGTCCTGCCGCTGAGGCGGCTCACAATGACGCCCGCGTCTTCGAGCCTTCTCAACTGCTGCTGAAACCTGTTTACCGGTTCCCCGAAGGTCTTTGCCATACCGAGCGGATACCCTTCTTCATAGAAATAAAGGGTGAACAGTATCTTCTCTATAATTATGTTACCGAATATACCTTCCAGCATGTTTATAATTTACCATAAATCATGGTTAATTTACCATATTAAATGGTAAACAGGTTTTATGCTCTTTTGTATTTTATCACTTTCTAACTTCCGAGCTTACATTCTTTCGAACTTTTGTTCTTTGTTGCTGAGCTCTTACGGCTAAAAAATGTGCTCCGAATGTCAATAATCATGTCTGACCATGAATGTGCAAAAGATTGAAAGTGCAACCGGATGACAATGCAAGGCTGAAAAACGCTGCTTAAGATAAAGAACCAAATTGGGAGCCGTTTGAAAAATCAAATTTCAACTGAAAACTTGACAGTCTATAAATTAGCGGTAAAATTATTATGTATACTCAAACACTCTTACTTTTCAGAAAAACCATCACAGAGGACCTGACCCGGGGTTCTCGATGCGCCTGGATTTTTATAGAAGCGCAAAAGGAGACATTATGAGAGCTTCAACAATCATTATGCGGGGGTTGGCCTGGATGATCATCGCCATGCTCGTCATACCTCCCGGAATACCTGCGCAGGATTCCGGTCAACCAGAGCAATCCGACAGGTTCAGGGAAGAAGCATTGGCGCAGATGCTTGCTCCGCTCGCCTTATATCCCGATTCTCTGATAGCCCAGATTCTGATGGCATCGACCTATCCGCTTGAGGTGGTCGAGGCTGAACGCTGGTTGAAACAGAACAAGAACCTGAAAGGCGATGCACTGAACGAGGCACTGAAGGAAAAGGCCTGGGATCCAAGTGTGAAATCGCTCTGCCATTTCCCGGACGTTCTTTTTGCCATGAGCGACAAACTCGACCAGACGGGGAAATTAGGCGATGCCTTCATAAGCCAGAAGGATGAGGTTATGGACACCATACAGGAATTGCGCCGAAAGGCCTCGGACCAGGGGAACCTCAAGACGACCATGGAACAGCAAGTCATAGTCGAGCGGGAAGTAATCAGGATCGAACCGGCTGCCCCTGATGTTGTCTATGTGCCGGTCTACGATCCTTTCTATGTATACGGCCCGTGGTGGTACCCTGCGTATCCTCCTTATTACTGGTACTATCCACCCGGTTTTGTTGTCACCAGCGGTTTTGTCAGTTTTGGCCCCAGAGTATTTATCGGAATCAGCTTTTTCCCATGGGTCTGGTTCGACTGGCCTGTCCATCGCATCGATATAGACATCCATAAAACGAGTCGATTCCACAGGTTCGACCACAGGCGGGATTTCGACAGGCATGTCTGGGAACATAACCCGTACCACAGAAAAGGGGTTGCCTACAGAGACAGGACAACGAGTCAGCGCTTCGGATCGAGACCGTCACGTGTGTCACCAGCGAGTCCGGAAACGCGCGGTTATCCGGGCAGGCGCATTGAAAGACAGGACGGGCGACCATCTCAGGGCCCTGTTGAACGCCATGAAAGGACAGTAGCACCACAGGCAGGAAAAGAACCCGCAGGATCGCGGGGCGCTGTCGAACGCCGGGAAGGTGCCGGCACACCAAGAGTCAGGCACGAGAGGGAAAGGATTCATATCCCTGCAGACCGGGATACTCCCTTCAGGGGAATCGGCGAAGGCAATTTTGAGCGCAAAGCAAGCGAACGCGGAGGCGTGAGCAGGCAAAGCGGAGAGGTAATCCGCCGGGGTGAAGGCGCAAGCCGCCAGGGCGGAGGCATATCCCCGCAGGACAGTGGCGCAGAGCGTAAAAGCGGAGATACGGGCCGTCCGGGCAGGAAGGACACCGAAGGCGGAGGCCCCCGGAGGTAGGAAGACATGAGAGCTGTGGTTCGTTCTATGTGTATTTGCAGACAGAGACGTGATTATATATGCACAAGGGAGGAAAAATGAATATAGTTGCATTGCATAAAAAGTTTGGAAAGGTCTTGTTGACTATGCCGGCCTGTGTCATCGCAGTTGCCATGCTCTTGTTCGGGGTGTTTTCAGCTTCGCTTGCCGCAGGCACGCCGCAGAAGATCTTTCCCTCGCCTGAAGAGGCGGTTAGTTCGCTTGTCGCTGCAGTAAGGGCGAATGATATGAAAGAAATGCGTATCATATTAGGCCCCGGAAGCGAAGCATTGATCTCGTCCGGCGATGACGTAGCAGACAGGGCAGGACGTGAAAAATTCTTCAAGGCCTATGACCAGTTGAACAGGCTTGAACAGGCATCTGCGGACAAGATGGTCCTCCATATCGGCAACGACGACTGGCCCATGCCGATCCCGATCGTAAAAAAGGGTACAACTTGGCTTTTCGACATAGATAAAGGCAAAAAGGAGATCCTGAACCGGAGAATAGGCAGAAATGAACTGCATGTTATAGAGGTGCTTGATGCTTATGTTGATGCACAGCATGAATACGCCAGTAAGGATTGCGGAGGCGGCGGCAAGGTCGAATTTGCCCAAAAATTTATCAGCGCCGAAGGGAAGCATGACGGGCTGTACTGGGAAGCAAAAGAGGGCGAAGAAGAGAGTCCTCTCGGACCACTGATTGTGCAGGCGTCAAGAGAAGGATACAGCAAGGAAAGCAGCCTTTCTCCTTTTCACGGGTATTATTTCGAAATCCTCAAGGGCCAGGGGAAGCATGCCGAAGGAGGGCGTTACAACTATGTCGTTAAGGGGAAGATGATCCTCGGCTTCGCACTCGTGGCCTATCCTGCAGAATATGGGAATTCCGGAGTGATGACCTTCATGGTGAGCCAGGAGGGGATCATTTACCAAAAGAATCTTGGCAGGGATACTAAGCGGAAAGCAGAGGCGATGAAGGTTTTTGATCCCGACAAGACCTGGCAAAGGGTCAAGGAGACCTTGCAGCAGCAAGACAAATAACCGGTTTTTTGTCAGGAGCAGATCAGTCCGTGATTTATTCAAGTTATTGACAACATGCCAACTCACTGTTATTATTTTTTTAAGAGGACAATAAAAAAACTGAAAGGAAATTTCTATGGAAATCCCGTTACAGATAACAATTCGTGATTTTGAACTGACAGATGCAATAAAATCAGAAATTCTGGATAAGGCCGGGAAGCTGGATATATATTACGACCGTATCATGAGATGCAGGGTTGTTGTTGAAACTCCTCACCGGCATCATCATGAAGGCAAGCTGTACAATGTCCAGATTCATATTACAGTTCCCGGCAAAGAACTTGTTGTTAAACGTGAACCCCATGAAGATCTCTATGTCTCCATCAGAAACAGTTTTGATGCAGCACGTCGCAAACTTGAAGACTTTGTCAGACGGCAGCGTGGCGATATAAAACGTCACGATGAACTTCCCCAGGCGCGTATCAGTACACTCTTCCATGAGATAGGCTATGGCTTTATCATTACACCCGACAACCGCGAGATCTACTTCCATGAAAACAGTATAGTAAACCGCGATTTCAAAAGCCTGAAAGAGGGTATGGAAGTGCGGTTTGTGGAAGAAAAGGGTGAGAAAGGGCCACAGGCAAGCAGTGTGACCGTTATCTAAGCAGGCTTCATCTGGCGTCGTATTAAATCATTCTCTCTTACCCCCGGCTGGATTGGGAGCAGGACGGATTCTTCATTTCTTGCCGCTTCAATCGGGTCTTCTTCTGTGTCATATATTTTAGAAACTTCAAAAGTCTGGTGTTCCAGGCCGGTTGAAAGAAATTCTATATAATCGCCGATCTTCAGGCTGTTTCTGAGCGCTACAACCGCTTTGCCATTTCTGACAGACTGGACTATGCCGACAAGCTCGTGGCTCATTTTGTATATTTCCTTTTCATCATGGTTATATCCGGTGTTGGAATGTTTACCTAAGAACATCCCTGTTGTATAACCCCTGCTTGAAAACATGGATAGTTCCCTGAGCCAGTTCTCTTTTACTCTGTAAGGTCTGTTTTTCAGGCTGTCGACAGCCTCTCTGTATGTTTTCACCACTCCGGCAACATAATTGATTCCCTTCATCCTTCCTTCGATCTTAAAACTGTCTACTCCTGCGTCAGCAAGTTTATCAAGTTGTTCGATCATACAGAGGTCTTTTGAACTTAAGACATAGGTTCCCCTGTCATTTTCATAAACGGGGAAATATTGCCCATGCCGGGTCTCTTCCATTAATGTATAATTCCACCTGCATGAATTAGTGCATTCTCCCCGGTTAGCAGACCTGTTTGCCAGAAAACTGCTTATATAACATCTGCCCGAGTAAGATATGCATATTGCTCCGTGAACAAAACATTCGAGCTCAATAGATACATTGTCTCTTATCTCCTTAATTTCATCAATGGTAAGCTCTCTGGAAAGCACAAGTCTTTTTGCCCCCAGTTTCTCCCAGAATTTCGCTGCACTGTAATTGGTAATATTTGCCTGGGTGCTTATGTGAACAGGGACATTGGGAAGCATTTCAGATATCATGTCAATTACGCCCAGATCTGAAATGATTAGAGCGTCGGGCGTTATTTCCCTCAGGGAGAGCAGATGTTCTTTTATAAGTGAAATATCTCTGTTGTGAGGAAAGATATTTACAGTGACATAGAACTTCTTATCTCTGGAACGAACCAGTTGAGCTGCCTTTTCAAGTTCCCCGGGTGTAAAATTGTCGGCTTTGGCCCTTAGGCTGAATTCAGACAATCCCATATAGACAGCATCAGCGCCATAATGGAGCGCTGTCTTTAATTTTTCATAATTACCGGCAGGGGCGAGAAGTTCGGGTGTTTTCATAGGGAAGTGCGACGGAAGACATCGCTTTTTGCCCACAGCCAGAAGATGCTTTTGAATCCTTTTAACGCAGCTCTTAAATCATGAATACTTTTCAATCCAAGTATGCGTTTAGCGATAAACTTTGGCCTTGAGTAAAATCTCTTAAAAGCGAGTTGTCTGAGTTTTGCAATCTCTTCTCTTGTCATTGTATAAGGGACAAACGCTGCTCCCTGATATGTGAAGTCAGTCAGGTCGTCAGACATTGTGCCGTATTTCTTAATGTTATCGTAAAGCTCAGTGCCTGGAAATGGCGTCAATGCGTGGAAATTAGCAATGTCAGGGTTTATCTCACAGGCGAAGTCAATTGTTTTTAACCCATCTTCAAATGTTTGACCCGGAAGGCCAAAGAGAAACGGCGTGTATACTGTTAAACCAACTTCTTTTGCCGCCTTGACCGCCTTGCGTGTCTGATCAAGCGTTATACCTTTTCTGATTGTATTCAAATTCTTCTGCACTCCGCTTTCAGCGCCAAAAAGTATGGCCCAGCACCCGGCATCTTTGAAAGCTTTTAATAAGGGCTTATCAACCTGATTTACACATGCAGAGGCAAACCATGTGAAATCGAGTTTGCGTCTTTTTATCTCGTGTGTAATCTGCATAGCCCTGTCGTAGTCTGCGGCAAAAGTGTCATCAATAAACTTTATCTCTCTGTAACCTTGATCTAAACAGAGTTCAATCTCTTGCATAACGTTTTCAACGCTGCGGTATCGTATACCACTATTTCTCTCTTTATCAATCTGGAAACAGTATATGCATCTCCTGTTACAGCCTCGTGCGGTCATGATAACAGCCACAGGTTTTCTTTTGTAAGTCGCAGGCGGAGGGATATAGTTATTCGTATCACCAAGAAGCTCACGCGCAGGGAAGGGCAGGGCGTCAATGTCTGTGATCAGCAGCCGTTTAGGATTTATTATAATCCTTTCACCATCCCGGAAAACTACGCCCTCAACACCGTCAAGGCTTTCTCGCTGAGACAATTTTTCCAGCATTTCCACTACGGTAATCTCACCTTCACCAGTGACTACGGCGTCAATATCCTTTGAGTCAGCAAGACATTTTTCCTGCATTGCAATAGGGTAGGGGCCGCCAACGGCGATGAAAGTATAGTCCTTCACTTCTGACTTCTGACTTCTGACTCCTGACTTTCTTATTTCCGCTGCTGTAAACATCGCCTTCTTCCATCCGAATGCTGTCGAATAAATACCGATGAATTCAGGTTTGAATTTATCAATTTCATCCATGATTTCATCATGCTTCATGAATGCTCCATTCAGAAATTGCACCTCATGCCCTGCTTTCATAAGTGACGACGCAACATATAATGTTCCGAGCGGCTGCCAGTAATTTATCTGGGAACCGGCGGTCTTTGAAGAAAATATTTCCTCCGGCACCCATGAGGGGATAATGAGAACGCACTTCATAATTGATTCGTAATCTTGAGCTTTGAATTTTGAATTATCTTTTCCGCAACTTCCCTGCCGGATTCGATCGCATGGTCTATATTATAGTATTTAAACATCCCGGTCCTGCCGGCGATATGCAGGTTTTTAAAATTCTCCAGATATTGCAGGATTTTAGAATATTGCTCATTGTAGCCAACTTCAAAAACCGGATATGCCTTAGGCACCCTCACTATGCAATAATCAAAGACATCATTCTTTTTAATAAACCCCAGTTGCTCTAACTGTTTTACTGTCATGGATACAAGTTCTTCATCTGATGAGTTCCATATCCTGTCTTCTTTGAAACAAAAGTATTCTGCGACGATATGGGTTTTCCCCTCGGGCGCCATGTAGGGACTCCAGTTTTTTGGTTCATGAATCCTTCCGAGAGGCATGCTCTGTTCCGGCAGATACAGCCACGTGAGATCGGTAACCCTTTCACGGTTGAGCATTATCGTTACAATTACAAGATCCCTGTATTTTAATTTTGATACTGCTGTAAGAATATCAATCGGCGGAGAAGGATTCAGCATGCTGACAAGATGTGTAATCGGGATGCTCGAGATAAACTCGTTACCTTTCAGATCGTAAGTATTGTCACAGTTTTTTGCAATTATATTTGTGATAACAGCATTCCTGTGTTTTATCTCTGAAACCCGTGTATTTGTCAGGACAGTATTTCTTTTTTCAATTTCTTCTTTAAACCTGTCGGATATCTGACCTATTCCCATGGGGGGATAAATGAATTCATCGACAAGGGTAGGGACTCTCCGTCCGTTGAGTTTAAAGAGGGCATTCTTTATCGCTACTCCCAGAGAGAGACCTTCTATTCTCCGGGATACCCATTCTTCACTTATGTTTTTACAGGAAATCCCCCATACTTTTTCACTGTATTCCTTAAAGTAAAGGGTGAACAATGTTCTGCCGAAATGACTTATTACCCAGTCCTCAAGGGAAATATTTTGCGGAGAGATGAAAAGATTTTTAATTTTTTCCTTCCCGTAATCGGAAATTGCCCTAATCGTAGTAGATACACCCAGACCCAAAAGTGCATTTGCAGGTTTGAGTGGATAATCGAAGAATTTTTTCTGCAAATATATTTTGCTTTTTCGGTGGACCGTTAAGTAATCGTTCCGTAGAATATTTTTTACAAAACGTTCCGTTTCTTCGTTTCTGGTAAAAAACCTGTGACCCCCCAGATCAAATTTGAAATTACCGTGACGTATGGTCTTTGAGAGCCCTCCTACTTCTTTGTCACTTTCGAATACAGTGACAGACCGCCCTGCATCTGCAAGACTGAATCCTGCAGAGAGACCTGCAAGGCCGCCGCCAAGAATAACACTCGTATTATCACTGAATGGCAGAGTGTGCTGCGGGTGTGTTGAATTGTGCGTGAAGGAGTTCATAAACTATTGTACATATGTTTTTCAGGGCACTGCAATGAGTGCCCTGAAAAAGAAATTATAACTATCTGGTATTGCCGGATTTCCTTTCCGGTTATTTTCCGTAACCGCCAGTTGCAGCGGGCTTTTGTTCACCATAACCACCGGACTGAGCGGGCTTTTGTTCACTCTGCTTTGGCTTTTCGGTAACCGTCTCTTTTTTCTGACAAGCAACAAGAGACAGGCCGAGAACTAAAGTAATAATGCACAAGGTTATCACAATTAACTTTTTCATGTGAGCTCTCCTTTCATATAAGGTTATTAATGTGTCTCTCCACATGGTTTTATATTAACACGAGGATGACGGGTTTATGTTTTAATGTTACTATTATTTAAACCGTAGGATCAGGCAGGGGGCTTACCCTCTAAAAAGAAGAACCGCTTTATACTCAAAGCGGTCCTTCCTGAATTGCAGCTTCAGAAAAATAATCACGTGTCCTATTTTCTTTTGACAACGAGTACGGGGAGCCGGGCGCTATTAACAACCTCCCTGCTGACGCTTCCCATAAATAAATGAGAGGTCCTCGTTCCTCTCGAACCGATCATGATAATGTCAACTCCCTCTTCATCTGCAGCTTTCAGAATCTCTTCAGCAGGATGACCTTTTCTTATTACGGTTTTTACAGCAGTTAAACCTCTCTCCTCCAGCGCCTTTTTGTAATAATCCAGAACTGCCGTCGCTTTTTTATCCAGTGCTTCCTGATATTCTGTTCCCTCCAGCGCTTTCTTCAAGGTGGACATTTCTGAGACGCTTAACAGCACATCATCCATTAAAGACCTGCCTTCAAGCTTTTCTACATAGCACAAAACTATTGTCTCCGGACGGGCACAGGAACACATGTTGATACATACATTAAACAACTCCTTGGTACCTTTTGTGTCATCTACTGCAATGAGTATTTTTTTCATGTTCATACCTGCCTATTTTTTTCAGATTAATAGATGAGATACTTTATTTACCATAACCGCCTGCTGCCGGCGCATGACCGTATCCTCCTGCCGAAGGAGCAGCACCATAACCACCTGCAGACGGCGCAGCACCATAACCGCCCGCTGCCGGTGCATGACCATAACCACCTGCCGACGGCGCAGCACCATAACCGCCCGCTGCCGGTGCATGACCATAACCACCTGCCGACGGCGCAGCACCATAACCGCCCGCTGCCGGATGTGCCGCTGTCTGTTTATGGGTGCCTGTCTGACTGTAAACTATTAAAAAGCCGAGCATTGCCGCAACAATTACAATAATTATTGCACGGGGCGTATTCATAATTCCTCCTTAATAAAGGATAAATATTTATCCTTTTTTAATCTTCAAATATATTTTGCCGCCTTCTGTTTTCTTATTCAATATATCGTTTCCTACCTGATCGCACATCTGTGTTATAGTCTCAACAGATGAGGGATTATCAAGTATTACCTCAACAACGTCACCTTCGCTCATTTTCTCAAGAGACTTCTTACAATATATCTGTGGATGTGGACATACATATCCACAAACATCAAGCATATAAGTTCCTTCTCCTGTTTTTTCAAATTTCATTGCCATGATTGAAATTCCTCCTTTAAGAATTTAATTTGATTGATTGTGCCTTCGGTTAGAAAGCCTCCATTTCTTTTGCCATTTTCCTTTCCGACCACCAATTAAAGAATTTAACGCCGATGAAAGCTCCTGCAACCATACCAGAGCCATATAACCAACCGCTCGGATCGCCGCCTGCAACTCTTATAAAGAATGCTCCAATGTTGCAGCCGAGGGCAGGCCTTGAGCCTACTCCCATTAATAATCCGCCGATAAGTCCCCACGCGATAAGCTCGCCTTTTGGGAGTTTGAATTTATATTCATTGTTCAGCCGCGCCATTACCATCGCTCCAAAGATAATGCCAAACGACATCCAGAGCGCCGGGTTACGCCATGGTTCCGGAAGACCGTTATTAACACCGAAAAATATGTTGTCGTGCATATTCCAGCCGAATTTCTCCAGGATCCATGCACCAAACTGTCCTTCCTGACTGGTGATATACCAGTAACCGGGATCAAATACGGTTCCTTTGATTGAGACGTCGTTCGTATATCCCATCTTTGTTAACAGCCTTCCAAAATTATCAACTCCGAATTTTATCTGCATGCCCTTCATTACCAGGATATGGAGTCCTGCTACAATACCGATTAAAAAGCCCATGAGCGTCGTTCTCTTTGATGCTGTTATCATATTCCAGATACCTGCAATATCGTCACCAATACCGGTAGGAGCGCCTTTTTGTTTCGCCCTTTTCTTTATGAACCCTTTCCTCATATAAACAGCATAAATAATAACGAGAATAATGGCTGCCGGTATAAGGGTGTTCAAGAGTGAGTCAGCTACAAAATATTTTAGTGAACCCGGTAATGCCTCAGTCATAGTTTTTGTATGCGATAACTGAAGCACCGGCTGATCCCATATGTAACCTGCGAGATATGTATCAAAAGATGAAGTCATTTTGTCAGCGGGGAGTCCTTTAGCCATGGCTGAAGTTATCCATTTCTGAGGCAGCAAAAAGTCAAACCATTTGACGTCTACGAAAACCGCCTGTCCAATGCAAAGTCCAAAGAATGCCGCCAGGAAAGAGGTCATATTACCTTCGCCGATCTTATAAAGAGATCCTGAAGCGCAGCCTCCGGAGAGAACCATGCCCACGCCGAAGATTAAGCCTGCTATTAACGTGTGTATGCCAAACGGGGCGGGATGGAATGTACTCATGTTGGTTGAGGCAAGCGTCGCCTGAATAATACTGAAAAACATTAACGCTACCAAAACGCCGACTGCCATCCTCGGGACGCCGGCAGCAAAAAGGTCTCTCGAGGCAGAGGCAAAACAAAATCTCCCGTACTGCAGCATCATCCCGTAAGCGAAGCCGAACCAGATGTACGCTATGAGGTACATGTAAAATACATTCGCCTTATAATACATCAGACTGATGAGTATAAAAGCGCCTGTGATTATAAAAGCCCACATTTTGTTTCTTTTTTCTTCGTTTTCCACAGGTTTAGAACCTCCTTTTTTGGTTAATGATTGGGATTAAAATTATGATCGCTGTTTTAAGAGAATGTCTAACTTAGCAACTGAATATTAGACCTTTGAATAATAGTATACACCGCTCTGATAGTCCAATAAAAAAAACTAATTGTATAATTATGACTCTTTATTTGATAATAATCTGTTTAGAAAGTGCCTTACGTCATTCCCACGAAAGTGGGAATCCAATCTTTTGTAAGGTTTTTGCTTTCGCGGGGACGGCGTCTGTCTTCCCGGTTTCACGGGAATGACAAATAACTGCAGTTTATCAACCGACTCTAATCCCCTTATAGGGATGCATTACAAAACAATTACTTTGTCTGCATCATGATTCATATTGGCGTTGTCAAACTGGCTCCCGCAAGCAATCTCGCTTGGGAGACCTTCGGTAGAAACATTAATATGTTTTGCGCTGTGATCGCAGAAACTCATCGTTACGCCTTTCGTTTTACACAGTGCGGTAAAAGAAGGGTTTCCCAAAAGTTTTGTGCCTGCGTCCATACTGAAGATTGTAACCGTATGGCCTTTTGCCAGAGCAGACTTGGAAATCCCCAGGATGCTGTCAAGATGTTTATCTGTATTAACTAGAATGCCGAGCTTCATTTTTGTTCGTCTCCTTTCAAAATTGCGGATACAGGTTATTCATTACCAGGATATAACCTTGTCGCTTGATCTTATTAAATCCACAATCTCGTCGTAGTTTTTATTTTCGTTGATGTTTATGATTGTTACCTGATTGGTTTTCTTATGTTCTTCAATAAGCTTAGTGACAGTGTCATCAGTATTTTTCTGTCTTAAAATATATAGGATTTTCATTCCCTACTGCCTCCTTTGATTAATTGTCTGGCGGTAACCGTTATAGTTTTAGAACTGCCGGCAATTATATTAATAAGGTAATATCAGATCGAACTCAAGAAGCTTCTGAGCTATCTCTTCTGTGGAGATGTATTCGATATTTTCGTTTCCCTTGAAATTTGTATAAGTCTTTATATCCATGTCATTCATGGTTTCAAGGTTCATCATATTGTCATCTGTTTCTTCGACCTTCCTGTCCATTACGAACACGGTAATAAGATCATCTGCGAGCATCGCACCCACTCCCATTCTCAGGCCTTCACCCTGTCTGTCCCTTACCAAAATAGCAATCTTTTTTGCCATTTTTTCACCTCCTTTTTTACAAATGAAATTCCAATGTCATTCAGAGAAAGCCCGGAATGACATTGGAATTGTTATCTATCCCTTAAAGTTGAAAGAATATTTAGGCAATCTATTTCTCAATAGGATATTTTGCCGTGTCAAGCCTGTTGCCCCATTCACCCCATGAACCTACATAATTTCTGACATTCGGATAACCCAGTATATGCTTAAGTGCAAAATAAGTATGCGCAGCACGTATGCCCGCCTGGCAGTATGTTATAACCTCTTTATCCTTTGTAACCCCTTTTGCCTCATAAGCAGACTTAATATCTTTGGCTGATTTAAATGTACCGTCACTATTAAGATTTGCTGAGAAGAAACCAATATCTGCAGCGCCGGGTATGTGCCCAACCTTTTTGTTACCCATCTTGCTCTCATCCGCATACACTCCTTTATACTCATCTGTGCCGCGGGTATCCACTATTACAGCCTTCGGGTTCTTCAGATTTTTCAAGACATCGTCTGCGGTTGCAATGAGAGAGGCATTTGGGGTTGCCTTATACATCGCAGGTGTTATTTTTGCAGGCCCTCCTGCTGTAACACGTCCTTCATTCATCCACTTTGTGATGGTGCCATTCAGCATACTCAACTTTTTATGACCGAAATAGTCAAAAAGCCAGAATGCGCCGGCAGCAAAAAGGGTGTCACTGCTGTGGATTATCACATGGTTATCATTTCCTATTCCCAGACCGCCCACAAGCGCCTCAAATTTTGCCTTATCAGGAGGTGTGCTGCCGTCTCCAATTGCTCCCATTAAAACAGAGAAATCAAGAAATACGGCGCCGGGAACGTGTTTTAATTCAAAATTTTCCTTCTTGGAAGTTGGGCCGCCAACATAGACGATTGCAAGCCCTGGATTCTTTAAGTTGTCTGCAAGCCACGAGGTTTCAACAAGCGCCTGTGCCTCCGTGCCTGCTATAACTGTTTGATGGCTGAAGAATAATAAGCTGAATAAAAACAGGGCACATAAAACTGTTAAAAATTTCCTCCTGACCATTCTCTCTCTCATGAAATCTTGAAGCATTTTGCGTCCTCCTTTTTTGATTTTTTGTTGTTGATTAGACTGGATGAAGTATATTTATATAATATGATTGCAAGGAATGTCAATATAAATTTACCAGATCCGGATTTAAAAATATTAATACATGAATTTGAAATTTCAATCTGTGTCCATTGACTTAATCCTTATCATTTTATACATAGCGTCATAAATAATTGCGCATAAATCGTCATTCCCGCAGTCCTTTAGCGGGAATCCAGAAGCAGTTGATTTGAAAGAATACTGGATTCGTCCCCGAAGGTCTTTATCGGGGATAAAAAACTTCGGGAATGACAACTCAGATATAAGAGACTCTATTCGCAATACAATATGTTGTTCTGTATAGTTAATAAAATTTAACAAATGTTTGTTATAATCAAGCTTATCAGGCAACTATGAATTTCTTTTGAAGGAGGATTTTCATGAAAAAGATAATCTGTTCACTGATAGCGGGACTGTTCTTTTTTTTATCCGGCTGCATTACTCCGCCGGGACAGATAAAAGAACAAACGGCCCCCGGACAGATTAAGAAAACGACCGGAAATAATCCTGTATCTATTGAACTTGGAGGACAGATCGAGGTAAGAGGCGAATACAAACACGATTTAAAGTAAAAGAAATAATAGGAGGTTGTATGAATTTTTCCAGGACAAGCTTTGCATTAATTCTAATTTTTCTGTTCATTGCTCTTGCTCATGCTGAAGAGCCGAGGAATAAAAAATTTACAAAAGAGGAGATAAAGAAAATGTCTGAAACAAGGGCTGTCATTGAAACAAAACTCGGAAATATCGAGCTCAAATTCTTCCCGGATGTTGCACCGAATCATGTAAACAATTTCATTGAGCTTGCCAGGAAAAGCTTTTACGATGGGACCACCTTTCATCGTGTTATCCCGGGCTTTATGATTCAGGGTGGGGATCCAAACTCAAAAAATCCTGACAGGTCGAAGCACGGAACGGGTGATCCAGGGTATAAGGTCAAGGCTGAGTTTAATGATAAACCGCATAAAAGAGGAACTCTTTCAATGGCAAGGGCAGGGCATCCTGACAGCGCGGGATCGCAATTTTTTATCTGCGTGGCTGATTCTCCGTTTCTTGACAGACAGTATACGGTTTTTGGCGAAGTTGTGTCAGGAATGGATGTGGCGGACAAAATAGTTAATCAACCGAAGGACAAACGCGATAATCCAAACGATAGAGTAGAGATGAAGGTAAAGATCGTGGAGAACTAAGAACTAAGAACTAAGAACTAAGAACTAAGAAGTTTTATACTTCCTTACAAGTCAAATGACCTGGGTTCGGGACTCATCTGTCAGGAAAAAAATTACAGGATAGTAAATGACAGGCTAGAATTCTCATATGAAAATTCCGGTTGTAAAAGAGTGGGGTTCATGGGCGGTATTTTCTTCTTCATGCCTTGCCGGCCTTATCACAGGGTTGAAAACACAGCCCTGGCTCGCAGGCCGGGATTTTATAAATGTAACGGCGTTTACCATATTAGGACTTGCTTTCCTCATAAATTCCAAGAACCCTCTTGCATCAGCGCTAAGGTCTAAAGGGAAAAAAGAACATGTCCTATGGTCTCTGTTTTTTACACTGACCGGCCTTGTCTTTTTAATACCGTTTCTGATTGAAGGTATAAAGACATTTCAGATTTTTGCCATTCTTATTACAAGCTATATAATTCTGCTGTCTTCAGGAAAAGAGCATCACCTTGCTACTGAATTAAATGGATTTGCCTTACTGACTATTTCAGCGCCGGTTGTTTATTTTGCAGTAACCGGTGAAGTGTCATGGAAACTGTATCTTGCTGTCACAGTCTTTTTTTCTGCAGGGGTTTTCAAGGTCAGGTTGCGCCTGAGAAAAACCCCCTTGCTCAGACTGATAATGATTTTTTACTGTGCAGCTACCGCCGTTATCTTTTATTTTGCAAATATTTCTATTTTTATTCTCCTTCCTTTTATCGACAATATCATGACCGCCCTGTGGCTGAGAGAAGAAAAACTTAGCACAACAGGCAATATGGAACTTGCCAAGAGCATTTTATTCGTGATAATGATCGGGCTGTTATGGCGTTAAGCATACCAACTCACTTTATTCGTAAATTCGGAGCTGGAAAAGTGAAAAAACATATTGTGCGGCACCATCAGGAATTGGTACTGGTAAAGAAAGAAAATAAAGAAAATATTTAAAAAATTCATCGCCCTATTGACAAAACAATATTCCCCTGATAAACTTTTAAGGTTTTTCCATTGATGGTATTATTGTGTTATAAATTCTGTATATTTCAATATTAACGGAGGAGAGTTGCCTACAGTAGCACAACTGGTAAAAAACAACAGGAATCGGTTGCCCAACAGGACCAAAAGTCCGGCGCTCATGAGCTGTCCGCAAAGAAGAGGTGTCTGCACAAGGGTTTATACAACTACTCCGAAGAAACCGAATTCAGCATTAAGAAAGGTTGCAAGGGTTAGGTTGACAAATAAAATGGAAGTTACTGCTTACATCCCCGGAGTTGGTCATAACCTCCAGGAGCATTCCATTGTTCTTATAAGAGGTGGAAGGGTTAAAGATCTCCCAGGCGTGAGATACCACATTGTAAGAGGCGCCCTCGACACCATCGGCGTAGCTGATCGCAGAAGAGGGCGGTCCAAGTATGGCGCCAAGAAACCAAAATAATATATATATAAGGTAAACAGGTATGCCAAGAAGAAGAGTAGTTACAAACAGAGAGATTTTGCCGGATCCTATTTATAACAGTAAAGTCTTGAGCAAGTTTATCAGTGCAATTATGAAGCATGGCAAAAAATCTGTGGCAGCAAAAATATGCTACGGAGCGTTTGATGTTATCAAACAGAAGACGGGGAACGATCCGTTGAAGGTTTTTAAGAGCGCCCTGGAGAATGTGAAACCTGTTATCGAAGTCAAATCAAGACGCGTTGGTGGAGCTACATATCAGGTTCCTGTTGAAATCAGGCCTCAGAGGAAGATGGCGCTGGCATTCAGATGGCTTATTGGTTATTCTCAGTCCCGCTCAGAGCGGACCATGAGTGAAAAGCTTGCTGCTGAATTAATGGATGCAGCAAATAACACCGGTTCGTCCATTAAGAAAAAGGAAGACACCCACAAGATGGCCGAGGCAAACAAGGCCTTTGCACATTACAGATGGTAATAAAAGAGGTAGATACATTGTCAGAAGTTTTATTGGAAAAAACAAGGAATATTGGCATCATGGCTCACATTGATGCCGGTAAAACAACGGCTACGGAACGTATCCTTTACTATACAGGAGTAACGTACAAGGTTGGTGAAGTTCACGAGGGTACCGCTGTCATGGACTGGATGCCGCAGGAGCAGGAAAGAGGCATAACCATTACCTCTGCTGCCACCACATGTTTCTGGAAAGACTACAGAATAAATATAATAGACACACCAGGGCACGTTGACTTCACTATTGAAGTCGAACGTTCATTAAGGATTCTCGATGGAGCGGTCGCCCTTTTTGATGCAGTTTCAGGGGTTGAGCCGCAGTCCGAGACTGTCTGGAGACAGGCAGAGAAATATAAGGTCCCGAGAATCGCTTTTATAAATAAGATGGACCGGATGGGCGCAGACTTTTTCATGAGCGTTAAATCTATGATCCAAAGGCTCGGTGCAACGCCTGTTCCTGTTCAAATACCTTATGGTAAAGAAGACGTATTCAGAGGCGCAATTGACCTTGTTCATATGAAAGCTTATGTGTTTGAAGATGAGACAATAGGCGCACAATATGTAGAGACAGACATACCGCAGGAGCTTCTTCCTGCAGCGCTTGAATACAGGGAAAAGATGCTGGAAGTCCTGTCTGACTTTGATGACGTGATTATGGAGAAATATCTTGCCGGACAAGAAATAGGAGCGGACCTTATAAAAGCCGCTTTAAGAAGGGGCACTATTGAACTGAGAATCACACCTGTGCTCTGTGGTTCTGCATTCAAAAATAAAGGAGTTCAAATGCTCCTTGATGCAATTATAGATTATCTTCCCTGTCCTCTTGATATCCCTCCTGTAACCGGGATTGATCCGGATTCAGATAAAGAAGTAACAAGAAAAGTGTCGGACGATGAGCCATTTTCAGCGCTTGCATTCAAAATAATGACTGATCCCTTTGTCGGACAACTTACATTTTTAAGGGTTTATTCAGGGACTCTGTCTTCCGGCTCATACATTTACAATTCGACAAAAGATGTACAGGAACGTATTGGAAGGCTCATGAAAATGCATGCAAACAAGAGAGAAGAAATTAAAGAGGTGAAGGCAGGTGATATCGTTGCAGCAGTCGGCCTGAAGAGCACTCTTACAGGCGACACGCTTTGCGATAAAGAAAATCCTATCATACTTGAGGCCATGGAATTTCCGGAGCCGGTTATCTCAGTTGCAATTGAACCGAAGACAAAAGCGGACCAGGAAAAGCTTTCTGTTGCACTTGGAAAACTTGCACAGGAAGACCCGTCTTTCAAGGTTTCATATAATGATGAGACAGGACAAACAATAATTTCCGGAATGGGGGAGCTCCATCTTGATATTATTGTAGACCGCCTTCTCAGGGAATTTAAAGTTGGGGCCAATGTAGGTAAACCACAGGTTGCTTACAGGGAGACAATAAGGCAGAAAGCCACTGCTGAAGGGAAATATGTCAGGCAGTCAGGAGGCCGCGGACAATACGGCCATGTATATATAAATCTTGAACCGTTAGAGCCGGGAAGTAATTTTGAATTTATAAATAAGATTGTTGGCGGTTCGATTCCGAGAGAGTATATATCGGCAGTTGAAAAAGGGATAAAGGAAGCGCTGGAAAACGGCGTGATGGCGGGGTATCCTGTTGTCGACGTCAAAATCACTTTATTTGACGGTTCTTATCATGAGGTAGATTCATCAGAGATGGCATTTAAGATTGCAGGTTCTATGGCGTTTAAGAGCGCTGCCGGCAAGGCAAAGCCTGTACTGCTTGAACCGGTCATGAGTATAGAAGTTGTGACGCCTGATGAATATATGGGAGAAGTTATTGGAGATTTGAATTCAAGGAGAGGTAAAATCCAGACCATGACTCAGAGGGCCAATGTCAGGGTAATTTCAGCGATGGTGCCGCTGTCTTCGATGTTTGGATATGCTACTGACTTGAGGTCCAGGACCCAGGGCCGTGCAACTTATACCATGCAATTTGCTCATTATGAGGAAGTTCCTAAAAATATTTCTGAAGACATCGTATTAAAGGTTAAGGGAGGATAAAGGAGGACAAATGGCTAAGGCAAAATTTGAAAGAACGAAGCCGCATGTAAACGTAGGGACGATCGGGCACGTAGATCACGGCAAGACGACGTTGACAGCAGCAATAACGAAGTATTTATCGCTTAAAGGGAAGGCAAAC
>JACRLN010000046.1 GCA_016215115.1 Nitrospirota bacterium
ACGTCGACATAAGCGATTATAACGCATTTTGCGAAGCCGATTTTTTAAAAAATGTCAGTTATGAGGGCAGATCAGGTAAAATACAAAAAGCGGACATTTCTAAATCAGTAAGAATAGGACATTTCTAAATCGGTAGAACATTATTAAAATATTTTGTTTTATTTTTTTTCTTTTCAGTGTATAATTTATCGGAAATGCCAAGATACAGGATAGGATGCAGCGGATTTTTATATGAATCATGGAAGGGGGCCTTTTATCCTGAGGATCTTCCGCACAGAAGATGGCTGTCCTTTTACATGGAAAAGTTCAACACCGTTGAGCTGAATGTTACTTTTTACAGACTCCTGAAAAAAGAAGCCTTTGAAAGATGGTATAAAGAAACCAACTCTGACTTTATATTCTGTCTGAAAGGCAGCCGTTTTATAACACATGTTAAAAAACTCAAGGACGTAGAGTTGCCGCTTTCAACTTTTTTTAATGCAACAGCTCCACTTCTTGAAAAACTTGGGGTTATCCTCTGGCAATTACCTCCAAATTTAAAGCTCAATCTGAGAAATCTCGAGGATTTCATAGAAAACCTTAAGCGTTATCCTGTCCGTCATGCCTTCGAATTCAGACATAAAAGCTGGCTCACAAAAAAAGTTATTAATCTCCTGTCAGCCTCAAATATAGCCATATGTATGGCTGACTGGCCTGATTTTATTAATGATCTGCCGGTCACTGCTGACTTTGTATATATCCGGAGACATGGCGAGGGAGGCAACTATGCAACACTTTACACCACTGAACAGTTAAAAAATGATGCGAAGAGGATAAAAGAATATCTGAAACAGGGCAAAGATGTATATTATTATTTTAACAACGACGCATTTGCACATGCGCCCAAGAACGGATTGGAACTTAAGGCAATCCTCGAAAGCACCCTTCCCAAGTCTCTAACAAAAAAACCTGAAGAAATAAAGGTAAAGGTCGAAAAGAAAAAGCCGGAGAAAAAGAAAGTAGAAAAAAAGAAAGCAGTGAAAAAAAAGGCGAAGACTAAAAAACCTGTTAAGAAAACCTCTGCCAAAAAAACTGCATCAAAGGCTGTTAAAAAGATTTCTAAAAAACCGGCTAAAAAATCCGCTAAAGCATCTGCTAAGAAATCTGCAAAGATGACTGCCCCAAAAAAAGTAAAAAGAAAATAATATGAAGTCCCCTACAGCGATCTTCAGGGGATCCAATTCCAAAGACTCTGGATTCCCGCTCAAAAGACTGCGGGAATGACGGACAAGGGATATTTCCCTCCTACAAAGGTTCTGGATGACAGATAAAGGGAATATCAAGTTGAATGAATAATCGTACAATCCATAAGCTATGGCCTCTTCTGAAAAAGCAGGTGAAAGGGCTTGATGTCCCCTGGCTTGAAAACATGGCGAATCAGTCCCTTCACAGAGACCCTTTTAAAGTCCTCATATCATGCATTCTGAGCCTGAGAACACAGGATAAAACAACAGGCATTGCTTCTGAAAGGCTTTTTAAACTGGCTCCGGATGTAAAAATTATGTCAAAACTTCCGGTTAAGACAATTGAAAAGGCAATTTATCCTGTCGGGTTTTATAAAGTAAAGGCGCAGAGGATCAAGGAACTGTGCAACTTATTGATTAAAGAATACAATGCAAAAGTCCCTGACGATCTCGATGAACTATTGAAATTGAAAGGCGTCGGCAGAAAAACCGCAAATCTTGTTATCACTCTCGGGTATAAAAAACCGGGGATCTGTGTTGACACCCATGTACACAGGATAACTAACAGATGGGGCTATGTTAAAACAAAAACGCCTGAACAGACGGAATTCGCCCTCCGAGAAAAGCTTCCCGAAAAATACTGGCTGGAAATAAACGGTCTGCTCGTTGCCTTCGGGCAAGGCATCTGCAGGCCCATTTCTCCCATGTGCAGCAGGTGCGATATCAACCGATATTGTGAGAAGATCGGGGTGACGTTGAGCAGATGAAAGTGCGGAAGCGGGTAAGCGAGGAAGTAAGATAGAAAAGCTCGTAAGTCTGAAAGTGATGAAGAAAAGAAAATAATACTTGCATGTTGATTAGTTTTCCAACTTACGAACTTGCGAGCTTCCGCACTTTCCCGCTTCCGCACTTCCGCGCTTTTTTGGTGTTATACTTTATTTATGCGCAATCAGGAAGTCGTAAAAATCTTTAATGACATTGCAGACATCCTTGAGATAAAGGGTGATAATCCTTTCCGGATACGGGCGTACAGACGTGCTGCGCAGAATATTGACGGCCTTGCAAAAGACGTTGCTGAAATATCTGCGGAGGAGTTGCAGAAAATTCCCGGCATCGGCGCTGACCTTGCCGGTAAAATCCAGGAATATGTGAAGACGGGGAGTTTGAAATTCTACGATGAATTAAAAAAGGAAGTGCCTTCGGGACTTGTCGATATCTTATCTGTTCCGGGTCTTGGACCGAAGACGGCAAAATTGCTCTTTGACAAGCTTAACATAAAGAATGTTGATGACCTTGAACAACATGCAAAAGAAGGAAAGTTGAAAGGGCTTCCCGGGATACAGGCCAAGACAGAGGAAAATATCCTCAAGGGAATCGCAATGATCAAGAGACACACCGGACGTTTTCCAATCGGCCGCGTCCTGCCCGTTGCCGAAGGAATTCTGGAAAAGCTGAAAGAAAAAGCTCCGGTTAATAAACTGAGCATTGCCGGAAGCCTCAGGCGCTGGAAAGATACCATTAAAGATATTGACATTCTGGCAACTTCAAAAGATCCGCATAAAGTAATGGACGTCTTTGTTCATCTTCCGCAAGTCAAAGAAGTGCTTATGAAAGGGCCGACAAAATCGAGCCTCATCACAAACGAAGGCATTCAGGTGGACTTACGGGTGGTGGATGAAGGTTCCTTCGGCGCCGCGCTCGCTTATTTTACCGGCAGCAAGGCCCATAATATTCGCCTCCGCGAAATGGCTGTGAGAAAAGGACTCAAGATAAATGAATACGGCATCTTTGATGTGAAGACGGAAAAGAAGATCGGCGGAGAGCATGAGAATGATGTTTATAAAATTTTTGAAATGCATTACATAGCGCCGGAGATGAGAGAGGATACGGGAGAGATTGAAGCAGCACTTGAAGGCAAATTGCCGGAACTTGTTGAGATGGAAGATATAAAGGGCGACCTTCATGTGCATACAAAATCCAGTGACGGAAGCCATGACATCCAGGAGCTTATTGATGCCGCAAAGGCAAGAGGGTATGAATATCTTGCGATAACCGACCACTCAAAAGGACTCGCTGTTGCACGGGGATTAAGCATTGATCAGGTTTTAGAGCAAAATAAAAAGATAAAGGCGTTAAACAAAAAATTAAAAGGATTCAAACTTCTGTCAGGCACCGAAATGGATATCAAAAGCGACGGCTCTCTGGACTATCCTGACGAGGTTTTAAAACAGCTTGATATTGTTGTAGCTTCCATACATTCCGGATTCAGGCAGTCGAAAGAACAGATAACAAAGCGGCTTGTTTCCGCCATGAAAAATCCCTATGTGTCGATCATCGCCCACCCGTCCGGAAGACTTATCGGGGAAAGGGACGCTTATGAAATCGATATGGAGGAGGTTTTAAAGACTGCAAAAGAGACCGGCACCGCGATAGAGATAAACGCATATCCCCTCCGGCTTGATTTAAGTGATATGTACATTAAAAAGGCAAAAGAAATGAATGTTCTTCTCTCAATCAATACCGATACACATGTAACGTTCCAGTTTGATTTCATGGCATACGGGGTCGGGACGGCAAGGAGAGGATGGGCTGAAAAGAATGATGTTTTGAATACGCTGAGTTATAATGCGTTGATGAAGAGATTGAAAAGGAAGGCCGGATAACAGACAAATCAAAATGGTAAAAAAACATTTTATTCAAAAACAGAGAAAAGTGAATTCTGCGAAAATTTCAGAACCGGTTTCAAAATGGATAGGAATTCTGAAGACCAAAAAAACTTACAAGAAGCTGAGAGACGAGCATATCGATTCCAGGGTGAAAATAATAATTGAGTAGAAAGTAAACTTATCTTATGTTACAATTTATTCTAATCCGGAGGGCAAATTCATAGCGCCAAAAATAAACGTAAAACCTGTGACGAAAGAAGAAGTTAAAAAGATATCGCAGGAGATGAAAGAAGTAGTAACCACTGTATCAAGAAAAGTAGCCGAATCCATGAGACTCTGCGAATCATCTGCCGCCGTATATGTCAAATCTGCAAAAAAGGGTTGAGTCTTTAAACCTCTCGTTTGTTGTTATAGCCACTATATGTGTTTGCAATGGTCAGATTATATTGCAAGTTAAGATTTTTCTATCAACTTATTGAAAAAACCCCAAAACAAAAATACACTGATTAATATTTTATTGAACAGCACTTGTCTTTTGTTTCTCTACACTTTTACTTGTCCGACAGGCGCTTTGTAATACGTGCTGTCTACAAAAAGGTAATATTACACATACTTGGCATTTGGGATTGCGAGCCGTACATATCTTGCGCCCATGTGAAATCATATTGACGTGAAGCGAGAAACGGAACTCAGGAGGAATCTTATCCTGCAACCTGTCTACGTCTCTATGATAATAGACATTATTTTTATGAGTTGGCCTGATCCATCCAAGTCTCGTGCAAATACGCCAGCAATGGGTATCTACTGGAAATACATTTCTGCCGAGAGAAAAAAGCATCACACATCTAGCCACTTTCTTTCCGACCATAGGAAGATTTGTAAGGAAGTTCTCGCATTCCTCGTCAGAAAAATGCTTCAGCAAAGCAAGAGATGGTTTGCCGAATTCCTTTGTAATTATCATCATAAGGTTTTTCAAAGCGACAGCTTTTTGGTTTTGCAGACCTCCCCAAGTGATTACATTGGCAAGGTCTTTTGTTGGCATCCTCAGAACCATATTGTATTTTGGGAAATGTCGTTTGAAAGAGCGATATGCGCCAAGATATACTTTCTCGCTCCTCTTAACACTACATAGAATTAAAACCAACTCGTCCAGGGGGTTTTTCTTATTGTGGTGAGCAAAGTCTTTATATTCTCTCTTTAGTACAAGCGTTACCGCCTCTATGTCTGAGGCAAATTTCTCGTATTGCTTACCCATTTTTTTAAAAGTTTTTTCGTTCAGGTTACCCCACCAAAGTTGGTCTTAAACTTTGCCATTCCATGTTCTTAAGCTTCTACAAATAGTTATTCGATCACAGTCGCGTCAGATAGCTGAACTTCACGTGCGGCAAACAGTGCTGACAGCGTGGCAAACCGGCATCGTTCCTGCCGCTGATATTCTTCCAAGAGTTCAGATTCATCACCTTGTTGGCGTAATCCGGCATCAGCCTCTTCCTGGGCCAGCTGGTCTTGATATAACAATAAAGAATGCACAGCGAGCCAAATCTCATATCTTCTTGTGAAGGATTTAGCAAGCGCCGTGTCTTTTCTTTCAAGGGTTGCAAGCTTATTTGAGAACTTAGGGAACACTGATGAATAGTAGATAACAAGTTTATCGTCCTCATTAATTGAACTGGAAGCTATGATGTTTATATCGTCGGGCCATCCAAGCGTACTCCAAAGGGGGTCTTCAAGTCCCGCTACACTGCGTACATCAAACTCAGGCATTGGTGTTCGCCTCCCAGTTTGCTGGATAGGAGGTTTTTCAATAATAGAGAATGCTCTTTCATCGGATAAAGTGGGCAGGCCGGGACGTGTCAGCTCAACTCTAACAATTCCAACGTTTCCAATTTTTGCGGTTGGAATTGATTCAAAAATTACACGCATTCTTCCGTTTTGTAAAGGCGTAGAGCCACGCAGTGTAATACCTTCGCTTATCACTATGAAATTAATTCGAGAAGTTTCTGGATTATTGGGGCTATAGTAGTTACTGTTTGCGTGGAGTCTTGTCAATAGGTGTGTAAATAGCCATCAGGCGGCCATCCTTTCCAGCACCTTTGATTCTTGTTTTATCACCCCATCGACAAACGTTTTTCCGTTATAAACATCAGGCAGCAACCAGTGACCCTTTAGGGAGCGA
>JACRLN010000050.1 GCA_016215115.1 Nitrospirota bacterium
AAGTCAAGATAAAAAACACGATAAATGAAAACAACTAATTGATTCGGAAGATTAAATGGAATTTAAGCAGAGATAAGCAAACTTTGCGGCTATTTATTTAATGGAATGGTTACAATTACCCCCCGTCACTGAATGGTTACCTTTTCAAGCAAATTGAAAAATAATTTTACATAAATAGTCAGCCAAGTAAATAGTGATAGAATCCTAATGAAACGTTTCATTTCAAACAGTTCAGACAGTACAAACAGTTTTATTGGTTCTATTCGTTTTATTGGTTTTATTTGTTAACCAATTAAACCAATATAACGTTTTAGGTGTTTGTTAAAAATGAAAATAAACCATACGAGTCGTAATGTCCCCGGGATGGGCCACATATAAAGGGCCCCATGACGGATTAGCATCGTGCATTGTCTTCAATATCCCAAGCATCCGTTTAAAAATCACTGGTATGTCAGCGTCTTTGGAAAGACCCGCTGTAACAGCAGCGGCAACCACATGCGCCGCATAGATTCCTGAGGCATAGCGTGAAGGTAACCGACTTGCTGCGGTTAGAAGAGAAAGCAGTTTGTTAACAACCATTTCATCACGGTTGCGCCAATCCTGGATCTCACCTAATGCATGATTTTCCAGGCTCTCCATTTTTGTACGCACCAGCGTGGATGCAACAATTTTTGCAGAGCGACGCGCCATTTCAGCGCTTACAACAGTTCCTTCCAGGCGGATCTTCGAAAGGTCTTCATCTGTTTCGGATTCAATAACTTTAGACCAATTATCTGCTCCGCTGAAACTCAGCAAGCTTACTGTATATCCAGCTAAATAACCCCTCAGGATATCAGCAGGATGGGGATCGTTTTCAGGACCATCGTTTCGCAGTTTTGGTTTTCCGGTATAAGCTGCATTTAATCCACGAAAATATCCGATTATTCCTATAGCGGCTGCCGGGCCCATGTTCAGTATCCCGAGAACATCTGATGCTGTTTCATCTATTCTGGAGGACCAATACTCCGGTAAACCCGATCCTATTTTCTGAGCTCTAAGAGTATTGCGGATAATCATTGCCAGTTCCTGCCTCAATCCAGTATCTGCCTGAAGGATGTCATGACCTGCGGTTTCATGTCCCAGAGCAGCCCAGGCAAGAAGACCGCTCTTTGCATTAGCTGGAGGAAGGTTCACAATTCCAGCGCTTACTCCAAAGCTTACAGTTGCGTCCACGGGCCAGGTATATGGGCCAAAATCGGGATGTCCCCATTTTACGAGCGGAGGGATGACGCCTTTATCCGGAGGCTTCACCCCTCTTCTGTCCTCTGCGCTCAAGAAACCATCATAGAGGTCACTGACAACTTCCTGGAATGAGTCTGTGGCCTTTACATTATATCCTTCTCCATTTTGAAGAATTGCATGAGCAATATCGAGCATTAGTCCCCCCAAACCTGCTCTATCAGGGTCGTTCAAGAGAATTTTATTAAACCCTGACGGTCCCAGTCTTTCAAGCTTGCCGGAGAACGGTTTGAAAACTGTCTCACGATAAAGTGGAGGAAGTTTTTCCCGGGAAGCTTCGAGTCTGCCAAGCAGTTGGCTGTACTCAGTTGGGTCACTTGGTCCGGTATCACTATCCAATGCAGCTTTTTTCACATCTTCAACACAGTTCCGGAGATTGGCGATATCAGGTTTGCTTTTCAGCAGACTTTTTTCCTGAATTTGCTCTTTTACCAGGTGAAATATTTCTTTTCTTTTCATGGTCCCCTCCAATAAAGAATTAATTTAATAAGGTCGTTAACTTCTCTTCCACTCTCCGCTTTTACCGCCGCGTTTTTCCATCAGCATAATGTCAGAAATAACCATTGCCTTGTCCACAGCTTTACACATATCGTAAATTGTAAGGGCTGCAACCGAGACAGCGGTCAAGGCTTCCATTTCAATACCTGTCTGTCCTGTGCATTTGGCCCTTGCCTTTATTTCGACTTTATTCATTTTTTTAACAACATTAAAATCTACGTAAACAGAGGCAAGATTCAATTGGTGGCATAATGGTATAAGCTCGCAAGTTTTCTTTGCAGCCAAAATGCCTGCAAGCCGGGCTGTTTCAAAGACATTGCCTTTTACGATATTATTGTCTGAAATAAGCCGCAGCGTTTCTTTCTTCATGTAAACAGCGCCTGTAGCGATTGCCTCTCTCCGGGTTGCCTGTTTATTGCTTATGTCAACCATTGTTGCCTTGCCTTTAGTATCAATATGCGTGAGTTTTGGTTTGCCTTTAGATTTTTGAATGTTAAACCTCCAATATTTCCTCTAAGATTTCAGATGCGTCTTTAATATAATCAGGACAGCGTTCAATTACAATCATCCATGCATCAGGATTTAAATTTTTCTTTGAATCTATATCAAAACCTATAAGCTCTCTGCAAATGATGGAATCATTCCTCGTTTTAAATCTTTTTACAAATTTTTTAACAAGTTCGTAAGTCCTGGCCTTTGATGCTTTGTTTTTTGTATCTGTGGCTCCCTGCTTAAGGCCAATAATCATAAAAGCCCCGGTCACTGCACCACAGGTTTCACCCATAAGTCCTATTCCCCCGCCAAAAGGGCTTCCGACCTTCAGCGCTGTTTCATAATCCATTCCCAGCTTAACCCCGTAAGCTGCCAAAATCGCCTGTGCTCAGTTGAAACCTTTATTGAATAATGATATTGCATCCTCTATTTGAGTCATGTTTGTATAATACTTGCTGATAAAAAAAATTTCTATTTTTTTGTTATCTTCAATATCACTGCTGTCCAAAATATTTTGAAATACAAAGGGAGGCCCGCTTTATTAATACAAACGCATTAAATAAATTGACATTAACAATTAGTGTCGTCATTCCCGTGAAAACGGGAATCCAGTGTTTTTAAGGACTTCTGGATACCCGCCTTCGCGGGTATGACAGCAAATGTAACATTATTAATTTCGTTTACAGTTTTTTATTAACCAATGAAACCAATTAAACTTGTGCTAATATAAATTACTATGAGAAGGGTTGTAATTACAGGCATAGGAGTTGTAACGCCTCTTGGCAATGATATCGAAACTACATTGAAAGGTTTAATTGGAAAACGCTCAGGCATAGACCCCATTGAAAAATTTAATCCTTCAGGGATGACAAGCCGGATTGCAGGAGAATTAATAAATTTCTCTTCAGAAAATTATATATCCAAGAAAGATATTCAGAGACTTGATCCGTTTATTCACTATGCAATTGCAGCCGCAGCAATGGCAGCAGAAGATGCAGGACTGATAAGTGCGGAAGTGCGGAAGTGCGGAGGTACAAAAGCCTCTGTAGGGGCAATTCATGAATTGCCCCTACAGCAAACTCTCCTAACCAATTCAGGCGTTATCATCGGCTCAAGCAGGGGAGGAATAACAAGCATGGGAAACGCCCTGCAAAAGCATCTTTTAAATGGCAAGCCCTTTTCTGCATATCTAATGCCTGCAACAACAATCAGCATGGCTCCATCTTATATCTCCATGAAATTCGGCATAAAAGGACCATCTATTGGTATATCAACAGCATGTGCCTCAGGGACTAATGCAATCGGTGAAGCTGCAAGGATGATTAGATATGGTGAAATCGCTCTTGCTTTTGCAGGAGGTTCTGAAGCGCCCATTTGCAGACTGGCTGTCGGAGGCTACGCAGCATCAGGCGCTCTTTCAAAAAGAAATCAGGAACCTCAAAAGGCAAGCAGACCTTTTGATAAAGACAGGGACGGTTTTGTAATTTCAGAGGGTGCAGGCATTCTTGTGCTTGAAGAGCTTGATCATGCGCTGAAAAGAAAAGCAAAGATTTATGCAGAACTTGCAGGATACGGAATATCTTCAGATGCTTTTCATCAGACAAAACCCGACAGCGAAGGCGAAGCTTTTGCAATTAATAATGCATTAAAAGATGCAAAAATTTCTGTTGAAGAAGTTGACTACATAAACGCTCATGCCACATCAACACCCCTTGGTGATCTTGCAGAGTCAAGAGCGATCAAAAAAGTATTTGGCAATAGAGTCAACGATATTTATGTAAGCTCATGCAAATCAATGTTAGGACATATGCTCGGCGCTGCCGGAGCTGTTGAAGCCGCGATAACTGCAATCTCAATAAATAAAGGTATAATCACTCCCACGATTAATCTTGAAGCCCCTGACCCGCGCTGCGACCTTAATCATGTAACCACAACAATAAAAAAAGAGATAAACGCAGCCGTTACTAATTCCTTCGGCTTCGGCGGGATAAATGCAGTGCTGGTGATGAGAAAATTCATAGGCTAAGGGGAAAAGTGTCGGGCGATTGGCGCAGGGTTTCAATGGAATTCAAATTCTTAATTCTCTTGAATTATCTTATATTGTTCTGTCATGAAGCTTTAGAACGCAGATTTTTTTTCTTGATGAGTTCTTCTAAAACTATCGCTATTTGCTTTGATGTCATCCACCCTTGCTCAAGAAGAATCTCCCCGATAAGTTTATGGTGATTATTAGATAAGTCGTTAGCTATTTGCTCATCTAAGGCTTCTTCTAATTGCTGTGCAGTTATAAAGCCTTTCATTATCGCGATCTCCCCAAATCTAAAAGCGTATTCAATTGCAGAATCCAGCTCATTTTCATCCATCATTGTTAATACCTCCTAAACAAGTCAGCATCTTTATATCTTATCGGCTAAATCTATTGATTATATTAGTTAGAGGTATATATCTCTTACACACAATCTTATAAGGTAAATAAAATGAACTGCATATTTACTGAACAATCAGGCACAGTAATGTCAATGGAAGGCAAGCGCTTGAAAATTAACAGTGGAGCTGAACGGGATCGAACCGTCGACCTCTTGAATGCATTCACTCAAGAGCAAATTATAAAATCGGCTACTGGTAACGTTTTGGGATTAAGTCTTTAATTTTCATAGTAGTATAAGTTTCTGATTTTTCTTGTCTTTTCCTGTATTTTCTGTCCCTTGCGCTACATTCGGCTACAATTCCGCTACACTAACCTTCAATATTAACCCAAATAATGCATTTAACCACAGAGGTCACAGAGAAATTTATTGAAATAAAAAAGAAAATACAAAATATTTCTTTTTACTCTGTGAACTCTTTTATGCAATAGTAATGTTTAAAAACTCTTAAAGTTAAAAATAATGAGAACACGGAGAAGCCTTTTAAAATTAGAGTCTTTTAAAAAATCAAAACTCATCTCTGTGTTCTCTGTGGTTTTTCAACTGCATTTTTCAGGTTAAATGGCGCGGGCACAAAATGGGCACAATTTTGCACAATTAAAAAAGGGGCGGATTTAACAATTAAAGCAGCATGCCGGGTCTTTCTTATTAAATGTTTCCAGTAAAATATAAGTCCTGCCTCTGCAGCCGCCTTTACAATTATCAGCTATGGCGCATCCCCGGCATTCGTAAGGCGGAGCAATAATCTCTTTTCTTATTTGCCGTCTTTTAAATGAGGAGAAGATTTCTTTCAATGTTTCGGAGCAAAGATTGCCGAGCGTAACAGGCAGTAGCGGGCATGGTGTGACGTCCAGGTTATCAGCAATATAAATCATCGTGTAAGCCCCGTTGCAACCCATGCCTTCAAGATGCTCTCTTTTGAAAAAGACCTTCCATAAAAACGGGTCGTGAACCGTCAGCTTCAACAGTTCCAACGGTATCTCTTTTAAAGCATGTGCAAGCTGATCGACTTCACTATGAGCAGGATAAAATATTTCTCCTTCTTCAGCCCTCTGAATCGGGAACTCAAGCTCCTTTATCCGGTTCTTAATACAAAATGCAATAACTGCAGGGATTTCATGGAAGTTTTTTTGATTTAACAGGAAGGAAACATTAGCAATGATGTTATCCGAAACAGATAGAAGCTTCTCTATGGAATCCGTCTCAGTGAAAAGCGATATTCCGTGCTCTTGTAAATTCTTTATCATCGACCTTTCAATGGCGCCATGATTTATTGTTAACCTGATTTTAATATTCGATCTGGCCAATTTATCGATAATATTGCTTACGGTCGTGCTTACAGGGTTTGAAAGGTCCCTGAGGTTAAGGACGAATATTTTGTTCTTTATCAACGCATCGCAGATAATTGAAATGATAGCATCACTATACCCGGATGAATTTATGTCCCAGTAGACGATGAATGGGTCTATCAAATTATCAGGAGTCATGACGCCAGCAGTGCGGATCAGGATTGTTCATATCACCCGTCAGGGCAAGTGTCCTTGCGGTGCAGCCACCCAGGCAGTCAGAATAATGGTCGCAACTTATACATTTCCCCTTAGCTGTTTTGCCCCTCATCATTTCAAGGACCGTGGAATTCTTCCACACATCAGCAAGGTCGTCAGTGCGCAGGTTTCCGATAACCATGGGAATAAACCCGCAGGGGGTGATGTCACCGTTTGATTTGATATTCAGGGACAGCTTTCCACACACGCTTCCCTTCACGAGGGTATCATTGCTTTTCTCTACAAGCTGAGAGATGATAGGGTCTTCAAGAGAAATACGGAGATTCTTTACCGACTTCTTCAACTCAATGGCCCGAATGTAGAAGTCCCGCCACTCCTCAGGAGTGAGGTCAAGTATGTCCTTGTTGGCTAAGCCGAGGCCCGAGCATTTGAAATTATGAAAGTTGATATTGGTCACCCCGGATGACAGCGCCATCTCAACCAGGCCGTCGACATCATCGATATTTATTTTGCAGATGACCGAAGAAATAGAGGTTTCGATACCGGCCTCTTTCAGGTATGCCAACGCTGAGAGTGCCTTCTCATGGCTTCCTTTGATGCCCCTGAACTTGTCATGGACCCCCGGCTTGGGGCTGTCAATGCTGATGCCCACCTTTGAGAAACCGGCTACCTTGAGTTTCCGAGCGATGTCACGGTCAATCAGAAAGCCATTGCTGTTCATTGATACTGCAAAGCCCAGGTCCGCGCTGCGCCGGGCGATCTCCAGGAGGTCTTTTCTCAAAAGGGGTTCCCCTCCGCCGAAATTAACAGAAAACACTTTTGCCTTTGCAAGCTTATCAAGGACAACGCCAACAGTATCAATACTCAGCTCCTCTGTCGTATCGCTCCGGCTGTAACAATGGCTGCAGGCAAAATTACATATATTCGTGATCGCCCAGTTTACCGTCAGGGGCGAAGAGGGTATCAGATCATTCTTCATATACAAGCCCTTCCTCCTTCATATTCTGCAGGAATTCGCCGGCATCTTTTCTCAGGACTTCCTCGTCAACATCAAACATTTCCCGCAGGGTGGAAACGATTTCCTGCGGTGTTTTTCCGTCACACAATTTCCATATTTCGGTGCCGAGTACATTGAGAGAATGCATCTTGCCGGAATGAAGCAGGATCGAGGTGCCTATTTCAGCAACATCCTCTCCTGTGTCGAGCCCTTTATATGCCTGCTCTCTGAACTCGTCCTCTTCTCTCCACATTACGTCCGGGTTTCTGAATATCTTCATCAGTCACCCACTGCCGTAAAGGACGCAATGACCAGGTCTTCCTTTGATGCATTGCGTATCGCGTGATCAACAAGGGGCTGAACGATAACGATCTTACCGTTGCCGATCACCTGCATCTCGCCTGCTATCATGAATTCTCCCTGTCCCTCCATAACTATCCAGACATGGTTATCGTGATGGGTATGGGTGGTTATCTCCTGGCCGGGCTTCATGCAGATAAGGTTTATCTTTGTGTGCTTGTCAGACCATATTGTTTCTGTGTGCCGCTTTGTTTCATCAAATTTTTTAAGCTGGTTAATATCAAGTATCAAGGTCTTGTTCGACATGATGTCCTCCAAATTTATTATTTATTCAAATCGTAAGCGATAGTACTTTTAGCATAGCTCATGTCAGGGAATTATTTCATCGCCCTGAAAAATCTTTCGAGAATATCTGACGTCCCGCTAAAGACATGAAATGCCCCGGATACCTGGAGCTTGTCTGCATTTCTGACAAACCCATCGAATGTAACACCGTATCTGGAAGCCAGGCTGTTGGCAGCGGTCAGATCATTCATCCCATCCTGATGCTTTCCCGCCACGATCAATATGCTCTTCCCATTATTTAAAAATCTCGTAATTGTCTTCAGTTCAGAATCAGAAAAACCGTTTTCCGGACCTGGGCCTCCAAAAAGTACCCAGACCTGACTGTATCCCTCAAGCAGTGACTCAGTGACCTCGGGTTTTTCTTTCCTGTCTCTGAATGTGACGGTAAAGCCGTCTTTATTCTCAAGACTCTCCCCGGTGCTTTGACTGAAAACATTTCCTTCTGGTCCCTGTTCGCCGGATGCATTGTATATTAAAATGTTTTTCCTGCTCTTCGACACATTGTTCTCTTCCAGCCATGCAGCGACATTTCTTATATACCTGTTATTATCATATTTGTCTGCTGAACTGTTCAGAAATTTCACTGCTCCGGAATCAAAGAGAATGCCGCCTTGTCCCTCGACAGGATTAGTATAAGTAGCAATAATTCCTTTTCCCCCGGGGTCCATAACAATCCTTACGTGCCTGTCATTATGAGCTTTGGTAATAACGGCTGAATTACCTCCGGATATTGACGTGACACCCTGTAAAACAGGATTGCCCATATCTACATATGGGGTGAACACGAAGTGCTGAAACGCATAGGCGAGCATGATCGTGCCGGCAATACAGACGAACATGTACAAAAAAAATACCCTCTTCCTGAAAATCGACCAGAACATTAACATGGTAGGCAGGGCTGTTACCGGACCGCCGATAAGAAAAGCCAGTCCTGCCCCGCTGTTCATGGTGCCGTCAAGCGTGCTTTTGATATGGTAGAGAATACTTGAAGCGCTGATCTGGTGCAGGAATATTGGAACGGAGCCGAGTGTGACCCAAATGATGTTGAGGCTATTTTCCTGCCCGAATAATTTATATATCCACTCGTACGGCATGTATCTCTGGACGATACTTCCTGTCGCGACTCCGATGAGGACATATTTCCCCACAAGCCAGAGCATCTCTGATGACTTTGCCAGAAACACGATGAACATGTTGCTGGTTTTGGCTGCTATCCTGTTGCCGAACTTCTCCTTGCAGCCGCACCTGAGACGTTCGTCAGGGTAATGCTCGTCATGAAAATCACCTCGCGGGAGAGCGCCTTCAATGAAAATGCTCTCTGTCTCGAACCCTTTCTTCCTTATAAGATGAGTAAGTACTCCGGCAAAAACACCTAATAAGAATGCTGCGACCGTCCTTATCACAGTCCATTCCGTACCCAGGTCATTAAGGGACAGCAGATAAGTTGACGGGCTCATCAGCGGGGAAGTGACAAGAAGCGCCATGACAGGCGCTAACGGCAGACCCGCAAACAGCAGGCTGATAGCTGTTGTCAACGTACCGCAAGCGCACAATGGAGTAAAGATACCTATGAACGATGCCAGAAAGATACTATAAAGACCATACCTGTTGAGGGTCCTCTGAAGTTTGATCGCGAGCTTGTAGGTACGGATAAATCCGGCCAGAAGCACACCTATAAGAAAATACGGGAACACATCCTTTAACTCTTGGAGCATTCCATGTCCGCTGAATACCATGTCCCAGATTTCACTTCCAAGGATCACGGGGAATGGTTTTGTCAGAAGTTCCGGCCTTACTGCCTGACCAGTCGGGCCGTAAACCCGGACATGCCAGACTATCAGCGCAAAAGATGCAAAAACCATGAACAGCAGCGGCTTGTTGGCTGCCCTTGAGGAGGCGCCATGTAACTGGCATTCATTGTTTTTCTTATCGCTTTTCATGTTCACTAAAATCCATCATGTTACTTTATATGATTTTCAGGCACAGATATTAATCAAGTCCTGACTGGAATTCAGGGGCAAAGGTCTCACCTCTTTTGCGGTAGAGAAGCCCGACCGCAAACAACGCGCAAAGACCCAGGAGTATCGCAATTTTCCCCTCGTACGGCGTCCCGGCAGCATTTCCTCCAAGCCCCCAGTTTTGCACGAGTGCTGCGCCGGTCAGCATTCCGAGCACAGACGCGCCTGCATCAGTATCGCCCTGACCTGCGGCTATCAACTGCCGGAACGGGCAGCCTTTTATAAGCACGGAGCCAAAGCCAACTAAGAGCATGCCAAAGAAATTCCAGAGATGGCTGTCATTTGAACTGGGCTGACCGTACCAGCCGAGGGAGAACTGTCCGGTAAGAATACTCGCGACAAATGCGAACAGGAAAAAAGAAACCATACCGAGTGCAAGGCCTGTAGTTTTGGGGCAGAAAGTGAATTCCTTTGACCCCCAAAGGAACAATCTTGATATGCCTCCGGTTATACAAAAACCTGTGCTCTGTCCTAAAGCACCGATGCCGAGGCCTGCGATGAGAGAAAGGTAGAGAGGAGCATGCTGCGCTCCAGCCCCTTTGCTGCTCAGCGATATGAAATCGGGTTTCAACAGAAGGACTCCAAGCAGGGATGCCATTAATAGAGGAATTAAAAGGGCATTTGCCGCAGGAAGCTTATTCGGTCTGCCAAGGCTGAAACCTCTTTCGAGAAACTTCAGACCGATATATACGCCTGCTACGAGTCCTCCCATACCGATCCATGCCGTGAGGTCTCCCGCCGCGATTTTGAAGACCATCTTAATTGGACATCCCATGAATACAGCGCATCCGATTATCATGAGGATCCCTACAAAATATCTGAGAAGGGGCGAACTTCCGCCGGTGGCCCTGAACTCTTTTTTATAAAGCGACATAAAGAACGAGCCTATGACAAATCCGATGATCTCCGGCCTCAGGTACTGCATTCTCGTATTTCCATGAAGTCCGATCGAGCCTGCAATGTTCTCCATAAAACATGAGACACAAAAACCGGTGTTAGCCGGATTGCCCAGGAAACTGAGAATGACTCCGGTAATGCCGATAATCGCCCCTGTCAGGATAAAAAGACCCTTCGGATAACATTCTGTTTCCGAAGAAATTGTCAAACTGCTGGTCCAGTTCCGTATCCTTCCCAAGACCCAGTTTACGGGTCTGATCTTGCAGACATCTTTTGCAGTTATTTCAGATAAATTTCCCATACTAATAAATAATCTCAGCTCCTTCAGGAGCAGCTTCCGGCAATCTTTCTCTGTAAATAATAGACATTCTTTCTGCCGCTGTTCATGGAAGCATCATCCGGATTCAGGCGAATTGCCTTTTCAATCTCGGTCAATGCCTCTTTGACAGCCACCTTTAATTTTTTCCCCTGAAAAAGTGTTGTCTTCTTATCAAGGTAGTCAGGATTCAGATCAACAGCCTGCCTGTACTCGGGCATCGCCTTAAGCGGCTCCTGTCTCCTCATGGAAATATCTCCCATCATCATATGGGGTTCTCCCTCATGAGGATATTTCTGCATGAGTTCCCGGGTCAGGGCTTCGGCCCTGTCAAGAGTATTGGCCTCAATAAGGGTCCTTATCAATTTAAGTTCTTCGGCCATCTCGCCATTTACCGCAGGACGCTCCGCCAGGGCCTTTCGTTCGTGCACTATACTGTCCGGTCCGGCCTCACCCATATGACTGCTGATAAGCACAACTGCAGTGATGATGAGAAGGACGATAGCCAGTCCGGATATTTTGTCAAGCCGGTCCATAATATTAATACCTCTGATACGGCGGCATGTTCGTCCTCTTTGCCATGTCGCGAATGCCGTCGAAGTCCCTGTCTGTGACATCTTCGTATCCGTCGATATGTGCCCGTTCAAGGGCCTTTATTACCTCACCGTTAAACTCGACAGTATCATCTTTCTTAATATTCAGCAGCACATCTTTGAACCTCTTTGCGAAATCCTCCGGTATCTTCTGGGTAACCGCAAAGTTGCAGTACGGGACCGGTTCTCCTTCTGCAAGGACTGTAAAGTCTCCCGGGTCGATCCTGCCGTCAGCGATCATCCGTTCATAATCAAGAAGCGGTGCAGCGCCCGCATCATATTTTCCGAAGAGCACGCCGTAGATGACCTTTTCATGTTTGAACGATCCTGCAGGGATAGAATAATACGCGAGGTCGCTCTCAGGGTCGATCCCGTTCTTCATAAGTATATCCAGTTGGGCCATATATGAAGTAGGTCCGAGTGCGGGGCCGAATATCATGGACTTGCCCCTAAGTTCCTGGACGCTCTTTATCCCGCTCTTTTTTGAAGCGATGATCAGGCCTTTTACCCTGGCGCCAAGGGATCCTGATTTCTCTGCTGCAAGGACCTCGACCCCGTTGTTTCTGTTCATGATTACATACAGCAATGAATTTGTATGTGTAAAATCCAGTTCGTCCACGTGTTTTGTAAAATCCGAGGTGTCAAGCGCGACTGCCTCAAACCGAACCCCCATCTTTTTGCTCAGGTATGCTGTGAAGGGTTTGAAGCGCTGAAGCGTCTCCTGTTCACTGTTGCAGATCATGTATCCGATCTTATATGTTTTCCTGTTGTCTGTGGTAGGCGCCTGAGTACAGGACATGACTAATAAAAGAACAGCAATGGACATATATATTGTAAATTTACCTGTATCCATAAAGCCTCTTGAATAAAAATATGATAGATCCTATTCCGGCAACCGCAAACCCTACATACACATACGGGACGCCGGGGTCGTTCGTTATCTGAATTCCTGCAAAAGGAAAGCCGTATTCATCAGTATCCACTTTGGTATTATAAAAACTGAATTTTCCCCACGTCAACGGATGGTTTACCTCAGATGTTCCCTCTGTTACCACTTCTGAATCTTTCGACAGGCTGAGGTCCACCCACAGTCTTTTCAGTGAAGGATTTTGATAGGCCACGAGCTTGAACTCATAAGGGAAATCTGCAGGGAGGGTGTTATCTCCGAGCGTGTCTGCAGTGCCGACAAGATTATCTCCGTCATAAATACTGAGGTTGAGCTTCTGCGCCTGCATCAATTCCAGGTTATCTGCCTTGACAGTGAACTGCTCCAGATGAAAGCTTTCACCGGTCTTAAGCATGAAGAGCCCGACCTTTTCCTTTCCTCTGAGGACGCCTACTTTTACAGCTACCGGATAATATTGTACATTTATTTTTTTCACCATTATATCAACTCCAAGCGGCATGTCCTTCTTTAAGTCCCACCGGTAAACTTTGTCAGCCTTTTTTCCCTCGTAGATGTTCACTGTTGCAATGTAACCAAAGGAACTGATCACTGCACCGGCAAAGCTCATAAGGACCCCAACATGTATTACAATGACCGCTTTTGCGATCGTCTTTATCCGTTGCAGCGTGCACAGCGCTAAGTTCAGACCTACGAGCCCGAAGATCATGCTGCCCCACGTGCCTAACTGAATGTCCTCTGTCTTTATGAAAGTCCTTGGGATTAAAAAAAGGCAGAGGACCAGGAAGATCCCCAGGGTAAACTTCTTTGATCCAAAAAAAAGATACAGCCATTCAAACCTCTTCAATGACCACCGCATTGGCCTTTCTTGTTATATAAGTTTTATTGATTTTAGAAAATCCCGCGCGACGGTCCTGGGCTTCCCGCCGGATTCCACGGAATTGATCAGTTTTGTATACATATCATCATTAATACTGCCGCCGAGTTTGTTAATCAGCCTCGGAAGCGCAGGGAAATTAATCAACACATCATCGGTAATCACAGGGACGTAATAATACTGTCCTATACCATCTTCACGGTTAAGCATTCCAAAGGGTTTCAGCCATATGAGGTTTAATCTGTTCCTGAACTCTTCCTTTAAAACATCATATGCCTTTGCATTATCCTCATTTTTAGAGATATTCAGGATCTTTGATGCGCGCTCGGTATTTTCAATTATTATGCTGACTTCGACGTTCTTCACTGCATCGTAAATATCTTTTGAATCGCTGTAAACCTTGATGTTAACAATCGTGCCTGTTCTCTCATTTACCAGCACCGAGACCAATTCGGCAAGAAAGTTTTCATTAACCGAATTCAGAATGCCTATATTCAGGATTTTGCCGACACAGGCGTGTGAATGGCTGGCAGAAAGAAGCAATATTGCCAACAGGCCTGAAATTATCTTTTTCATCTCTGTCACTTCACCTCAACAACAATATCAAAATTATCCTTACCGGATTCAATAATCAATTCTTTGTAAATGCTGTAACTGCGCGGCGGAAATTTATCGGTGTACCCTATTATGTATTTCCCCTTTGGCAAATAAAGAGCATAATGTCCTGCTTCGTCAGACCATGAAGATATAAAGTCAGACATTTCATTTAAATGTGAATCTCCTCCCTCTGTCAATAGTGGATTAAGTGATGTATCCCTTCCTTTTCTGTCAGCAATGACATAATACATCTGTATAGGCATGCCATTCTTGTCAACTACACGCCCTGACATCCTTAAATAATCCTCCCTTGTCTTTCTTGTCAGACTCGCAGCATCCCTGATATCCGCCACTTTAAAATTCATCTCAAGCTCTCTATCAGCTTTAACCCAGATATCAACCGGTTCTCCTGAATGTTTGTCTCCAACCATAAGAGGCCCATATTTGTCGCCCCTTCTCAATCTCGCTACCGCCCAATACTTTCCGGACGGCAACGTCATAGTGAAATGTCCATCATCATCCGTGCGACCTGATATGAAATCAGCAGGCCTCCTGGTATCAGGAGAATTATAAATAAATATCTCTGCCACTTTAACTGCATTGCCTTCTACGTCAAAGACCTGCCCCCTGAAAGCAGCCGTATCGACAGCGATCACTTTCTGGACGCCGAATGACTGCATTAAAGCAATTAAAATAAGGGCGATTCTAAAGATATTGTCAAGCAGGCGCAAATATTTGTTTATCTCCCATAATAGCAAAGAGGCCTGATTTAATTTCTCCATCTCAATTCCAACTGCTCCTTAAAAAACGGCTTATAAATAACTTCCCCTATCCCGGGCTCACGTCTTGCGTCAAATATCGTCGCAGCAGGGTCATCTACTCCCCACCAGTTTTCCCGCGCATCAACGTCTTCAGTATTAAAATCCCCTACTCTGAGATTGTAAGCCTTGTTTGAATAAATATTGTTATTCTTAATGGTTATTCCGCCTCCTTTTTCTCTCACAAATATACCGACCTCATTATTTAATATAACATTTCCCTCTACCAATGCATTCCCGAAGTATGACCTGATCCCGACGTTATTTTCTTTAAATAATGAATATCTGACCTCAACAGGGCCGCTCCTGAATCGTAGGCCCCCATAGTTGTGCAAGAAACGGCTGTTTGAGATTTTCAGATTGGTGAAATGGCTGTGAATCGCCCATGTCGCATATTCAAAATCGCAGAAGGAGAATTCACTCCCATCAGCATGCTCAAGAAGTATTTCGTCCCACAGATCATCTTTGTTTTTATCCTCAGAAGTAAAAACAATCCTCCCGTCCTCTTTTCCTGTCGCAAGGATTTTCCCGGATAAAATCTTTATTCCTGTTCCTTTTAAGAATGAAATCTTCGTGGCAGGAGAAAGTTCGAGCGTTACTCCGGAAACATTAACACTATTTTTCAATATAATATCTCCGAGCCATGTTATATCAGCAAAAATATCTTTGACCGGCCATGTAAATGGCAACTGATTTTCCTTAATCGGCGCATATAATATTCTTCCTCTTCCAGGATCATCTTCTTTATCGTAAATTACACTGCCTGCATCCTTTCCTCCCCACCAGTTTGAAGGAGCAAAGATATCCACGGCGCTTTCATTCTCAATAGCACAAAGGCCGTTTGAGGCAATACTGTTTTCGGTTATTATTCCTGTAAATGATTGAACACCAATACCTCTTTCACCGTTTCCTAGAATAAAATTATCTTTAATTAATGCCCTGCTATCCTGCAGGTTTATACCGTTAAATCCGTTGCCCTGAATGAAATTTTCGCTAACCTCAATATTGTCAGACCCTTTAAGCGACAGACCCGATTCATAATTATTCACAATAACATTACCGCTGAACTTTCCATGAAAGGCATCGTTCACCATCATGCCGTATCTGCCGCACCCTATGAAATTTTCATCAGCGTTTGTGACGCCTTCCCTGATCTTAAATCCCTCGTTCATATTACCGAGGATTTTATTGTTTGAAGCAGACAAACTTGAGCGGAAAAAATTGACGCCGTTGATATTGTTATAGACATAGTTATCGGTAAAGACGATTTCCGAGTCCCTGCCCTTGACCCCGCTCTTATTATTAAAGATATAGTTGCCTTTCATCTCCACTGCCGATTCCTGAAACTGAATGGCCCGGTAATTATTGCTCAGGACAGACCCCTGCACCATCACATTGGAAAAATGGAAATGGAGCCCCCGGTAGGCATCCTCTATGCGGCAGTATTCCACCAGGTTCTGCGCGCCGTCGCTGTTCATAATATTTATGCCGTCCCAGTCACCCATTGAACGCGCTGTTCCCGCAGACCGGAATATGATCGGATTATCTCTTGTGCCCTTTGCGATGAGTACCCCCTGCATAAGCAGCCCGTTCTCCCCTATGCCGTCGCCGTTTGTGTCCTTTTTTGTGAACTCGATAACGGTACCTGGAACAATGACAAGCCTGACCTTTTCAGGCACCCTTATCAGACCGTTGACCACAATCCTGCCACGCCAGACCGTATCTCCAGGCAAAACCTCGTCGTTGTATACTTTTGTCACTTCTTTCTCCAGCGCTTTATATTCTTTCATAAATCCGGTCGCAGGTTTATTGCAGGAAACGTAACGCCCTGCAATCAAGTCTTTTATCTCCGGTTTGACCATGTCGGGTTTCAGAACAACTACCTTATCTGCTTCGATCAGATATAAGTCTCTCTTCCTGTTATCTGCAATAATGTTTTTTTTGTAATTAACCTTTGCGCCTGCAAATGCAAATACTCCGTAATCATTATTTGCAACCTGTGTTTTCTTCATGCTCACAAAAGCCTGCGGCCCCTGCGCAATAAGGCCATACCGGTTATTTTCAATAATAGAATCGGTTAATTCAAGAGACCCGTTCATTATAAGAAGGCCTGTTTCCGCATCCTCAATCCTGCACGCTTTTATATATGCATTTCCTCTGTCAATAATTATTCCTGCCCAACGGTCAGGTTTATCATTTTTCACTTGAAATACGACTGGCGCTTCCCTGGTTCCATCAATCACAAGCCTGCCCCTGATTGTCATCTCGGTCATGAATGAAAGGTATTCCGCCCCGTTCTTTGTCCTATCGGAAGGAATGATGTTTACCATTGTGCCGGATAGAATAGTGAGTGTAACGCCTTCAGGCACAACGATGTCTTCTGTAAGAGTTATTTCGCCTTTCCAAACGGTATCTCTTATAATGGTTTTTCCTGAGGCGCAATAAGGTAATAAAACAAAAAAGATAAGAAACAGGAGTGTTGTTCTCAAAAATTCCATAAACTATATTGTAAGGCAATAATTGCACATAAGGAAAGAAAACAGCAGGGCGGTGGAATCTTAAAATTAACTTTCACCGCCCTGCTGCAAGCTCCGATCCTTCATAATCAACAGGGGTGAATAGCGGCGCTCCCGACTATTCTGGGAGGAACATATTTTATCTTCTTCAAACCGCACCTCCTTCCGCTACCTACCACAGGATTAATGGCAGGCGTGATGATTTGTTATTTCTTATTTTCAATCTTCTTCTCCATCTCCTGTTGCATCTTTTTTATTTGATTTTCCCGGAAATTCTCGTCAGCTCCAGCTCCCGGCTGATGCTTGGGACCCATCTCGAGATGCCTTATCACCTTTATGTCTATGCCCTTTGTCATCTCGCCTGTCTTCGCGGTTGCGGCAGTAGGCTTTTCTTCTCCATAGCCGCCCATGATCGACCCGGGAATGGGCGGGCCTCCTCCGTATACGTCTCTTACTCTGAGGAAATATTGTCCCCCCTTATCTACGGTGATGATATATTTGCCGTCCTTTCCGGTTTTATATGAAGTAAAGGTCGGAATCCCGGTCATTGTCTCCGTATAATATGCAAACAATATCGCCCCCTCAACAGGCTTTCCTGCCATATCAAGGATGGTGCCCGATATACCGGTGACTCCTTCAGGGAGTGACCTTTTATACGGGACGGCCCCTGCAAGGGCTCCGAGCTTTAATTCTTTGCCGTACTCGATAACGTGCTGTATAGGATTGCCTTCTTTGTCCCCGCTGATAAAGAAATAATCTCCGTCAAGCGGCGGGCCTGCTTTTTCAGTGGATGCTCTTTTAATCGCTCCGATGTAGTACTTGCCGGCAGGAAGCGAGATGCGAAACCTGCCTTCAGCATTTATTTCGTCTATCCCGTTCGGAACCCTGAAGTATTTATCAAGAGACGGCGGCGGTCCGGATTGGGTATCAAAGAAAACTATCATGGCATCGGCTAACGGCCCGTCGTCCTTGATCATTATTTGACCTGAGATCCAGCCAGTCTCAATTTCCGCATGGATCGCAGTTGCTGATAACACTGCAATCAGAAATGACAGAAATATGATTTTTTTAATCATGATGCCTCCCTTTTCCGGCTCCTGCGTTTTTTACCGGGGCGTTATAAAATGGTTTGTAGATTACACCGCCTAAAGAAACGTCTCTGTTTTCATCGTATATGGCATTCTTGATATCCTCTTCTCTGTCGCTTCCCCACCAGTTGTCACTTAGCAATATATCATATCCCTGTCTTTCACCCAGTCTGAAATTATATTCAGTATTATACGAAATATTGTTGTAAGTGACAATAAATTGTTTGCGTGGAAGGGCATCTTTTTTGTCGAATGTGTTTGAAAAACCCACTATATTCTGGTTCGACGGCACAAGGAAAATGCCGACACCGTTATTTCTGATGTTGTTGTATGTGATTTCGACAGGCTCTTCAACCCTTGTATGTCTGATGCCGTAAGTATTATCGAAGATGTCATTATGCTCAATGCGAAGATCGGCCCTGCCGAACCTTATGCCTTCATAATTATTTCTAAAGACAGAGTCTTCAATTACCGCTTTTGAAAAATGTACCTGAACGCCGGTAAAGGCATATTCAAATATGCAGTATCTTAAAATGCTCTCATCGCCTGACACAAAAAACAGGAGATATGACCAGTCCGCTTTATCCGGCGTTGTCTCAGCGGAAGTAAATCTGATGGGCCTTTTTGCAGAGCCCTGCGCCTTAAGCCTGCCGCTAACCTTTATCATGGCGTCTCCAACCCCGTCTCCTGTCCGGTCAATCTTCTTAAATCTGACTGTTGTCCCAGGAGCAATGGTTAGTGTTACTCCTCGGGCTACGTGGACGATCCCGGAAATTAATATGTCTCGTTCCCACACGGTATTATTACAGATAACCACATCCCCTTTGTATTCATGATTGCCAACCTTTTCTTCTGACTTCCGGCTTCTGACTTCTGACTTCTTTTTGCTCGCCTCCATCACCCTGTTTACAAAAATATTTACGCCATCATGCGATTTGCCATTCATTATAAACAAGTGATTTGCGTTCGCTTCATAAAGCCCATAGTATTCGCCTTTGACAGGGGCCTCCCCGGCGAACTGCCGGGCCACCAGGTAATATGCACCCTCTGCTGCGTCTATTGAGTAGTACCCTTTCACATCAGTTCTGGCCATATAATCAGGCATGGTCCTTACGTAATGCATCTGAAACATATCCGAGGTCTTTCCCTTGTAAGCCATGACATAGAGGTCTTTCACAGGATTGCCCTCCAAGTCGGTTGCCCTTCCTTTTATCATGAAGACATCCTGTGCCGCATTGAGTTTATTTTCCCTGAACCTCAAGCTGTCAGCATCTGATTTTTTTACCAGAATCGCAGGATAGGCGTCCTCATTAAGAAAGGCCTTGAGGTCGTCTTTTGGATAACATGGGATCTCCGCCTGTGTTTCTGTTGAATCCGTGAGCGTCACGGGATTGTCGGGAAGATAACAGAAGAGGTCTCCTTTTTCGAGAGGAGTCATGCTGCTGTTGCTCAACCTCTTGCGCGCAATAACAACATATTCTCCCAGCTCAATGCTCATGCTGAACCCCCCGTTGTTATCGGTTGTGTTTGTAAGAAAACCCATACCCCTGAAAACAGAGTTTGGAGCCAGGAGTTCGGAGTTAAGAGTTAAAGCTGGCACGGGATAGATTGAAACCTGCGCGCCTTTGACAGGAGCACCCTTGAAGAGGACTTTGCCTGAAAGCTTCGCAGAAGCTGATTCCTTTACATTCACTGCTGTTTCAGGAACAGCCATAAATGGAACCCAGAGATTTTGGTCTTCAACCTTGACCGGATTGGCTCCGTGATAGGAAAAATATTTTTTATCGCCGGACTGTCCTGACGCGGTTAAATAATATATTCCGGACGGCAACTCTATTTTGAAGAATCCTTCTTTTTTGCCCGGGGCGGAAACATAAGCCGGAATTCCTTTTTTAATATCCTGAAACCTGATATAAGCTTGCACCTTTGAGTCATTAAGCGCACCGTCTTCCGAAAGCACAACCCCTTCAATAACAGCGGAATATGAAGATGTGGCAGAAAAAAAAATTACAAGTAAAAAAGCGATTACGTGAATCTGCAATTTAATTACAGCCTCTTGAAAAGTCGTCATTCCCGTGCTTAAGCACCTACTGTTGGTGAAAACCTGCCTGCCAGCAGGCAGGCGGGAATCCAGAGTGTTGTGTAACCCATTGAAAATACTGCATCCCAGAGTTTCCCCAAGTTTATACTCAGCACGGATGTATAACTGCGCTGCCGATGATCTTTGGCGGAACATATTTTATCCTCTTCATCTCAATACCCCCTTCCATGTTGTAAAATTCATGTCCTAAAAAACGTCATTGACCTGAAGACGCAATTTCTTTATTCAATTTACTGGCACGTCCCGTCGCCTGTCTGATACGCCGGCGTTGCGACTGACGCCTCGTTGCTGTAAGGCGACTTGTCCGCGCCTCTAAACGCCCTGATCCTGTATGTGTATGATTTCTCGGGTTCGATGCTCCTGTTGTCCGTATACGTAATTACATTGGGAGCAAGCGTTGCTATCTTTACAAACGTGCCGTTCCATATCTTAACTTCCACTTCAAAGCCGTCTTCATCGGCTGAGTTGTCAACCCAGTCAAGTTTTATCTTCATGGAATTAAGTGCCGTGGCTGTCAGGCTTGTCGGCTTAGCCGAGAAGGTCATATCACACGATGCACTGCTGTAATCGGTAGTCCACCCGCATGTCGCTGTCTTGTACGCCCTCACACGATAGCAATAGTTCACAGACGGCGTCAGGCCTGTATCGATGTAGGAGGTTGCGTTTGCGGCTGCTGTGGCGGTTTCAGTAAAGTTGTTGCACCCCGTGCCCTCGCACCTCTCGATCCTGAAACCAGTCTCGTCGGTCGTGTTATCCGTCCATGACAAGGTTGCACTTGTATCAGTGGCTGCTGTTGCCGCAAAGCTGCTTGGCGCGGCGATGGCTGATGTTGTCGCAGATGAAGTGCTGCTGTAACCTGAATTCCAGGCTGGCGATGTCTTGTAAGCCCTCACCCTGTAGCTGTAGCTTGTTGAGTTGCATACAGATGTGTCCTGATACGTTACTACGTTTGCCCCGACAGTATTTATCTGCGCAAAGTCGCTGCATTCCGTGCCTGCACACCTCTCTATCTTGAATCCCGTCTCGGTTGCCGTATTGTCTGTCCATGCAAGATTTATCTGCGTGGTACTAACCGTTGTAGCCGTAAACCCCGAGGGCTCTGTAATGCTTGTTGTTACAGAAGGAGTATTACTTGCATTACTTGCATCATCCCACCCGCATGTCGCAGTCTTGTACGCCCTCACACGATATGTGTAAATCGTTTCCGGTGTAAGGCCGGTATTGTTGTATGTCGTTGCATTAGCCGCTGCAGTTGTTAACAGCGTAAAGTTACTGCACCCTGAACCTGTGCACCTCTCGATCCTGAATCCGGTCTCATCAGATGTTGTGTCTGTCCATGAAAGGTTTATCTGAACTTCAGAAATTCTCGTTGCAGTAAGCACAGACGCAACCGGAGTAGGTGTCACTGCCGTTGCTGTGCCGCTGTAATTTGAATCCCATTCACCGGTCTTGTAAGCCCTCACCCTGTAGCTGTAGCTTGTTGAGTTGCATACAGATGTGTCCTGATACGTTACTACGTTTGCCCCGACAGTATTTATCTGTGCAAATTCGCTGCATCCCGCGCCCGTACACCTCTCTATCTTGAATCCGGTCTCAGAGCCGCTATTGTCCGTCCATGAGAGGTTTATCTGTGTAGTGTTCGCTGCTGTTGCTGTAAACCCTGACGGAGGCACAACAAGGGTCGTCTCTGTCCTTACGTTACTGTATCCCGTTTCCCAACTGCATGTCGTTGTCTTGAACTCCTTTATGCGGTAGCTGTAGGTCTCTCCCAGTGTAAGTCCCGTATTACTGTATGTTGTCACTCCGGCGCCCGGCGATATCAGCGTTGTAAAGTCGCTGCAGCCGACGCCTATGCATCTTTCAATTACAAAGCCTGTCTCATCCGTTGCCGTGTCTGTCCATGAGAGGTTTACAAATGTATCTCCCACGGATGCCGTTGAAAGCACAGGGGCCGTTATCCCGGGAGTCGTAACAGGAGCTTCATTGCTCGGCTGTGTCTCCCATGTAATGTCGTATGTGAAGCAGGCTGATGTTTCTTCAGCTCCTGCGGATGCCGATGGCTCTGTGGCAGCGTATTTCTGAACGGTGATTAATTGTACGGTCGCCTGATGTGAGTTCTGTGTAAATGCCACTCGCATGGTTGCATCATTATAGGTTGACGTATCTTTTACCAGCGTCCAGCCTCCGTATGCCCCGCCCTTGATATAGTACTTTGCTCCTGTGGCCTTAAGCTCTATCTTCATCTCATAAGTCGTGCTTGCTGCATATGCCCCAGTTCCACTGGTATTATTCCCCTTTTCATAGGCAGTCAGGGCGTAATTGTTCCAGTAGAATCCATGCACAAGCTGTGTATAGCTTGCACTTGCGGTCTGGTTCAGTTCCCATCCCATCATAAGGAGATTGTTCCCCGGGGTGTCGGCCGCAATGGTGATCTTTGAATATATCATCTTATCAGCTGCCCTTGTGATCGTCTGGTTTGAAATAAGCGCCTTGTCCCAGGTATCGCTCACGTCATTTAGTATAAGACTGTTATTCTGGGCTATGGAATTATTCGGGTCTATCTCCGTCCATTTGGTTGTGCTGATTGTAGTTCCTGCGAAGTTATCAAAGAATTCAAATACAAGCGTTCCGTCGCTTGTGCCCGTAGCGTTCGCGTTGCCGTAATACATGTAAATTGTATTGTTGCCCCCTGTCTTGACCCAGATTGTTGCCGAGATACCGTCGGTCTTGCTCTCTATCCAGTGCGGAAGCTCTGAGAACGCCGTAGTGTCGTAAAACCGGATGTCGTCAAAGTCAGCCTGCATGTCCGCATCATATGTAACCGTCACCTTTGTCTGAAAGTCAGACTGAAAGTTCATTATCGTAAGCGGCACACGCCTTGTCCAGCAGCCGCCGCCCCCGCCTGAAAGCCCTTCATTTATCGCCTTGACGCGGTATCTGTAATCCATTGTGTTGCACACGGATGTATCGGAATATGAGGTAGTGTTGCGTGAAAGCTTTGTAAGCTCCGCAAAATTACTGCACCCGGCACCTGTACACCTCTCTATCTTAAACCCTGTCTCAGACCCTGTGTTGTCTGTCCATCCAAGATTGACCTGGGTTGTATTTGCAGCCGTTGCGGTCAGTCCGCTCGGAGAAGGCACCGTTGTTGTAGTGCCTGAAGCAGTGGCGCTGTAGGCTGTATTCCAGCCGCCGTTGCACGTTGCGTCTTTGTATGCTCTCACACGATAATTGTATGTGGTCGAAGGAGTAAGTCCCGTGTTGTTATATGTAATTATGCCTGCGCCTACTGTCGTTATCTCCGCAAAATCGCTGCATCCTGCACCAGCGCACCTCTCTATCTTAAAACCGGTCTCATCCGATGTGTTGTCTGTCCAAGTTAAAGTCAGTTTCACTTCCGTTGCGCCGGAAGTCGCAAGGCTGCCGGGCGCTGAAGGCGTGCCTGTTGTTCTCGATACTGTGCCGCTGTAGCCTGAATCCCATTCACCCGTCTTGTAAGCCCTTATCCGGTAACTGTAGCTTGTAGCACTACACACTGATGTGTCTTGATAAGTTGTCGTGTTTGCCCCTACAGTTGTAATCTCCACAAAATTGCTGCATCCAGATCCCGAACACCTTTCGATCTTAAACCCTGTCTCGCTTGCAGTGTTGTCCGCCCACGATAGATTGATCTGCGTAGAGTTTGGAGAGCTCGATGTCAGGCCTGAAGGCGCTGAAATGCTTGTCGTTGCCGCAGATGTCCCACTCGTGGTCTCCCATGAACAGGTTGCGGTCTTGTACGCCCTCACACGATATGTGTAAGTCGTTGCTGATGTAAGACCGGTGTTGTTGTATGTTGTTGTGCTTGCAGCAACTGATGCTATTTCCGCAAAGTCGCTGCATCCGGCCCCTGTACACCTGTCCACCGCGAAGCCCGTCTCATCCGACGTTGTGTCCGTCCATGAGAGGTTGATCTGCACCTCTGAACTCCTTGTTGCCGTAAAACTTCCGGGCGCTGACGGATTTGCAGTTGTTGCTGATGCTGTCCCGCTGTACGCGCTCTCCCACTGTCCTGTTTTGTATGCTACTACCCGATAACTGTATGCGGTTGCTTTACATACCGAGATGTCCTGATATGTAATGGTATTTGCCGCCACCGTTGTCAGTTCTGTAAAATTGCTGCACCCTGCGCCGCTGCACCTCTCTATCCTGAAGCCTTCCTCTGCACTGGTGTTATCAGTCCATGACAGATTGACCTGCGTCGTGTTTGCCGTTGTTGCGGAAAGCCCGCCTGGCGCTAAAGGGGTTAGGGTGGTCGTGACCTTCTCCGTCCACACCGATGACTCCCCGTTGTTCCTGAACGCCTGCACCCTGTAACAGTACTGGCTCCCTATATTAAGAAGCGTATCGGAATATGACGTGGAGTTTGCAGCTGCCGTGTTTATCAGCACCCACGGATTCCCTGAATTACAGGCCCCGACCTTTCTCTCTACATAATAGCCGTCTTCAACCCCTGAGTTGTCAGACCATGCAAGCCCCACTGTCGTGTACGACGGCGCTGCGTTAAGCGGCACCGGCGGCTGTAGCTGATATCCGCTCACTTTAAGCACTATATAATCTGCGTTACCGTTTGCATTGGTTGTATGACCTCCTATGAATGCCTCCCCCATGTAATTGACTGTAATCGAGGATGCCTCATCATTACCGTTTGCCACTCCGTTATAGGTCATCCCTCCGCTGAAGTCCCCTTCTGCGTTATACCATACTGAAAGTACATCTGCATTGCTACCGCCGTCTGTATACCCCGCAACATGTATATTGCCTGAACGGTCCATTGCCGCTGCTGCCGCAAAGTCATCACTTGAGGGCCTGTCTAATGTCCTTTGCCATAATACATTCCCGTTAGTGTCGTACCTGATGACGTGAAAATCATGATTGCCATATGAGGTAAGTACTGTGCCTGCAACAACCACTTCACCTGTCACTGAGTCAACTTTGACGCTCATCGCCTCATCATTCCCGTTTACAACTCCGTTATAACTGCGCTCCCATAACCTCGCTCCTGTTGCACCGTTGTACTTGATAGTGTAGAAGTCTTCATTGCCGCTTGCAGTAACCGAGATGCCTGTAACATAAACATTTCCGGATGAATCTACCGCAAGTGAACGCGTAAAGTCATCGCCCGCACCTTCCCCATTAAACACGTCCGTCCAAATAACCGCGCCTGTGCTTCCGTTATACTTCCTTGTGAAATAGTTATAGTACAGACCGACCTTTGTATATCCCGTCACAAATATATTTCCCGATGAATCAAAGGCCACTGCTGAAGGATAATCATTGCTGCCTCCGTCATACGGCGTTGCGGCCCAGGAGCGTGTACCGTTATTCAGATACTTTACTACATATATGTCATCATTCCAGCTCGCGTTCTTCCCGTATCCAACTACAACGTAGTTATTATTGCCGTCACTCGATACGTCCACTACGCTTGACCGGTCGTCATCTCCGGCCGGCCCATTGTACTGATCTGCCCAGTCTTCAGGAGCTCCTGTGGAAGGATACCTGAGCGTATAGATATCATTGGTGTTTTCGGCGCCTCCTCCAAACATGTAAGAATACCCTGACACCAAAATGCCATTATTGCCGTCTGCCACTATGGTCTCTGCAACATCCATATCGTTTTGGTCGCTGTCATACCTGGCGCCCCATATCGCCGCTCCGGTCTGCCTGTTTATCTTTACCGTGTAATAATCAAACTGGCCTGCTGTTGAATAGCTGAAGCCTGTGGCTACAGGATTGTTGTCCGGTCCTGCTGCGATGGCTGTAACATAATCATCTCCGTTATCGCTCCCGTTATATATGAAGGTCCATGCCGGTGATGTGTAGGTAACCACGGTTGTCACCGCATAATCTTCATTGCTGTAATGCGAGTCGCCCTGCGACGCGTTGTATGCCCTCACCCTGTAAAAGTATTTTGTGTCGGAAGTGAGTCCTGTATCGTTGTACGCTGTAACGTTAGCGCCAACAGTAGTAATTTGTGCATACACGCCGAGGTCTCCTATCTTCCGCTCGATCCTGAACCCGTCTTCCGTGGAAGAGTTGTCCGCCCACAAGAGATTTATCTGTGTTGCCGACGCTGTTTCCGCATTAAGCGCCGTCGGCGGATTCAAAAGTCCGGAGTCATATTTAATTGCATGGTAGTCATGATCCAATGAGCCGGACGTCCACATGTCTGTCCATCCTGCAACTATCACTTCGCCTGACGATGTTATGCCGATACCTGCCGGCCTGTCGTCTTTGTCAGCGCTGCCGTTATAAGTTTTCTGCCAGAGAAGGGCCCCGCCCGCCTTTGTGTATTTGATGGTCATATAGTCGTAGTTGTTTCCTGCTTCATTATATGTGTCGCCGGTTACGAACACGTCTCCGGAATTATCCACCGCGATGCCCACAGCCCTGTCGCTGTTGCTGCCTGAAGAATTGTGTGTATGGCTCCATTGATTTGCGCCCGTGCTTCCGTTATACCTTGCGGTAAAAAAATCATTCGTTCCGTCCGCAGTGAATGTATAGCCCGTGAAGTACACGTCTCCTGCGGAGTCAATGAGCATGTCCGCCGGTTCGTCCGCATATCCGCCGTTGTAGGTCTGCTCCCAGAGTATTGCGCCTGCCGCGCTGCCGTATTTTACAAGGTAGATGTCTTTGTTTACGCCGTTGAATGTAACTCCCGCAACTACGACATTGCCTGATGAATCCATGCGCACTGTCTTGCCCTTGTCGTCGCCTGAGACGGACTTTCTCTTTTCCCAGAGCAAATCGCCGCTGAAATTATATTTAACTGTGAGTATGTCAAAATCAGACGTGCCGTTCTGGGATTCACCTGTTACTGCGATTCCATCAACTCCCGCTGTGATTGATGCGGCCCTGTCATGGCCGTCTGCGCTGCCATTGTATGTCTTCTGCCATATAGGCGTCCCGTCAGGGTTGGGGCCGTCGGGCCCGTATTTAAGTATGATGTAGTCGTCTTTTGCGTTAGCGGCCTGAACGCTGCCGCCAATGTAAATGTTGTTAAGGCTGTCTACCGCGACAGAGACCCCGTAATCATTGCCGTTGACTGTTGAGTTATAGGTATGCTGCCATAAAACTGCACCGGTAGATGATTCGTACTTGATTGTGTGAATATCGTAATTTGTGCCATTCCAGGCATACCCTGTAACGATCACATTATTGCCTGAGTCCAGGGTTAGGGCAATGGCAACTGCATGATCGTCTCCTCCTGTCTTGTCATATGTCCTGCTCCATAAGATCCCTGTGCCGTCTGACTTGTATTTGGCCGTGTAGTAATCATCCGAGCCGGATTCATCTGATGCGCCTGTTATTATCACGCAGCCGGATGAATCAATGACCATTGCTGACGCCTCCTGCTTGCCGGTCTTCGCATCGCCGTACTGCCAGATGACATCGCCGCCGGTGGCATACGCCGAATGAGTGAACGATAAAGCAAAAGTGAATAAGAACAGCAATAATATCTTGAATTTTAATTTTTCAATCTTAAACATGTTTTTGTCTTTCATTTCACTGATCCCTGTTTTTACCACTGCGTCACGTTGTTCCATTTCTGGTTATCAGGCCAGTTGCTGGATCCGTTGGCGGTAGCTGCGCCGTGACATATTGCAGTACTGTATTGACTGAAACCATTATTCCACCAGCCGTACGGGAACCTGCCGTATCTGTTCTCATAAGTCCAACTAACATCATACGCAAATGGCTGTCCTCCGGATGCCACCCTTCCTCTGTGCTTATAGTCCAGACAGTTCGTCTGCATCAGACGCGGAAGTCCTGAATTGTGCGGTTGGTGGCATTTTGAGCATGGATATGTATGCTCCCCGTTGGTACCCCACCCTTTGACTGTCTCGTGTATTCTGTCCATCGTCTTGAATGCCGTGTTCTTGTTCGCGCCGTCAGTCAACCTGTTCTTCGGATGGCATATCATGCAAAGACCGGCAAACTTGCTGTCATCTTCAGTTATCCTGCCGTATGTGCTGTCGGGGACATTTGCCTGGCTGCTTAAGTCAACCGTGTTAAAAGTATTTCTGTCGGTCTTCCATGCGCCTGTGGGCTGTGGGTTTGCCTTCTGGCCGTAGGGTCTCACGTAAGAACCACTCCATGAGTTGTAGTAATTATAAAAACCGCTCTTGCCGCTATAGCCGTCCTTGTCCATTGGCGTAGCATCTTCCTTGTAAGGCGATGTCAGCCATGTGCCTTTAAGCATTGGCAAAGCATACTGCTGGTTATCTCCAAGGGTCGGACTTACTCCGTGAGGGTCATGGCAAGGGGTACATAATCCATTGATCGTGCCCATCGCTTCGTCACCTGTGCCGGGTGTCCCGTCAAGTCCTTTCAGACTGGAAGACGCCTTAAAGTGTCCGCCTACTATTGTCGCTTTGCTTGCCCTGTAGGAATATCTTGCAGTGGAACCCTTTGTCCCCTGCCCGAAACGCGGTGTATCTTTATATCCAATAATAGGCGCGGTCGCCCCGAAGGTTGATCCGTAGCCCCAGGGCTTTGTACCTGACGTCTGCGTCTCATGACAGTCAAAGCATTGTCCTGCTCCGGCATTATATGGATTCACACCTGAGGTATTTTCCTGAGCTTTATATGTCATGCTATAGCCGCCCTTGCCTGCCTGGGTCTCTTTCATATTAGCCCCGTTATAAGTGCCGTTGAATGACTTGTAACTTGATGTAACTCCCGCGACTTTTGAGCCGTGAGAACTGTGACAGTCAAAACACTGAATGTTCTGGCCTCCGTTTCTGGTGTTGGGAATGGTTCCGTCCAGACCTGTTGCCGCATCCCACCCGCCCTGGTTGGCTGTTGCGTTTCCATGCGCTGAGAATGCCTTTGTTATATCTTTCTTTGCCGCATTTGTTATGGAAGTATATTTGCCCCACGTAGCCGTGCCTGTCTGTGAATAACGGGCTCCAATGCTCGTCCTGTCCCACGCATACTGCGCCGGGGTCTTGCAGTCGCCATTGTCAGGGTCTGCGATGTTGAACGGCTGCGTCTCTTTGTTCTGGTCGCTGTGACAACCGAGGCAATGCTGGGTCGCTTTCGATACCTCAGTCCTCTCGTCGGCAGTGCCGATCTTATTGGCGGTGAACGTCACTGCCGTTACGCCCGATTCGTAAGTGGAAGGTCTTGTCTCTGGTCCCCAGATTACAAGATCAACTGCGGCATTTTTTACAGATGTGTGAGTCTTGTAATTGTATCCCGAATGGTGATCCGTATTGATGAGTCCTATGTCGGTAGCCTCCCAATGGCAGGCGTAGCAGTGTTTGTTGGTAACTTTATCACCCTGCACATGATGCGAATTCGCCCTGAACTGACCCATAATGTCCATTCTGCCGTTAATCGTCCCGTTATGGCATTTTGTACAATCTCTCGGTAATCCAAAGCCCGTGTGTCTTGGAATCGGCTTATTTTGATGACAGGTATTGCATTCCTTGCCTGAGGCGTGGCTGTCAGTGAACCTGTGTTCATGGCACGTCGTGCAGATTCTGCCTGAATTGTGCCCGTCTCCGTAATCAAAGCGGTAATGCTGCCCTGTCTCTGTATGGCATACATTGCAGATGCCGTTGTACGGAGCGGATGTCTTTGCATAATCAAGACCGCTCTGCTTTCTCGTGAAAGCAACGTCACGCCGCGTTACCGGAATACCATAAGATCCGTCAGTTTCGGTAGCAACCTTGTTCTGAATCATGTATATGTTCCCGTCGCCGTGCGGGTCATGACAGTCCCAGCAGAATTTTCCGCCTTTCCATACGCCGTTATTCTGGTATGCCGCATAATGCTTGTAACCGAAATGTACTGACGTTGCCTTTGAAACAGTTGCCTTGATAAAACCTGTGCCGGGGTTATAACCAAGCTTGTATTGCTCTCCCGCATGGCACTGGTTGCATTTTCCATTGCTGTCGTCATCATGGCATTTAAGACATACACCCATCATCAGGTACTGGTTTTTTATGTCAGCCTTTTGTCCTGGCGTCCACAAGCCGGCTCCGGTCTTGTGCCTCTGTGCATCTGTTGAGTGACAGGAAGCTACGCAGGATGTTTGACCGTTTGTAAATCCTGTATGATCCTGTGAAAAAGGAGGATTTGCTATGGCTGCAAGCTGAGGGGCAAGGGACTCGGTTGTATTGTGACAGCCAAGGCACTCACTGTCCAGTCCCTGCATATGACAGTAGACGCATTCCTTTTCAAAGCGGCCGGCGAATTGCTGGTGCTGTTTTAACCGGAACGGGTTTGATGAATCATTATGGAGAATAGTGTTGTCATGGCAGTACCAGCAGGGATTTCCAGGGAAGTTTGCCGGAGGATTACCTGAAGTGTAATTGCCCGCAGATGTCGGACGTCCATGACCGGTGGTTTCCCACTCGGTCAAATTTATCTTTGCTCGTGTGCCGTTGAATTTTGTGAAATCATCCACGTCTGCTCCTGATGTGCCGTGACAACTCAGACAGATGACCAGATTATTGACCGAGTCGCCCCACTGTGGATCAGACCCGGTGTGGCAGGCCGTGTTGGAACATGTCTTGCTTACCTGATTATATGTGCCACCATTTTTGAAGGCGACATCTTTGACCTTGTTTACGTGATAGACCGGATTGATGTGATTGACCTCATCCATGCTGCCGGAAGGCACGCCGTTTCCATGACACTCGGTACATGAGCCGTTGACGATTGTATTGTCATGGCATTTCTCACAGGGGAAGTCCGTTAGCAAATGCCTGACGTGGGAATTTGCCTGCTGTGTCCCAGGGCCTGTATTAGCATACATCGGCATCGCCGCCTTCCATTCATCACCGGCAGGCCATGCGGTCCTGCCGTCCGTATGACAGTTGGAACATTCGCCTTTTTCATGTCCGTGACAACTGTTGCACTTAGTATGTCCCTCGTCCCATGCAAAGGGCCTGACTTGCGGGTTGACCGTTGTTCCGTCGCTGTGGCAGTAGACATTGCTGCATACTTTGGTCCCGGAGTTGAAAGTCGGCGAAGGATTGCCGGGGATATTCCACTTTGAGGCCATCGCCACATCTTTGGTTTCATTTAAATGTTTACTGTAATCTTTCAGATTGCTCGATGTATCGACCGTAGCGTCATGGCAGTAATAGCACGGGAACTTCCTCACCCACTGACTGCTGACAAGGCGATCGTGCCCGTTGGAACGCATCTCCAGCGTCTCAATGCCCGTCCTTCCATTGTGGCATGAATCGCACTGCATTGAATTTGCTGAAGTCCACTGAGGCAGGACATTCGGCGCTCCGCCTCTCGCGTCGCTGTGGCAGTATGTGCTTGTGCACGATTTGGTCCCGCTGTCGAATGAACCGCCTTTTGAAAAGATGAGGTCTTTTGTATTGTTGGCGTGGTAAGTATCATTCTTGATTGATGAACTGCCCGATGCGGTCTCGTAATGACATTTTTCACATGCAAACCCGTACGTGGATTCATTGGTGTGCTTACGGTGCTTGCCGCTCAGATCGCTGAGGGAGCCGCCAGTGTCATGGCATGAGGTGCATGTCACCGATCCGTCCCACTGCGGGCTGGTGTTTTTCCCTCCTCCCCATACAGTGCCGTCCGGGAGCTTGCCGTGACAGTAAATGTTGCTGCAGGTCCTGCTGCCTGAGTTTGTGACGATGGTGTTAGGTTCGCTGCTGTTGTAAGTTGCCGTTGATTGGCCGTTATATGCTCCTCCCTGATAAGCGCCGCCGAAGAGATAAAACCCTATATCTATACGATGGCTGACGCTATCAGGCATGCTGTAAGCGGTATGACAATAATTACATGGATAACCTTTACCTACGACATGCTTCTGATGTCTACCGGCTGTTGTTGAGCCCGTGGCGCCTGCACCCTGAACAAGATCGGATGTAATTAAAGGCGCGCCGGTTGATCCTGACATTCCGTGGCATCCATTGCATGCGCCGCCGAATGGTATGAAACCGTCCTTATGATTATGACAGGTAACGCAATTTGCGGCATTATTATGACTCTTGCTGGACTGGGCGCTTGTATTGTATCTGTGATAAGAAGTCACTGTATGGCAAACCTCGCAGATCCTCGTTGACGACGTATGATTTTCGGAATCATCACCCATTACATAAGGGGCGCTGCCCGAAGTTCCGCCGAGATACCTGAAATCAACGGTATCCCCAGGCAGGCTTCCGCTTGGCGCTGAAATATTAGGCCTTATAAGGTATATATTTTTTGTATCGTGTGGCGTATGACAAATAGCACATGTAAACTCGCCGTATTGGCCTCCGGCAACGCCCCATCCGCTACCACCCCATTTTCCAGACGTCCATACACCTGAGTTGGCCTCACATGATGTTTTAGTCTTATATGTGTCATCAGAGCATCTGCCAGCGATTTCAGAGCTGTGTATCTTCAGCGCTTTGTCCCAATTGGTCTGGTTATATCCTGTCTCGCCGGGAGATGGCGTATTACTGTTCGTTCTGTGACAGCCTTCGCAGATATCGCCGGGAGAACGGCGAAGAAGATTGCCGTTTCCGGATGAAGAAGCATATGCTACTGTGGACGCCAATAACAGAATGAATCCAGCAACCAATGATATCCTCATTATTCTTGTCTGATGATCTTTCATACGTTTTTCTTCTATTTATGGTTTGTCCTCAGTTTATTTAGTTTCATGGCTCTTTCCCTTTTCTTAAAATGATAGAGCAAGCAAGTTATTGTTAACTAATTAGTTAAAAGATTGTATATTTAACACTTAGCACGTCACAATATCAAGATATTTGTTTAATATATGTTTAATATATTAATTTTTTGTAGCTTAAATATTTTCATTGTACTTCCAAGCAAAATACCTCTCTGAGAAATTCGCAATTAACATGCCAGATAATAAAAGGTCTCATGATAAAATTAGCGCAATACATAAGAATGCTCTAAGCCCACAGAGAATGAAAATATTCCCCCCCTTTAAATTTCCCCTAACCCCTCTTTTTCAAAGAGGGGTGTTATTCAATCCACCCGTAAGGGGTTACTACGGGTCAATGATGACAGGAAAGTGGTGTTAATAGGTGATTTATCGCCACTGCTTTGATTTAAATTTGGTGAATTGACCAAGGAAGCCTGTCCGACACATTGCTTTAAATATTGTAACCCTCTGATAAATAAATATAAATATCGACTTTACATACTGTGTTAGAATAAACGCAGAGCAAATAGGGTTTTGGCCAGTCTCGAAAAAAAACGAGCATATATCATGGTCGTTATAATTGTTTGCAAAAGTCTTTTTCGATTAAGTTTTTTACTATAATCGTGAATGAAATGGAATAATATCAACGAGGGGGTTATACGAAAAAAATAATATTTATTGTTTTATTTTCCTTAATCAGTATCTCAGTTTATGCAAATGATAATCGTTGCTCAAACAAAGCAATAAACACTAAAGTTCAAGTACAAGATAATGGATGGTTAAAAAATAGTTGACCAATATGTTGAAACATTAACTTCTGAAGAATTCTATGGAGAGCATATAACAGAATACAATAAAGGAAAAAAATACGTAAACTTAAAGTAAAGAACCCACGCCCCAAGGGGCGGGGCATTAAGGCATAGCCTTTGGCTGTGCAGGCCATGGCTACGCCACTGACCTCCAAGGATTAGGGTGACTTCCAGTCCCCCTGATAACCCCCTTGGCAAGGATGACATTCATCCTTGCGGTCCTTGAAACAAATGGTGGAGCTGAACGGGATCGAACCGTCGACCTCTTGAATGCCATTCAAGCGCTCTCCCAACTGAGCTACAGCCCCGTTAATTATTTTTTAATATTTTAAAATTATTTTTTCTATATAGTTACGACTTTTTTTATTTTCACTTAATAAAGTGCAACACCCCATGGCGAGCCGGAATATGTACTGTCAGTAGCAGGTGAGAGCTTCACGCTGTCTATAACTTTATTGGTTGTTGTATCTATTATTGCAAGCGAAACATCGCCATGATTTGCTACATAAGCCCTATTATTTTCCGGGTCGACTGCCACACCGATCGGTTCTTTGCCGACATTAATTCTTTCAATAACTTTATCACTGTTGGTGTCAATGACTACTAACGTATTTTCTTCTCTTATCGTGACATATGCCCTGTTTTTTACAGGATCTGTCGCTATATACCACGCCGTTTTGCCGACATCTATTGTGGTAATTTCCTTATTGCTCTTAGCGTCAATAACCGACACTTTTCCTTTACCATGAATGGCCACATAAACTTTTTTCTTGCTCTGGTCCACTGCAACGCCCAATGGTGTGTCAACAACTTTTATTGTATCCATTAATTTGTTATCAGTCGCATTAACCACTGAAACGGTCCAGTCACCGGAATTAGCAACAAAGAGTTTATTATCAATAATCTTCATATCAAAAGGCCCAACACCTACTTCAATCTTGCCTTTGACTGTATTAGTTTTGAGATCAATAACAGAGAGGGTTTTATTTACGTTCTTCCCGTTCACAATATGCTCTGTATCAGCGGCATATCCGATACCTGCGCCTGGATTAAGCGCCATGCTCATTGGACCAATTCCAACTTTTATTGAAGCAATTATGGAATTGCTATCAATATCAATGACTGAAACCGTGCTGTCGCCCTCGTTTGAGTTAACAATATATGCCTTTTTGGCTGCAGGATCAATTGTTATTCCAGAAGGCCATACACCAACCCTTATTGTATTGACAACTTTATTCGTTGAGGTATCAATAATAGAAACCGTTCCATTGCCGGCATTTGTAACATATACACGTTTGGATGCGGCATATGCATTAAATTCCGAAAGTGTGAAAAGCGCAAGAACGCTTACTACGATCACAATTATTATAAGATTTGTTGATTTAATCATATGTCTCTCCTTGTATGTTAATAGGGTTTATCCCGTAACTTTCCCGAATACTACTGTGAAAGATACGGGATTTATTTATAAAACTTTCATTCATAAAATGTCAAACCCGAACTACGCAGGCTGGAGTTTGTCCTTGCAAATAATCGCAGAGACATGGGAGCATGGCAGCATGAAGATCGAAAGCGAGGAAGTGCAAAAGCGAGGAAGCCGTTAACTTCTGTACTTCCGCACTTCTGCACTTATTATCTTCTTTAGAGCTGTCAGTTATATCTTCTTGCGTTTCTTGTTCTCGTACATTTTTGATTCTGCATTTGAAAGCATTTCTTCAATGGCGATAGAATGTCCGGGGTTGTTGAACGAGGTGCCGAAACTCAGTGACAACTTCAGAGAACCGGTCTTATTTGCATTATACATATCAAGATTCCCTTTTAAACGTGTCATAATCATTTCCTCTGTATTTTTAGAAGTTACCAGGGTAGAGATTACGAATTCGTCTCCGCCGGTCCTCGCAAGAATGTCAGCCTCCCGAAAGGTCTTTCTGAGTATATTTGCAATATCAATTAATATCTGATTGCCTGTATCGTGACCGTGTTCATCATTTATGGCCTGCATGTTATCCACGCCGGTATATATAATCAGCATTTCTTTCTTTTCCCGGTGAGATGTCTTTATCTGTTGCTCGGTCATATTCTGGAATGTATGAAGGTTATAGAGACCTGTGAGTTCGTCTTTTGCACTTATATATTGCAGAAATTCATCAGCATGTTTGCTTTCTGTAATATCGTAGGCAACGCCCTGCGTGCCGATGATGATACTTTTGTTATCATAAAGCGGGATCATGTTGATAACGAGATGTATCTCTTTCCCGTTCTTTGAGAAGAAAGTTATCTCGTGACCTATAACTGACTCGCCGATAAGACAGTTTCTGAATTCGTTAATATAATACTCTGCAGCTTCGGGTATCTGGAAATCTGAGAAAGGCTTGCCGAGCATATCTTCTCTTTTGTAACCGTAGCTCTTTTCCCATGCCGGATTGATAAAAGTAAATCGTCCTCCGGTATCAGTACGCCATATGAGAATATTGGCTGCATTAACAATGTCACGGTAAAGGGCCATAGTCTCCAGGGAATCTTTTTCCTGACTTTCAGTGGACAATCTTTTATCCTTTGTTCTTTTCATGATTTTCTCTCCTCCTAATCCCTATCTCTTAATCCCTGTTCTAAAAGATATCGTCATTGTATTTATTCTGCACCCTGCCTTCTTTATTTAAAGTTATCCTGACCAGCGGGGACTTCTATACTTATTTAATACGGCTTTTAATATTACTTCTTTAGTTTTAAAAATCAAGCAGGGATATCATTGTGTTCCCTACAGAACCAGAGAGACCGGACAGTATTGAGTACGAATTTACAATCAAATGGTTGAATTTAATTTTTTAGCTCATTATGCCGATATACTTATATAGCCATTATTGTAACTGGGTGAATATTTATGGAAATCTGTGAACAGTTGACAACTGTAAGAAACATAATTCAGGCTATCCTGAAGGCTAAAAAAATCGTTAATCTATATCCGGAGAATAATCCGATATATATAAAAGCCCTCAAAGAGTTATCGGACAGGTTCAGCGAATTTTTCCAGGATAACGAATCCTTAAAACTGAATATCGACAAAAATACCATTTTCTATGATTCTGAATCTGTATATCAGAATTCTGCAATGCTTGACAATCTCGCCCTATTATTTTTTAAAGACGGGGTGCGGGAGCTGACATTTAAAAATGGATTGACTGCTAAAGAAACAGAAGCTTTTATAAAGATCATTTCTCTCGATTTTGAAAAAGACACAATTGATGAGGATGTCGTAACATTATTCTGGGAAAAAGATCTCGATAACATACAGTATATTGTTGAGGATCAATTCCTTTCGGATGATTATGAAAAAAAGGCAATGGATGAATTACAGCAAAAAACATCTACGCCTGAAAGTATCGAGGAAATTTATAGTGCGATATTTAGTGAAGAGGAAGGTTCAAAAAATGAAATTATACTGCCTGTAACAGATGAGGATTTTCATTCGTTATTAGAAGAATTTGATAAACACAATCAGGATAAGACAGATAAATCCTTAAATATGCTGTTTGAATTATTTTCAGAAGTGGAAAAAGAGCAGGAATATCTGGATATTGTTAATTACTTCAAGATGTTTATCGAATTTTTTATTAAAAAGGGAAATATTAATGCCGTTGTAGATGTTCAGTCAAGATTGAAGAAGTTGATCGATAACGAAAGAACAGACAGGGAAATCAGAAAATGCGCTGTAAAGCTTCTTTCTTTTACCGGGGGTTATTCAATTATAGATCTTATCGGGAATATCCTTAATAGCAGCCAAAAGATCGAAGAAAATGTTTTCAAGAGTTTTGTCAGCTTCCTTGATACAAATGCAATTTTACCATTTATGAAGTTGCTCGGGGAATTAAAAGCTATTCATACAAGAAAATTGGTTATCGACGCTCTTGTATATTTAGGTAAAAAAGATATTTCATCTTTATATAAGGGATTAAACGATCCAAGATGGTATGTTGTCAGAAATATGGCTTATATCCTGAGAAAAATCAACGATAAAAATGCGTTTACTTATCTTTTGAAGCCCTTGGAGCATGAGGATATTCGTGTCAGAAAAGAAGTTATAAGAACTCTCGGGGAGCTTGGTGGAGACAAAGCAATAACATCTCTTCAAAGGTGTCTCCATGATAATAATATCCATGTGAGAAAAACCGCTCTAAGCGCTTTGGGGAATACAGGGGCTGCAGCGGCAAAGCAGATCATCATGGAACAGATCTCAGATAAGGCATTTAACGATAACTCTTTTGACGAGAAAAAGCAGTATTTTGAAGCGCTGGCAAACTGGAAAGACCGCGATGTTTATGATTTTCTTGTAAAAATGTTATCAAAGAGATCATTTTTCCCCGGTTCTAAAGATTATGATAACAAGGCTTGCGCTGTTTACTGCCTGGGGTTGATCGGCAGGAAAGATGCGATCCCGATACTGAATGAATACAAGAACAACTCTAATAAGCTATTACGTGAATATTCATTTTCTGCAGTCCAGAGGATAGAAAATGGCATATAGCGTAAATTCGGAAACCATTAACAACGCAACAGAGGTAATAAATCAGCTTGCAATATTTTTGCGAACAGCCAAAGTACATAATATAAACAATACCGCTGTTATTTCAGCTACTGATAAATTTGTATCACTGGTAAACAATATCATCGGTCTTGAAAATACTATAGTTCTTGAGATAAGGGGAGAGTATTTTTATTTTAATGATTACCGGATACGTTATTCCCCTGAATATATACTTAATCTTGATTCTCTAATCAGAGAATTCAAAAAAGTAGAACTTGGGACCATTCTTATCAAAAACAAAATAAGCCCGGAAGATATCAAAGTTTTTATCGGCCTGTTTCTAAAATCACATTTATCAGAAAATCCTTTTGATTATCTAAAAGACGGGATGTCAGATATAGCAAGTATTCAACTGAAAAAAATTCAGACAATATCAGATGAAACTCTCGATAAAAGAAAAATCGTCAAAAGAATTTATTTCAATGCGGTCTCTTTTTACAAGGAAATATTTAATAAGGTAAGGAACGATGAAAAAATAAATCTGAAAAGGGCAAAAAGGGTAATTACATCGGTAATAAACCAGATTATTGAACAGGAACAGATTTTACTCGGGATGACAGCGATAAAAGACTACGATGAATACACCTATCATCATTCAACTAATGTCAGCATTCTTTCGGTTGCTTTAGGCCGGAGAATGGACATGAATCACAAAATGCTGATTGACCTTGGGATCGCCTCAATATTTCATGATATCGGTAAGATCGAAGTACCTAACGAAATCCTGAACAAACCGTCAAATTTGAATGACAGTGAATGGAGGATTATAAAAAAACACCCTAAATGGGGAGTAAATGCAATATTAAAGATGAGGAGCATTGATGATCTTACAATAAACTCTGCTATTGTTGCCTTTGAACATCATATGAATATTAATCATACAGGTTATCCTCAGGTTGAAAATCCGGCAGCACTTGACTTGTTCAGTAGAATTGTGAGCATTGTAGACCAGTACGATGCCATGACTGCTAACAGGATATATAGAAGCAACCCAATGTCGCCGGATACAACCTTAAGAGAATTGCAGGAAAAGAGCTGGGAAAAACTGGATCCTCTTGTTTTTAAATTTTTTGTTAATATGATCGGCATTTATCCTATTGGAACACTTGTTATGCTTAATTCCAAAGAGCTTGGACTTGTTTTCGAAAATAATCAGGATTTTCTGCATAGACCCCGTATAATGATTATTTCCGACAATAAGGGTAATTGGATTAAAGGGCATCTTGTGGATCTCGCTGATAAAAATGGGAATGATGAATATTTAAGGACGATAATAAAAACCATGAATCCAAAACATTATAATATTAACCTTGCTGAATACTTACTATAGCAGGGGCGGAGCGATTGTTTTGCTTATGCTTCGTTATATACTCAGCAACTTTTATCTTGTATGCTTTATGAAGCATTCTTGTAACAGGGCCAGGTTCTGAGCCTATTTTTACATCGTCAACCTCTGCAACAGGCAGGACCTCCATGGTTGTATTTGATATAAAGGCTTCCTTAGCACGATAGATTTCTTCTCGGCGGAAACGTCCTTCCCTGACTTCAATCCCCATCTGTTTTGCAGCGTCAATAATTATTCTTCTGGTTATCCCATCAAGAATTCCGACATCGATACAGGGGGTGCAAAGTGTTTGATCCTTTACAAAAAAGAGATTTGTTATTGTTCCTTCTGCAATATATCCCCTGTAGTTAAGCATTATTGCTTCATAGGCATTCCTGTTTTTTGCCTCGATTTTTGCAAGGATGTTATTTAGAAAATTAAGGGATTTAATTTGAGGGTTAAGCGCCCCCTTAAAATTACGCCTTGTATTAACTATCGCTATTTTTACCCCTTTATTGTAATACTGCTTCGGATACTCTTTAAATTCATTTGAGATTATCACAAAAGTTGGTGTTGGACAAAGCCCGGGATCTAAACCTACCGGCCCGGCGCCTCTTGAAATTGTTATTCGAATCACCGCCTCGTTATGATTGTTTGCTATAATTGTTTCATAAACAGCTTTTCTTATCGTTTCAGGAGTCTTTTGAATGTCAAGATTAATCATATGAGCAGAGCGGAACAGCCGTTCTATATGCTCATCAACTTTAAAAACAATTCCTTTATACGCCCTTAAGGTTTCATATATCCCGTCACCATAAAGAAAACCATGGTCGAAAACAGAAATGAGGGCTTTACTTTCAGGGACAATCTCTTCATTAAGATAAATCACGAATCAGTTTATCACGGCAACAGGCTATTTTCCAATGATGATATCTGCGATAGCATTTATTGACGTATTGGCATTTAATCAATACAATAGTTGTATCATAAATGACACCTCTATTCACTTAATAATTAATTCATGAAATTTAGCCGGAACGCCATATGACCAAAAAAAGATTGGGGATATTTTTACTGTTTTGCATGGATATGATATCAATTATTATCCTCCTTCAGTGTGCGATGGTCATCAGAAAAAATATCCTGCCGTATTTTTCCCATTTCCCCTCGTTCCCTCCGATAAATTTCACTTTTTTCTGGTGGGTTTTCCCGGTATGGCTCTTTTTTTTCGTTTACGAGGGATTGTATACAAAAAGATTATCTTTTTGGGATGAGGTAAAGACCTTGTGGAAGGCTGCCTTTTTTTCAACGCTCGGGGTATTTACCATACTTTATCTTGGCAAGTTTGGCGAGCACGTATCAAGAACAGTACTGGTACTGATGGGTATTATTTCTTTTCCGCTTTTTCCAATTTTAAGGATCAATGTAAAAAAATTTCTGATATGGACAGGCTTGCTGAAAAGCAAGGTGCTTATCATCGGAGCCGGCAAGACAGGAGAACTTATCTTTAATGCATTTAAAAAAGACCCTAACTTTGGGCTTAATGTTGTAGGGTTCCTTGATGATGACCCGGATAAAATCGGAAAGAAAATAAAAGGAATCAGGATACATGGCGGAGTGGAGAAGGCGCAAAAATACATTGGCAAGAGCGGGATAGAAGATGTTGTCATCGCAATGCCGGGTTGTGAAAAAAGTAAAGTTATTTCTCTTATCAACAAACTTCAATACAAAACTCAGAATATATTGCTGATCCCCGACCTTTTTGGAATAACCGTGCTCGGGACCAACCTGCAGCATTTTTTTCAGGAACAGGCCATAGGGCTTGAAGTAAAAAACAATCTTGCAAGACCGGTTAATATCTTCGTAAAAAAGATTTTTGATATAATCGTCAGTTTTGCCATATTTATTGTTTTTGCTGTACCTATGTCTATTATTGCTCTTCTCATAAGGATTAGTTCACAAGGTCCTGCAATATTTTCCCAGGAACGGATAGGGAAAAATGACAGACGTTTCAAATGCTATAAATTCAGAACTATGTATACCGATGCAGAAGAAAGGTTTAATAAATTCCTGGGAAACAATCCGGATGCGCAGAATGAATGGAGAAATTACTGGAAACTCAGGAATGATCCGAGGACCACAAAAATCGGCAACTTTCTCAGGAGAACGTCCCTTGACGAATTACCGCAAATATTCAATGTACTGAAAGGAGATATGAGTCTTGTCGGCCCCAGACCCGTTACAAAAAGAGAGATAGATGAGTATTATAAAGACAATGCAAAACTCTGCTTCGGGGTGCCGCCCGGTATTACAGGTTTGTGGCAGGTGAGCGGCCGGAGCAATACGAGCTATGACTATAGAATTGCCCTTGATTCATGGTATGTAAGAAACTGGAATCTGTGGCTTGATATTGTAATTCTTCTGAAAACTGTCAAAACCGTGATTAACCAGGAAGGAGCAGTATAAAAGTAAGCTGTTAGCTATAAGCTAATGTAGTGCGTCTTAAATCCCTTTACATTGAAGCTCTTGAAAAAAGTCAATTATTGTCATTCCCGAGGTAGTAATCGGGAATCCAGTGTCTTTAAGAAACAAAGAACTCTGGATTCCCGCCTAAGGACTGCGGGAATGGAAATGCAGTATTTGTGGTTATGTTTACGACCCTGAAGCAGGAGACCCTGACGGTAATGTTCCACCGAACACCCCTTTTGAAAAATTGCCTGATGATTGGGTTTGTCCTGTCTGCGGAGCCACAAAAGATCAGTTTGAAAAGATGTAACCGGCAGGGGTGAACGGCCGTACGTCCCTACTCTATATTGAATACCGCTACTTCCTTGATGCCGGGGAGATATTCGCCAACGGGTACCAGTTTCTTGTTTTCATTTACACAGCTAATAATTATTGTCCAAAGTTGATTAAGTTCTTTTTTTTCTCTTTCATTTTCAGGAATCATTTTTAAAAGTGTGCCTTCAAGTTCGATCTTCATGAATATCTCCTTTTCTTAGACATTACTTAAGTCGTGTCTCTGCTGTCTTCCAGTCAATATTTTTGAAAAACACCTCTATGTAATCAGCCCTTTTCAAACCATAATCGAGCATAAATGCATGTTCGAAAACATCCATTATGAGTATCAGATTGCACCCTGCAGGGTGAGAGACATCATGTTCGTTTATCCAGAAATTTATCAGTCTGCCGCCGAGAGTATCCTGATAAAGGGCTATCCATCCAATTCCCCGCATGGCGCCTGTTGCTTTGAAATCCTTTTCCCATGCCTCATAACTTCCAAACCCCTGTTCAATCTTTTTTGCCAGATTCCCTCCCTTATTGACACCACCCTTTCCCCCAAGGTTTTCAAAATAATATTCATGGAGTCTCATACCGTTGAATTCCCACCCGAGTCTCCTTTTAAGTTCAGCGAATTCAGGAGTCCCTGTCTTGCCGTCTTTCAATATTTGATCAAGGGTGTCAAGAACCTTATTTGTGTTTGTCACATAGCCTTGATAGAGGGTGAAGTGATTTTTCAGTAATGTCTCACTGAAACCTTCCATACCGATGAGTTTTGAATAATCTTTTGCTGTATAAGCCATATCAGCCTCCTCCTGTTTTCAAGTAGTTACTCTTTGCAGCTTAAATGTCTCGGAATGCACCATACGCCAGATTTATGATCAACAGTATCTCCATAATTTTTGATCTTTGAAGAAAAATAAATGGTATTATTCATTATGAACATGTTTACGCCAATTATCGAGATACTCTTTTGTAACTTTCTTTATTCCGTGGCGTGTTCTGGCATGTTCTGCTGCTTTCTTCAGGACTTCTTCAACTGTTTTCTCTTTTGCCACAAAGCTGCAGTTAACTCCTAAATCTTTACATCCAAGAACCTTCATCTTACACCTCCCTCTTTACTATTTAAAAACAGTATATCATAAAATCCGCTAATTTCAAGTTGTAAATTATTAAGTTATTATGGTATAAAACAAACTTAACAATCTAATTCTAAAGGAGAAAAAAATGAAAAAGATTTTGCTTTTGGTTTTTTTATTATCACTCACAATATCAGTTCTTGCAGGATGTGAAAAAAAGGTAAAGTCAGCCAGCCCTGTGCTTGCAAAAGTTGGTAAGGCCGAGATTACACAGGATGATTATATAAAAGAAGTCAGTCGTATGCCTGAATGGGCAAAGGGACAATTTATGGGTAAAGAAGGCAAGGAAAAGTTTCTTGAGGAGCTTATAAAAAGAGAGTTGGTTTATCAGGACGCAAAAAAGATGAAGCTTAGTAACGATCCTGAGTATACTGAAAAGGTTAAAGAGTTTGAAAAAATGACTCTCATATCGCTTGTATTAAAAAAGGAGGTTGAGGAAAAAGCCAAGGTTGACGATGCAGAGGTGAGAGAGTTCTTTAATAAAAACGCAGAGAAGTTCACAATTGGCACTAAAGTCAGGGCAAGTCATATACTTGTTGACACTGAGGATCAGGGGAAAAAAATCCGTGAGCGTATCAGGAAAGGTGAAAGCTTCGCAAAAATGGCAGAAACTTTATCTAAAGACAAAGGTTCCGCAATAAAAGGTGGGGATCTCGGTTATTTCGGCAGCGGCCAAATGGTCCCTGAATTTGAACAGGCTGTAATGGGTCTTAAGATCGGAGAAATCAGTGAGCCTGTAAAAAGCCGCTTCGGCTATCATATCATACAATTAACTGATGTAAAAAAGGGTGAAATTGCATCATTTGAACAGACAAAGGAAGCAATAAAAAGACAGCTCCTTGCAGAAAAACAGAAAGGTCTTATCGACTCATACATCGGAAATTTGATGAAAAAAACTGATATAAAAAAGAATGAAAACGCCCTTGCATCAATCCCTCTGCCATGGGAAAAACCTCAGGGGAAATAAAATGAATGGAGGGCCTATAGCTCAGCTGGTTAGAGCGCACCCCTGATAAGGGTGAGGTCATTGGTTCGACTCCAATTAGGCCCACCATGCAAATTTTGCCTTTGGCAAAATTTGAGTTCGGAGTTTTGAGTTAAGAGTTATGAGTTTGGAATAAAAATATAGTATAATGAACTGGTATTGACTTGTGACCCTGTAAGGGCGTATTGCCATACGCCCCTACAACAAATTCTTGACTTTGAAATTTGTGAAACAAATTTTGGTTCGGGGGTGTAGCTCAGCTGGGAGAGCGCCTGCTTTGCAAGCAGGAGGTCATCGGTTCGATCCCGTTCACCTCCACCAAAAATTTCCTTCCTTACTACGGCTAAGGAAAATAGTTCGTTATTCTTAAGATACCGAAATTATATTCCATTATTACAAATTAAATTCTGCAAGTTAGCGCCATATTGCCAGCATCGAACGCGCAAGCCATCCCCCTCAACTGCCAAAGCCGCTAAATAGCCGAATCCGGGGTTGAGGTCAATCAATGACCAGTAATCATCCTCTCTTAAGGCATAGTCGGATCGTAACAAATAAGATGATCGTTCGTTCTTAAGGGTGACATTGATATCTTTTATCCCGGTTGATAAGCCTATCCCTTTTGCTTTAAGAAATGCCTCCTTCCTTGTCCAATAAGTAAAAAAGGCCCGGTGACGATCTTTTTCAGGCAAAGCCAAAAGTTCGGCCTTTTCCAGGGGAGAAAAAAATCTTTCAACTATATCATTCCATTGAAATTCCTGTTGGGAATATTCTATGTCTATGCCAACTTTTCTTTTTAGAGTAACAGCGTACATGGCCAGATCTTTGGCATGAGAAAGATTAAACGATAGTTCTGTGTTGCTAAAATGATCACTCAAAAACGGCTTACCGTAAGGGCTATAGGAAAAGATAATTTTTTCTGGTTCTGTCCCAAGGTGGCCGGCCAGTATATTTCTAAGAATTCCACGCGCCGCAATATAATTTTGCCGGTCTCTCCTGAAATGATACTTTTCACTCCTTTCCCTTTCGTCCGGAGAAAGGGTTTTGATTAACTTCTCAATTTGCTCATCAGGTATGTCGAGAGAAGCGCGCCAGACGTGGACCTCATCCTGTGTTACCGTCAGCACATCAGGCGGGGCAATCCATGAACAGGAAGGAGCCATTTTTGGAAGAAAGCATTTCATCTTCACCCCTTTCTGCTTTCCTTCGTTGCCTGGTCCTTTTTCAGGTAAGCGCTCAATTGTTTAGCCCATATCCCCACATAGGGTTCACGCAAGATGTCCAGGTGTCCTGACCCTGGCACTTTATGAATCTCAATTCCTCCGGTGATAAGACTGTTCCATTCATCGTAAGCGCGGGACAATATTTTGTCAGAGAAAAATAATACCGCTGTTCCGGGATAGACTCTGGGGATATAGCTTTTCAAAGCCTTAGTTGCATTATAATCGTATAAATAAAATCTTCTGAAAGCATGTGGCAAGGGAAGTCCTAAACGAACATAACTTGAGCAAATGATTATTTTTATCATGTACGTCATGTATTTAAAGTTAGTTTTACCCTTAATCTTATGAAGCGTTTTCTGTCTCAGGTAGGTTAACTTTTCCTTATAGCTCAAGGGTTCGAGAGTTCTGCCGTGATTAATGACCCTCGATTTAAATGATGTATCCTGTGGCGGATGATTTGGCAGACCAATATAAGATGGCTCGACCAGAAAAAGCAAAGATACTTCATCTCCCTGTTTTGTCAACTGATGTGCCATTTCAAGAGCTACTATCGCCCAGAAGCAGTAGCCTCCGATAATATAAGGGCCTTTTGGTTGAACAGTACGCATTTCATGAAGGTTTTTAGCTGCCATTTTTTCCACTGTGCTGTAAGGAGCAAGATTTTCATCTTTACTCGGGTGAGTGAGTATATATAGCGGCTGGTCAGGTTCAAGAAAGCGTGCCATGTTTGTATCATGCACAGTAAACAGCGGCTTTTTTGATCCACCGGTGTGAATTGGTACCGCTGAAGACCAGTGCACTGACCACCTCCTATCTGCAATTATTTCGGCTAATCGCTCAATTGTCTGGTTGTGGAACAGGGCCATAACGGGAAAATCTTTGCTTGTTATTTTTCTGATCTCAGACGTCAATCGCACTGCAAGAAGTGAATGTCCGCCCAAATCAAAAAAATTATCTGTGATACCGATTGGATGGACCCCGAGGATCTTTTCCCAGATTTCAGTTAACTGAATTTCCAACTTGTTTCGTGGCGCCATATAGGCTCTTCCAGTCTCGGTAATATTGTGATCCGGTGCCGGTAATGCTCTATGATCCACCTTGCCATTCACCGTCAATGGCAGGGTATCGAGATGGACAAAGACAGAGGGGATCATGTAGTCGGGTAGTTTCTTCTTCAGGAATCCCTGGAGCTCATTTGTTGTGACTATCGACTTCTTATCGGGAACAACATATGCCGCCAGCCGTTTGTCGCCCGGTTGGTCCTCTCTGGCTATTACTACAGTCTCCCTAACGGCCGGATGCTGTCTAAGCACTGCCTCGATTTCACCGAGTTCGATACGGTATCCCCGGACCTTCACCTGATTGTCAATCCTTCCCAGAAACTCTATATTACCGTCAGGCAAATACCGGGCGAGGTCCCCTGTCTTGTAAAGTCTTACGCCGGGTCTATCACTGAAGGGATCAGGAATGAATTTTTCGGCTGTCAGTTCGGGACGGTTCAGATAGCCACGGGCCAATCCGTCGCCTCCGATGTACAATTCGCCTGGAACAACTGCCGGTACAGGCTGAAGATGCCTGTCTAAAATATAGACTTGCGTGTTGGAAATCGGGCGGCCGATGGAGACAGAGGCCCCTACTTGTCCTTCATCGGTCATAGCATAACAGCAGGTGAAGGTGGTGTTTTCCGTAGGTCCGTATCCATTGATCAGCCTGCTCCGCCGATGTCGCCGGAGAAACTTCTTTACATGCGGGACTGATAAAACATCACCCCCCGCCAGCATTTGTTTAATTCCGGCGAAGCTCTCAAGAGATATGTCGACAATCTGATGGAAAAGTGCAGCGGTGAGCCAAAGGGTTGTGATATTGAAGCGATGAATCACCTGCCCTATCTCCTCCGGAGAAGGCAGATGGGGGGGGAAGATCACAAGTTTTCCGCCGTTTAATAGGCAACCCCAGATTTCGAACGTCGAGGCATCAAATGTGACAGGCGCCAATTGCAGAAATACTTCACCGGAGTTAAATTCAGTATAGTTTGTCGATTTGACAAGGCGTACGACACCACGATGCGGAACGATTACTCCTTTTGGAAGTCCTGTAGAGCCTGAGGTATAGATTATATAGGCAAGGTTATCGGCGGTCATATTGCCGACCGGATTTTCCGTCCCCTCTTTTTCAATATCCCCCCAGTCCGCATCCAGACATATCACACGGGAGTACGAGCCCGGCAGAGAGGGAACCAACTGTTGCAATGTGAGCATAACCGGAGCCTTGACTTCTTCTATCATAAATGCCAGGCGTTCTTTCGGATACCGGTGGTCTAACGGCACATAAGCCCCTCCAGCCTTGAGAATGCCCAGAACCCCTATGATCATCTCCAAAGAGCGCTCAACACATATTCCCACCAGGACCTCAGGACCGACTCCCTGCTTTCTCAGATAATGTGCCAGTTGATTTGCCTTTGCGTTGAGTTCTCGATAGGTTAATTGTTGATCCTCAAAGATCACAGCCGTTGCATCAGGGGTCCTCTCCACCTGTTCTTCAAATAATTCATGGATGCATTTGTCCCTCGGATA
>JACRLN010000014.1 GCA_016215115.1 Nitrospirota bacterium
CAAGGACATTACCCTTGATCCTTCCCCCCTCTTGTTCCATAAAGATACCCCACCTCCTTAAAAAGAAGAAACCGCCCTGATTCAAAAAATAACATCTGAGGCGTGTTGCTTCCACCTTTCACTGAAGGGTTACATTTTATGGAATTATTTTATTGACAATAATGAATGATTCTGTTATAAATTTAAAACACTTAAAACTGTATTTTTCTAAAATAGCTTATGGAAAAAAGAGCCTTTGATAGAATTCCATCGAATCTGCATGTAAGATTATGCTTTGAAAATGATATTAATTCCGGCAAGCTGATAAATCTTTCCAAAAACGGCATTTTTATAAACACAAAAGTATTTTTCCCCCTGAAAACACAATTCGAAATTCTTTTGCCCCTGGAAGAAGAGATTTTAAAAATTCCTGTGAAAGTCACCAGATTATCAAAAAAAGATGATATCTATGACGGGATAGGCGCTGAGCTTCTCGAATCTCCTCTAAAATATTTAGAATTTGTGGATAATCAATCCATGAGTCTAAAAATAAATGAGAGAAAAATAAAGACGTTTGCATGTTCTGTTTGTAATCATATTGCTTTCGACACGGCTCCAATAAATTGTCCTTTTTGTTTAGGCTCGATTGATAATTTCGCTGACAATTCCAGCGTTGTAAATATTCTGAAGAATTTTAAAATTATTACCGAATTTGAAAAGAAACATTTTCCTATAATCACGGTTTCAAAAGAATATGGTTCGGACCAGGATTGCAAGCATATAGACGTCCATGTCAAGGTTGGAGAAATACAGCATAGAATGGACGTTGATGACCATATTTCCTGCATAGCTCTTTATGTAAATCATTTTCACCTAAATAAAAATTGCATCGCAAGAATTAATCTGAATTGCCATATAATAACCCCCCAGGCTACTCTCCGTCTTAATGACGCGACTCCCGGTATCCTTACAGTTATCAGCAATTGTAACGCACATGGAAGCTGGATGGCTGAAGTAAAGATCTGAATCTTTACATTCAGGGGACTAATATGAACTATAGAGCGGACATTATTTTCAGAGCAAGATGTTTAAATTCCTCTGAATTAAGTTTTTTCATATAAGAAACAGTTCCTAAAACCGGTACGCCGGTCAGCTTTTCAATCATCTGAGGATTTGTCTTCACAGAAACGTCCTTTTTTATATTAGCGAAACAATTTATTATTACGCCAATTATATCAATTCCCCTGTTTCTCGCAGCTTCTATGGTAAGTAATGTATGATTTATGGTCCCGAGGCCGGGTCTTGATACGATTATAATTGGCAATGCAATATCTTTTATGAGATCAAGGAAAAGATAATTTTTCCATATTGGAACCATTATCCCCCCGGCCCCTTCGATAATTGTAATATCATATTTATTTGACAATTTATTGTATGCAGAGATTATTTTTTTCCTGATGATAACCGCTCCTTCAAGTTCTGACGCAATTGCCGGTGCAAGCGGTTGTCTGAAGCGATAAGGATTAACAAGATCAACCGGCTCACTAATTTGAGCGGCTTTGACAAGTTTTAAAGTGTCTTCAGGGATAAGCTTTCCCCTATGAACTTTGCAACCTGTCTCCACCGGCTTCATGGGACAGACATTAAGCCCTGTTTCTTTCAAAGCTTTCAGCAAACCAACTGATACGAAAGTCTTCCCAACCCCTGTATCAGTTCCTGTTATAAAAAAGCCTTTATGCATAACTTATTTTTTTGTCATTCCGACTTGTTCGGAATCTGTAGGGGCAATCCCTTGTGGTTGCCATTTAATGGGCAGGCACAAGGCCTGCCCCTACAAAATCCTGCTGTCCAGATTAAAAACCTGCCCTGTTATCCCTTTTGTTTCTGAAAGGTAGCAGATAAAGTCTGCAACATTATTCGGATCAGAAAAACTCTTTACAAGACTGTCATTAAGTGCAAGCTCTTTTGCCTTTTCATTCGATGCTATTCCCATATCAGTCAGCATGTAGCCCGGGAGTACAGCATTAACCATAATACTATGTTCGCTAAATTCTTTAGCTGCACTCATTGTTAAACCGATAATACCGGCTTTTGATGATGAGTAAGCTGAAAGTCCTGCTTTTCCCTGCACTCCGGCGATAGAAGAAATGTTTATGATATGTCCGCTTTTTTGTATCACCATAAGTGGAGCTACGGCGCGTATGAAATTAAATGGTCCTTTTAAATTAGTATTTATCAACTCATCAAAATCCTTCTCTGATGCTTTTAACAACAGCTCCTCTTTTGTAATTCCGGCATTATTCACAAGGATATCGATCCCACCCCATCGCTGTACAACTCTATCAACAAGAGATTTTACTTCTTCAATATTCCCGGCATCTGCTTTTATCGCCATTGACTCTTTTATTTGCGAAGCAACGTCTTCCGCTTCTTCTTTTCTTTCTTTATAATGAACAACAACCTGATGCCCTCTCCTGCCAAATGCAAGAGCAATCTCTTTTCCAAGACCTCTCGATGAACCGGTGATTAGACAAACCATTTTAGTAATAATTTGACAACCACTGAGTCACTGAGAAGAGTGGAAGTGAGGAAGTCAGAAAGCTCGGAAGTAAGAAGCTTCCTTACTTCTGAACTTCCGCGCTTCCGATCTTCATTCTCCGTGCCTCTGAGTCTCTGTGGTTATCTGTTATTTGACCTTTCTTAAACTCTCCAACACCCTATCAATATCCTCATCTGTATGCGCTGCGGTTACCGAAAATCTTATCCTGCACTTTCCTTCAGGGACTGTCGGAGGTCTTATGGCAGGAGCAAATATTTTTTCTTTAAAAAGACAGGTTCCCATCTTCAATGCACTCTTTGTATCTCCAACCATGACAGGGATTATCGGTGTCCCGGAATTGAGTGTGTCATAACCAAGACTTTTAAGGCCTTCATATAATCTTTGCCTGTTTCTCCATAACCTTTTTCTGCGCTGAGCTGATTTAAACTCAACAATATCTATTGACTTTGTGCATGCCTCAACCACGGCTGGGGGGAGTGATGTTGAATAAATGAAACTCCTTGCCTTGCTGATCAGGACCTTTATTAATTCCTTTGAACCTGCAACAAAAGCGCCATAACATCCAACTGCCTTGCTCAAGGTACCCATCTGTATTATGTAGTCTGCACCAGTAATACTGAAATGTTCAAGCGCTCCTCTTCCCTTTTTCCCAAGTACACCTGTCCCGTGAGCGTCATCTATCATGAGTATTGTATGATACTTTTTAGCCAGAAATACCAAATCTTCAAGCGGTACAATATCTCCATCCATGCTAAAAACAGTATCAGTGATTATCAAACGTCTTTTTATGGTTTCTCTTTTCAAACTTTTCCTTAAAAGAGATTCGAGGTGGTTTAAATCCCTGTGCCTGTAAATTTCAGCTTCTGCCTTTGAAAGCCTTATCCCGTCGACAATACTTGCATGATTCAGTTCATCGCTGAAAATCAAAGTATCAATTCCTGATATGGCAGGAATGATCCCTGTGTTAACGGCATAACCCGTATTAAATACCAATGCTGCCGGAGTTTTCTTGAAGTTTGCTATTCTTTCTTCGAGTTTTACATGAGGTAAACAGGTCCCGCTCAAAAGCCTTGAGGCCCCTGACCCAAGACCGTATTCTTTCAACGCCTTCATCACTGTTTTTACAATTACAGGATGGCTGGATAAATTCAGGTAATCATTTGAGGAAAAATTGATGTAGGTTTGTCCGTCTATTGAAATTGCTGAGCCATTCGACTGTTCTATGCAGGTGAGTCTTCTGAGGAGATTATTTTTCTTGAGTTCCTTGAGTTCGTTATCAAACCATTTCACGTTTTTCAAGTCTGCGTTATGTGTTTATCATTTGGATTATCGTCATTCCCGCTTGTCGGGAATCCCTCTTGAAGAAAGATTCTGGACAAGCCAGAATGACAGGAATAAGGTGCCTCACGGCACAAGCTGTACGGAATATCGAATTTAGTAAACCCCTTCCCTTTCGTCAGGAGCCCATATGTATTTATGTATTTGTAACTGAACCCTGACAGGGAGGTTATCACGCAATACCCACGTAACAAGGTCCTTGGGTGAAAGTATCCCATAGGCAGGTGAAACGAGGATATTGTCAAATCTTTCAATCAGCTTATTATTTTCAATTACATCCTTTGTCCAGTTATAATCAGATTCATCCATGAGGACAAATTTGATCTGATCGGTCTTTTTTAAAAAATCAAAGTTCTTGGGCCTCATCCTTTCGCTCATCCCGCTTTTGGGAGTTTTATAGTCCATGATTATGTTAAGTCTCTTATCTAAACATCCAATACATATGGAACCGTTTGTCTCTATAAGAACATCGTAACCTTTATCCATGAGCGTCTTTATCAGTTGGGGGGTCTCTTCCTGCAGCATGGGCTCACCGCCGGTAAACTCAACACACTTGACGCCGTATTCTTCGATCTTGGTGGTTATTTCTTCGTCAGAGAGCTCTTTTCCGTTGTAGTATGCATAATTGGTATCGCAGTAAGCGCATCTCAGATTACAGCCGGCGAGTCTTACAAATGTGCATGGAATTCCAGCATATGTTGATTCTCCCTGAATGCTTTTAAATATCTCGTTGACTTTCAGCATAAGCTTGTTAATATCATACCATGATAAACATTAACAATTGCAAGACTGCTCTATGTTATAATCTGTTTAAATGTTAAAGAAAATTATTCTTCTATCACTTGTTCTATTTTTCACACCTTTTATAGTACTGACTTCATATGCTGATATAATCGCTATTAAAACTGAAGGCGTTGTAAATCCTGTCATGTCAGAATTCATTTTAAAAAGTATTGATGAGGCGGAAAAAGAAAAAGCGTCTGCCGTCGTTATTGAACTTGATACACCTGGCGGACTTGATACTTCCATGAGATCAATAGTCAAGAAAATAACATCAAGCGAAGTTCCTGTAATCGTTTATGTATATCCAAGCGGAGCAAGAGCTGCATCTGCAGGTGTGTTTATTACACTTTCTGCGCATATTGCCGCCATGGCGCCTGAAACAAATATCGGCGCGGCCCATCCGGTAGGCGTGGGAGATAAAATGGATAAGACCATGTCAGAAAAAGCAGCAAATGACGCAGCCGCTTATATAAAATCAATAGCTGAAAAAAGGGGACGAAATGCTGAATGGGCGGAGAAGGCTGTGAGAGAAAGCGTATCAATTACAGAAAATGAAGCCTTGAAATTGAAAGTAATTGATCTGGTTGCCGCGGATTTGAAAACGCTTCTGGAATCGGTAGATCAAAAAGAAGTGGAGACCTCTTCCGGAAAACATCTTTTAAAAACCAAAGGCGTCAAGGTGGTGCATAAGGAAATGGGTTTAAGGCATAAAATACTGGACCTTATCAGCGATCCGAATGTGGCCTACCTCCTCATGCTCCTTGGTTTCTACGGAATATTTTTTGAAATGACGAATCCCGGCGCAATATTTCCCGGTGTTTTCGGCGCCATTGCATTAATCCTCGCATTTTATTCATTCCAGACCCTTCCTGTGAATTATGCCGGTCTGCTTTTAATAATTCTTGCCATAATCCTTTTCATCCTTGAAATAAAAATTGTTTCTTACGGAGTTCTTACAATCGGGGGAATAATATCTATGCTCATAGGCTCTCTTATGCTTTTCGAATCTCCGCTCCCTTTCTTTAAACTTTCGCTTAAGGTGATTCTTCCCGGCGTTATTCTTACCGCCCTGTTTTTCTTTCTGACAATCAGACTTGCCTTAAAGGCTTACAGGCAAAAACCGACAACCGGAGCTGAAGGACTTGTCGGACTTGAGGGTAAAGCCAGAACTGATATTCATAACGAAGGTCTGGTTTTTATTCATGGTGAAATCTGGAAAGCCTGGAGTGATGAACCTATCAAGGCCGGGGAAAAGGTTATTGTTGAAAAGGTGGAGCATCTGAAGCTGAAGGTAAGACGTTAACCCCGTAAAGCCTCCACGATATTCATACGCGAGGCCCTGGCTGCAGGCAGCACCCCTCCGATAAATCCCATTATCAGTGAGAACAAAAGAGACTTGTAAGTAATTTCAAATGTGAGTGCAAAGGTAAATGCGAGTTCTGAAAATGTCTGGAAGTTCATGGTTGAAATAGTCAGGAATTGCATTAATGATGAGAAAAACAATCCTGCACAGCCCCCTGTAAAACTGAGTATTAAAGATTCTATTATGAATGCAGTAAGAATATCTCTTCTCCGGAAACCGAGCGCCCGCATCGTCCCTATTTCACCTGTACGGTTTGCTACGGCTGAATACATCGTAATCATGGCCCCGATAATGGCCCCAAGTGAAAATATCATTGTGAGAGACATTCCAAGCATCCTGATGAATTTCGCCATCATATCGGACTGCTTTGCATAATATTCCGTTTCCCTCATTACTTCAAGGGTAAGACGTGGATCGCTTTCAATGCGGTTCTTTAATTTTTCGAACTCTGAAGAATCCCGCAGCTTAAATATGACGGATGAGTACACCGGGCGCCGGAACTCCCTCATGAGTTGATCCACATCCCCCCATATCTCCGAGCTGAAACCGGTATTGCCCGCATCAAATATTCCAACTACAATCCAGTCCCTCATGCCGAAACGGATGGTTTCACCGAGCCCGCCTCCCTTGAATCTCTTTGCGATACTCTGGCCTGCAAGTATCTCTGATGAACCCTGTCGCGGCAAACGTCCTGCAACAAGTTTTACCTGCGGCCTCAAAGGCAGAGAGCTTTCAGATATCCCCCTGATTACCACATTGGACGGCTTATCTGTCCCTCGTTTTGGCAGACTGATAAGAACGACAAGCTCTTTTGCCAAAAGACTTCTGCCGTTGGGCCCGATAGCTACTTCCGGCTGGGTTTCCAATATTGAAGCCTGTATACGTTCAACACCGCTTTGAACTTCAGAGTCAGAGGCTTTCCGGATTATTACTGCGTTGTCGTATGAACCTGTATCTACAAGCGCCTTTTTCAGGCCTTCAGACAGCATCAGTATGGACGCAAATACAAACACAACAAGCGCTATGCCTGAAGCAGTGAGTATTGTCGTAAGCCTGCGCGTCCACAAATTACGAAAGCTGTATGAAAGCGGAATCTTCATAAACCAAAACTTAACCACAGAGACCACAGAGGTACGGAGGAAAATAAAAACGAAAAGTACAAGATAAAAGACATAATATATTTAACTTCCGATCTTCCATTTCCCACTTTTTCTCTGTGTACTCTGTGGTTGATTTTATTTATCATTCACCCTATTCTCCTTAACCCATCCGCTATACGGAGAGTAACAGCGCGGTATGAAGGTATAATCGCCGCTGTAATGCCAACTATAACAGAAGAACCAATTTCCAGATAAATAGTTTTAACAGACACATTAAACACGGGAAAAAACTGGCTCATCGCACTGCCGAACGCATGCGCTGCGGGGAAGGTCAGGACAATTCCAAGGATACATCCGATTGAGGTAATAAAAAGTGATTCACCGAATATTAATCCAATTATATACGGACCCCCGAAACCGAGTGTTTTCAATACTGCATATTCACCGAAGCGCTCCCTGGCGGTCATTGCCATTGTGTTAGCCGCTACCGCCATAATTATGATAATCACTACAAAGGAAACCATCTGGATGGCAATGACTATTGCTTCGCTCATGGAAATAAAACCGAGCTGAAAGGCTTTCTCTGTTTCAGTAAGCGTTTCCGCGAGAGAGTTTTTGAAAGTCCTGTCTATGGCGGCTGAAACCTCAGCAGCATGGACCGGATTTTTTACGCCTATCATGTAAAACCCAACCTGGTCCGCGCGCCGCGGCACAGTCTTTTTGAGAGATTCGTTCAGATAATCCCAGTGAAAGATAAACTGTGTTTCATCTATATTTTTGTCCCTGCCCTTATAAATAGCGCGCAGTACAAAATCCCAGTCGCCGGGGAAAATGGTGCCTTTGAGAATAACAGTATCGCCGAGTTTCCAGTTATATCTTTCAGCAAGCTTTCTTCCGGCAAAAAATGCCTTTCTGTCGCGGAGAAAGGCAGCCTTCTGATCAGGCTGCAGGACATACTCCGGATACAGTTCCAGGTAGCTTTCAGGCTCAACCGCGAAATTGGCAAAGAAATTTTTTTCATCTATATAAATACCGCCGAACCAGTTCCCGTAAGACACAGTCTTTACGCCGTCAATCTGGCGGACCTTGTCTTTATAAGAAAGCGGAAGCGGGAAAATTATGGATATGGAATTCCTGGTCACAAGACGGTTTGCCGCAGAAGCCTCGACGCCCACATACCAGGCGCTTATTACCGTCCGGAGAAGCCCGAATGAAAGTATGGCAATGCTGATACCGGCAACAGTAAGAAAAGTACGCAGCTTGTGACGAAAGGCATTTCTAAATATAAGTTTGAGGATTTGCATTTAATACACCCTTGTCAAGCTGCTTGATAATATGAGCCTTTTTAGCTGCACGGGGATCGTGCGTCACCATAATAATGGTCTTGCAAAGTTCATGAACAAGACGTTCCATAAGCTCCAGTATATCTTCAGCCGAGACCCTGTCGAGGTCGCCCGTAGGTTCATCCGCTACAATTATGGTCGGATCGGTGACTATTGCGCGGGCAATTGCAACACGCTGCTGCTGGCCGCCTGACAATTGCCCGGGATAATGCTCCATACGGTCGGAGAGGTTCACGATCTTCAGGGCGGTTTCCACATGCTCTCTTTTTTCCTTTCTGGAAAGCCCTGTCAATAACAACGGCAGCTCAACATTCTCAAATGCTGTAAGAACAGGAATGAGGTTGTAAAACTGGAACACAAAACCAACGTTGCCAGAACGCCACCGTGCAAGGTCTGTCTCAGAAAGAGAATTAATATCAACATCCACAACTTTTATCATTCCGCTGTCAGCTTTATCTATTCCTGCTATAAGGTTCAGTAACGTGCTTTTCCCTGAGCCGGAAGGCCCCATCAAGGCTAAAAACTCGCCCTCTGCGATATCAAGATTAATATCCTGCAAAACGGGTATGGTCTGATTGCCGCGCCGGTAGGACTTATACAGGTTTTTTATTTCTACGATAGGAGGTTTGTTTGGCATCGGAGTTATTTCTCCTGGATCTTTACCCTGACACCGTCTTTCAATTTATCCAGCGGTTTCAAAACAACCCTGTCACCAGCCTTTATGCCGCTTAAAACCTCTATCATATCGCCCAATTGTTCTCCGGTGCTGATAGAGGTTTCCACTGCACGATCTTCTTTTACAAGGAACACTGTTTTCTTACTTCCATTTTTTATTACGGCAGCAGGATTAATAACAGTGCGAGGCTTCTGTTCTTCAGGAGCTACCGGCCGCTGCAAAAATGCGACCTTGGCGCTCATCTCAGGAAGTATCCTGCTGTCATTATCTAAAAACTTCACCTTTATCATAACTGAAGCCTTACTCCTGTCAGCGGTTGGAACAATCATATGCACTAATCCGCGAAATCTTGAATCAGGGAATGCATCAAGCTGTATCTCGCACGGCTGACCCAATTTAACATATTGCAGGTTTGCTTCAGAGACATCCGCTTCTACCTGCAATGAACCCATATCAGCTATAGTGACTACCGCCGCCTTTGCATTAGCTGCTGCGCCGAGCGGGGTAACGATATCGCCTATGTCTGCATTTTTAGTCAGCACTACCGCGTCAAACGGGGCGCGTATCAGAGTATATTCAAGTGATACTTCAGCGCCGCTCAAAGCAGCTTTATTAGCATTGATAGATGCCTCAGCCTCAGCAACCGCCGCAACTGCTTTTTTGTACCGCGCCTCAGCAGAATCATAATCGTTTTTTGACACCAGTTCGCTTTTCATCAGTTCTTTATAACGGTTGAAAGTTATATCAGCGTCATGCAGTTCCGCCTTTGCCTGTTCGAGGCCGGCACGCGCGGCATCGAGGTTTGCCCTGGCCTGTTCATACATTGCGGATACATCCTCATTTTCGAGTCTCGCGATCAGATCCCCTTTTTTCACATGATTACCTTCTTCTACATTTATAGACACTATACGCCCGGTTATCTTTGACGCAACGGCAGCCTTACGCTGCGCCACAACATAACCGCTGGCATTTAACAATGTAAAAGTCTGGGAAGGATAAATCTGGGCAACATTATAAACTTCTACTTCTACTGACGTCCCCGTAAAATAAAAGGCCCCAATTAATGCAATTACTATTATTGCTATTACCGGGTATAATGCTCTCCTGCGCCTTACCGGAGCAGCAACTGATGCTGATTTGTCTATCTTAAGTTTTGAGAGATCTTCGTTTGCCATGGATGACTTCCTGTTCAATTTGATTTAACAGCTAAATTTGATTATTATACCGTGTTATAATTTATTTAACAAAACAATCAAAATCAGGGAGGTAAATATGTTTCAGGTCGGTTTTTCAGGTTTAGTATTAGTTATAGTTCTAATTGTTTATTTCCTTTCAAGCGCAATCAAGGTTCTCCGTGAGTATGAAAGAGGCGTTGTCTTCAGGCTTGGAAGATTGATACCAGTAAGAGGACCGGGCCTTGTAATCATCTGGCCCGTTATTGATAAGCTGGTAAAAGTAGGCCTTCGTACCGTCACCATGGATGTGCCTTCACAGGATATAATTACAAAAGACAATGTTACCGTAAAAGTTAACGCGGTAGTCTATTTCAGAGTCGTTGAACCTACAAAGGCCATTACCGAAGTAGCGGATTATGAGTACGCAACGTCGCAGATATCACAAACAACGCTCAGGAGCGTCCTGGGACAAAGCGCCCTCGATGACCTCCTTTCCAAAAGAGATGAATTAAATGCGGAACTGCAGAAGATCATAGACGAACAGACAGAACCATGGGGTATTAAGGTTACCACTGTTGAAGTTAAAAATGTGGATTTACCGATCGAGATGCAGAGGGCCATTGCCAAGCAGGCTGAGGCTGAACGTGAAAGAAGGGCGAAAGTCATTCATGCTCAAGGCGAATTTGAAGCAGCCCAAAAGTTGACAGATGCAGCAGCTATCATCGGGTCACAGCCCGCGGCATTGCAGTTGAGGTTTCTCCAGACATTGACGGAGGTGGCTGCCGAGAAGAATTCCACAACCATTTTCCCTGTTCCCATTGATCTCATTGAGCCGTTTTTCAGAAAATTGAAAAAGATGGCTGAATAGGCAGGAGTCAAGGGTTCAAAGGGTTAAGGATTCAAGTGAAAGAAAAGGACATAAGAATCAAGATGTATCGTGATTCTTAGACTTGAATTCTGGAATCCTTGAACCCTCGACTCTTTGAAAAATGACTGACAAACCAAAACAGAAGCAACATCCCCTGATTGTAACCATACAACAAGCAAAGCGGCTTATTAGAATTGTAATAGGCTTTACTGTGCTGATTATAGGCATTGCCATGATTGCATTGCCAGGGCCGGCTGTTGTCGTTATCCCGATCGGACTGGGAATCCTTGCAACAGAATTTGTATGGGCGAAACATTTATTGAAGCGTTTTAAGGATGGGGCGAATAATTTAAAGAATTCTATTTTGAATAATTCAAAAAAAGTGTAACGAGTGATGCATGATGGTATAGAGCAGAAGAAATTAGTCACCTTTTATTTTAATTATCTGTAATACTTGTCACGTGTCCGGGGTTTCCCCTAAGGATTTCCTAATAAGTTTATGCTATAATCTTCACCGAGGATGCTGACTTGAATTAAAAGGTTATTTCCCACCTACGCTAAGAGCCCAATCTTTTTAATTCAACCATGTCCCCTCATGGTCAGCATCCTCATTTTATTTATCAGGTAATGTCTGCGGTTGTCTTTTTTCCAGAAAGTTCTTCCAGCACAATAAGTACCTGCTCAAAGGTTATCCAACCTTTTTCAAGAAGAATTTCTCCGATGAGTTTGTGCGGTATAAGTTTCGTTGAAGGGTAATTCGATATCTGCTCTGAAAATGCTTCTTCCATTTGGGATGCAGTTACAAACCCCTTCATAACTGCAACATCACCAAAACGAAAGGTATAAATCCTGTAATCATCCCTGTAATTATTTTCCATTGCTCACTCTATCTTTTTCGAACATTAAAATTATTATCGGCAGAATCCACACTACTCTTAAACAGGCATGGTCTATTACGGGCAGGTGATTTTATGATAATGGATTCGCGCCTTACGCGCTTATATCCATATCCCCTATAAGAAGACTCGGCGAGCCTACATTGCCATAAAACTCCAAGTCACAACCAATCCCTTCAACCTTCTTAAACAACTCAAGAATATTGCCTGATATCACGGCCTCTTTTATCGGATAAACTGTTTCTCCATTTTCAATCCAGAGTCCTGAAATGCCTACCGAAAAGTCACCTGATATGGGATTAGCGGTATGTAACCCCATAGTGTTAAGAATCAAAATTCCTTTGGGCAGTGATTTTATTAATTGGTTGTTTTTCGTTCTCTTGACTTCTGACTTCTGACTTCTGACTTCTGACTTCTGACTCTCATCCGGTCTTATATAAAAATTTGTTACCCCAATTCCGGGAAGACTCTTGTGACCGCCTCTTACGGCATTACCTGTGGATTTAACGCCTGCTTTTTTTGCTGTATATGTATTATAAAAGTAACTGTTCAATACACCTTTAGAAATAACTGTTTTGTTCGTAACAGGAACTCCTTCATCATCAACAGGTTTTGTGCCTAACCCCCATTTCATGGTTCCGTCATCAATAATGTCAACGAGTGTACTAATGATAGTCTGTCCTGCCTTGCCTGCAAGAAAAGAACGCTGCTTCTGCACAGCTTCAGCGGATAAGGACGAACTGAGGATATCGAGAAAGCCGACAGCAACAGAAGGACAAAGTATCACAGGCGCTTTGACAGCAGATATTTTTCTTGCGCCAAGAACTTCAACCGCTCTTTTTGAAGCTGTTTTTCCGACAAATTTTATATCTACATCAATCATTCTCCTGCTGCCTGCAAAATCCCATCCCATTTGATTATCGCCGTTTTCATCACTTGCAAGAGTTGTTACATGAACTGAATAATTTGTGCTTTCATAGCCGGCATTAACTCCTTTTGAATTTGCAATCGTTGTGCTTGTAACCGCGGCCCCAACCTCTGCCTTTCTTACCTTCTTTACTCTCTTGTCAAACGCAAGCGCGCTCTCCTCAAGCATCAATGCATTCTTAATAACAGTGGCTTCATCTAAATTTTTTATTTGCTCATCAAATATCAAAACCTCTCCGGCAGGCATTTGCCCGGGGATATCAATATACTCATCCATAGCAGTCCATTTTGCAGAGTCTATCGCTGCATTAATTGTCTTTCCAACCTCATCATGAATCGTTGTAAAAGCAAATCCGAGTCTTTGATTCCTGATAACTTTCAGTGCAATCCCAATATCCTGAGAGACTTCCATGGCTTCCACCTTCCCGTCTTTTGCCTCTACAGAAATCCCCCTGGAACTTCTTATAAAAACTTCTGCCGCATCACAGCCTCTTTTCAGCGCCTTCTTCACGATATCTTCAGCAAAACTGTTATTCATATTCGTTCCTCTTTAAATTTTTTGGCTGTTAGCTGATAGCTGTCAGCTAACAGCTTAAAGTATACAACAATATTTGCCGATAAATATAACTATGTAATCCGTTACATGATTTTATGAAGGAGATTACACAAATACGAAAGAGAAAATGGCTAACACATTGAAAAATCAGAACCTTCAATTAGCATCATAATTGCTTTAAAAGATTCTAAGAGAAAGTATGGAGGGTTTATGAGAAAGAGAAAAACGATTGCATTATTGCTGTCGGCATTTTCGATATTAATAGTATCAGCATTTATAGACCGTTTTGATGCCGTTGCTGACATTTCAACAGTTAAGGCAACCGGGACATTAACCTCAATAGAAGATGATGGAAGAGTTATTATTGATGAGAAAGGCTATGAGGTTGATCCCTCTGTAATGGTTATAAACCGCAAGGGGAAGATCGTTTCTCTTCGCAGCCTTTCACTTCCGGCAACAGTCAGGTTTGAATATACATATGCAAAAACAGGATTTATAATCGTGATGATAGAGGAAGTTAAAAGCAAAGAAGTTAAAAATAAAAGGAGTCCTCGATGAAAAGCAATAATAAAAATATGCCCAACATATTATTACTCCTGATTTTTTTAATCATGCTGCTGCCTTTAACTCATGTTGAAGGCGCCATGAACGATTATTGCGTCATCCCGCCGTTTCTATCCCAGAGCATTCCGCCGAATGTCCTTATTGTGATGGACAATTCAGGAAGCATGTGCGACCAGGCATATGGAGGTTCTTATGACCCATCCCAGTTTGCCAATGGACTGTACTATGGATATTTTGACGGCTCAAAAAATTATAAATATACCGGCAACAACAGATGGGAAGAGACCACAGACGCAATGAACACCGGCACTGTTGCCAACCCCATTGCCAGCGGAAGTTTTCTGAATTGGGCAACGATGCGAAGGGTAGAAGCGGCAAAGAAACTGCTGATTGGCGGAAAGGCAAACCCCCGCTCCCCCAGTGGATCTGTAACCGTAAAACTCGATGGTGAGACTGCCTGTGCGTCTTCATGGGATTTTCAGAAAGATTATGACACCAGTGCAGGGAACCTCATATATCCATTTGTGGGAAATTACCGTTTTACGAGGGGAAATGGTGATGATTTGAATATAAGTCCTATTAGCGGCGGAACTAATACATACTATACGTATCCGAACTCTAATATCAGTGTCCCTTCAGGATGGACTGTAACAGGCGCAGCAAGCGCATATGCGGCTGTTGATGAGGCATCATCAGACGGAGATACAACTTATATCCAGAACAGCAATACCACAAGCCCGGTTATATTGGGTTTTAGCTACACACAGGCTGAACCTGCCGGTACTATTACTGTTTCAGTTCAGGTAAGGGCAAAGAAAACAGCCAGCGGGGGAACAAGAGATATAGCAGGGGTGCTCAGAATAGACGGCGTGGATTATGAGTCAAACACTTCCAGTATCGGCACTTCATATTCTACCTATTCTTTTACATGGACAAACAACCCTGCAACAGGGGCGCCATGGAACTGGAATGAGATTAAAGGAATAGCCGGCTCAGGGAATTTACAGGGTCTTGGGGTTAAGGCTGCCGGCAATTATACATCCAGATATCCGCGTATAACACAGGTCTATCTCGATGTTTCGGTTACCGTTCCTACCGGCGGACCTTATAATACAATAGTGGACCAGGGCATGGTAAAAGCAGAAGGCATACTGGATACGCTCAGCAGCGATGTCAGGTTCGGGCTGGCTTATTACACAGGCAGCAGCGGTGACAATGGCGGAAAGATAGATGCTTATGTGGGGTTTGGCATTGTTACGAGCATGATCACCTCTATCCAAAATATGACTCCAAGCACATGGACACCGCTGGCAGAGACCCTTTATGAGGTGGTCAGGTATTTCAGGCAGGATGACCCATATTATTCCAATTCTCCTGCTGACTATAGCAAAGGCGGCACTGGAGCTAACATCATTCGCGACCCGTATTGGTATAAGTTCACTGACCTGGACAGCAATCTTACTGACATGTATGTGCCCTGCGCAAAGTCATTTGTTCTTTTCCTGACAGACGGAGAATCCACTCGCGACCAGAACATCCCCGGGTCAGGCTCAGGCGCCTGTTCTCTTACAAATATAAAAGGGTGTTCCAGCGGCTATAGATTTGCAGGAACCACTGTTGGAACGACTTATCCAAGTAGTGGGACAGATTATATGATTGATGTTGCCTTCTGGGCAAGGACGAATGACATGCGTCCGGGCTCAGAAACTGATGTGCCGACAACATGGCGACAGAGCCTCCCGGCAACTCAGAATGTGACCCTTTATCCCGTATTTATGTTTGGGACAGGTTCGACTCTGCTTAAGGATGCTGCGATCACCGGCGGGTTTATTGATCTGAACAGCAATGGATTACCTGACTGCAACACAATCCCCGCTGAATGTTACAGGGATACGGACGGCGACGGAGTTATCCGTTCTGACGGCACGGATGACCCTCTCACATATTATGAAGGAGATGACGGCTATTCTCTTGAGACCAGCATCCGAAACGCAATAACTGCTATCCTGAAAAGAACATCTTCCGGCACAGCGGCATCAGTTCTTTCCTCAGGCGAAGGAAAAGGCGCGAACATCGTGCAGGCAATCTTTTATCCGAAAAGGACATTTGATGATTCAGTAGATATTGACTGGATAGGCACACTGCAGACCTTCTGGTATTACATTGATCCATTCTTCAGCAAAAGCAACATAAGAGAGGATACTGACAACAACAGGGAGTTGAGCCTTGTCAATGATCGTATAGTACAATTCTACTTCGATTCTAAAACCATGGCAAGGCGCTATGAGGACACTGATGGAGACGGCGATGCTGATAATGAAATAATGCCGCCTGTTGCATTTGAAGAAGTTAAGAGCCTTTGGGAAGCCGGACGGACCTTATGGTACACTTCAGCCGCTGACAGGACTATTTATACGCCTGACCCTTCTGACAGCTCACCTCCAATTTCGTTATTGTCTTTTGAGAAAGGCAGCAAAACAACGCTCAGAGACTATTTGCAGGCAGGGTCCAACGACGAGGCTGAAGCGATCATAAGATATATACGCGGTGAAGATAATCCAACAACAGATTTAGGTATAACTTATACCTATAGACCGAGAACTGCTGCTATCGACCTGAACAAAGATGGGGACGTAACAGATACAGTAACTATAAACGGCGCCCCAATCAGTGAAAGCGCTAAGGTCTGGAAACTCGGAGATATCGTAAATTCCACTCCCAAGATACTGTCATGGACCCCTTTGAACACCTATGACCAGGTCTATGGCGACACAACCTACAAGGAATTCATAGATACAGCCGGCTATAAGGACAGGGGAATGGTATTCGTCGGGGCCAACGACGGCATGCTCCACGCCTTTACGCTCGGTAAGCTGGAGATACTCTGCAGAACCTGCGCAACTCAGGCAAAACTGACAGGCACAGATCTCGGCAAAGAGGTGTGGGCTTTTATCCCGAAGCATGTGCTACCCTATCTTAAATACAACGCAGACCCGGATTACTGCCATATTTATAATGTGGATCTTAGCCCATACATCTTTGACGCGAGCATAAACGGCAATCCAGATGCTCAGAAAGATGTCAATAGCTGGAGGACAATACTTATCGGCGGCATGCGTCTTGGCGGTGCGTGCAAGAATGCTGCAAGCACAAATGGAGTGCAGGTTCCTGCGGCTGGCAAGGGCTATTCCTCATATTTTGCAATTGATGTAACAGACCAGGACAGTCCCACGCTTCTTTGGGAATTCTCTGATCCAACCCTCGGTTTTGCAACAACAGGCCCGTCAGTTGTCAGAATCGGCGATACCGATAAGACAAAAAATGGCAGGTGGTTTGTCGTCTTCGGCTCAGGACCAACAGGCCCGATAGACACAACAACGCATCAGTTTAAAGGTTACTCAGACCAGAACCTCAAGCTGTTTATTATTGACCTTAAAAACGGTCCTACCGGCGGGAATTTATGGACCATAGACACCGGAATCTCCGATGCCTTTGCAGGTTCCATGATCAATACTACCAATGACCCTGACCTGGACTATAATGACGATGCAGTCTATATTCCATTTGTGAAGCGTAATGGCGCTGTGTGGGAAGATGGCGGCATCGGCAGGATCTTTACAAAAGAAAATCAGGATCCTGCCTATTGGGTATGGAACAAGGTAATTGACGGGGCCGGACCTGTTACCTCTTCGGTACAAAGGTTGCAGCATAAGAACAAAGGGCAGCTCTGGCTCTATTTTGGTGCGGGAAGATATTATTCAACGCTGGACATAGGCGCTGGTGATCTGACAAAACGGTGGAAAATCTTCGGATTTAAGGATCCCTGCTTCTCCTCTTCAGGATATGACACTGACTGTATTACCGAACGATCACTAAGTGATCTGGATCCTGTCACGGATGTATTGCTTGTTAAGACTAACCCTGATGATGTGGTCAACGGGTGGTACATAGAACTTGATACTGCAGGAACAGGCTACGGGGCCGAGCGCGTCATTACAGACCCTCTGGCAACCACATTAGGAGTTGTATTTTACACAACATATAAACCGTACTCTGATATTTGCGCATACGGCGGCAAGACTGTGCTCTGGGCCGTAAAATATGCAACAGGAGGCGCCCCCTCCGATCTGAAAGGAATTGCGCTGATACAGGTCTCTACAGGCGCTATTGAACAGGTAAATCTTTCATCAGCTCTGACAGAGCATGACGGCAGAAGCTCTGCGGAAATAGAAGGAGTTCCCCCAACTGCGCAGGGCTTGTCAATTATGACACCCCCTCCGCCCGTCAAGAGGACGATACATATAAAGGAGAGATGAGTAATTAGGTAATAGGTGATGGGTTAAGGATTAAGACGAGTTATGAAGGGTATGATGAATAATAAAGGAATGACTTTAATAGAGTTGGTAATTGTTGTTACTATTATCGGCATACTTGCTACTTCCCTTGGATTTTCATTTCAGGGATGGATCAGCGGCTATAATGTTGAAAACCAGATAAAAGAAATGCATATTGATTTGATGAATGCACGGGCCTTGACAATGAGGAATAATAGAATGCAATTTGTAAATTTAACTGCAACTCAATATACCATATATGAAGATACCGATACGCCGCCTGACGGCAATGGAATACCTGACACTGCTAATGACACACAGTTATCTCAGAAAAATCTGAATATACGCTATCCGATTACATGGAGTGACGCTGCAGACACCACTGTTGAGTTTAATACAAAAGGGATCTCAATTAACGATAAGACTATATGCAGCAATACATCTGTTGACGCGGATTATAACTGCATTATAATATCAGCGACAAGAATAAATATGGGCCAACTGGCAGCCAAGATTACGGACGGAGGAGCATGTGATGCTGCAAACTGTATTGCAAAATAAAAAAGGGTTAACGCTTGTTGAAGTCATGATCGCCCTTGTAGTGCTGCTTCTGGTTTTTCTTGCGCTAATGCAGACGGCCCTTGTGAGCATTGACTCAAACATGATAAATGTCCTGAGAGATGAAGCGGTAAACATCGCAGAGGAGAGTATGAATGATGCAAGGAATACCCCTTTTAATAACCTGGCGGCAGGCACTACGGATGTTTCCCCGCCCCCAAAAAGCTTAAGGAATATAGCAGCTTTCACTTACACAGCTTCGAGAACAGTTAGTGATATAAATACAGACAGCAAACAAGTTGTTATAACTGTAACATGGGACTGGAAGGAAAGAACAACTGCTAACGGGAATCCTTATATTCATACAATTTCGACTGTATTGAGGAGACAATGAGTAACAAGCAATCAGCTATCAGCTATCAGCTATCAGCTATCAGCAGACAGAGTGAAAAAACTCCGAACTTCTTTAAACAACTGTTCACTGTTCACTGTTCACTGTTCACTGACAAAAAGGGGTTTACTCTGGTAGAGCTTATGATAACGATGATTATCTTTGTGGTTGCCATTTCAGCCGCTTCCCAGATATTCACCGGACTTTTAACCCAGTTCAAACAACAGTCCAAGATAGCTGAAACAAACATTGAAGGTGTTGTCGGGCTTGAAATATTACGGAAGGATATCGCTCATGCGGGCTTAGGACTGCCGTGGAATGTAACAGGTATACTCGACACTAACGGTGACGGTGTCATTAACTTCTCGGACACGGTTCCCGGCTATACTGAAGCAACAGACATAACCTATAACGATGCGCCTAACAACCCGCCAAGGGCATTCAGGAGCGGCGACGGCGCTGGACCAAACGTAGCCGGATCTGATTATCTGGTTATTAAATCAGCAAGCGCTGCCACAAATAACGCAGCAGGAAAAAATACACGCCTGTCTCCCGCCGCACCTTTTGTAAGAAACTGGGCGCTATATACAGAAGACCCTGAAAATACAGACAGGGTAATCGTATTGTCACCCGGGTCCACCGATGCGAACTCACGTTCTTTGGTAGTCAACGGCGGATCATATCACACGCAGTATGATACAGTCTCTTCATATGCCCCTGCTGATAATACGGACGTCCGCCTGGTATATGGCATATCTCCCGCTAATGGCGCAAACTCTCTTCTGGCGCCTTTCAACAGGGCGGATTACTATATATCGGCGACTAATGTGCCGAGATGCGCAGCCGGCGCAGGGGTCCTCGTTAAGGCAACCCTTAACCATGTCACAGGAGGACTGGATGAGATGCCGCTTCTTGATTGCGCTGCCGACATGCAGGTTATATTTATTGACAATAACGGAGTCCCCCACAATGATTTATCAACACTCACTGATACTAATGGTAATGGAGCTATTGACGCCGACGAGATAAGAAATCAGTTAAGGGAAGTTGAAGTTTATATTCTGGCCCATGAAGGCCAGCGGGATCCTAATTTTACCTTCAATAATTTTACTGCCGGAGGAGCCTGCGCTAGCGGTAAGTGTGTTCGGGTCGGCAGGTCAGCAGCGCTCGGACGCATCAACGATTTTGATCTTACAGCTATAGCTGATTATCTTAATTACAGGTGGAAGGTATATACGATATCCGTACAAACTGACAACTTGAGGTGATAATGAAACTATTTGAAATACAGAAACCTGAAACAGATATGTTTGAATTTTACACACATAGTATACTACGCAATAATAAGGGAATTGCTCTGGTCATGGTTTTAATAATATCGTTGATCTCCCTTGTTATTATGTCCGGTCTTATTTATATGGTGACCACTGGGACACAGGTATCAGGCCTCGAAAAAAGGTATAAGACTGCACTTGAAGCCGGCAAAAGCAGCGTAGATATTGCTTATCAGGTCTTTTCCACCAGAGGAGTAAACACTTTTACTGCTGCCGAGGCTGGAACGATAAGTTTCAACATTACAGCTTCACCAACATGCTTAGCCGACAAACTCAATAAGGCGACAGTTGACTGGGACGCCGCCTGTGACACCTCCCTGACCATCACGCCCGCCACATTAAGCACTTACGATATGACTTTTCAGGTTGTCGGGACCAACCTTGATTATTCAGTTTATGCAAAGATCGTGGATACAGTAGAGGGCAACTCCAGTGGAGATGAAGGCCTGATTAAAACAGGTGTAGTTATCTCAAATTCCGGCGAGGTGACTGTTATGCATATCCCTTATCTCTATACTGTTGAAATAGCATCTGAAAACACTAACAATCGAACAGAACGAACGAGGCTTTCGGCCTTATGTCAATACTGAGGTAAATTGTGAAAAGGTTATTGATGATACTGTTTTCTCTCTGCTGCGTAATCGCCTGTTCGACAGATAAAACTTCTGACACTGATAAACTTACAGCTTCCAGGGAAAGTGAAGAGCGCGCTTCCGGGACATCAACAACTTCAGTTGCTCCTGATGGTTCCCCTTCGATAGAAATTAATCCTTCAGAGGCCACACGCAATTCAACATTAGCCCTTACTGTAAAGGGTTTTAAACTCGAGGAAGCAAAAATAGAATGGCTTGTGAACGGCGGTCGGGTTGCCCCGCAGGCAATACCCAAACAATTCAAAACAACAGAAGCGAATAAAGGCGATACGGTTCAGGCAAAAGCTGTAATAGATGATAAAGAGATATTGTCCAATACTGTAATTATTGGTAACGCCCCGCCTGAACTGAGCAGCCTCAAGATAATGCCTGAAGTCTTCAGGCCTGACGACAGACTGTATGTCGATGCTGCAGCAAACGACGTTGACGGAGATAATGTATCTATAACTTTTGAATGGACTCTAAACGGCGAACCTGCAGGCAGCACCAAAGAAATAACTTCTGAGGTTAAAAGAGGAGACAAGATATCTGTTAAAGTAACTCCTTATGACGGTGAAACATATGGCAGTTCTATTACTCTAAACAGAGAGATACGCAATTTACCCCCCATGCTCGCAAAAGAGAATAAACCGGTTTTTGACGGCAATACCTATACCTATCAGATAAACGCCGTGGACCCTGACGGAGACGATCTCACTTACACTCTGAAAGAAGCTCCTCAGGGAATGACCATTGGTTCTGCAAGCGGCATCATTACATGGGAAGTTCCTCCTGGAGATACAGGGAATCATAATATCAAGGTTTTGATAAGCGACAACCAGGGCGGGGAATTGTTTGCGCCGTTTACAATAAAAATAAAATTTATTGAAGAGCCTGATAAGGTTCAGAAAAAGACAAAGTAAAACAAAATACCTTTAATTCTAAAAAAGGAAATCATAAATAAAGCTGCATCTCTTGTCATTCCCGCAGTCAGTAAGCGGGAATCCAGACAGTTTAAAACTGGATGCCCGATTAAAAACTTCGGGCATGACGACTAATTTACATAATTTCATTCATAATACGTAGCTGAAGACGTATCGTTCTCCCATATTGTAACAGAGGAAACCGCGCAATTCTTTTGTTTGATCTTCTTATACATTGAATCATATATCCACTTTGCAATATTCTCCGAAGAGGGATTTATTTCCGTAAAAGGGAAAACGTCATTTAAAAATGAATGATCAAGCTGTGAAATAACTTCCCTGGATATTTCTTTTATTTCATGAAAGTCTATTACGATACCGATATCATTCAGCTTGTCTGAAGAAACGATAATCTGCACTCTCCAGTTATGTCCGTGTAAGTTTTCGCACTTTCCTTTATATCCCCTAAGCTGATGCGCTGCGGAAAAATCTGTCTCAACCATTAATTCGTACATTGCCTCTCCTCATTTGATCCTTAACTTGAAGCGGAATTTTTTAAATTCTGCCTTCATCCTTCAGCCTTTATTTTTTGTCTTCAAATTTAAAAATCAATTCACCGTCTTTTGTAAGTCCATATTCTCTGGCAAATTCTTCCATAAGTTCAGGAGACTTTTTTAGCGTATTGATCTCTCCCTGAATATCTTCATTCTGCTTTTTAATGACCCTGGTTTCATCAAGGAATTTGTCCCTGTTGGAGCGGAGTTCCATATATTTTAAAAAGCCGCTTTCTCCGACTAACAGGGTAAAAGAAAAATAAACAAAAAGCAGTATTCCAACAGTTAAAAGAACCAACCGTCTTCTTTTTCTATTGTGCTCAACCTGTTTGCGTCTTATGTTTCGCATGATTTAATGTTTATGTAGGGGCGAACGGCCGTTCGCCCCTACCCATATTATCTCATCAAATTATAAAAAACTGCTTTCCCCCTATAAACCGCAGCATTCCCAAGTTCTTCTTCAATCCTCAGCAGCCTGTTGTATTTGACAACCCTGTCAGTCCTGCACAGTGAGCCTGTTTTAATCTGCCCTGTATTCATCGCGACTGCAAGGTCTGCAATTGTAGAATCTTCCGTTTCGCCGGACCTGTGCGATACAACTGCTGTATACCCAGCCCTTTTTGCGGTCTCTATTGCGTCAAGTGTCTCGGTCAGGGTTCCGATCTGATTTAATTTTATTAATATCGAATTAGCAATTCCTCTTTCAATGCCTTTTGAAAATATTTCTTTATTCGTCACAAAAATATCATCACCCACAATCTGTACCTTCCCGCCAATCCTCTTTGTCATGGCCTCCCAGCCGCTCCAGTCCTTTTCTGAAAGTCCGTCTTCAATAGAGATTACCGGATATTTCCTGATTATCTTGTCGTAGAAATCAATCATCTGACCTGAGCTGGCTGATTTTCCTTCAAAACTGTATTTACCGTTTTTATACAGCTCCGAAGATGCGACGTCAAGTGCAAGGAAGACATTTTTGCCGGGTAGGTACCCGGCCTTTTTTATTGCCTCGATTATCAGAACAATCGCCTCTTCATTGGATTTTAAACTGGGGGCAAATCCCCCCTCGTCTCCAACTGCAACGCTGAGTCTTTTTGATTTAAGAATGCTCTTCAGGTTGTGAAAAATCTCCGCACCCATTCTCAGCGCTTCCTTAAAAGACGGCGCTCCAACCGGCATTATCATGAATTCCTGAATGTCGAGGTTATTGTCTGCATGTGCTCCGCCGTTTAATATATTCATCATCGGTACAGGAAGTTCCCTTGCGCTCACGCCTCCGATGTATTTATAAAGCGGCAGGTCCGCTTCAATTGCAGAAGCCTTTGCAACTGCAAGAGAAACTCCCAAAATCGCATTTGCTCCGAGCTTGCCTTTATTCTTTGTGCCATCGAGTTTAATCATGAGATTGTCAATGAAAACTTGATCGCTTCCTTCTACGTCAATTAGACGAGGAGCAATTTTTTCATTTACATTCTTAACCGCTTTTTGTACACCTTTACCCAGATAACGTTTTTCCTTATCTCTCAATTCAAGCGCTTCCCTTTGCCCGGTTGAAGCCCCCGATGGGACCGCGGCCCTTCCGAAGGCTCCGCTATCCAGCACAACGTCAACTTCAATAGTCGGATTACCTCTGCTGTCAAGAATTTCTCTTGCAAAGACATCTACAATTTCACTCATTTACTACCTCCATTTTTTCTATAGCAGGATTTTGAAACAGCAGTTTCTTTTCTCTGAATGCAGCGCCTATGAATGCCTTGAAGACTGGATGCGGTGACAGAGGTCTTGATTTGAATTCAGGATGAAACTGACAGCCGAAAAACCACGGATGGTCTTTAATCTCAATTATCTCGACCAATTGCTTGTCAGGACTCATACCGCTTATTTTCAACCCGTTCTTCTCAAGTATCTCTTTATATTTATTATTGAACTCATATCTGTGCCTGTGTCGTTCGTGTATTTCTTTAACTTCGTACGCCCTGAACGCAATTGAATCATCATTAAGAACGCAGGGATATTCTCCAAGCCTCATGGTGCCGCCTTTATCTGAGTTAATATCTCTTCTCTGCACGGTCTGGTTTCTGAAATCATACCATTCTTCTATTAAATAAATGACCGGATAAGGAGTATTTTTATCGAATTCAGAACTGTTTGCGCCCTCCATTTTGCATACATTGCGCGAGAATTCTATAACAGCGCACTGCATACCAAGACATATGCCAAGAAAAGGTATTTTCTTCTTCCTGCTATATGTTATCGCCTCGATTTTTCCTTCGATTCCACGCTCTCCGAAGCCTCCGGGGATAAGTATGCCGTCAACATCCGCTAAATACTTTTCTGCTCCTGATTTTTCTATATCCTCTGCATCAATCCACTGGATATCAACTTTCACGTTGTTCGCAATTCCACCGTGCATAAGCGCTTCAAAAAGACTCTTGTATGAGTCTTTCAGTCCCACGTATTTCCCGACAAGCGCAATGGAAACCGTATCTTCAGGGTCCTTGATTTTTCTTATTACATTTTCCCACTTTGTCAGATCAGGCTCTCCCATATTTAATGAGAATTTCTTTGCTATTAGTCTGTCAATACCTTCATCATGTAAAACAACAGGGACTTCGTATATAGATTCAACATCTCTCGCTGCAATGACAGCATCAATATCAAGATTGCAGTGCAGCGCTATTTTTTTCTTGATTGATAGAGACAGAGGTCTGTCTGTCCGGCATATCAATATATCAGGCTGTATACCAATCGCCCTTAGCTCTTTTACACTATGCTGCGTTGGTTTTGATTTTAGTTCGCCTGCCGTACTTATATAAGGCACTAATGTAAGATGAATATACACTACATTTTCCCTTCCCACATCATATCTGAATTGCCTGATCGCCTCCAGGAACGGCAGGCTCTCGATATCTCCGATAGTACCCCCTATTTCAACTATCACAATATCATAATTATCCGAAACAGCTTTAATGGCATTCTTTATCTCATCTGTAATGTGCGGGACCACCTGTACGGTTTCACCAAGATAATCTCCTCTTCTTTCTTTTAAAATAACGTTGTAGTAAATCTTTCCTGTAGTGTAATTATTTTTTTGAGACATGCGTGTAGAAGTAAATCTTTCATAGTGCCCGAGGTCTAAATCAGTCTCTGCGCCATCGTCAGTCACAAAAACTTCTCCATGCTGAAAAGGGCTTAACGTCCCGGGGTCTACATTGATGTAAGGGTCAAGCTTCTGAATTGTTACTTTCAGCCCCCGGGCCTCAAGAAGCGCTCCTACGGCAGATGCCGCAATTCCTTTACCGAGGGAAGATAAAACACCGCCTGTTACAAAGATATATTTTGCCATTCCTCAGCCTTTCTTAAATCATCAATGGTATCAATTCCAAAGGTATCGTATTCAGTTTCTTTAACCTTTATCTTAATTCCAGCTTCGAGTGCACGCAACTGTTCAAGCTTTTCAATCTGTTCAAATCTGCTCTGAGGCATAGAAACAAATTGCATGAGTGCGCTTTTCCTGTACCCATAGATGCCGATGTGTTTGTAACAGAAAATATTTCGGATTTCGGAATCTTTTTCTCCTGACTCCTGACTCCTGACTCCTGACTCCTGTTTTTTTGTCTCCCACACATCCCTGTAAAAAGGTATCGGCGCCCTTGAGAAATACATTGCAAACCCCTCGTTGTCCATAACAACTTTTACAACATTGGGTGATAATATTTCATGCATATCTGTTATTTTCTTTGCCAGTGTGCTTATTGAAACCTTATCATCATTGTACAACAGTTCAACAACCTCATCAACCATTTCCGGCATGATAAACGGTTCATCACCCTGAACATTTATAACGAAGTTACAATCTATTTTTTCTGCCGCCTCTGCAACCCTGTCTGTACCGCTTGCATGACTGCCGGATGTCATAACTGCCCTGCCCCCAAATGAATTCACAGCATCAAATATCCGCTTATCATCTGTTGCAACTATAACAGAATCGATGAGTTTTGCCGATGACACATGCTCGCAGACATGTTGAATGATAATTTTTCCTTTAAGGGTAGCCAGGGGTTTCCCGGGGAAGCGGGTAGAATTAAATCTCGCTGGAATTATCGCTACCGCCTTCTGCATAGAATACTTTACAATAGTTAATTCTTAAGTTCAAGAGAGAAATTTGAAAAATTTGAAACTTCAAACCAACTCGTTGTAAACTATTTGACACTAAAATTGTCATGGACCCGAAAATGTCATTCCGGCTTGTCCGGAATCTTTCCTAATAAAGGATTCCCGACTGGGCGGGAATGACAGAAAGACAATTTGTACAATAATTTTATGGAGACATATTATGCTAAAAGCAGTTGCATTATATTCAGGCGGTCTTGACAGCACGCTTGCGATACTCGTGATGCAGAGACAGGGTCTTGATGTCACTGCCATAACTTTCTTAAATCATTTCGGCTGTGATATCAGTGACAAATCATCCTGTTCCAAGGATCCGTTTGCCGCATCTGTGAAATTCGGTTTTCAGGTAAAACTTGCGCATCTATCGGACAAGTTTCTTGAAATAGTCAAGAATCCCAAATATGGTCATGGCAAAAACATGAACCCCTGCATTGACTGCAGGATACTTATGCTGAAAGAGGCAAAAGAATTCATGAACCTTACCGGTGCGGATTTCATTATTACCGGAGAAGTCCTCGGGCAGAGACCGATGAGCCAGAGAAAAAATTGTTTTCCGATGATTGACAAAGCGGCTGATGTGAAAGGATTAGTATTGAGACCGTTAAGTGCAAAATATCTTCCTGTTACAATCCCTGAAGAGAAAGGTCTGGTCAACCGCGATATGCTTTATGGTTTTAACGGCCGTTCAAGAAAACCTCAGATGACGCTTGCGAATGCATTCGACTTGACAGAATACCCTGCACCGGCTGGCGGTTGTTTACTTACCGAACCAATTTACTCTTTTAAGTTAAAGGACCTCTTACATTACAATAACCATCCTGAGTACAAAGATATAAATCTCCTGCGTATTGGAAGGCACTTCAGATTTTCTCATGAATGTAAAATTGTTGTGGGACGACATAATGAGGAGAATGAATTAATCAATGCGATGGCAGATTCGGAAGATTATTTATTCAGGGTCGAAGGGGTTGGAAGCCCGCTTGCCATTATCCGTGGGAAAATAACAGATACTGCATTGGAAGTTGCAGCATCTCTGTGCGCAAGATATTCTGACGCAAAAAAACTTCCCGAAGTAACCGTAATGCTTTTGCAGGGAGATAAAAAATACTATCTGAAAGTGCAGCCTGCAAGTAATGAGATGATTGAATTGTACAGGATTGAGAAGAAGACAGAAAAGTCCGTGAATCGTGTCCGGTTAACGTGTCCGTAAATAAATCGAGACACGGATAACGGACACGGGAGACGATATTACAGCCTTACCGGCACGCCTTTAGTCCTGAGATACTCCTTGGCCTCTTTTATGGTATATTCCCTATAATGAAAAATTGAGGCTGCAAGTGCGGCGTCTGCTTTCCCTTCAACAAGCCCCTCCCGCAAATGTTCAAGCGTCCCTACTCCGCCTGAAGCTACGACCGGAATTGAAACAGTCTCTGCAATAGTTTTTGTCAGTTCTATATCATAACCGTCTTTTGTCCCATCCCTGTCCATACTCGTGAGCAATATCTCCCCTGCGCCGAGTTCTTCCATCTTCCTGGCCCATTTCACAGCATCAATCTGCCGCATCTTCCTTCCGCCGTGGGTTGAGATGGCCCATTTTAATGAGGTGATAGGTAATGGGTGATGGGTAATGGGTGATAAATCAAGCCTCACCTCTTTCAAAAACCCATCAGCAAACCAGGGTTCTTCAGGTTCGTAAATCATCCCTTCTTTAACCCTCTTTGCATCAACAGCAACAACAATACATTGGCTTCCGAATCTCTCGGCTGCTTCTTTTATAAAATATGGGTTATGCACTGCGGTGGTGTTAACGGATACCTTATCACATCCTGAATTCAGGAGGTCGCGTATATCATCAAGCGTCTTTATTCCACCGCCGACGGTCAGAGGCATGAAAACGTCATCTGCTGTCCTTGCAACAACGTCGAGGATGATCTTTCTTTTTTCATGAGATGCCGTGATGTCGAGGAATACAAGCTCATCAGCTCCCTGCTCGTCATAGAACTTTGCATTCTCAACAGGGTCACCTGCATCAATCAGATTTTTAAAGTGAACTCCCTTTACAACCCTTCCGTCCCTGACATCAAGACATGGGATGATTCGTTTAGCTAACATAAAAAATTAGTGACAAGTGACAAGTTACATGTAACGAGTAACAAGTGATTGGCAACGAGAAGAATTTTATTGTCACTAAGTCATCTTCCTCCTTTTTAGATGATGAATAAGTCCTACAGTCATTTTTCTTACAGAATCTATGTCTTCAAGCTGATTACTATCATTTAAGAAATTCAATCTTTGAGCAAGTAAAAGCTGAGTTTCAAGTTCCGACAAAGAACCTAATGATATATAAAGATACTGAATGAATTCTTTATTGGAATTTCTTGCAGCGCCTTCGGCGATATTACTTGGAATTGAAACTGCGGCACGCCTAATTTGAGAAATAAGTCCATACTGTTCTTCTTTGGGAAAATGTGAAGTAATTTTATATAAACTCTCTGTTAATTTCATAGCCTTTTTCCAGACTTCTAAATCCTTGTGTGTTCTTATCTTGTCCAAACTTGTCCCCTCCATTTATTCTATTCTCCTACCCGTTACTTGTTACTCGTTACTTGTTACCAATTTAATCGCTTTCTTCAGATCCAGTGTCCCCTCATACAATGCCTTCCCCGTTATTACTCCCCAGAGGTTTTTTATCTGTTTAAGATTTTTTATGTCTTCAATTTTTGATACGCCCCCGGATGCAATGACGGGAATATTAACTGCGGCTACCATATTTGCCATTGCATCAATGTTAGGGCCTGTAAGCATTCCGTCTCTTGAAATATCGGTATAAATAATCCCTGCAGTTCCGGCTTCCTGCATCTTCTTTGCAAATTCTATTGCGTTGAATTCTGTAACCTCTACCCATCCTTTTACAGCAACCTTCCCGTCTTTCGCATCAATGCCCACGAGCACCTTCCCGCGGAATTTATCGCAGGCCTTCCTTACCATATCAGGATTTTTTGCAGCAGAAGTTCCGATGATTACCCTGTCCACTCCAAGAGAAACAAGTTTCTCTATTCTTTCAATATCCCTGATTCCCCCGCCGACTTCAACGGGAATATTAATCGCTTCTCTTATTGCCCTGATTTTTTCAAAATTCTTCTGTTCGCCGGTAAACGCCCCGTCAAGATCAACTACATGGAGCAGTTCCGCTCCAAGAGAAGCCCAGTGTTTTGCCATCGCAGCAGGATCATCGGAATAAACCGTAACTTCTTCTTTTTTCCCTTGCAAAAGACGCACGCATTTACCATCTTTTAAATCTATCGCCGGAATAATAATCATCGGTTGAGTATATCAGATGGGTTTTTTATCAATCAACCTTTAGTATCATTTATACGGTTCTTCCGGGAATTGTGTGGATAAGCGCTGTCATTCCCGAGGTCTTTATCGGGAATCCAGTTCCCTTGAATTCTAGATTCCCGCTCAACAGACTGCGGGAATGACGGCTTAAGGTTGAATTTATAAACAGACTTTAACTATATACCTACAGGAATGTCGGAAGAACCTTTATAATAAAGAACATTATGGCACGCAAGAAATTTGTTAGAAACTATCTTAAGGCTATTATTGTTTTCATCATCCCTGCAATACTTACGGGTGTCGGCTTCTACTTTATTTTCCCGGATATTACTAAACTCAAAAAAGAAAATCCTGAAAAAACATCATTTATGGAATATCGTGAAGAAGAATGGAGAAGGCAGGACAAGAAAATAAGTATAAAGCAAATTTGGACTCCGCTTTCACGCATATCGCCGTATCTTGTAAAGGCGGTCCTCATTGCAGAAGACGATAAATTTTATCAGCATGAAGGTTTTGACTTCGAGGCTATTCAAATAGCGATAGAGAAAGACATCAAACAGAAAAAGATCAAATTCGGCGGAAGCACCATAAGCCAGCAGCTTTCAAAAAATCTTTATTTGTCACCGTCTAAAAATCCTCTGCGAAAATTGGCGGAGGCCGTTCTCACGTGGCGGATTGAAAGGACCCTGTCAAAAAAGAGGATACTTGAGCTGTATCTTAATGTAGCCGAATGGGGTGAAGGCATCTTCGGCATAGAGGCGGCTTCTTTCCATTATTATGGAAAGTCTGCGTCAGAATTGAATCCTGAAGAGGCTGCAAGACTCTCATCCGTGCTCCCCAATCCGAGAAAGTACAGTCCCACCGGAACATCAAGATATGTCGAAAAACGCTCAAGGTTAATTTATAACATAATGGTAAAACGGGGAATAGTGACAGAGGAATACGATTTACAGGATCAATAGATTACTTTTCTGATTTTTTTATTGCAAATATGAATATCCCGAACAACACTGCCGATATGCCCGCTGTTACTGCACCGAAATAGAAGGTTGCGGATGGTGAGACATGGTCCCAGAGCCATCCTCCTATGAGACTGGCGGGAAACATTGCGAGACCTATTGCCGTGTTATAGACGCCGAATGCTGTCGCCTTGAAATCAGACGGTATTATAGTGGTGAGAAAAGCCTTCTGTATACCTTCGGTAAGTCCCATGAAGAGCCCATACAGACCGAACAACATCCAAATGGTTGTTGCACTGCCTGCAAGTGCAAATCCGTAGTAAAGTATGGCAAACAGAACAAAACCTGAAAGGATAACCCTCTTCTTACCGAATCTGTCTGCCGCAATACCGGCAGGAATTGACGAGAGTGAATAGATTAAGTTGAACAGCAGATATACGACAGGAATCATTGTTGTCTGAATCCCTATCTGCTGCGCCCTCAGTATCAGGAATACATCGCTTGAATTGCCGAGAGCAAATAGTCCCGCAATAGCGACAAAGGACTTGAACCGCCAGTCAAGATTAGAGCGGAAGTTCGGAAGTTCTGAAGCCCGGAAATTTTTTCCTTCCGCACTTCCGTGCTTCCGCGCTTCTGCGCTCTTGCTCTTTTGCTCTTTTATAAAGAAAATAATCAGGAGCACTGCGATTACACCCGGTATCATGGATAACCAGAAGACCTTGCGATAATCATTTGAGAATATGCCGAGAAAGAAAAAAGCAATTGCCGGTCCTGCGACTGCGCCCATCGTATCTAATGAACGGTGAAAACTGAAAGCCCTTCCAAGAAATGCCTTATCAGCCGATTCAGCGATAATGGCATCGCGCGGCGCAGTGCGGACTCCTTTGCCGAATCTGTCTACAAAACGAGAACCCATGACCTGCTGCCAGCCTGCGGCAAGCGCAATTATCGGCCTGCTAAATGTGGAAATTCCGTATCCGACTGCCATAAGCCATTTCCGATTCCCTATCCTGTCAGAAAACCACCCGGAAAAAACCTTCAATAAACTTGCGGTACTTTCTGCGATACCTTCTATCAATCCTATTACAGATTTATTCACGCCAAGAACATTTGATAGAAAGAGCGGGACAAGAGGATATATCATCTCCGAGCTTACATCCATAAAAAAACTCACAAGCCCGGCAACAAATACATTCCTTCCAAAACCAAAAAACTTTATATTTTCTTTCATGAAAACCTCAGTTTTGTGGGTATAGATAGTGTAAATTTATAAAGATACTTGCAAAGATGTCAGCTTGTCATTCCCGAAGTTTTTTATCCCCGATAAAGACCTTCGGGGACGAATCCAGTATTCTTTATATTATGGTTCCCCGTTTTCACGGGGACGACGTCTGGATTCCCGCTTAAAGCCTGCGGGAATGACGGTGTTTAGCTTATCCACATTATTACCATAAGAACCCACTTTTTATTATCAGGTTCATTGCAATTCATCCCTTTTCCAGAAACTTTTCTCCAGTGATGCCCATTGCGATTGCGCCGACAGGGGCGGTAAAGAGTATTGACAGGACGGCAACGGCAAGGATTATTTCTCCTGATTTAACCCCGAGGGAAAGCGGCACTGCGCCGATTGCCGCCTGAACCGTCGCCTTTGGAATATAAGCGACCATGCAGAAAAGTTTCTCCTTAAAGTTCAGGTCGGCTTTTATCAGCGATATATATGTTCCGACAGACCTTGCCAATAAACCGAAAAATATAACCGCTGCGCCTGCAAGACCCGCATTCCATGCGACATGGATATTGACCTGTGTCCCCACCAGTACGAAAAGGAGTATCTCCGCAAAGACCCATATCTTGCCGAGCTTCTGAGATATCTTATGGGCAATGGGTTCCGATTTTTCAAGTATTATAAAACCGATGGCTATGATACCGGAGAGCGCGGAAATGGAAACAAAAGGTTTGAGCATCTTTTCAAGCCATGTCAGGAGTATCGCGGTCCCGATAACAATCATCCCTTTCTTGGTAGCCCTCGGCTGGTATCTTTCAAAAACTTTGTATAAAGCAAATCCTGTTACAATACCGGCGGCGATACCAAGGCTTATGGAAACCGGTATCTCTAAAAGTTTCACCATGATGTTTGTACTTTTCCCCTCATATATTCCAATCAGCGCTGAAAAGATTACAATTACAAACACATTATCAAGCGAAGAAGAGGCGAGCAATAAGGTGGGTATCCCCTTTTTGGTCCCTCTATCGTCTTCAATGAATTTTATCATCGAGGGCACTACAACCGCAGGTGAAACTGCCGCAACTGCGGAACCCAAGATAGCTGATTCAATAAGACTTACATGAAAAAAGCAGGGAGCAATCAATGCTACGAATGTGCCTTCAAAAACCGCGGGAATAAAACCCGTTAACAGTGCCCTCTTCCCTACCCTGTTAAGGGTCTCTCTTTTTGTGGCAAACCCCACCCGCAAAAGAATGACTACCAGCGCTATCATCCTGAAATCAGATGACACCTTTATTAAGGTGGAATCAATCAGATTTAAAACATACGGGCCTGCGAGAATTCCGGCAAAGAGCATGCCGATGATCCCCGGAAGACGTATCTTCCTGAACAGGTAGTCGGACAACAAACCCAGTATGATAATAAGTGCCAGACCTATTGCCAAGTAATCAACCTCCGGGCATTAAAAAACTCCTGCTCTCTTAAACCTGAGAGTAGGAGTCATCAGTCGCGATTAATCGGGACGGTTAACGGCGAACTCCATCGCCATTAAAAATCTACCAGTTATATCTTCTGTCTGTCAACCTTTATTTCATGTTTCCGTGATTTCTTTTGACTTTTTTTCACATTAGACTTTAAAAAGTCCTATTTTCTTCAAAAGCTCTACCGACATTTTTTCAAGTTCATTTGAGGCTGCCTTGATCTGACTTGTGGCAGCGGAGGACTCGTAAGCAACAACTAAAATACTTTCCATATTTTTTGAAACCGTTCCCGCGCTCTGTGACTGCTCCTCAGCGGCTCTCATTATCATCTGAACAGTTTCAACCGCCTTCTCGGAAGTATCTACTATCTTGTCCAGAGCAGACTTGGCTTCTTCTGCAAGTTTTACTCCATTTTCCACTTCTTTCTTGCCTAAATTCATTGAACTTACCGACTTATCAGTATCTTCCTGTATTTTTATTATCATTTCAGCTATTTCTTTTGTCGCATTGCCGGTGCTCTCGGCCAGCTTTTTAACCTCGTTAGCCACTACTGCAAATCCCCTTCCCTGCTCTCCGGCTCTTGCCGCCTCAATGGCGGCATTAAGTGCAAGCAAGTTCGTCTGCCCCGCAATATCATTGATAACCTTTAAGATATTGCCAATCTCATGTGAACTTTGGCCGAGTTTAGCAATAATTTCAGAAGTATTTTTTACTGTTTCGGCTATTTTCTCCATACCCTTGACCGTCCTGTCAACAACATCTTTGCCTTTGCTGGCAATATCCGATGCATTTTTTGACGCTTTCGTAGATGTGCCTGCATTATTGACTACGTCCGATATGCTTTGGGATATCTGGACTACTGCAGAAGCAACACCCTCTGTCTGGATCTTCTGTTCTTTTGAGCCTTTATTGAGATCTTCCGCCGTTGCTGAAAGTTGGGTACTTGCTGATGATACCCCTTCTGCATTTAACTGGACCGTTCTGATTACCTCCTGAATATTATCAGCGAAGGCATTAAACCATTTAGCCAATTCCCCGATTTCATCATTATAGTCTACAGTAAGACGCTTTGTCAGATCACCATCTCCCTGGGCAATATCTTTAAGCCTCTGCACTGTAGCATATACTCTTTTAGTTATAACCTTACGGACAAGAATTGTGATTCCAACTGCAAGAAAACTCAACGAAATAATTGTAATTGCGGTTATTGTAATGATGCTATTGTTTATCGTCCTGTTAAGATGAGTTTTATTGTAACCAATCTTCAGATAACCGAGGTCATTTCCCTGCTCATCCTTTATCTCACGTTCATATACTATCAATGATGAAGTATCTTTCGGTATTTTGTCAGTAGAGGTCATGGGTTCCTTTTTATTATTGTAAAAAACGGCAAAAGATACCTCAGGATCACTTTGCAGCGCCTTGACAAATTTCTCGAAATCATTGAAATCAAATATAGCAAAATATTCCGCACTTAACTTAGTAACAAATCCTGAGACCGATTCACCTCTGGAGTCCATCATCGAAATGATTGATGTTTTGTTTTTTTGGATCATAAATATTCCAAGACCTAAAAACAGCAAAATGGAGAGTGTCAAAGTCGGCACAAGAAATTTTTTACTTATGGTGTTCAATACAAATAAGTTTCTCATAGCTATATTCCTCGAAATTTATATATAATTAAAGTTTTCATTATCGTGTACCATTAAGATAGTTATATGCATCACCGGCCCCGATGGTTGCAAGCACGGAATTATTTAAAAGTCCGTCATCGAGGAAATCGATGCTGTCATAAATGAGTTTCCTTGTATATTCACGATTATGGACATACGCTGCCGGTGCATTCTTCAACAGATTATAATTAAATGCCGCACCCAGAGTGTCTTTATTCGGCCAGGCTGTATAAAAACTTCCGCCACACGCTGCCGCAGTTTTAAAGTATGGATAACTGGCGCAGTAATATATTCCCTTGCCTTGAAGCTGAGTAGAAAGGGCGGTAAGGGCGGCGTTAAAACCGGTATCCCGGGTATTGATTGTTGTAATCAGTGTTGCTTCATTACCGTGGCACCTTGAACATACATTTGTGTATGCTTTAATATCCGTTACAGCTCCAAGGTCGCCCTCCACAGCCTCATATAAATGACTTTCATCAGTCTTCATATGACATCCGACACAGGGGCCATTATCTCCTTCAGTGCCGCCTGTAGTTCCGATATTCGGATGCACATAACTGACGGGATCACTGTAATCCAGCCCTGTAAATTCATAACCAATGGTCCTGTACATTATCCCGCCCAGTGCAAGATAGTGCGAGTTGAAACTTCCAAAATTCTTACCGGCTATAGCTACCGGGTAGTTTTTTATGAATTCTCCCGTCTGCCTCCCGGAATGACACGAAGCACATATCGATGACCCTGTATTTCCTGTATCAACTGAACGCCCGCTAGGCACAATATACGGAGTTATGTAGTAGTTAACACTTGATGCTGTTGTTCCTGTATAGGCAGACGACAATGTAATCTGCGTTGCAGAAGGTATGGCCTGCACAATATAGGTTGCGGAATCACCATTGACCTGGAAAAGACTGCCGATAGGTGTGTTGCCTGAGGACCAGGAGGTGCCTGTACCGGTAACAGTAGCAGAGCCATTAGTTACGTTCGCAGTTCCGGCCAAATACCTCGGTGATACGTATGAAGACGGCTTTCTTAGATCTCCCACGTTTGATGTATGACAGGCCCAGCAGTACAGCATCTCTCTTTGGGATCCGGTAGCAAAATATACATTGTTTACCGGATCATATGTTACTGAATTAGTCGCATAGTTCTTAAAGCCCGTAGCCGTGTGGCACCTCTGGCAGGCCTGCCTGCTGGCCGCTTTCCAATCGTAATCTACCCATGGCATTGCAGTAACTTTTGCCCTGCCGGCGACTATGTTGTCAAGAATATAACCGCTGTGAGCGGATCTTGCCCACTCATCGTTTATTGTGGTATCAGCATTATGCTGGTTATGACAGCCGGTACAGGCCCTGTCACTTGATTTATCAATAATATAACCTTCTATTATCTTGTTAGCAGTGTCATTATCATCTACAGGAGTGGCTGGGTCGTCAAAATGCGTATCATAAATAGTCCTTGTTGGATTTGCAGCATCAAATTCAGGATTGTTTTTTCCATGATAACTGTCTTCTATCGTCTGATGACAGTTTGTACATGTCTCGTATTCAGCAGATGTGCCGGTACCAGCAGGCTTTAAAAGCTTGCTTGTGTCATGAGCATCGTGGCATGTACGGCACTGAACAACATTAGCGTCAGCAACAGGAGATTCTGAAGAGAACCGGGCATCCTGTGCCGTGTATTCCGCTGTGTAATCTTTGTATTTTTTTGCACCCTCGTCAGTATGACATTTTGAACAAAGGGGTTTCACATCCGTAGCACTACCGTCGGCATAAGTTTCAGCGCTTATCGAATTTGCGTGGGGAGATGCCTGGTAATGGGAATATATACTTCCGCTCTCGGGGAAACTTGAATCTGCTACATGGGTATCATCATTATGACATTTACCGCATCTGCCTGCATCCGGTGTCGGATATTGTATCGGACCTACCCCGAAGTGGTTATCTCCTGAACCGTGACAGCTTTCACACCCGACAAGGGGCCTGTTTAGCGTACCTAAAAAGCTTATGCCTGTTGCAAGATAATAGTTGCTGAGGAGTGTTCCGTCGCCGATTTCATCATGGCATGTATTGCAACTGGAACTTGTTAAATCATTATAACCTGGGTTTCCTGCGTAATCGCTCCCCTCATAGTTGCCATGCGAGCTCCCCCGCCATGCGGAAAAGATATTTTCGCTTGCATATTTCACTATTAAGCCGTCTGCATGACAATTATAACATTTGGTTATGCTGTACTGGTCACTGTTTACTGAATCAGAGCTGACAGCGCCTCCACCGCCTCCGCACCCGAGATAAAGTATACTCAATGCTCCTATGCCGAGAGAAACTACCCCTGAGTGAAATATAATATTTAACACCCTCATAAATTTACCCGTTCTTTTTATTATTCTGTTATCCGTATCTTTCATTTATATTTACGGTAATTCTAACTAAAACTTTAATAAGGATATTTATCGTCCTTATTCTATAACCTTAGTTGCCGAATTCAATATATTTGCCGGAATAGTTAGTCCCAATGTTTTTGCCTCTTTATTGTTTATGAGCATTTCCACTTTTTTGGGCTGCTTCAATGATATTTCTGATGGTTTATCCCCTCCAAGTATCTTTTTCACTATCTCGGATAACTCCGTACCCTGCTCTTTTGGATCTGCTATAACAGTCAGCACGACACCGGCATTTTCTCCACCTCCTATTAATGCGGCTGTGGGAATTTTTTCTTTGCGCGCTACTTCTATAATGTCCTTGATATTGCTCATGCCGACACCGCATGTCGTCAATATAAGAGCATTTACCCCCTTTATTTCTTCTTTATTCACCTTATCTGTTACGCTGAATAAGACAGATTCAAAACCGATCGATCCTTCACATTTTTTTATATCGCGTACCTGTATTATTGTGTCTTTCTCTGATTTACTGAATACAATCCCGAGCTTTGACAATTTCGATATTTCACTCAGCGCTCTGACAACCTTTTCAACAGGCACTGTTGAACTTATTCCAGTGGCGTTTTTTCCGGTCATACTCATAGACTCGGGATCATAAACACCTGCGAATATGATCGGGATTTCAGATGTCTCCTTCATTAAGGTCAGTGTTGCAGGCGCGCCATATGACACAATTACACTTGCCCCGATTCCCGAAAGCTTTCTTGCAGCATTGGTCCAGGACATTGGATCGGGCACAGGTTTCTGAAGTATAATCTCAACATCCTTGCCCAGACCATCGATAAATGCTTTGTGAATATCCCGATAATATTGAATGTCCGCTGTCATTATCACTCCTACAGTCTTTGCAAACGCTGTATGACCGGGAATGATCAAAAGCATTATAAACAGAACGATACACCTAACATGTAAATTGATTTTTATAACCATTTCTTTTTGAGGCTCAGCATAATGATATATGCATGTCCGTCCTGATTATCGTCGTGTATATTATCAAGAACATCATTGACATTATTGTCTTGAAATTCAAGACTGCATGAAAAGCTGTTCATACATTCATAGTCAGCGGATAGACGATATGTAGTCTCTGTAACTTTTTGTTTACTGAATGATGCTATCGATACAGGGTTAAGGAGGTCCTGACTGCCTGGTATAAATTCAACGGTACTCTTTGTCTGGGATATAAGGGCAAAAATATTTAATTTATCAATTGGGATGTAATTAAGAGATGCTGAATACACATGGGCCATTTCATTATATGGAACATCATTATCAGTTGAGGCAACATCCCCATACACGATATCCTGCCTGATTTTGTAACGTATAAAGGCATAGCTTGTTGTCAGTGATAGGTTGTTCCTGAGCTGGAAGGTGCCGCTTCCCATTAAATTCTCTGTTTTTGTATTCCTGTCCTTTGCATTCCGGGTTTCTGAAAAATAGAGATCATCACGTTCCTCTTTTGCAATGCTGTAATTCAGCAATAAGTTTATACCTGCAGCGGGTATCCATGAAATTGATGCGATACCCTTATCTGAATAATCAGGCTCGTTATTATAGGAAGGTTGAACTATTGCCTTATGAATATATTCTGTTTTTAAGTCAAATCCCTTTATTACCCGCAGACCTGCAGATAGTGAAAAGGTATTCTTTCTCGTTGTATCCTGAAGGCCCCAATCAGCAGCTTTATCCCTGTCGATATTTTCATACCGATACTTTGCCCTTAAAGTCACCCCCGTCTCGGGATTGTATCTCCCTGTTAAGGAAAACGTATCGGTCGTTTTTGAGATAGAAGGTATGACTGACCCCGGATATGTTGTTACAGAGCCATTAATATCAGTTATGGACGCAGTCGCCGGATTGTCAGCATCAACATCAATATGCGAATAATTCATAAAAAAAGACAGCCTTGTTAAAGGCGTCCATTGCAGGGATCCGGCTCCCTGGTATATATCAGCCTTTGCACCGCTTGCCTCATTTTCCCTCTCCTTGATGGAAAATGTTGCAGAGGCCACCAAACTCTCGTTATAGTTGCTATGGATATTGATCAGGTTTGAAGAGCCCTTAAGCTCCGAAACTTGATTATGGGGGAAGGTCCCTGCTGAACGGAACGCATTAGCGGTATAGTTATCAAATAAAGCTTCATCCATCCCGACATCGAATCTTTTATCAATATGAGCGAGTTCAACCTCAGCATGTCCAAGATGACTGTTTGCTCCTATTTCATATATTGCTGTCGTCCAATCGATATCCCTCTCCTGTGTAGTGCGTTGAATATTATCAAAATAACCCGACCCTGACAGACTGCGCTGCTGGAATTTCCCGTCTTTCATCACATACAATATTTTAAGGTAAAGATGGGCAGGGAAATTAGGGGTTTTAAGTCTCAGCATTGCGTTGTGTATGTCGGTTATTACACCGTACCTGACATCGCTGTCTTTGATGTCGACCTCATAATTTAATGATGACGGGTCGAGATCTATCAGTTCAATATTATCCAGGTTATGATAAAATGTGGTATCAAACCACCTGGTAAGCAATAAATCTCCATAAGCGTAATTGACATCGCTCTGGTAATCCTTATTGTTGTTAAAATCTAAGTCCAAGCGCAGTCTGTGCGGATATTTAAAGAAATCCAGGTGACCATCGAATACCGGATAATCCTTCAGATATTCATATTCAAATGCCTTTTTCGAACCACTGACACCCACGAACCTGTAACCTAACATCAGTTCTGCTTCAGGTTTTATATCAGGGAATTTATATGCAGCCTGCGCTTCTTGTCCAATGCCTAATTCTTCAAGCATTTTCTGATCGTCTTCTTCCTGCGATGCATAAACCTTATTTACTATGAATAATAATGAAATCAGTATAAATATTATTTTTCTCATATCACTTTTCCATTCCTAATTTATAAACCTTCCCTTCCCGCTTGCTGAAGGGATATCCGTGCCATGTATCTGAGAATGGCAATCAGTGCAACGGGTGTAATAGGCCCCTTTTGATTTCTTCGTTACTGCATCACTCGTTGTAGTATGACCATGATGACACTGAAGGCAGAGAAACGGTTCACTGACTTTAAGCAGATTGTTATTGACCGAGCCGTGAGGGCTGTGGCAAGCCATGCATTCATCGTTCACATCCGCATGTTCAAAGGCATACGGACCTTCCTTTTCTCCGTGACAGCGTGTACATGTCTCTTTAACGGTATCTTCAATCAATAACCCTTCTTTCGAAGTGCCGTGGGGATTATGACAATCTGTGCAGGTAAGCTTTTTCTCCATTACCGGATGATGACTTGGAAGTGAAAATTCAGCTGCCTGTGTTTGATGGCATTTAAGGCACATATCTCTTACATCTTTTCGTTTTGTTATTAAAGATACGCCTGCATGGATGTTGTGGCAGTTATAACACGACACATCATTTACTGCATGTATCCCTGTATTCCAGTTATGAAGGTTGAATGACGCGTTCTCGGCATGACACTTTAGACACATGAGTGATTGTGCCTGAGGCGGAAGGGCCTTAAGATTAATAAAGGTCTCATTTTTACATGCAGTCTGCTTTCCAGCAGCGGCATCCTTTTCCACCTTCTCAGGAGTTATCTCCTCAATGGCAAGACTACCCGGCCCATGGCAGGATTCGCAGTTAACCAGAGGCAAATGCGTTTTCTCAGACATTTGAGCTCCCATAGTGCTTGCCTCAAAATCACGCCTGATCTTGTCATGGTAATGACAGGAGGAGAGACAGTTGTTGGTTCCAATATAGTTTGCGTCAAGACGTCCCAGAAGCAGTTGTTCATATTCTTTGATGGGCATGATCTGTTTTACGGACTTAATCGTTTCACAGCCGTATACAGCCATTATTAAAATGAATAAAAAAAGGAATATCTTTCTCAAAGTATTCACGTTATTCTCCCTGATAATTCTTCTGTCAATGCGATAAATAAGTTGAAATCTTTTTCATGTTTTTTCTTAACGACACTTGTTTGTATAAACCTTAATGATTTCCATTAATGATTCTACTTAACGGGCATTTGACTACAAAACTTTAATGCAACAGGTAGAAATAATTTATAAATTTTTCTTATGATATTATTACTGCAAATAAAATAAGATTAATTTATCGGGCTCTGCAGTCTTTCATGTGAAACAGGGGAAACAGCAAATTTTCATCACTTAAATTGCTCCGGCTTTCAGAAGATTAGCCTGTCATGATCAAAATGGTAGTGAGGGGTGTAACGACGAAGCAGTATCATTAAATGCTGAAAGCTGACAGCTGTCAGCTAAAGAGAAGATTACCACGTTCCATATGGCCGTTCGCAGTGACAGCGTAACAAAACATTACGCGTTTGTCTCAGCTTCTTAATTACTCAAATATTGATTTCTCCATATTATAAGTATCCTCAATATTTCCAACTAAAGCATTCAACCTGTCTTGAGTCAAATTCAGAAAAACTGCTGAAGGGAGTTTGTGCAGTTCTGTTTTATCGTCAGGATTTCTGTAACCTATGCCCAATACCTTGCAAACATAATCAGCAAGGTTTGTAATGGCAATGGTTTTTGCGACTACAGAGTCTTTAATATCTGCAAGTTTTATATTATTTAAATGGTGGTCTTTCAGAATGTTAACAAGAAGAGGGGAAAATCCCCATTTCCCCACAACTCCAGCGCCAATCTCTGCATGGTTATATCCATATATATCTGTTTCGGCTGTTATAGAATCAACACCTTCATTGTAAATTTTCATCATAACTTCAGCAAATTCATCCGGTGTTTCATTGTTCATCACAACCTTACCGAAATCATGCATGAGTCCGCCGAGAAAAGAAACCTCTCCTATTTCAGCCCCAAACCCGGCAGAAATCATTTTAGCGGCAATGCCGGCTCCCACAGAATGGTCCCAAAGTATTTTCTCTTTCATCCCGAAGTTTTTGTAAAGTGATCTTGTCGACACAGAAAGCACCATGCTTCTTATAGTTTTAAAGCCGAGAATAAGTATGGCCTGGTGAAGACTTGTAACCTCATGCCTTAACCCGTACATAGCGCTATTGGATATCTTTAAAACCCTTGCCGCAATCGTCTGATCCTTTTCTATAATGCTGCTTAAATCATCAATGGAGCAGCTCTCATCATTTAATGTCTCCAGAAGCTTTCTTGCAACAAAAGGAAGGACTTTGAGGTCTCCGACTTTGTTTATCAGTGCATCTTTTGTAATTGTACCCACTTAATCCTCCATAGAATGAGTAGTCTTCAAACTTATTTTATTGTATTATTATATATAAACATTAATTGCTTTAAAATGAAAAATCAACAGGATTTTTAACTTAATTAAAAAATTACAAAAAGGGGTTACCAAAAAATCCTTCTTTATATTGACAACACCTTTAATTTTATATTATGATGTTTAAAGTTTCACCTTTAAACTGGTCCTGAGAGGCTGGAAAGGAAATATTAATTGATTCATACATTTTTCAAGACGCTACAAAACAGCACCCTCCTTAACGCCTTTTCTCTCTCAGCAGAAGAAGGTTTTTTTTATGTCTAAACAACTACTTGATTATAACGACATTAAAAGGGTCCTCAGAAGAATGGCCCATGAGATTATTGAAAAAAACAAGGGAACAGAAAACCTCTGTCTTGTCGGCATACAAAAGGGCGGCGTTATTCTCGCCAGAAGACTTGCCTCACAAATAGAATTAATTGAAAGCGGTCGTATCGCAGTCGGAATACTGGATATCACTTTTTACAGAGACGACCTTAACACCAAAGAGGAGCAGCCGGTGGTAAAGAGGACAGAAATTCCCTGCACAATAAACAATAAAACCGTAGTTCTTGTTGATGACGTACTCTTTACAGGCAGAAGCATACGGGCTGCCATGGATGCCCTTATAGATTTCGGCAGGCCTGCTTATATACAGCTTGCGGTATTGATAGACAGAGGGCACAGGGAACTCCCAATCAGAGCCGACTATGTTGGTAAAAATATTCCCACTTCTTTCAATGACCGCGTAGAAGTATTTCTTGAAGAAGACGGCAAGAAAGATAAAGTAATTTTGGTACCCGGACTGTGAAAAAAATTTCAAATTTCAAATTTCAAATTTCAAATCATGTTCAAAGCAAAAGATCTTCTCGGTATTAAAGAACTTACAACTGACGAGATATACTATATTCTTGAAACTGCATCCGGATTTAAAGATGTACTGCAGCGAGACATAAAGAAGGTTCCCCCGTTAAGAGGAAAGACAGTAGTTAATCTCTTCTTCGAACCATCAACAAGGACCAGGATTTCTTTTGAACTTGCAGCAAAAAGGTTAAGCGCCGACGTTATAAATTTATCAACTACGACAAGCAGTGTTGTAAAAGGTGAAACATTAAAAGATACCGCGCTTACTATCAAAGCATTAGGAGCGGATTTTGTCGTTATACGTCATTCCTCTGCAGGCGTCCCGCATTTTCTGAGCAGACTCCTCAATATTTCTGTAATCAATGCAGGAGATGGCGCAAATGAACATCCAACACAGGCCCTGCTCGATTTGTTTACAGTTTTGTCATACAAGAAAAAAATAAAGGACCTTACTATCGCGATAATAGGAGATATAACTCACAGCAGGGTGGCGCGTTCAAATATTTATGCCTTTACAAAACTTGGCGCACAGGTACGGGTAATCTGCCCCCCTACCCTCATGCCTGCTGAAGTTAAAAGTCTTGGTATAGAGATTTATTCTAATATGGAAGAAGGCTTGAAAAAAGCCGACGTTATTATGACTCTGAGACTTCAATTAGAACGTCAGAGTAAAGCTTTCTTCCCTTCGCTTGAGGAATATTTTTATCTTTACGGCCTCACAACCGAACGGGTAAAACTCGCAAAGGATAATGCAATTGTCATGCATCCGGGGCCCATGAACAGGGGTGTTGAAATTGAATCGGAGGTCGCAGACGGGCCTCAATCAGTAATTCTTGAACAGGTAACCAACGGTCTTGCCGTTAGAATGGCAGTGTTGTACCTGCTCGCAGGAGTAAAAAAATGAAAATTTTAATAAAGAATGGGCGTATCATTGACCCTTTGCAGGATATTGACAGAAAAGGTGATATTTTAATTGAGGACGGAAAAATAAGAGAGATCACTTTAGTGCGGAAGCGCGGAAGCGCGGAAGCGCGGAAGAAAAAAGTTCCAGACTTTCGTGCTTCCGAGCTTTCGAACTTCCGAACTATTGACGCCTCCGGCTGTATCGTCATACCGGGGCTTGTAGACATGCACACTCATCTGCGCGAACCTGGTTTTGAGTATAAGGAAACAATAAAGACCGGCACTAAAGCTGCTGTAAGAGGCGGCTTTACATCGGTATGCTGCATGCCCAACACAAATCCTGTAAACGATACAATCGCTGTAACAGAGTTCATTATTAAAAAGACCTTGAAAGAAGGTTCATGTACTGTCTACCCCATCGGCGCAATAACAAAAGGGCAAAACGATGAAGAGCTTGCAGAGCTCGAGGCCTTGAAACGGTCCGGCTGTATTGCATTTTCTGATGACGGCAGGCCTGTAGCTAACAGCCTTATTATGAGGCACGCTCTTGAATATTCAAAAATTTTTGATGTCCCGATAATTTCTCACTGCGAAGATTTGCATTTATCGGAAGGCGGCGTAATGAATGAAGGATTCGTATCAACCATTCTCGGTTTAAGAGGAATACCAAAGGCTGCTGAGGAAATAATGGTTGCAAGAGATTTAACTCTCTGCCGGCTTACCGGCGGAAGGCTGCATATTGCTCACGTTTCATCCGAAGGCTCTGTAAGATTAATCCGGGATGCCAAAGCACGCGGAATAAATGTCACTGCAGAGACATGCCCGCATTATTTCAGTCTGACAGACGAATCACTTATCAGTTATGACACAAATCTTAAGGTTAACCCTCCCATTAGGACAGAAAAAGATGTTGAAGCCATTAAACAGGGATTAAAAGACGGCACTATTGACGTAATTGCCACTGATCATGCTCCGCACCATATTGATGATAAAACAAAAGAGTTCGATGCTGCTTCTTTTGGTATTTCAGGTCTTGAGACAGCCTTCTCACTTGGGCTTCAGCTTGTTGGACAGGAAGTTTTAGACTTAAAGCAGCTCATTATGAAAATGTCAGTAACTCCCTCTAACATTATGAGAATTCCAAAAGGGACTTTGTCGTCAGGCGCTGACGCTGACCTTGCAATAATAAATCTTGAACATTCTTTTGTAGTTGATTCGTCAAGATTTTTATCGAAAGGGAAAAATTCACCTTTTAATGGATGGACATTAAAAGGTACTGTTGAAAAAACCATTGCTATGGGAAAAGTCTACGACTGGACATAGAAGCAAAGCTGTAACCATTCAGTTATGGGTGGATTGGATAATTCCCCTCTTTGGAAAAGAGGGGTTAGGGGAGATTTTATTGAATAATTTTTGAGTCATATAAAAATCCCCCTCGCCCCCCTTTGCTAAAGGGGGGATATATAGCACCCGTAACTGAATGGTTACGCAAAGCTTCAAAGATTTCTTTTAATTAATATGTAAAAAAGTGTAATATATTAAGTTTGTAATTTCTTCTCTTGATTAACGGAGGCTTCCACTTATAATGACCAATCAAAAAATTATAAAAGCGTTTCTTGTACTTGCTGACGGCACTCTCTTTGAGGGACGGAGTTTTGGCGCTGAAGGAGAGACCATCGGCGAGGTAGTCTTCAACACTTCAATGACCGGCTATCAGGAAATACTTACAGACCCCTCATATAAAGGTCAGATAGTTGCCATGACATACTCGCAGATAGGAAATTATGGAATCAATGATGAGGATATAGAATCCAGCATTCCAAATGTAGAAGGGTTCATTGCCAAGGAATTTTTTGATTTCCCCAGCAACTGGCGCTCACAAAAAAATCTTGCTCAATATCTTAGAGAACACAATAAAGTCGGTATTCACAGTATAGACACAAGGGCGCTTACAAAACATTTAAGGGATAATGGCGTACAGATGGGAATTATTTCAACAACAGACCTGAATCCTCATAGCTTGCAGGAGAAAGTAAAAAAGCACCCCGGCATCTCCGCCTTTGATCTCGTAAAAGAAGTGACAACAAGGAAGCCATATAAATGGACACAAGGGTTGTGGAAACTAAAAAGCAGCGTGGAAGTGGGGAAGTGCGGAAGTGCGGAAGAAAATAACTTCATCGCTTCCGAACCTTACGGCTTCCGCGCTAAATCAGTCGTCGTTTACGACTTCGGAGTAAAGATGAACATCCTCCGTCATCTTTTTAAAGCAGGGTTTGATGTTACTGTGGTTCCTGCGCAAACACCTGCGGAAGAAGTGCTAAATATAAATCCTGATGGAATAGTACTGAGCAACGGACCAGGAGACCCGCAGACAGTTACATACGCAATAGCAAGCATCCAAAAACTTCTCGGTAAAAAGCCGATACTCGGCATTTGTCTCGGTCATCAGATACTCGGACTTGCAATGGGAGGAAGTACCTATAAACTAAAATTCGGACATCACGGAGGAAATCATCCTGTAATGGATCTGTCAACAAAAAAAGTTGAAATCACTTCGCAGAACCACAATTACTGTGTTGATGTTAAAAGTCTCGGAGGACAGGTAGAGTTAACTCATAAAAATCTGTATGATGGCACTGAAGAAGGGATGAGACATATTGAATTGCCGGTAATCTCATTCCAGCATCATCCGGAGGCAGGGCCGGGACCCAATGATTCAGGGTACATATTTAAGAGATTTAAGGAAATGATAGATGAAATTTAAATACATATTAATTAACACAGAGGCATAGAGCATGAAGATCGGAAGCGCGGAAGTTAAGAAGTGGGAAAGCCTTTCACTTCCGGGCTTTCAGACTTCCGCACTTCTGCACTTTTCAATCTCAGTGACTCTGTGGTTCTAAAACAAGTGAAAAAGGTAACATGCCCAAAAGAACAGACATTAAAAGCATCCTGCTCATCGGCTCCGGCCCGATAATTATCGGGCAGGCATGCGAGTTTGATTATTCCGGGACGCAGGCGTGCAAGGCCCTGCGTGAAGAGGGTTACAAGGTGATACTTGTAAACTCAAACCCCGCAACGATTATGACTGACCCTGAAACCGCTGACATAACATACATTGAACCGCTCACCGCTGACATAATCGAAAAGATAATCGAAAAGGAGCGTCCTGACGCCCTGCTTCCCACAATGGGCGGACAGACCGCATTAAATCTTGCAGTGGAACTTTCAGAAAAAGGCATACTCGATAAATTCACTGTGGAACTAATCGGTGCAAAACTCCCTGCAATAAAAAAGGCTGAAGACAGGGAGTTATTCAAAGAAGCGATGTTTAAAATCGGTTTGGAAACTCCCAAAAGCAGGCATGTGAATTCTGTCGAAGAAGGCATGAAAGCAGCCGAACATCTCAGCTTCCCTTTAATCCTTAGACCTTCTTTTACCCTGGGAGGCACAGGCGGAGGCATCGCCTACAATATGGATGAATACAAAGTTAATCTTGATAAGGCCCTGGACCTTAGTCCAGTCCATCAGGTACTTGTCGAGGAGTCCGTTCTCGGGTGGAAAGAATACGAGCTTGAGGTTATGCGTGACAATAAAGACAATGTTGTGATTATCTGCTCGATAGAGAACTTTGACCCGATGGGCATTCATACAGGTGACTCAATCACGGTGGCGCCTGCACAAACCTTGACTGACAAGGAATATCAAATTATGCGCGACGCCTCGATTGATATAATCCGCGAGATAGGAGTTGACACCGGAGGTTCAAACATCCAGTTTGCAGTAAATCCTGTTGACGGACGCATGATAGTCATTGAAATGAATCCAAGGGTTTCGAGAAGCTCTGCCCTTGCATCAAAGGCGACAGGGTTTCCCATCGCTAAAATTGCGGCAAAACTGGCAGTAGGATTAACACTCGACGAAGTGCCGAATGACATTACAAAGGAAACTCCCGCATCTTTCGAACCCACTCTTGATTACGTTGTTGTAAAATTCCCGCGGTTTGCCTTTGAAAAATTTCCTGAAGCAGATGCTACCCTTACAACGCAGATGAAATCAGTCGGCGAAGCCATGTCAATAGGAAGGACTTTTAAAGAATCTCTGCACAAAGCAATACGCAGTCTTGAAATAGACAGTTATGGTTTCGAACCTGTAGAGGCAGACCTTGATGAGATAAAGAAAAAACTGAAAACTCCCGGATGGGACCGCATCTGGTACATTGCGCATGCCTTAAAGACGGGAATGAAAATTGAAGAAATACATGAATTAACGCAGATCGATCCATGGTTTCTTTACAATGTAAAGCAGATAATAAAGATGGAAGAAGATATCAGCGCGGAAGTGCGGAAGTGCGGAAGTGCGGAAGTAAAAAACAACTTCCGAGCTTACGAGCTTTCAGACTTCCAGACTCTTTTGCGTGAGGCAAAAGAATACGGCTTTTCAGACCGGAGACTTTCAAAACTCCTGAACACAGATGAGATGTCATTGAGGCAATACAGGAAGAAAAACGGCATATTACCTGTATATAAAATGGTAGACACCTGTGCTGCTGAATTCAAGGCATACACGCCGTATCTTTATTCAACATATGAAAAACCCTTCTATTCAGTAACAAGTAACGAGTTAATAGTAACGAGTGAAAGCCAAAAAATAAAGAAAGATAACTCGTCACTCGTCACTTGTCACTCGTCACTTAGAACAGATTGCGAAGCCAACCCTACCGACCGGAAAAAAGTTATTATCCTCGGCAGCGGGCCCAACAGGATTGGACAGGGAATCGAGTTTGATTACTGCTGCGTTCATGCAGTCTTTGCATTGAAGGAACTCGGATATGAAACTATAATGGTTAACTGCAATCCTGAAACTGTAAGCACCGACTATGATACTGCAGACAGGTTGTACTTTGAACCGCTCACTTTCGAGGACGTTTTAAATATTATTGAGAAGGAAAAGCCCATAGGAATAATCGTTCAGTTTGGCGGACAAACTCCATTAAAACTTGCTGTTCCTCTTGAAAAGGCAGGAGTAAAAATCCTCGGTACATCCCCTGATTCGATAGACATGGCCGAAGACAGAAAGAGATTCAAGGAAATTTTACACAAACTCAATCTCCGGCAACCTGAAAGCGGAACCGCCATGTCTGTTGATGAGGCTGTTGAAGCCGCCAAAGGTATAGCTTATCCCGTGATGGTCCGACCTTCTTATGTGCTTGGCGGCAGGGCCATGGAGATTGTTTATGATGAAGAAAGCCTTAAAGGCTATATGAAAAGGGCCTTCACCGCTTCTCCTGAACATCCCATATTAATAGACAAATATCTTGAAGACGCTATCGAGATCGATGTTGATGCAATCTCTGACGGAACGAGTGTAATCATCGGCGGCATCATGGAACATATTGAGGAAGCCGGCATTCATTCAGGAGATTCAGCATGTTCCATGCCACCCTACTCTCTTCGTTCGGACATTCTGGACAGCATCAAAACATACACCAGGGCGCTCTCAAAGGAACTTAATGTTATCGGCCTCATGAATATACAGTTTGCCGTAAAGGATAAAGAAATTTATATCCTTGAAGTAAATCCAAGGGCTTCACGCACAATTCCTTATGTCAGCAAATCCATAGGCGTCCCTCTTGCCAAAATGGCTGCAAAGGTCCTGGTGGGAAAAACCCTTGCTGAACTGGGAGTTACATCAGAAATAGAAATATCTCATTTTACAGTTAAAGAAGCCGTATTCCCTTTTGACAGGTTTAAAGGTGTTGATACTTTATTAGGCCCTGAGATGAAATCCACCGGAGAAGTTATGGGAATTGATCAGGATTTCGGAAGGGCGTATGCAAAGGCACAGGCCTCGGCAAATAATACAATGCCTCTGAGCGGAAAAGTGTTCATCAGTGTAAAAGACAAAGACAAACAGTACCTTCCGCCAATGGCGCGCAAACTTACATCACTTGGTTTCTCACTAATAGCTACAAGAGGCACAGCCGATTATCTGAATAAATACGGTATTAATGTGGAAACGGTCAATAAAGTCGGTGAAGGAAGGCCGGACATTGTTGATTACATAAAAAACAAAGAAATAAATTTTATGATCAATACTGTTTTTGGCACAAAGGCACAAAAGGATTCTTTTATTTTAAGGGAAAGCGCCCTTCAATATAAAGTTCCCTACACAACCACAATCACAGGTGCAAGAGCGACTCTAAACGCAATCGAGGTGCTGCTAAAAGAAAAAATCAATATAAAATCTCTGCAGCAGTATCACCACATCAAATTATAATTACCAAGATTTTCTGTTTGATATAAATATTATTAATTTATGCTATATTAGTAATGACTTTTAAAGTTGAAAAAGCCTCACCGCTTTAAAGTCGGTGAGGTTTTTAATTTTCTTTTTATAAGGAGAAGTTAACAAATGGGTAAGAAACTGTATGTAGGTAGCATTCCATTTCAGGCATCAGAAGAGGCACTTCGTGAGCTCTTTGCAGCAATTGGTGAGGTTGAATCTGTCAAAATAATAACTGATGCACAAACCGGCCAGTCAAAGGGTTTTGGTTTTGTTGAAATGGCAACAGAAGAAGATGCAGGCAAAGCTATTTCAGACCTTAACGGAACATCATTTATGGAAAGAACTATCGTTGTCAACGAGGCACGGCCCCAGCAGCCGAGAGAACGGGGAGGTTATGGCGGAGGCAGAGGCAATAACGATAGAAGCAGAGGGGGGTTTGGCGGAGGCAGAGGAACAGGGCAAAGCAGAGGGAGAAGATAAATCATTTTGGAAATAAAAGTATATGGGAATAATATAGAAAAAGCCATAAGAGACCTGAAAATCTCTCTTCAGAAAGAAGGTCTTTTTAAGGAACTGAAAAGACGAAGGTCTTATGAAAAGCCTTCTGAAAAAGAAAAGCGTAAACGAATAGAAGCACGAAAGAAAAAGATTAAAGCTATGAGATTCAACAGACCTTACCGGGACTGATAATTAATGAAAATTAATTATCTATATTGAGGATTGTTTATTATATTTTATATTTATTTCGTATGAGATATTTGCATGGGTAGACGAATGATTTTCGAGTTTACCCTTGCACTTCATACTCCCTTTTGCCAGCTTTTTATTTTGTTTAATCAGGGTTGAAATTAAGGGATTTAAATTAAAACCGCCGTTATCACAGCCCCTTATCATACATTCCATATTAAAATCGGCCGTACTTGTTGGAAAAATATTAACTGTGCGCTCCATGAGAACCGAATTTTCCGCATCATGAAAGTATGTCATGTGAATAATCATGTTTGATATCCTTGGAAAACGTTCAGAAACAACGCCTGCATCAATCTTGCGCTGCTTTCTTAATTCCATCTTTTTTATATAATCCTGTTTAGGCGCCATATCTTATTTAACTCCTGTCTTATAAGACAACTTATCAGAAGGATTATATACAATAAATAAAAAAGAGGCCGAAAAGTTAAATGTATTTGTGGTCATCTTAGATTGCAAAAACCTCTGAAACTTTACTTAAATAATAACAGGTTGAGCTTATTAAGTCAATAGAGACGGGGTGATATATTCTTTGTTTTACTGTTTTCTGTTCTGTTGTTTTGCATTGTTGCAATTTTTAATTATTCCCTGTTTTCTTCAAGTTTTTTCAAAAAGTCCTGCTTTTTGATGCGCCCGTAAAGAGCTGAACCGTCCTTAAACTCAAACACAGGAATATCAAACCTGTATAGTTCATAGAGTTCATCATCAGAATCAATTGCTATCTTATTAATTTCTATTGCGTACCTTTCCTTGAGTCCGTTCAGCATTTCTTCTGCTGAATCGCACAGCCAGCAACCGTCTTTGTAGTAAAAATTCACTCGGACCATGTTTATCCTATTATAAATTATATCCAGCGCCATTTTACCTTTTCACTTCCCTTGTTTCCCCCTGTCAGAAGGGAACTCAACGATAAACCGCATATTGCGAATTAAGGCTTCATCTATATTTTTACTATGGTGAGTAGCTAAAATTACTATACCATCATACTCCTCTATCTTATTCAATAAGTATTTTATTTCCATATTAGCATAACGGTCGTGTCCATCATTTACTTCCAGACGTTTTCCAAATAGTGCATCTGCCTCCTCAAAATAAAGGACGGCGTTCATGGAAGATGCATCCCTGAAGATATTATCCAGGTTTTTCTCTGTTTCGCCAATCTGTCTGCTTACAACAACAGAAAGATCCGCCCTCTGTATATTGAGGTTGAGTTCAGCTGCTATGATATCTGCTGCGGTAGTTTTTCCTGTCCCTGAAGGATCAAAAAATAAAACAGGAAAGCTCTTGCCTGTATAAGTTCTGAACCGCTGGATCAGTTCGTCAAAACCGTTACTGCCATATATGATTATTTTAGGAATTTTCTTAGTCTCTTCAGGTGTCATTTGGGGCCTGTTTGCCTGATTTTTGAAAAAGCTTGATCTGGTTATACAATTATCATAAGCAAGGCAAGTTGTAATTTGCAAGGGGAAAAGACGACTATCGTAACCCCTCAGTTAAGGGTGCCCCCTCTTTGAAAAAGAGGGGTTAGGGGAAATTTTATATAATGAATTTACATAATCCTCCCTGCCCCCCTTTTCTAAAGGGGGTACAACATTAAGTATATCCTGATTCTTAGATTTTACCCACACTTTCCCACGATGAGCCTGATTGGAATAGTTAACGATGTGATTTCTATCACTTAAATCCAACTCGCCTGTAAGTAAAATATATATAATGGTCATACAGCAGATTGGTCTTGCTGCTGTTGTATTAGAGAGCAAAAAATGACCTTGAAGGGAGAGTTAATGGTAACTGAATTAAAAAATATTTACTGGAAGCTCGCAACCTCTTTCAGAGAAAAGAAGTTAAAAAAACAAAAAGTATTGTTTCAGATGAAAATGATGTCGTGCTGCATAAGAAGGGTCAAGTAAAAAAACCGGAGGTTTGTCGATCATGACGGAAAGACCAGGCATTGCTGAAGAAATCCTGTCTTATCTCACAAGTCGTCCAGAAGAAGAGGACACTTTTGAGGGAATAAAAGACTGGTGGTTGAGGTACAATAAGGGTAAGCACGGGGTTGATGAAGTCAAAAATACCCTGAATTTTCTGGCTGAAACAGGCGAAATAGAAGAAGTTCAGGATGTAATGGAAATTTCTACTTATAAAATCAAAAAAAGAATAGGGGTTTAAGAGGGGACAAAAGTAAAGCTATCCTTGTTCTAATACTCTACTTACCCGCTTGAAATGAGAAAGAACCATTTTTTTACCTTCATGGAAAGTGTTCGCTTTATTTTCTGAATACTTTCAGTTTAAGTTTTCTTTACAACTTACCGATAATATTATCAAATTGTGAAAAATGTATCAGACAAACAGATAACTTCATTTAGCCATGATTAAAAAAATAAAAGTTGACCAGTTAAAGCCGGGAATTTTCATTCACGATATAAATTGCGACTGGTTGGACCATCCTTTCATTAGTAATAAAATAAAAATTAAAAATGAGCGCGACATTGATAAGATTGTTACCCATGGAATTAATGAGGTTTATATCGACACCGACAAAGGCATGGATGTTGTTGATGCCCCAACAAAAAAGGATGTAGAAATTCAGGGAGAACTTGATAAACTTACCGATACAAAGTTGAAGACCGGCAGTCGTGCCTTGCTAAAAGAAGAGCTTGTCAGAGCACGAGAGATAATAAAAGAGTCAAAAAAAGCAATTTACAACATAATGGAAGATGTAAAACTTGGTAAACAGATTGAGATTAAACAGGTCGAAAATATTGTAGAAAAAATAGCCGATTCGATTTTTCAAAATAAAGACGCGCTCATGAGTCTTGGAAGGATCAAACAGAAAGATGAGTATACATACATGCATTCATTGTCAGTATGTGCACTATTAATTTCTTTTGCTGAACAACTTGATCTTGATTACAAGACAATAAAGGCAGTTGGCATTGGAGGTTTACTGCACGACATTGGAAAAGTCAAAGTGCCTATTGAAATTCTTAATAAAAAAGGGCCCTTGTCAGAAAAAGAATTTACTATTATGAAAGAACATGTAAAACTCGGTTGTAATATTATTGAGCAGTGCACAAGTATTGATGAAATTTCTTTCTATGTGACTGCCCATCATCATGAAAGATTAAGCGGGACCGGCTATCCTTACAGTTTAAAGGGAGACGAGATCAGCATCTTCGGCCAGATGTCGGCTGTTGCAGATGTATATGATGCGTTATCATCTGACAGATGCTATAAAGATAAAATAATACCTACCGAAGCCTTAAGAAAGCTTTATGAGTGGAGTAATAGTTATTATAACAAAAACCTTGTAGAGCAATTTATCTGCTGCGTAGGTATCTATCCTGTCGGTACACTGGTGCGTCTGGAAAGCGGTTTGCTTGGGATAGTTGTCGATCATGGTGTAAAAGGTCTGCTGTATCCACTCATTCGCATTATTTATGATACAATAAAAGGGGTTTTCGTTGTGCCTTATGACAAGGACATTTCAGAACTATCAGATAAAGGTATTAAAGATACGGTTATAAATTATGAATCTCCTGAAAGATGGAATATTAAGCCGGAGATGTATTTATAGTAGTCAAAAGAGACGAAGATAGTGTAAAAAAATCCCTGTCCTGATGATAAACTTTCACCTTTCCCCCGTTTAGAAATAATGCACATCTGATACGCTGCAGGGTTACGTTTTAAAATAATTTCAGCGGACTTTAATGCAGTGCTGGTATTTTTAGCGGGGTTTACTTTATCAAATACATATTGTTAAAATTTCCAAAATGAAAAAATTCCCGATGACTCCTGCCGGATATCAGAAACTCAAGGATGAGCTTGAAAGGCTTCTCAAAACAGACCGGCCTAATAACATAAAAGCAATTTCTGAAGCGCGGGCGCACGGTGATCTATCCGAAAATGCGGAGTATCATGCTGCAAAAGAAAAACAGTCTTTCCTTGAAGGAAGGATTCAGGAGCTTCAATCAAAGATTGCGCTTGCAGAAGTAATAGATCCTTCCAGGATATCACAGGATAAAGTTGCATTTGGCGCAAAGGTAAAGGTACTGGACGTTGAGGCGGATGTGGAGTATGAATTCATCCTGGTAGGGCCTGATGAAGCAAATATCAAAGAGCGCAAAATATCCATAAGTTCACCTGTTGCAAAGGCATTAATAAGTAAAGAAGTGGGTGAAATTGCAATAGTAAAAGCGCCTGCAAGAACCATTGAGTACGAAATCTTAGAGATAATCTTTGAATAGACTATTTAAAGCAACTGTAACAGATAACAAACAAATCAAAAAAGACCATTACCTTTTAACACTTCATCCCTTTAAAAAAATAAATCGGCCTGAACCCGGCAATTTTTTCATGTTATCCGTAGACAGCAGTCTCGATCCCCTCCTGAAACGCCCCTTCAGCATGCATCGATGGCTTGGATTCGATTTTCAGATTCTTTACAGGGTTGCTGGCAAGGGAACCGGTATTTTAAGCAAAAGAAGACCTGGAGATTTATTAGATGTTGTCGGTCCTCTTGGTAATAAATTCCCTGTTGCAAAGACACATGATAAAATAATTCTTATAGCAGGAGGACTCGGAATAGCTCCGATTTTTTCCCTTGCAGAAAAATTGAAAAAGAATAAACATCTTCTCTTTTACGGTGCAATGACAAAAGAAGAATTACTCTGTATTGATGAATTGAAATCACTTGGGATTGAACCTGTAATTGCTACTGATGACGGTACGCTTGGATATAAAGGGGTTATAACAGACATATTGAAAAAGTTCTTAACTCAAAACTCAAAACTCAAAACTCAAAACTATTTATACGCATGCGGCCCCAAACCCATGCTGATGGCTTTATCACTGCTTGCACGAAAATATGATCTTAAAGGATATATGGCGCTTGAACAGAACATGGCATGCGGTCTCGGCACATGTCTTGGCTGCGTTGTGAATACTGTCGACGGTTACAAAAGAGTTTGCAAAGAGGGACCTGTGTTTAGGATAGAGGAAATTGTATGGGAATGAATTTATCAGTTGATTTAGGAAAATTAAAGCTTCAAAACCCTGTCATGACTGCCTCGGGCACCTTCGGTTATGGCAAGGAGTATTCAGAATTTGTTGATTTAAACAAGCTTGGCGCAATCGTTGTAAAAGGACTTTCGCTAAAACCCAGGCAAGGCAATCCTCCTCCCCGTATTGTTGAGACACCTGCAGGTATGCTCAATGCAATCGGGCTTCAGAATATAGGGATTGACAATTTCATAAAAAAGAAACTCCCGTTTTTAAAACAATTCCATATACCTGTTATAGTTAATTTCTTTGGTGATTCCATATCAGAGTATATAAAAGCTGCCGGGAAATTAAATGAGACAAAGGGAATCCACGCACTTGAGATGAATATATCATGTCCTAACAAGCAGGAGGGCTGGAGCATCTTCGGCACAGATCCAAAAGTAACTTTCAAGGTCGTCAGCGAAGTTCGAAAAGTAACAGATCTTACACTCATTGTCAAACTCTCCCCAAATGTTACTGATATAAGTCTTATGGCAAAAACAGCAGAAGATGCAGGCGCAGACGCAATTTCCGTTATCAATACACTAACAGGTATGGCAATTGATATAAAAACAGGAAAACCGAAGCTTGCAAATATCACTGGAGGCTTATCTGGCCCGGCAATCAAGCCTGTTGCTGTAAGAATGGTCTGGGAATGTTATAAAACTGTACGTATTCCAATTATCGGCATGGGTGGTATAATATCCGCCGAAGATGCTATTGAATTTTTCCTTGCAGGAGCGAGCGCCATAGCTGTGGGGACTGGAAACTTTATTAATCCGGAGGCTACAATGGACATACTTGAAGGGATTAAATCATACATGTCAGCAAAAGGCGTCAAATCATTAAAAAAATTAACAGGGGCTGTTCGATGTTAGAAAGACCTTTTATCACTTTAACGACAGATTATGGACTGAAAGATTCTTTTAACGGAATTATGAAGGGTGTAATACTGGGAATAAACTCGAATGCAAAGATAATAGACATCACTCATAATATAGAGCGTCACAATATTTACGAAGCATCACAGATAATAGGGATGAGCTATAAATATTTCCCGTCTGCCACAATTCATATTGCCGTTGTGGACCCCGGGGTTGGAGGGGAAAGAAGACCCATCCTTGTTATTACAGAAGATCATTATTTTATAGGTCCTGACAACGGGATATTTTCTCCGATTTATGAAAAAGAGTTTAACAATTTTTTCAAAGTCCTTCACATAACTTCATCACACTATTTTCTCCCTATGACAGGTGCCACATTCCATGGGCGCGACATATTTGCACCGGTTGCCGCATGGCTGTCAAAGGGCGTGGATTCGCTTAAATTTGGAGAGCAGATTTTTGACTATATTAAAATAACTTTACCAAAACCCTCACTTTCAGGTGATAATATAATACATGGTGAAGTGGTTTCACTTGATCATTACGGCAATGCCATCACAAACATAACAACAGATACCCTGTCTCAGTTAGCGCCAATCGATTCAAAACATAAATTTAAAATAATGTGCCGGGACCAGCATCTGTCCTTTGTTAATTATTACGCTGCGGTTAAAGACCAGGCTTTATCTGCAACCATAAACGGTTTCGGCCATCTTGAACTCTTTGTTAATCAAGATAATGCTGCGCAGATATTCAACATCAAGATAGGCGACCTCATAAGCGTTATGCTTGAGAATTAAGATGAAGATATTATTAATAGGAAATTTTACCCCTCCATACGAAGAAGAAAATCTTTCTAACCTGTCGTTATTAAAAAAGCTTGAGGAGGAAGGTCATGAATGCAGCGTTATCAATGCATCTTCAAATCCTTCGAAAGACAAGAGGTTTGTTGACACGAAAAGTTACATCGGCTTTGTATTTACATTGCTCCGCATGTGCTGGGGAAAGGATGTAATTCATTTTTTAACAAAAGGCTATCTGCGCCTGGGATTATTGAAACTCATGACCTCGATACTTGTCGGCAAGTTCTTCCGTGCAAAATCATTTATCACCATTCACTCGGAACTGTTTTCAATACAGGGGCAAATGAGAAGCCCCGTTGGCGGAAGACAGACGCTCTTTACTGCCTTTACCTTTGCTGACAAGATTATATGCTCTGACAAAGACACCTATAATGTGGCTTGCATGTATATGCGCAAGTCCAACTTTGAATTGATCCCTTCTTTCATTTATACCCCCCGTGACATCGTGACACGTGAAATTCCTGCTTTGAAGAAACTCAAGGGTAAAGAGAAAATCATTATCTTTACGAACGTAAAATATCCTTCTTTCCTTTTTGAAATCCTGAAGGAGATGGTTTCTACCTATCCACTGCCCTCGTATGTGGGACTGGTAATTTCCCTGTCTGAAAAGCCTTCTGCAAAATTGCTGCATGTACTTCAAGAAGCGGGAAAGGAACACATAGACAACTTTATCTTCATAGAACCTGATGATCTGCAGGCAACACTGTCTGCCTATGCCAGGGCAGACATTATCATGAGACCTTTAAGCTGTGACGGCACAACTTTTTTTCAGGATTTCAGCATATCCGTCAAGAAAACATTACATACAGACAATTACGTTTATTTCCCAAGCGGTCTGTTATTTGTCAAAGAAGGAGAGACCGCAGAAATGTGTGTATGCATCATAAACACAATATTATGTGTTGAGTCAGGGCAGATACCTGAAATCAGGATAGAGGATTCCTACACGAGAATTAAAAGCCTTTACGAAAAATAACCCTGCCTTAACTTATATCTGATTTTTTAATATTTTCTCTTTAGACTTTTGCAAAAGTCTTGTTTTGTCATTCCCGAGGTAGTAATCGGGAATCCAGTTTCTTTGAAAAACAAAGGCGTCTGGATACCCTTTCCCCGATTGAGACCTTCGAGGACAAGTTTCACGGGTATGACGGCCCAAGTCATTTTGCAGGGACTTCTGCAAGAGCCTCTCTTTATTTTTTCCATCTATTTTGGTAAAAACCGGACATTTTAAATTTGGCTTGACAAAAGCAAAAAAGTCCTTGACATATGTTTATTCATGTCGTAATATTATTTGCAATAAATTTTACGACATTAATTTTACGGGGACATGATGAAGAGAAAGACAATTTCAGGACATTCTATTAATGTATCTTCCTGACAATTTCAAAAAAGCATCTTGTGTCTGAATAATTTTATTTAAACGATTTAAAGTGTTTATAAATTATTAACAAGTCTTTTATGAGGTAAACAAGAAATGAAAAAAAGTAGTCCGTTTGTTAATTATGCATAGCGTCATAAATAATTGCGCATAAATGGTCATTCCCGCAGTCCTTAAGCGGGAATCCAGAAGCAGTTGATTTAAAAGAATACTGGATTCCCGATAAAAAACTTCGGGAATGACAACTCAGATATAAGAGACTCTATTCGCAATAAAATATCTGTATAGAACAATAATTCTTGAGGGGACATGGCTGAATCTACTGAAAGCCTCAAAGTATTTTTTGAGGTTTTCAGGATTCATCCCTCTTGATGAGGCAGCGCTTCGGCGTGGGCTCGCCTAACCCACACTTCACCCCGTTAGATGATATCTTCTCTCTAACGGGGTGAAGACCCTCATCAAAATAATCTTTATAACCGTTATTCGCAATTTTTATTCGAACGTTACCGGGACCTTTCTTTTAATCTGTTAATTCCCTCTGTGGCTTTTTTATGGGTCTTCCGGAAATTGTGTGGATAAGCGCCGTCATTCCCGCAGTCCGTTGAGCGGGAATCCAGAATTCAGAGGAACTGGATTCCCGATAAAGACCTCGGGAATGACGTCTTAATAAACAGACTCTAACTATAGGAATGCCGGAAGAACCTTTTTTCTAATACTCTGAAAATGGGGCAAGAAGAGACGTTGAGCAGAGCAGTTATTACCTGGAAGCGTGTTTACTGTGAAAAACAACATCTACCCACTTAAATAACTGTACCAGAAATCTTCTGCTGAAAATAAAACCCGCCGGAAAGGTTTTAAGAATCCTGAAAATCCTTACAGGTCTGAGATAAAATTTCAGGAAGGTATATGTTAAGAGTCTTCTTACCTCTTTGGGCTGAAGTTGGGATATGGAACTGGAATAAACATAATAACCTTCTCCGAAAGATTGAGGGGTTTTCTCCCCGACGTATTTTGAGAAAAGCTCCGTCCCTTTCTGAGGTGTAGCCATTGAAAACGCTGCTGAGTGCAGAGGGGATTTTGCGGCAAAGTCTATTGTATCCAGCATCTCTTTTTTCGTTTCAGTCGGATGTCCGAGCATAAAAAATCCTTCAGCGTGTATCCCGTTTCTTACTGCAATTTCTATCATGTTGTTTATGTTGTCAAATTTCAGATTTCTCCGGAGGAGCTTCTGTAATCTCTCAGATACAGTTTCAATAGCAAAACATATGACTTTTGTCCCGGCTTTTGCCATTTTCTCAATTATATCTTTCTCCAATCTGTCAGACCTGAGACCGTTTGGAAAGTACATGTTTATCTTTAACTGCTTTTCCACTATAAGGTCGCATATCTTTCTTGCCCTGTCCTTGTCAAAGTTAAAAGTATCGTCATAAAATTCGAAGTCCCTGATCCCGAACCTATCGCTCAAAAATTCTAATTCCGAAACGACTCTCTCGGCAGAATGCGCCCTGAACCGCTTTGCAAAAATATCATGGCAATATATACATGTGTAAGGACACCCGCGGGATGTGAAAAGCCCCATGTATTTATTTTCATTTCTGAAAAATGCAAAACTTTTTCTCTTCCAGTATTCTTTGGAGAGCGGACCCTCCAGGATGAGGTCCCAGGCTGGAAACGGCACTTCATCGTCAAGATTTTCTATAGGTTCTCTCCTGCCGGTGAAATTACTGCTCCCATTTTTATACAAGATACCTTTTATGCCTTCAAAAGGAATACTGCCGCCGTCAAACTTTTCTACAACTTCAAGAAATGTCTGCTCTCCTTCATAAGCAACTGCACAATCAATATCAAAATGGTCAAACAGTTCGTTTAATGAACTTGAAACGATCGGCCCTCCTACAACAATCGAGCCCCTTTTGTTTATTTTTCGCACATTATCTATAATTTTTTTCAGATACAAGCCGTCTCTGTTTGTAGACGACAGGCCTACAATATCAGCATCCTTCAGCTTTTCAAAAACGTAATCCTCTCTCTGCACTGAAAGGTCCAATATCTTTATGTTATCCTTGCCGGGCCTGTATTTCCTTAAATAACCGGCAAGATACATAAGACCCAAAGGCGGTGTCACTTCAGGAATATCTACGGAGGGTTCCCTGACTTTTATTAAAGATATATTCACGTTGAGGGTATTATAAGTTATCCAGGATTTACGGGTCAATGACGGTAATGCGTAATAGAAGATTTTACCTTGACATACAAGGCGTCCTTGGGTTTATAATAATTACCCTGTTGCTAATAATCCCTAAAATCTTTTCTTAGGGGAAAAATAGGTAACCAATAAATCAAATAAAAAGAAGGAGGTAACATGAAGTTATTGCTTGTATTTATTCTAATTGTTTCTGCTGCTCTTGTCCCTCAACTGGCATTCTCAGGGCAGGCCAAGACAATTGATGAACTTGTATCACCAGTAGATTCCACGCAGTGTGAAGGATGCCACACTGATATTCACGAAAACTGGTCCAAGTCATGGCACTCTAAATCAATAACCGATCCACGCACTATAAGATCATTCAGAACATTTTTATTAAGCGGGGTTGATAAATTGCCCGGGGTAAAGAGAACCATGTTGAGAGATATGTGTCTCATGTGCCACGCGCCGATCGCTGCTTCGAACGCTTCTGATGAGCTTGCAGAGCAGATTGCAGGATTAATAGTGACCGCTGTTGATGATAAAGATGCATCTAAAAAAGAGGCGGCAATAAAAGAACTTTCAAAGGTTAATATTAACTGTCTTACATGTCATGGCAATAAAACACCCGGAGGCCTGGGGGCCGGCCCGATGGAAGCGAATACAATTTACGGGCCCGGAGATGCAAAGAATCCTCCTCATAAAGACGCAATCGGTTTTAATACCATACAGTCGGCATACATGAAAAAAGCCGAATTCTGCGCACCGTGTCACCACGGATGTCCGCCGGGTATGTCTTCAAAAGAATGCCCGACCCAATGGTCAGTTTATCAGGAACACTATCTGGCACACGGCGGCAAGCAAACCTGCCAGGAATGCCATATGAAGGGTGAAGGCGGTGCAAGCCACAGGTTCCCCGGGATCTATGAGAAGGACTTTGCACAGACTGCGATAGATATTCAATTAAGCGCAACACCGACCCGTAATTTTGATCATTTGAATAATACGTCATCACCTGCAGTTGTAATAAATGTACAGTTGAGAAACAACGCTGCGCATGACCTGCCGCATGGCTGAGTATTCATCCCAAAGGCGGCACTGGAAGTGACCGTGAAAGATCAGGACGGCAAGGTAGTATTTTCAAAAAGCAAAGAATATGAGGTCTATGACCTTCATCTGCCTTCAAACAAAAAAGGCTATGAAGGCTTTGACGATTGGGATCTGACTGCCATGACGCACATTAATTTAGGGCTTGAGCCTCTTGAAACAGATTCTCATACATTTGTAGTGCCCCTCAAGGCAGGCACCAAGTCTGTGGAGATTGAAGCCGCATACAAATTCAGCTATGAAGAAAGCGATACAGCAACCTGGAAAAAGGTGAGCAAAAAGATAGAATTTTAACCTTCAGACCGGTCTGAAAATCCAGGGGCTTTGTTCAGGTCATTGAACAGAGCCCTTTTTCTTTGCAGGCAAAGGATGGGAAGAATCGTTTATCAAAAAAATGCTTTTAAGTCACGAATCGACGCGAATAATTGAGAAGTTATAATCCGCAAACTCATAATCCTTCTGGTGAAGAGTACTATCTGTCTTAGCTATGGTAATTCATTCGTGTTTATTCGTGTTCATTCGTGGCTACTGCCGTATTTTAGGTTTGTATGTGATTGACTTTATAATTTTAGATTCTTTATTATTAACAAATTCAAACTAAGACCGGGTAAAAACATATCTTTTCCGATGAAGTGCCTACTAATTTCACTACAATCCAATGCCTATGTAACAGGCTTAAAATATATAGCAGCTAATGTTCGAGACAAAGGACACGATGTTAAAATATTGCTTTTACCCGGCTACCTGGAACCAACGCTGCATCCTGAAATAGTAAATTTTATCCGTGACTATAACCCTGATCTGATCGGTATAAGCCTTATGGCTATTGAATTTTATCCTGCCAAAAACCTGACCCGCCTTTTAAGAGAAAGCTTTCAGATTCCAATAATATGGGGTGGGGTGCAAGTAACGGTTGCTCCTGATAATTGCATGAAGTATGCAGACTATATATGCATTGGTGAGGGAGAAAGGGTTGTTGTTTCATTACTTGACCATCTGTACGATAAAAGCAGAGATCTCGTTCCTGATATTCCAGGCATATGGGTTCGTCACAAAGGGGAAATAATAAAGCAGCCTGACAGGCCTCTCGAGATGAACCTCGACAGTTTGCCATTTCAGGAATATCTCCCCGGTTATTACTATGTATTTCATAACAATAAGATATATAATTTTTGTCAGCATCCCAAACTCTTCAGAAGATATGCGTTATATGGGGGCACCTGCCACCTGATGATGACAACACGGGGCTGTCCGTTTAATTGTGGATATTGTGCCAACAGTTCGCTTACAAAAGTATTCGGGAGAAAGGTAAGGGAAAGGTCTGTTGAAAACTGTATTGAAGAATTGAAAATGGTGAAAAAAGACCCCTACGTTCTGTATATAAATTTTGAGGACGATTGTTTCTTTGTTCATGACATGGAGTGGATCCGGAAATTTTGCGATGAATACAAGAAATACATAAACCTGCCATTTATGGTGCGTGCAATCCCCACAATGCTTGACAGGGAAAAGCTTTTAATGCTCAAAGATGCGGGATTAAGCGTGATTGTCATGGGTATTCAGACAGGAAGTGACCACGTAAATTTCGATATTTATAACAGGAAAGTGCCTTTTTCATCTGTTATTCAGGCCAATAAATTAATTTCTGAGAGTAAGGCGGCCCCATATTACGAGATGATAGTGGATAATCCTTATGAAACAGAAGAGGATGAGATGGAAAGTATCAATTCTATGGCTCAATTGAAAAGACCATATACTATTTCACTGGCCCATCTTACTTTCTTCCCGGGAACCCCTCTAACTGAAAAGGCGGTAGGGGAAAAGTTGGTAGACCCCGATGCATATCTCACACGATACATGGTAAAGATTGACAAGACATATTTCAATAAACTCCTTTATATGACACCTTACATTCCGCGCTTTTCAATTAAGTATTTAAATAAAACAAAGGCGACACGTAATGCAATTCATATTTTTCTTACCGGCATCCTTTTTTTTATTGTCAAGAGAACCGTAGAGCCTGCAGTATTTTTCTTTGTTATAACGCGTGGATTGAATTACAACGTAAACTGGACCTGCCGGACCGTTATGAGCAACTGGAAGACCGCTCTTGCAAAACTCCTTTTTAATTTCCTCGGGAAAGGAGATATGGAGTTTGACGAACGGCTTGAATTGGCAAAGAAAAACATGCCTACCCTCTTTGAGAAAGATTCCCATATCTTTTCTAAATAGTATTTGTTTATAAATTGCTATTTTTTATTTTTGTCATGCCCGAAGCCTGCCCTCAAATGTCGTAATCGGGGGTCTTTAATCGGGCATCCAGAACTTATTTAAAAGACTAGATTCCCGCTCAACAGACTGCGGGAATGACGCTTCAGTGTTTGACTTTATGGACAGACTCTAAATAAGCACAATTTTATTATATCCGGAAAATGCGCATTTTAAGTTTATAATAATACTTGACAATTTTAGTAAACCATTATATTCTATTTTTATGCTCAGGTTATCAACAAAAGGACAATACGGCGTTCGTGCCATGTTTGAATTAGCTAAAAATTATCAAAAAGGCCTTTTGACAATCAAGGAAATTTCTGAGCGGCAGGATGTCTCTGTTGCATATCTCGAACAATTACTCAACAAACTGCGCAGGGCAAAGCTTATAAAAAGTCAGAAAGGTCCGGGCGGCGGCTATGTTATAAACAAAAAACCGGAGGAAATCAGTATCGGCATGATTCTGAATGCCCTTGAAGGACCTGTAACCATTACACACTGCCTCGGGCCCAGAGCTAAAGGATGCAATCGCGTTGAGGGATGTGTTGCAAGATTATTATGGAAATCTCTTGGCGAAAAAATAGAAAACTTTCTCGGAACAATAAGCCTCAATGACTTAATTAATGAAGAGCTTAAGATAAAGAGGTAAAAAATTGTCAGCAGCGGAGGTTATAACAAACTTGCAGGACGTTGCCAGGCTTAAATTTCTTGACAAACCTATATACGCAGACGCAACAACTGATATAATTTATATGATGTGCCCGATGCATTTGCTTACTATTGAGGATAAGATCAAGGAAATTAACACAGGAGAAATCCTGTCCATTCTTACAGACTACGACGGGGCGCTTGAAGATATCCCCGGATGGTGTAATAAAACAGGAAACGAATTCATGGGGATTTATGAAGACACGGATCATTATAAATTCTTTATAAGAAAGGTTAAGGAGTCAAAATGAAAACTATATATCTTGACCATGTGGCAACAAATCCATTGAACCCTGAAGTCCTGGAAGCAATGCTTCCATATTTCAGGGAACGTTACGGAAATCCACTAAGCCTTTACGAACCCGGGATGAAGGCAAGAGAGGCTATTGAAAATGCACGGGAAAGCACTGCATCGCTGATAAACGCCAAATCAAAGGAGATAATCTTTACTGCCAGCGGCGCTGAAGCCAATAACTTTGCATTAAAAGGCATTGCATACGCCAATCAGAATAAAGGTAAGCACCTCATCATTTCCAGGATCGAACATCACTCGATTTTAAACACTGCGCGTTTTCTCGAAAAATCAGGGTTTGCCGTAACTTATCTCCCCGTAGACAAATATGGAACTGTCAATCCTGAAGACGTTGAAAAGGCAATCACCAAAGAAACTATTTTGATCTCAATCATCCATGCAAGTCCTGAAATCGGCACCATTGAACCCATTGCGGAAATCAGTAAGATTGCAAAACAGAAAGGTGTAGTCCTGCACACAGATGCCGTTGCATCTGTCGGTAATATCCCTGTTGATGTCCAGTCGCTCGGTATTGATCTCCTGTCTTTTGCAGCACATCAGTTTTATGGTCCAAAGGGAGCCGCGGCAATTTACGTTAAGGAAGGAATGCGGATAGTGCCCCTGATTTATGGAGGAATACAGGAAGGAGGGAGAAGGGCCGGAACTGAAAATGTCCCTGCAATCGTCGGGATGGGGAAAGCGGCAGAGCTCGCAAGAATTAATATACAGAAACGTATAGACCATATTATGCCGTTGAGGGACCAACTAATAAGTAATGCATTGAAGATTGATAAAATTATCCTTACAGGGCATCCGGAACAGAGGCTTCCAGGCCACGCAAGTTTCGTAGTTGAATATATAGAAGGTGAAGCCATGCTTCTGCTCCTTGCAGCAAAAGGTATTTATTGTGCAAGCGGTTCCGCATGCAGTTCAAAGGCATTAAAAGCCTCGCCTGTTCTTATATCAATCGGAATCCCTGCACACCTCGCACAGGGTTCGGTTGTTTTTACTCTTGGAGAAGATACCACAGAAGATAATATAAATTATTTCAACGAAACATTTCCTCAGATTATCTCACGACTGAGGGAAATATCCCCTTATGCCAAAGGATGGGAAGGAATGGAGGGTTCATCATGTACAGTGAAAAAGTAATGGATCATTTTACAAATCCCCGGAATGTCGGAGAAATGACTGATGCGCATGGAATAGGGGTTGAAGGCAATCCCGTATGCGGCGACGTGATGAAAATTTATATTAAGGTTAATGATGACAAAATAGTCGATGCAAAATTCCAGACCTTCGGATGCGGCGCTGCGATCGCAGTATCAAGCATGGTAACAGAAATGGTTAAAGGCATGACACTTGAAGAGGCATTGAAGATAACAAAAGCCTCTCTTGCCGAAGCGCTTGACGGCCTCCCTCCTCAGAAAATGCACTGCTCGAATCTTGGCGCTGACGCCCTTCGCAAGGCTATTGAGGATTACAGGAGTAAACAGGGGAAATAAGATAAATAACCACAGAGAACACAGGGAAATTCATTTTAAATTGCAAAATTATCAATTATCATTTTAAATCTTAAATGATAATTTTGCATTGATAAATTTGCAATGATATCTTTCTCCATGTCTTCTATTATTAATCGCATTATTAATATGAAAACCCTCACCCTCGGTTACTCCCCCTGTCCTAACGATACATTTATCTTCTATGCACTGATTCACAGGCGAATCGATACCAGTGATTTCAAGTTCAAAGAAATTCTCCTCGATGTTGAGACCCTGAATCAGAAGGCATTGAATGCAGATTTGGACTTAACAAAAATCTCATACCATGCATTCGGCCATTTACGGGATAAATACTGTTTGCTAAGAGCAGGAGGGGCGCTTGGAAAAGGATGCGGCCCGCTTGTCGTGGCAAAGCATGACTATTCAATGGAGGAGTTGCGGGGAAAAAAGATTGCCATCCCCGGAAAACTGACAACAGCATTTCTCCTTTTACAACTTTTCGATTCTGCCTTCTGCCTTCTGCCTTCTGCCTTTGTAGAAATGCCTTTTCACAAAATCATGGATGCTGTGGCAAAAGAAGAAGTTGACGCCGGCTTGATAATCCATGAAAGCAGATTCACATATCCTTCATATGGATTAAAGCAGGTTTTAGACCTCGGCGAATGGTGGGAAAAAGATACAGGACTCCCTATTCCGCTTGGATGCGTTATTGCAAAGCAGGCTCTTGGTGAAAGCATGAATATAAGAATTAATGCACTAATCAGACAGAGTGTTGAATATGCCTTTAAAAACAGAAGCGAGCCCGCTGAGTACATTAAGAAACACTCACAGGAACTTTCCGATGAAGTTATTAACCGGCACATCGACCTGTATGTAAACGATTATTCTCTCGATATCGGGCAAGATGGCGAAAAAGCGGTAAAAGAACTTTTGTCACGTGCAGAAGACGCAGGGATTATTCCGAAAGCAAAATTTCAATACTAATTCTACCCCAAATATCCTGTCCTACTGCTGGAGATTTGTAGAAACCAGTTCTATAACAAGGGGGTTGCCGCCAAAGGAAAACTGTCCTTCTCCTCTAATCATGCCGACTCCCTGTGCCACCCAATATCTTATCGTAACATTTTGATTTCCATAAGGATCTGCATAATCCGGTATTATCGTCCGGCGGTCCACTACTACAATATTGAAATACTCTTTACCCATAACAACCATGCTGTCCTTCCAGTCAACAATCTCCCAGCTTTCCGGAGAAGACACATAATCTGAGAAATTCTGGGTGCTGGGGCCTTCGCCAGGAATCTTAACCTTAACATAACCATTTACCGAGGCACCGACAATACCCTGCTCGTCATAAATATATCCTATTGGACGCATATCCAGATCACTACGATCCAGAAACCACTCTGCGGGAGTATCGAAGTCAATATTTGCGTTTACTTTAATATTTGCACTTTCTCCCATCGCAGTTAAAATTATGTTCATATTCATTTCTTCATTGTCTACTAATGTCTTTCCGGCAGACAGTTGAATATTTTCAGTAACCCCGGCATTAAAATTTCCGGTAAAACTTATTCCCCGAGCAGAACCATTGACACTACCCTTGAGCGCTGCCTTACGTTCTAAAGCGCTGGGATCAATTGTAAGAATAATATCTTTGAAACGGAAACTCATCCGCAATGAAACGCCGTTGACAACCTGATTTATCTTAATAGGCTGGTTCATAACCCGATATCTCCAGGATAAAGTGACAGGATCTTCGAATCCGTTCAGGGCTGTAACAGGAGAAAATGACTGACTGAAGGCAAACTTTTTCTTCCTCTTTGTAATCCCCCCGCTTATGCCCTCCTGACAAACAGAAGGATTGTAGTCTATTGAATATCCCTCTATTGCACCAACTTTATAATTTTCGGAAAGTGTGAACCTGAGGATCTTGGTCCAGTTATCATTCAGGTCTGATACTGATTGAGTAAACCGGGACCAATATATCTCCCTCCCTTTTATCGCGATGGTTTCGGTTATCAGATTGTAATCTTCATCGGTGCCTTTGTTAATAAAATAATTACCTTTTGCCGGAACATATAAATATCCGTCTTCCCCCATCCTGTTTGCGTCATCCCCGATTGTAAGGGTCCAAAGCTGTGTGGGGCAATCACCTGTTTTTGTATTGACACTATAGGTATTGTAAAATCTTGAATTGTCCCCATAGCTCAAAGCTGGAAGAAAAAAAATTAAAGAAACAGATAAAAATGTTAAGTACTTTAATAATGTTTTCATTGTTTCCCTTCCTTTTTATTTATTTTTATAATGCTTGCTTTATTGCAAATACCTTCCAATAGACTCAGGGACCCTTAATTTCTTTTCAAAGTCCCTTTTATAACTCCCTGACAACCACTAAGATTATCATCTGTTGAATTGCCGGTTATCGTTCCGTTTTTATAATTTGCAGAAAATATCATTTTAAAAACCGTTGTATAGCCCTTTGAGAGGTCTGATGCCGATTTAATGAACCGGGTAACCAATATTTCTCTTCCTTTTACCGCAATGGTATTTGTGAATGGATCACCATTCCGGATCCCTTCATAAACGAAAAATTCCACATCAGATGGTATATATAAATAACCGTCTTCTCCGATTCTGTTTGAATCATTCCCAATTGTAAGGTCTGGTTGTTGTGAGCAACTGCCTTCTGTATAAATGAGACTATAAGTTCCATAAAAACTCGAGTTGTCTGCATGACCTAAAATTGGTAATATTAATAAGAAAGTCACAGTCAAAAATATTAAATTCTTAAATAATGTACTCATTGCTTGTCCTCCATTAAAGTCATTAAAATTATTTTTCTGTTATCTTCAAAGCTTAAATCAGAAATCCTTAAACATCCATTGAAGCAGCACTGAACGGTCATAGTTGTCTATCGCCTCAAGACTCAAACGTCCTCCGAGAGGAGTCCATAATGCCGGATTGCCGCTTTCAATGCCTGCATAATTTACAGTCAGCGGAAGTTCTTTTTCATGCCGTTTAGAATTCCCGCTATAATCCCAGAAATTTAATACGGCCTCCATTGCATTCACTTTGTACGCGGCAGGTTTTGTAAAAGAAAATATGAGTGTATCTCCAATGCCGGCGGCTGAGAGTTCATGAGAAGTTATCCCGTTTAATTTAGGGAAGTAAGACGGTTTTTTCCTCTTAAGTTCTGACCTCTTAAATGGTCTTTTGAGTATGGTTATTTCTCGTGTTTCGATAGGGGTGTTGTTATTAATATCATAAATTTTAACAGTATAAACTGCGTTGTTAGGTATCTTTTTTATGATTTTATCATTCATTACATATAAATACCGGTTATGTGTCGGGATATCACTCCTGTACGGTTCGTCAAGCAATAATCTGTCCGGTTCATCCTGTGGTTTGCTGAGCGTTATCCCTCCCACAGGAAGGCCCGGTCCTGTAATCACAGCCTTTTGCAGGCCCCATTTCCCGTTATCATTTATAAAGCAGTTTATCCCGCTCTCTATCCTGATTGAGCCGTCAGCATTTATCCATTTATCAGACTCTGCAGTCATTCTCGGTTCCGACTTGAAGCCGTTTCCTGTAAGCTTCCAGGAGATGCCTTCCTTTATGAAGTACCAATCGTTTGAAGGCCCGCTGATGGTCCCGTCAGTAAAGTGCGCTTTAAAGCCAATTATGTATTTATCTCCGTCTTTTCCTTTTTGATTTATATCAATAGATGTTATCTTGTAGCCCAGATCTATTAATGACGGGGACTCAAAACCATCTATTGTTTGAGTCCGGTCCAGCCCGTCCGAGATACCGAAGTCCGCAGCAAAGAACTGCTCTATGTCACCGCTTGTTATATTTTTACCATTTTGATTAATAACAGCAACCAAACTATATAATTTCAAAATAATATCCTGGACATCGGAACTGTAGACGATGTCTCTTAATAAGATTATGGAATCTGTATAGGGCTTTGTATTAACTCTGCCCATACTGTCCTTAAACCACACATATACTGTTTTTATTCCATCACCATCTGGCAGCTTCCATTTCTTTGATGCCGCATACTTTTCCCATGTTGTGCAACTGCCGTTTGTATTGCTTATGCACATATTAAACGGCGGGTTGTCGCCGTTTGCAGATAACGTCAGGTCTACGCTGCTTAAATTCGTGGATTTAACGTTATTATTAATTACTACTGAGCCGGAGGGCGGGTTGATTAAATTTGAACAGTTACCGCATCTTACTCCAATAAATATCTCTCTATGACCGGGATCGCTTTCCTGAAAACTTGAATTTACTATAATGGTATTCCTGTTATTCCCTATCGCTGCAGCATAATAAGGCACTTTTTTACCGAATGACTTCCCAAAGCTTCCGTCAACAGCAACCGAAAATGTCTTGCTGCCGGATTCATATTCGATGCTGCCGTTCCTCTGGTTTTTAAAAGAAAATGTACAGTTGCCGTTAACATTGCATGTCATGGTGCCGAATCCGGCATTAAAGCTGTTGCCGTTCTCATCGCCGAAACCGGATATCGCCCATGTGCCGGCAAGGTCGGCAGAGGAATAAACCTTATCGCCTTTTTTCATGGCAAATAAGGATCCAAAGGCGTAAGTTGATTTGACAGTAGACCATACAAGAAGCTTTCCATCGTCTGATAAAAAACCATTGCTATCAACATTACAAGACCCGTCCGGATTTATAACATAAGATTCAGCCCACGAACCATTTCTAATTTTCCCGTCACCATTCCAGGGTGTGTTTGGGAAACGTTTCCATTGCCGTCAGTAATGGCAATCGCAGAGTCGGCAACATAATGACCGGGCCAGTCACTCCCGATACTGTCATAATCATACTCTATTACATAATAATCTCCAATAAAATCAGCATTTGTGTATGTCTTTGATCCGTCCATCTTGATGTTAATCTGCAATGTTTGTTTATTAGTATCTTCTGTGCCGTCACATATTATCATCTTATTGTTATTAGACACGACACATCTTGATATCTGTGTCCTGTCAGAGAATATGTTTGTCATAGTCATACTGCCGTCAGGATTCGGTGTTATAGAGTAGGTAAAATTTTCAGTGTTAGAACCTGTAGATCCATTTGAATTATAGTTATATGTAGTAGTCCCTGTACCATCATCATAAAGGGTTGTCACCCCTCCTGCTACTAACCATCCGTCGTTATTATGCTCTATGGTCTGGAAGGCCCATTTCTCTCCTGAGGGGTCGGCATAACCGATTGTCACAGCAGTAATTAACAAAAATAAAGAAAGCAGCGCAATCAAATATAATTGCTTATTTCTTGATTTGGTTTTCATAGAACCCCCTGTTAATATCAAAGATATTTTTTCAGATAATAAAATAAAAAAGGGCAGTTTGCAGACCGCCACTTTAATTCAACATTAAATATAATATTCTGAAATTCCTTGAGACTGAAGCCAGAGACTATTCATCCCTATTTTGCCTCCATTACCCCATTGATAAAAATATTTTGATAAATAAAACCTTAAGGGAAGTACTTAATATTAAATATAATTTACAATTCTTGTCTTGTCAAGAAAATAATTGCATAATGTTACGTAAAAATCATTTATAGACATCCGGGAAAGCATTTGTAGACATGTTGTGATTCACTTACAAATGGACTTCCCAGATTTTCTTATTGTCTTTGTAGACCATGAACTTCACTGAAGGAATAAGACAAATCGTGACAGAAATGTAAATGAATCAGAAAATATTTATAATAATGCTTTCCATCATGCTTTCTTTCTTCATTTCCTGCGCTATCAACCCGGTTACAGGCCGGCAGGAATTAATGCTGGTAAGCGAAGACCAGGAAATTAATATTGGAAAAGAAGCTGTTCCGTCATTAAGATGGGAATTCGGAGGGTATTATTATGACAGCGCACTTGAATCATATCTCGAGTCAATCGTAAAACAGTTATGGCAAAACTCTGAACGGCCGCAGCTTCCCGTAAAATTTCATATTCAGAATACTTCCATACCTAACGCATTCGCCCTCCCGGGCAATGTCGCCATTACAAGGGGGCTTCTCAGCGAAATGGAAAATGAAGCCCAGTTTGCAGCTGTCATCGGTCATGAAATCGGCCATGTAATGGCAAGACATACAGCAGAAAAATTAACACGTCTCACCCTCCAGCAATTAGGCTTGTCAATTGGTGCAGTTGCGCTTCAGGGAACAAAAGGAAGCGATGCGCTGCTGCAGGTCGGCGCTATGGGAAGCAGCCTTTTACTTCTGAAATATGACAGAAGCCAGGAAATCCAGGCAGACCGGCTTGGAGTCAAGTATATGGCAAGGCTGGGTTATGACCCGCATGAAGCCATATCAGCACACAGCGTACTTGAGAAGACGGTAGATGATTATATGAAAAGGCTCGGTAAATCACGAAACGATGACAGCTTCATTTCAGAGATGCTTTCAACACATCCAAGGGCAGATGTCAGAATCGGTGAAATACAGGCGATGATAAATGAGCTGCCGCCGTATCATGTTCAGGGGGATGGCAAATTCAGCAGTCGTTTTCAGTCCGCAATCAAAAAAATCCGGGAAACCAATAAAATCTATTTTATCTATGACGAAGCAGAGAATTACTATCAGAAAAAAAACTTCAGCGCAGCAGAGGAGAGTTTAAGGAAAGCAATTAATCTTGACGCTTCACAGTCCCATTTCTACAATCTGCTTGGTTTTATTAAACTCCAGGAGAAAAACTACCCTGAAGCAGAAAGGTGGTATCAAAAGGCGCTTTCAATAGATACTGATTATCAACCTTCTTATTATGGCCTGGGTCTGGTCCATTATTATCAGGATAATTACAGACAGGCAGTAAACGAATTCAAAAAAAGCCTTAATCTGTATCCTGATCATCTTCAGACACATTTCGGACTGGGTAAAAGTTATTTTCAGTTAAAACAATTTAAGGAAGCAATGACATATCTGAGAAACTTTGAAGAAGCGGTGCCGAAACATCCCGAAATTCACGGTCTTCTCGGGATCTGTTATGAAAATGCGGGTGATATGAGAGCGGCAATAATGGAATACAGGTATCAATTACAAATTGCTCCCGACAATGAAATGGGGAGATATGCAAAGAAAAGGCTCGCTGTGCTTGCTCCAATAAGAAGATAATAAGGACTTATTATTTCTTTTCCTTAACATAAATCTCTTCTGCAATCAAATTGTCTATGGCTAATGTAGTCTCGTCGATCTCCAGCACAAATGAAGGTCTTTTCTGCTTAAGCCTTATAACGCTTCCGGGCAAAATACCCATGGATGCAAGCCGTTCAAGTCTTGAATTCTCGGAAGGAACAATAAATACAATCCTTCCTTTCGAGCCAACATCGAGCTCTTTTAACTTCATGACGAGAGGCCTCATTTCAGACCTGTATCTGGAACAGCATTCGCCTCGAGGAATAGGTTTTCCATGAGGACAGGTAGGCGGATGCCCTAAAAATGAGCAAACGCTTTCAGTAACCGATGGTGAAAGAAAATGTTCCACTTCACATGCGGTTTCTTCACTCTCCTGCATCCCTACTTCAAGGACGTCATGAAAAAGTCTCTCCGCAAGACGATGCCGACGTGTTAAATCCCTTGCACGAGCCTCACCCTTATCAGCCAATTCCACTTCATCATTAGAGATTACGACGAGACCGGACTTTTCCATTTTTATTAAAGTATCAGAAGTTCCACTGTCATTAATCCCATTAATTAATTCAGCATAGCTTTTCTTACCCCTCTCCCGCATGGACCAGAGAAGTTCCAATATTTCATCCCTAAGTTTATTTACCATGTTCTTTTACCCCCAGACGCCGTCAATAATTGTCGCACATTTAAAACAGCGTCCTTCTTTTATCCTGTTCTGTGTAATCCGGTAACCTGAACGCTCAATAAGAAGTTCTCCGCATTTGAGGCAATATGTATTTTCTCCCCCTTCACCTGGTACATTGCCAGTGTAAACATATTTTATCCCTCTTTTAAGCCCGGTCTCTCTGGCCCATCTTAAAGTTTCCACCGGTGTTCGGGGCAGATCCAAAAGCTCATATGTCGGATAAAACTGTGTTACATGCCATGGTATCGCAGGGTCCACAGATAGAATGAAATCTATTATACCATTTATGGTTTTTTCTGAGTCGTTATATGTTGGGATAATTAAAGTAGTAATTTCTATCCATACGCCGAGCTCCTTCATGAGTTTTATTGTATCTAAAACCGGCTGCAATCTTGCACCGCATATTTTCTTGTAAAATTCATCATCACCTTTCAAATCAATATTATTGCCGTCAAGAAAAGGTCCAATGGTTTTTGCTGCTTCCGGACCGGTATAGCCATTGCTTACAAAAATATTTTTAATTCCTCTTGCTTTTGCAAGACGTGAACACTCATATGCAAATTCAAAAAATATTGTCGGCTCGGTGTAAGTATAAGAAATGCTTTTGCAACCTGCTTTTTCTGCAGCAGCAACCACTGTTTCCGGCGTAACATTTTCACCCGGTATAATCCCATGATGTCTTCTCGGATATTGCGAGATATCATAATTCTGGCAGTGCTTGCATCTGAAATTGCAGCCGACCGTTGAAATTGAAAAGGATGTCGATCCAGGATAGAAATGAAACAAAGGTTTCTTTTCGATAGGGTCTATGTTCATCGACACAAGCTTCCCGTATACAAGACTGTAAAGCACCCCCTCTTTATTTTCCCTGACACCGCAAATACCCCTCCGGCCTTTTGATATTAAACAATGGTGAGCGCAAAGAAAACATTCTACATCCTGGTTCTCAAGTTTTTTATAAAACATTGCTTCTTTCATAATGAAATTATATCACAAGACGAAAGCTGTCAGCTATCAGCTATCAGCTAAAAAATTATTTCACATTCTATAGCTGACAGCTGACGGCTGACAGCTTACCATCTGTTTATCATTTATCAACAATAGTATTATTATCAGCAACAAATGGATTGTTTACAAAAAGTATCTTTTTGTTTCTTTTTTGCATTTTATGCTTGACAAGATTATTTTTATTTAATATATTATATGCAGGATATGTTAGAAAAACTTTTTACATCAGGTATCAGAGCAGACATAATGTCACTGTTATTCAACAATCCTGAAGAAAAGTTTTATATGAGAGAGATTGCACGGTTAACAAATAAAAATGCTTCAGGAATAAAAAGGGAACTCGACAAACTGGAACAGATGGACCTTGTAATAAGTGAGAAAGAAGGCAATCTCAAATATTTTAAAGCCAACAGAAACTCTTCCCTCTTCCCGGAATTAAAAGGGCTGATCGCAAAATCTTTGGGACTTCCAGGCGCACTAAAATCCGTGCTGACGGCTTCAGACGCAAAAACCGCTTTTATATACGGTCCGTATGTAGACGATACAAGTCTCCCTTCCCTGGATTTATTAGTCGTCTCTGATTCAAACAATATAGATAAAACACTCGGGGATATTGAAAATAGATTTGGCAGAGAGATACGCTATATTATAATGAATCAATCAGAATATAAGACAAAGAAAAAAAGCGGAGACCGAAATCTTAAAAAACTTTTAAACGCAAAAAAGATTTTACTTTTAGGAAGACTTTAAATTTACTCCCATGTAATGGGAGAGGAAAGGGGGTGAAAACGAATGGCCGCCACAAAGAAAGCCGCTGCAAAGAAGAAAGCAACACCAAAGAAAGCTGCTAAGAAAGCACCTGCAAAGAAAAAGAAATAACTTTTCGAAAAGTGCTTGGAGCTTAAGCTGTCCCATCAGTAAGATGGTGGGACAGCTCTTTTTTTGGTTTCAAACACTCATAATTTTGAAATAGGAGGTTCACTAAGGAGATCAATATAGAAGTAAATCTTGAGAAATTCTTAGATTAAATCTGTGCAGCCATACCCGAAGCAACTTGCATAGTGACCGGTTCGGAAACAAACTCCCACGAGTCCCTGCACGAGAGTATCTTCTTAAGGAGTTTTATATGCAAAGTATGACCTGATTTATTTGCAATTATATGTCCATAGATAGGGTATCCTACTAATGAAATATCACCGACGGCATCAAGTATCTTGTGTCTTACAAATTCATCCTTGAATCTCATCCTGTTTCCATTCAAAACTTCCGTTTCACCAAGGACAATTGCGTTATCCAATGATCCCCCTTTTGCCAATCCTTTGGACCTTAACATCTCAACATCCCTTAAAAATCCAAAGGTCCTTGCCGGCGCAAGCTCTCTGGCGAAATTCATTGTTGTAATATCAATTCCGAGCTTTTGTTCTCCAAAAGCGGGATGTGTATAAAAGAGGCGATATGTTATTCTTGTGCCTTCATAAGGAGTAACTGCTATCTGACTTGGTCCTTCCGAAACTACAATCGGTTCCAAAATCCTTAAAAAAGATTTAGCCTTTGCCTGTTTTGCTACCCCGGTTTCAATAAGCCTTTTAACGAACGGCAATGCGCTGCCATCCATTATCGGCACTTCAGGCCCGTCAAGTTCAACATATACATTATCTATGTTAAGACCTGAAAAAGCAGCCAACAGGTGTTCAACAGTTCCAACCCTGACGCCTTCAGATGCCAGAGTGGTCGCAAAAGTCGTATCAACAACAGAAGCTACACCAGCTTTTATTCTGATATTCCCCTTATCAGTCCTGATAAATATTATGCCGGTATCACGCGGCGCGGGCTTAAGCCTCATATTAATGTCGTTTCCTGTATGAAGCCCCTTACCTGTAATGATGATTTCTTTACTGATGGTATTCTGTAGTCTCATATTTTATAAGAAAGCATGAAAATTTTATGTTTATTTATGTTCCAAACTGTCTCAGCCTTCCCTCCTGAACGAAAATAATGATAAATCATGTACTTATTAGCAAATTAGATACCAAAGGAAGTTTATTTTAAAAACAAGGAGTTTGTATTTTTAGCTGTATCATAAATACATCTATTGTGTTTATATTACGCACAATTTATACTTCTCCGCCAACAACAATCTCAGGAATTCTAACGGTCGGCATAGCATCAGAAATTGGAACGCCCTGCGCATCCTTACCGCAAGTGCCTATGGAGAAGCCCAGGTCATTGCCTACCATATCAATTGATTTAAGTACTTCGGGGCCGTTTCCGATAAGTGTGGCCCCCCGCACAGGCTCTCCCACCTGACCTTTTTCAATTATATACCCTTCAGAAACTTCAAAAACAAATTCTCCTGTGACGGTATTTACCTGCCCACCACCCATTTTTTTTACAAATAAACCTTTATCAACTGATCGTATTATTCCATCAGGGTCTCCATTACCAGGAGCAATAAAAGTATTGCTCATTCTCGGAATCGGCCTGTCTTTATAAGACTGCCTTCTGCCATTCCCGGTGGAGGATATCCCCTCTTTCATTGCTGTTAATCTGTCGTACATATACCCTTTCAAAATCCCTTTTTCTACCAGAACGGTCCTTTGTGAAACAACGCCTTCATCATCAAATCTGAAGGACCCCCTTTTATTCGGTAATGTTGAATCATCAATAATAGTAATTAAAGGCGAAGCAATTTGTTGCCCTATTTTGTTTGTATACACGGACAGCCCCTGCTGTGCAAGATCCGCCTCTAACCCATGTCCAATCGCCTCGTGTATCATGGTCCCGCCGGCCTCGGCAGAGATTACAACCGGCATTCTTCCTCCCGGCGCTTTTCTGGCGCTTAACATATTTACTGCCTTTTGTGCGGCTGTAACAGCTATTTCCTCAAATAAATTTTCCTCAAAAAGCTCAAACCCTATAAGTCCGCCGACAGGCTCATATCCGGTTTGCAGGTTCCCGCCTTCAGAAGCAACTACCTGGATAAGTGCAAGTGTATAAATGCGTTCGTCTTCCGCTATAGTCCCATCTGAGGCTGCAATACAGATATTTTGAACAGAATCCCTGTAAATTACGGACACCTGTTTTATCTTCGGACTGATGCCTTTTGCAGCCTTATTTGCATTTTCCAAAAGTAATATTTTCTTCTCTATTTCAACATCCTGAGGGTTGTACTTTATAGTAAAATCAACTGACGGCCTGACGCTCCTTAAATCCAATACTATGTCTCTTTCCCTCTTTTCCTTTACCGCGCTGCTGACAGCCCTGGCAATATTAATCAGAGAGTCTTCTGAAAAATCGTTGCTGTATGCATATGCTGATTTGTCACCGAAGATAACTCTGACGCCGACACCGGAATCAACGCCTGAGACAATTTTTTCAATCTTGTCATCTTCAAGCTGTATTGTCATCGGTCTTTCATGCCCGACAAATATATCTGCATAATCACCGCCGGTTGACAACGCTTTTCTGATAATTTTCGCTAAAAGTTCTTCAGGAATTTTAATCACTTGAATCCTTGCCCCCTTGAATCCTTTCTGTTAATTTATTAAGCTTCTCATAATAGTCTGTATTTCTATAAGCGTCATTCCCGCATGTCTTTAGCGGGAATCCAGTAGTTCTTAGTCTCTGGATGCCCGATAAAAGTCCTCGGGCATGACGGACAACGGCAAACAGTTTGTAAATACTATTTTGAGACCATTAATAATTGGTATTTATTTAACCTTAAAGGAGGGCAGCATGTCAAAAACAGGTGTAATAGGCGGCAGTGGATTATACGAAATCAAAGGTCTTGTTTTAAAAAGCAGAAAAAAAATAACTACGCCTTTCGGCAAACCATCCGGTGAATACTTCATAGGTGAAATGGGTAATAAAGAAATCATCTTCCTGCCCCGTCACGGCAAGCGTCATAATATCCCTCCGCACATGATCAATTACAGGGCCAATATCTGGGGCTTTAAAAAATTCGGAGTTGAAAGAATCTTATCAATCAGCGCTGTCGGCGGGATCAAGAAAGGCTTGAAACCGGGTGATATTGTGCTTCTGGACCAGGTATTAGACATGACTAAAAACAGGAAGTCTACTTTTTATGACGGGAAAGAAGGTGTCGTTCATATAGACTTCACAGAGCCTTACTGCCCTGAGCTGCGTCAGATATTGTTAAAAGCTGGAAAACGCACAAGAGTCCCTGTAAAAAACGGCGGAACATACGCTGCTGTTGAAGGTCCGCGTCTTGAGAGTGCATCTGAAATAAAATCATTTGCAATCCTTGGCGGGGATGTTGTCGGCATGACAGGCATGCCTGAAGCCTCGCTTGCGAGAGAACTGGAAATATGCTATTCCGGTATATCTGTTGTCGCTAATTATGCAGCAGGCATCAGCAGGAATAAACTCACTGTAGCTGAAGTCATGGAAGCAATGAAGGCTTCTACTGAAAAGCTCAAGCTCCTGCTGCGTCAGACTTTTATGCTTATTCCCGAGAAAAGACGATGCCCGTGCAAAGAAGCGTTGAAAGAAGCGAAGATATGATCTTGCAATTCACTTATTGACACGAAACCAGCAAAAGTTTAAGCTATTAAATGCTTGAATTTTCTCTGAAAAAACTCCGCTTCCTTAACTATTTTCTCGCTGCACTTATATTAATCGCCGTCCTTCTCCTCATCAGAGATACCGTCAGTTTTTCTCTGTTAAAAAAGGAACCACCCGCCGCTGTTTCAAAAAATAAACTATCACGCCAAACAGCTATGGAAAAGAAAAACCTCATGCATTATTCGTCCATTCTTGAAAAAAATCCCTTTGGCTCTCCCATGTCGCTTCGTCCCATCGCTGTTTCACAGGCAGAAGGGAAAGAAACTCCTGATGTTTCTCTTTCAGACCTTATTCTCGTTGGGACCGCTGTTGGTTCCAATAATCTCAGTTACGCTATTTTCGAAAACAAAATACAGGCTCAAGGTCCACAGGAAATTTTTAAACTTGGAGAGAATGTATTTAATTACGGCAGGCTGAAAAAGATAGAAAAATCTTCTGTTGAAATAGAGCGAAACGCTTCAACATATACAGTTTCAATTCCGGACGTGATAAACACTACAGGCAATATCGCGGAGCGAACCGCTGAGACACAACAGTCATCTTTCGCCAAACAAATTGGTGAAAGGGAATATATTATCGACAGCCGGAAAATCCAGAAATCTCTGGAAAATCCCGAGCAGATACTGACTCACGCAAGGCTATTGCCGAATATAAAAGACGGCCGGCAGGAAGGGTTCACAGTAAGTGAAGTAGTACCGGGAGGGATTTACCAAAGCCTTGGTTTGAGAAACGGCGATATATTGTTAAAGATAAACGGACTTGAAATCTCAAACCCTGAAGTGGCAATACAGGCAATGTCTGCATTGAAAGGGATGAATAACGTCGACCTTGATATAATAAGAAACGGTAAAAATATTTCAATGAGTTACAGGATAAGGTAATAATTAGAAGTTCATGAATAAAGTCACATTGTTTGTCATTCCCGCAGTCAGTAAGCGGGAATCCAGAAGCAGTTGATTTGAAAGAATACTGGATTCCCGATAAAAAACTTCGGGAATGACAACTCAGATATACGAGACCCTATTCGCAATAAAATATGTCGCTATGTATAATTGTTCATTGCTCATTAAATTATGAAAGGCATGTTACATGAAAACTTTTAAAATATTATGTCTCATTTCCCTGCTCTCTGTAGTTATTTCGTTCTACCCTTCCCTCTCCTTTTCTGAAGATAAAAAATTAAGCGGGAATATAGCCTTCAATTTCATTGATGTTGAAATACCTGCCGTTATAAAATTTATAAGTGAAATAACAGGGATTAATTTCATTTTTGACGAAAGAATCAAAGGAAAAATTACCATCATAGCCCCGGCAAAATTATCTATAGACGATTCATTCTCTCTCTTTACCTCCGTACTGAACCTTAAAGGCTATACCATTATCCAATCAGGGCCCAGGACCTATAAAATCATCCCTTCTTCTCAGGCAAAAGAAGAAGGAAAGATCTCAACAGATGAGAAAATCCAGGTCAATGAAGCATATATAACAAAACTTATACCTACCCAGCATATAAAGGCTGAAGATGCAATACAATTCCTCCGTCCTGTTGTCTCAAGAGACGGGCATATATCCGCCTTTGGCCCGGGGAATCTTCTGCTTGTAGTTGATTCTGCCGTGAATATGGAGAAAATCATATCTATTCTTAAATTAATAGACCAGCCCTCTGCGCAGGAAGAACAGACGAAGATAAACGTTTACTTTCTCGAAAACGCAGACGCAACAGACCTTGCAAAAGTGCTTGAAGGAATCCTCAAAAACCTGCAGACAAGTTATAAAACACAACGGGACAAGCAAAAACCCGTACCTGAAGTGGTCCCGGTGCTCAGTATTACACCTGACAAGACAACCAACTCTCTAATTATAGTTGCACCACCGTCTGACTATGAAAATATTGTCCAGGTTATAAAGACCCTTGACAGGAGGAGAAAGCAGGTATTTGTCGAGGCCATGATCATTGAGGCTTCAATAGACAAACTCAAAGAACTTGGAACAAAATGGAGGGCCACGGCAAGCCGCAACGGTTTACCTGTCGTAATTGGCGGGTTCGGGAATGTAAGCACAAATACATTGCTCTCTATTATTAACGGCCTTACAGGATTTTCAGTAGGCGGAATGGGCAATTTTCTTGATATACCTGTAACATCGATTACTCCAAGCGGAACAATTTCTACTCAGAATCTCACATCTCCGGGGTTTGCAGCGCTTTTCAGCCTGAACGATTTTAAAGACTCAATTAATGTCCTCTCAACTCCGCAGATACTTACATCTGATAATAAAGAGGCTGAAATAATAGTTGGTGAGAATGTACCTTTCATATCAAAAAGAGAACGGGACATAACCACCACCAATACAGTTTTAAGTTCAATAGAAAGAAAAGATGTCGGGATAACTCTCAGGCTTACACCTCAGATAACAGAGGGAGATTATGTAAAGCTCGATATATATCAGGAGATATCAGCTCTAAAAGACGCCACTGAAAGCATTATTATATCAGTAGGACCCACAACAACCAAACGCTCAACTAAGACTTCTGTTGTTGTTAAAGACGGACGCACAGTCGTCATCGGCGGCTTGATGCAGGAAAGGGATGAGGAAAGCATTACAAAGATGCCGTTACTGGGGGACATACCGGTTATGGGATGGCTCTTCAAGTCTAAAAATGTTTCAAAGAACAAGACAAACCTCCTCGTCTTCCTTTCACCGCATATTGTCAAGGAATCAGATGAACTGTCAAAGATAACAGAGGAAAAGCACAGGGAATTTGCTGCAAGGGAAAAGCTATATATCGAGGGCGAGCTCATGGTGAAATTCAGAGACAATATTTCAAAAGAGAGGTCCCTGGAGATCATAGCGCAAAAGGGGGCTTCGGTAAAAAAATATCTGGAAGGTATAAATGCTTATCATATTGCTCTTAAACCCGGACAGGAAGTAGAAGCCGCGGTTCAGGAATTTTCATCTCTTCCAGAGGTTCTTTACGCAGAACCGAATTATAAAGTTAAAATACAAAATGCAAAATGATAAAATTGACACTATCAAAGACGATGAAATAGAATTCTCCCTGTTACAGAACCTCCCCCTTTCCTTTGTAAAAGGCAACGTCCTGCTGCCGCTGCGAAGTCAGGATGGAGAGCTTATAGCCGCTGTTTCCGGCAACCGCGGGCTCCTGGCGCTTAGGGACCTGGCAAGAAGCCTCGACCTGAAACCACATCCGGTCCTGGCAGAAGAAAAAGTTATCATTGACGCCATCAATCGCATCTATAGTCAGACCAGCAGGGTGAATGAAGTAATGGGCGATATTAAAGGCGAAGACCTTTCCATGATCGCAACCGAGTTTGAATCACCTAAGGACCTGCTCGAACTGACTGAAGAGGCGCCTATAATTCGATTGCTGAATGCCCTTTTAATGGAAGCAGTAAGGGAAAAGGCAAGCGATATACATGTTGAACCATACGAAAAAGGGCTTGATGTAAGATACAGGGTAGATGGTATTTTACGAAAGGTGCTGAGTCCCCCAAGGATAATTCAGGAAGCCTTAATATCAAGAATAAAGATACTTGCCAGTCTTGACATTGCTGAGAAAAGACTTCCACAGGACGGACGCATAAAGCTCCTTATAGGCGGCAAAGACATTGATATCAGAGTTTCCATAATACCAACTGCTCTCGGTGAAAGGGCGGTACTCAGACTGCTTGACAGGCGGGCAGGTGTTTTGAATCTTGAAATGCTTGGACTTTCAGATGAAATATTAACTTCATTCAAAGATTCCCTTTCAAGACAAAACGGGATTATACTCGTAACAGGTCCTACCGGCTCAGGCAAAACCACTACCCTTTATGCCGCTCTCCTCAGACTCAATACAGAAGAAAGGAACATCATTACAGTAGAAGACCCTGTTGAATACCAGCTTAGCGGCATAGGACAGATGCAGGTAAACCCGAGGATAGGATTAACATTTGCAGCAGGACTGCGTTCTATTTTGAGACAGGACCCTGACATAATGATGGTGGGAGAGATAAGAGACCTCGAAACCGCAGAGATCGCCGTTCACGCATCACTTACAGGTCATCTGGTCCTCAGCACCCTGCATACAAACGATGCTCCGAGCGCTTTAACGAGATTGATAGATATGGGTATAGAGCCGTTCCTTGCAGCATCATCACTTGTATGTGTTCTGGCCCAAAGATTGGTGAGAGTGATCTGTCCTCATTGCAGGGAATCATATACGCCGTCAAAGCAGGAAACAGACTATCTCGGAGTCGATCCTCTGCCTGCCATTCTCTATCGCGGGAAAGGCTGTGAAAAATGTCTCGGCAAGGGTTATCTCGGCAGGACCGGGATCTATGAATTTCTCGAAATTACGCCTGAGGTACGGACCATGATCTCAGAAAGAAAAGACGCACAGGCCATAAGGACATCGGCAATCAGATCAGGATTTAAAACTTTGCAGAGAAACGCAATAGATAAAATTCTAAAAGGTATTACAACAATAGAAGAAGTTTTAAGAGTTACGCAGAAGGACAGTGATGTTTAGCAGTCAGCGGTCAGTTTGCTGAGAGCTGAAAGCTGAGAGCTGAAAGCTTAAATCATGCCAATCTTTAAATATCGCGGATATAACAGTGAAGGACTTGAAACCAAGGGCGTTATCGAAGCCGACGGTCAAAAAGACGCCGCTGTAAAGATAAAATCAAAAGGCATCTTTCCAAAGGAGATTTCCGGCACCATAACAAAGCAGACATTATTATCGAGTAAATTATCCCCTCTCATTCTCGCAAGCATCACAAGACGCCTCTCAACGTTATTGGCTTCCGGAGTTCCTCTTACAGAAGCTATTGGAGCGTTATCATCAGAGCAGAAAGGGACCTGGAAGAATATACTGATAGACTTAAAAGAGCGGCTGTCCGCAGGCGCATCCCTTGCGCGTGCCATGCAGTCATATCCTGAGATCTTTCCTGATTTTTATACAGGCATGATCGCAGCAGGGGAAAGCAGCGGGAAATTAACAGAGGTTCTACTGAAGCTCGCAGACTTTCTTGAAAGTGAGAGCACTATTAAAAGTAAGGTCAGGACCGCGCTTATATATCCCATTTTTATGGCATCTGTCAGCATACTTATACTGACCTTTCTTTTTACCTTTGTCATACCGAAGATAACAAAGATATTCGAGGATACATCATCCTCCCTGCCCTTCATAACAGTGATCCTCATCTGGATAAGTAATGTGTTTAAAAATTTCTGGTGGCTGCTGCTTTTACTTGCTGCAGGTGTTGTGATGTTATACAGATGGGTCAGGAAGAACAAAAAAGAGATGATTGACAGTATCCTGCTTAAAGACCCGACAGGCATTCTCATGGGACTTTATATGCTCCGTTTCAGCATGACAATGGGTTTTCTCCTTTCAGGCGGGCTTCCCATATTAAAATCAATGCAGTTGACTGCAAAGGCAACAGGTAATGTTGTTCTGGAAAACAGGATAATGTCAGCTCAAAATCTGGTCTCACAGGGAGCAAAACTGTCATCCAGCCTCGAAGACTTCCCTCCGACACTTTTACAGATCATCTCTACCGGAGAGCAAACAGGAAGGCTTTCAGAAGTTTTAATAAAGACCGCCGAATCTTATGAATCAGAGTTTGAAAGAAAACTTCAGGGAGTGATCGGTCTCCTTGAGCCGGTTCTCATATTATCAATGGGACTGATAGTCGGATTTATTGTTGTGGCAGTCCTCCTGCCTATATTTGAACTGAATCAGGTTATGAGGTAGTAAAGTCAGCGGGCTTCTTATTCGATAAAATGTCGAACATAAAAAAATATTTATACAGGGTCCCCTTTCTTAAGCAAAGCTTAGTTCTAATATTTTCCATATTATTCTGTATCGGAATCCTTTTTTATCGTATCCACGTCTCCGGCAATTTTGATTATGATTACATGTTATGGAATTTATTGCTGGCAATAATACCATACTGTTTTTCCATCCTTATCTACCAGAACTTCAGGGATCACTGCAAGAAAAGTTTTTATGTGCTGTTGGTATTATTATGGCTGTTGTTCTATCCGAACGCACCCTATATAATTACCGATATAAAGCACTTTAGATTTGTCTATGGCGTTCCATCCTGGATGGATATCCTTATGTTATTTTCATTTGCATGGACAGGGTTGATACTCGGATTTGCTTCTTTAAGAATGTTCCATATTATGCTGGAAGATAATCTCGGCAGGATATGGGGCTGGCTGTTTGTGATGATCGTCATAATACTGAGCAGTTTCGGCGTCTACCTCGGAAGATATCTGCGTTACAACAGTTGGCACCTTTTTACCGAACCTCAAACTCTGTTAACTGAAATAAATAATATTGTCCTTAACCCGCATCTTTATCCCGGGATTTACAGCATGACAATACTATTCAGTCTGTTCTTTATCCTCGCGTATCTATCTGTAGTCTTTTTTATGTTCCCGAATAAAAAGATCGATTAACAAAAAAACAGCAGTTAATAGAACTGTTTAATTGGTTATATTGGTTAAATTAATACAAACGAAATTAATAATGTTACATTTGCTGTCATACCCGCGAAGGCGGGTATCCAGAAGTCCTTAAAAACACTGGATTCCCGTTTTCACGGGAATGACGACACTAATTGTTAATGTCAATTTATTAATTTCGTTTGTATTAGTTAACTAATAAAACAAATATAATTAATAAGCTACAACCATTTCTTCTTTCTGAAATAGAACAGCATCATAACGCTGATAGCAAGCATAACAAGCAAGATCACCGGGTAGCCGAAGCGCCACTCAAGCTCCGGCATGTATTTGAAATTCATGCCATATACTCCGGCAATGAATGTCAACGGCATGAAAATGGTCGCTATTATTGTTAAAACTTTCATGACCGCATTCAGCCTGTTACTTATACTCGAAAGATAGAGGTCCAGCATCCCGGATACCATATCACGGTATATTTCAACAGTGTCAATAACCTGAATTGTATGGTCATAAAGATCCCTCAGGAATATCCGCGTGGAGTCCTGTATAAGTGTGTGGATACCCCTTTCCATTCCGCTGATAACTTCTCTCAACGGCCATACTGCTTTCCGTAAATATATCATCTCTCTCTTCAGCATATGTATTTCATGCATCACGTCTGTTGTCGGATTGCCGACAAGCTTTTCTTCAAGGAGTTCAATGTTATCTCCGATTTTTTCGAGGATAGTAAAATAATTATCAACTATCGCATCAATTAACGAATAAGCAAGATAATCAGCCCCCATCTTTCTTATGCGGTTTTTGTTATTTCTGATCCGGTCCCTGAGCGGCGTGAAAACATCACCTTCTATCCCTTCCTGAAAGGAAATAACATAATTCGATCCTACAACAAGGCTTATCTGCTCTGTTGTTATTTCACTTCTTTTTTCGTCGTAATAAAGCATTCGCAATACTATATAAAGATAGTCATTATAATCCTCTATCTTGGGACGTTGATCCGTATTCAGTATATCTTCAAGCACAAGCGGATGAAACCCGAAACATTCACCGATCTTTTCAAGAGTCTCCGGCTGATGAACACTGTCTACATTTATCCATGTTGTGGTTGGCTTGTCCCTGAATTGAATGCATTCATCTATTCCTTCTACATCTTTTTCCTGAAAGTTAGCTTCATCATAATCCAGGACCGTAATTTTCGTCTTTCCGATTTTTTTCTTGCCTATATGAACAAGTGTTCCGGGTGGAAGCCCGCTTTTTTTAGACCGCTTTGTAATTAGTTCTGACATTGCTCAATCATCGAAAGTTTTAAGTTGATAATCCGTTTGGGGGTATTTTAGACTAAGTGTCATAAAGTATCAAGAAAATCAGCCGGTTTAAAGTAATCACTCAGTTATGAGTGGCAATAATTGTTTAAAGCGTGTCATCCCCGCAGTCTTTTGAGCGGGGATCCAGTTCTCTGTTTTCTGGATTCCCGCTTAACAGATCGCGGGAATGACAATCCAAATAGTTTTTTGTCACCCGTAACTGAAGGGTTACAGTTATAAATTTAATATTCAGAAAAAGGACATAAAATGAAAAAATATACTAATCCAATTGGGTTCACCCTCATTGAAATAATGGTGGTCCTTATTATCATTGGAATCCTTGCAGCGCTTATTGCACCGCGTCTTATCAACAGGCTGGATGATGCAAAGGTGATGGATGCAAAAGTCCAGATAAAAAATTTCGAGACCGCGCTCAGGCTGTTTAAGGCAGACAATGGATTTTATCCCCCTACTGAACAGGGCCTCGAGGCCTTAACCTCACCGCCTGTTACAGGTCAGGTCCCTGAACACTACAGACCCGGAGGATATCTGGAGAAAAAAAGCATACCTGATGACCCATGGGGTAATGAATATATTTATATATCTCCGGGAACCAAAGGTGATTATGATATTATCACTTACGGAGCTGATGGCCAGCCCGGCGGAGAAGGATACAATGCTGATATATCGAACTGGGACATTTAAAAAGGATGAAGGATAAAAGCAGAAAAACAAAGATAGAAGTTAAGAAGATAAGAAGTTTTGAAGATGAGAAAAGAATAAAATACTTATCTTCTCAACTTCCCAACTTCTCAACTTCTCATCTTTCCGGCTTCACCCTCATCGAACTTGTCATCGTAATCTTCATTATCTCTCTTACTTCAGCATTAATAATGCCGTCATTCTGGGAAACGGGAGAGAGGGCCTTGAAGTCAGAAGCAAAGCGCATAAGCAGTACTCTGAGATATGTGTATGATGAAGCTGTTGGAAAAAAACAGCCTTATATATTCAAGATCAATCTTGATAAAAGTTCATGGGGTTTTGAAAGTGAAAAAGAATCCCGCTCTTTTCAGATGGAAAAAGATGTGATGTTTAAAGACATAATCATTCCTTCACATGGTGAGATTTCTGACGGAGAAGTAACAATTGAGTTCGGCCCCCTTGGACCTGGAGAGCCCATAACGGTGCATCTTATAAAAAATAAAAAGGAATACACAATCACTTTTAACCATTTAAATGGACGGGCAAAAATCCTCGAAGGATATGTTCAATAAAATTTCAAATTCCAAATTTCAAATTTCAAAGAAGGGCTTCACCCTCCTCGAAATCATGATAGCCCTTGCGATCATCGGATTAACTCTTGTGACAGTTCTCCATACGGTTAATTATCATTCTAATGTTTCATACGAAAATATCGTCACTACACAGATGGTCCAATTGGCAAAGGAAAAAATATCAGACATGGAAACTAATCCGGTAAATTCTAAAGGCAATATCGAGGGAACTGATCTTGCATTTGAAAATATTGTATCCCCCACAGATGACCCCTTCATAATCGAATTGAAAACAGTCATAAAGGGTCAGAGGAAAGAGATTGTATTAAATGAACTTGTTATTAAGAAAGATACTTACAAATAACTTGCGAAAGATTATTTCTGTGGACAATATTCTGATGGCGGAATCTTCAACTCAAAACTCAAAACTCAAAACTCAAAACTCCGGTTTCACCCTCATCGAAATCCTCATCAGCCTCACCCTCTTAACCATAGTGCTCGGCGCTGTCTATAGTTCATTTTTTTCAGTCCATAGTGTGCTGGAAAGATTTGATAACGTATCACTGAAATATCATGAAGCAAGAACGGCTCTGGATATTATGCGCCGCGAGATCGAAAGCTCATTGCCAAATAATTCCAGTAAAGGCGGAACGGCATTTATAATCAAAGACCGCGATGTGTTAGGCAAAAATACTTCATCGCTGGAGCTCACGGCTTTTTCTTTTAAAGGAAGCGGTTTAAATACAATTTCGTATTACATAGAAGAAAAAGACGGGAAACTCAATCTATTAAGAAAAGAATCTCCTGCAGGTATTCAATCCAGGGAATACACAATGGAAACTGTTGAAGGAATTGAGGGCTTTACTGTTGAAACCCTTTTCAATAATCAATGGGTCAAGACATGGACTGGCAAACTACCTGACATTGTGAGAGTAAGCATTGAATTTGATGACAATGGCAAGAAAATAAAACTTATAGAATATGCAAAACCGAAGGTAGGAACAAAGTTGTGAAAGGCAGAGGACAGACTGAAGATAAGAAGATAAGAAGATGGGAAGATGGTTCTGCGCTTATCATTACAGTGCTAATTGTTACGATTCTCGTAGCACTTGTGGTTGAATTTGCTTATGAAGTGTATATAGACACCAGCTCATTATCCAACTGGGCTAATGCTCAAAAAGCTTCTCTCATTGCCAAATCAGGACAGACTCTTAGCGCTAAATATCTTGAAGAGGCCAGCAAAAATTATAATACAGAAAATGAGGTCGAACTGCCGGTTGAAAGAGATTTTGGTCCAGACACCAAGCTTACAATCAAGATTGAAGACGCGGATGCAAAAATAAATATTAACAGTATACTTATAGAGAATCTCAAAGGTGAGACGCTGCATTTAACAGCCTTGCAAAAGCTTTTTGAATCCCTTAACATTAATCCTAAGCTTGCGCTTGCAATTGCAGACTGGATTGATACTAACAGCGAACCGAGAGAAGGATTTTCTGGTTCGGAAGATAATGCAAAAAATACTTATCTATCGACTTTAGACGAACTTAAATTAATAAAAGGAATTGATAAAGACGTATTTAAAAAAATAAGTCCTTATATAACGGTGCATGAAGATAGAACAAGGGTCAACCATTTTGACACTTTAATCAATATAAATACAGCAAAATTGCCGGTGCTTATGAGTTTACATAAAGATATGACAGAAGCTCTTGCCCAGCGAATTATTGACTATAGAGAAACATCCCCTATCGAAACCAAAGGTCAATTAAGTAATATAAACGGCATGAAAGAACTTGTAGCAGTTTTATATTTACCAATTTCTTTTAAAAGTTCCAATTTCAGAATCACTGCCAGGGCCACTGTTAATGAAATCACAAGAATAATCGAGAGCGATGTGGATACATCAATGAGAATACAATTCTGGAGAGAAGAGTAAATGAAAACAGGGTTAATAGACTGGACAGAAGATAATATTACTCTTTATGTCTTTGAACAGAATAAACACGTTGATACGGTAACCGTTCCGCTTGAAGGTGTTTTAAAACCGTCTTTTCTGACACCATTTTTAAAGGCAAATACTAAACAAATATATTTAAGCCTTCCCTTTCACTCCTTAACCTTGCGGGAACTGACCTTCCCTTTCTCCGACAAGTTAAAGATCAAAGATACAATTTCCTATGAGCTTGAAGGGCTCCTGCTCGGCAGTGTCAGCGATTATTCAATTGATCATATCATCACAGAGACCTTTGACAGCGGCTGCAGGGTCCTTGCTGTTTGTATAGAAAAAACAAAACTTGGAGAGATCATTAAAACCTTTTCATCAGCAGGGCTTGAGCCCAAAGCAATCACTTCAATTGATTTAAGTCTCTCCGGAGGCAAAAGTGAAAAGATTATTGAAGGTTTAACCCTCAACAATGAAATAAGACTCGAAGCAGCGGAAAAAGAGATTGTAACTCCGTCATTGAATCTCAGGCAGGATGAGCTTTCTTATACAGGAGATATTGAAAGGATGAAAAAAACTCTCCGCTTTACGGCTTCACTATGTTTGATATTACTGCTGATACTCGGCGCTCACACTGTTATCAAATTTGCAGCCGGGAAAAAGGAAAATCAAGCGCTTGTACAGGAATTACAAACCACATACCGAAGCGTTTTCCCTGAAGATAAAAAAATAGTTGATGCTGTAAGACAGTTTAAAAGTAACCTGAATATGCTGAAAGAGAAAAACAATATATTCGGCGGAATACCAATCCTCGATACTCTGAATAGCATTGCAAACCTCAAGAGCAGAAACATTATCCTCAATGAATTTAATGCAGACGGAAAAAACCTGATCATGAAAGGCACCGCCTCATCTTTTGAAGAAGTTGATTCCTTAAGGAACAGTCTTACAGGCTCTTTTGAAGGTATTAAGGTTTTAAATTCCGATGCGACTGCCGACAAAAAGATCAACTTCACGATCATTATGCAGGAAAAGACCGTATGATAAAATCAATACAAAAAATATTATTCTTTGATAAATCTTTATTAGCACTGTCATTTGCAATTATTCTAACTGCTTCCTTTGCAATCATTACATCTGTTTATACCGCAAGCCTTGAGAAACAGAACAACACTCTCAAATCCCAGCTTGCCGAACTTCAGTCACTGACAAAAGAAGTAACCGGCATAAAAAGTACTGTTGAATTAAAAGAAAAGAAAATCGGCTTAACCAAAACAGGGGGCCTTGTCCCGGCACTGGAGCAAATCCTTAAATCCCTCGGCATGAAAGCTAAAGCAATAAAACCTATGGAAAAAAACAAAGTAAAAGACTATACAGAAGAAGATGCAGAACTTGAGATACTGAACGCAGATCTCAACAGCATCGTCAATCTTCTCTATAAAATTGACAATTCCCCTGTTCCTTTGAAAATCAAGAACAGTGCAATAAAGACCACCTTTGAAGACCCGAATAAATTTATCTTAAAACTGACGGTGTCGCTGTTAAGCAGGACGTGATATTAGTTTGGTGTTAAAGAGGGGTAACACACCCCTAACCCCTCTTAATAGAGGGGAATTATCTCCCCCTTTGAAAAAGGGGCTGGGCTCCCGTTGCCGCAAAGCATTGCAACGGGAAGCAGGGGGATTTTATAAATAAATTTTTATTTAAAGATAATATGTTTAAACTCCGCAATATCCTGTATTTCATAATCGGCTTCCCGGTTTTCATCATCCTCGTTTGGCTCTTTGCCGTACCGGATAATCTGATTCAGTATAAAATTGAAGCTGCAATATCAAATACAGGACAAGGTAATGTCAGAGCGTCACTGAAGGGTTTTACAAAAGGTCTCTTTTTTACAGTGCATGCCGACAGTCTTGATCTGGATTTCGACAAAACACCTGCTTTGACAATAACAAACCTTGCAGGCTGCTTTAATCCCCGTTATCTGATAAAAAAGCAGCTTGCCTTTTCATTCAAAGGAAAGATGGGAACAGGAGATATTAACGGCCTGTTAAAATATCCTGCTGATGGGGAAATAAAGATAGAAAAAACCGAGTTGAATGCGATTCCTTATCTGACTCATATTGGCATTGAAACCAATGGATATATCTCAGCAAATATTCTTCTAAAAAACAAAAGCGTACAGATCACATTTCGTATCCCGGATCTCGATATTCAGAAATCCGCAGTCATTATTCCCTTTATAAATTCCTTTCGAAGAGTTCAGGGTGTTTTATCCGTAACGGGAAATGCTATAAGGTTTGACTCTGTCAGCCTTGAGGGAGAGAAAGGTTATGCACGATTAAAGGGCGATATTAAGAACCGGTTTATGAATCTTAGTCTGGAACTTATGCCGTCTATGGATAAGCTTAATACGATAGAATCGATGCTTATAGGAAAATATATAGTCTCACCCGGTTATTATGTAATACCTGTTAAAGGGCCGTTGTTGTAACAAGGGCAGCAATTAATATTTATTATAACTATTTTTTTCTTCAATAATCGTTGACATTTTTCCTCCTGCATGTAATATATGACGATGCGTAACAGGGACATTTAAAATAAAACTATTTTAAATCGGAGGTAATTAATGATAAAGAAGATGGAAGAAAATGGACGTATCGGGCAGGCTATCTTCCGGTCGGTTTTTTCCTTTGCATTCATAATTCTCCTGATGCTTGCAGCGCACAATGCCTATTCAGCACAAGCCCGGGTCTACCTGGGTGACGGCGCCGTTATAAATCCCTCGGTACCGCCCGGAGGATGGCTGTATGGGGATGGGTGGTTTTCCTGTTTAGGATGCCATAATCCCTCAGCCAACGCTATTTTCAGGGGGCCTGACATGACGAGTTATTTAAAGACAGGGCACAAAAATATATTAAGGAGGGCGCAGGTAGACCCTGTAGCCCTTACCGGGCCTGACGGAAATGCCTATACAGCAGACGGATCCGGCAATGTCTTTAACTGGACGAACAATACCATTGACATCCTCGGCAAATGCAGCAACTCATCAACGGACAGTCAGAGCGTCTGCACAGGAGAAGGGGAATGGCTCTCAGGAAGCAAGTATCTGTATTATATCCTTGGTGGATGGATGGTTGGACCTGCTGTTCCAATGGCGCTGTATGACGGCAGTTATACACAGGGGACGCAGAAGACGGCTGTTTCATACAGTTGTGCACGCTGTCATACAACGGGGTACACAATGGACGCTTCTGTACAGACAAGTAATCGCAACCCTGAGGCAATGTTTCAGGGGATATCCTGGACGCCAAGTCACACTACCGGGATAGTGGATTTTGATCCTGACGGGAACGGGCCTGCGATAGCAGGTTCATGGGTGATGGATGGGATACAATGTGAACGGTGCCATGACGCTACGGATCATGTGGAGACAGGCAAGGGAACGCTTGTAAGGGGGGTGAATGCGACTGCGCTCTGCATGCAATGCCACAGACAGGAGCATACATTGCCTTACACCGGGGGAGGACTTGGCTCCAACATAGTGCCCACGCCGTATACGGATAACGGACCGCTTCCGGCCTCGGAGCCGCTTTATACGCTGCCGGCAATAGAGGTGGGAGGGTACGGCGGATATGCAAAGCAGTTCTACGGGTACTCGACGGGTATGGAGTTTCTAAATGGGGCGCACGGGAAGTATACAGGGAATTTCCAGCAGATAGGGGACACATCATATTATGGCAGTGCTTTTATAAATGAGGACCCGTCCGGAGGCGGCTGTACCACATGTCACAATGTTCATCAGAGCACAGTAGCTGCGGTCAACGCATCACAGCCCTTCAAGAAAACGTGTCCGGATTGCCATGTTTCCCTGGCTGCCAATATTCTGAACTCCATTAGACATCCAGCCACAAGTGGCACTCCCTTTGGTGACAATCAGGATGTACCTGGTGCATGCATAATCTGTCACATGCCGCGCCCCAACGACGGTATCGGTGCGTCAGCTCATATTTTCAGAGTAAATGTGAATGAGAATTACAATACATTCCCATCACAGACTGAGTGGGATGCCGGGCAAAGAACAGCTAATACATCTGCTGATGGAAGTTATACAGAAGCAGTCTGGTTAGATGTTGATATGGTGTGCGGACAGTGCCACGGCCCAGCCGGTCCTGCAGTGCATCAATTCAGCAAGACAGCGCTTTCAACATTTGCGGAAGGTATGCATGCCGGAGGCGAAGCGCCGACTACAGATTGCGCGGCGTGCCATGCTACTTCACAGAACGGGCTTGCTCCTGTTAATCCGGGCACAGACCACCATACCGGCACATGCACAACCTGCCATACCGAGCCTGGAGTTACTCAATTGACCACTGCAAACGCTTCTTGCGCAACGTGCCATGCTACTTCACAGAACGGGCTTGCTCCTGTTAATCCGGGCACAGACCACCATGCCGGCACATGCATAACCTGTCATACCGAGCCTGGAGTTGCTCAATTGACCACTGCAAACGTTTCTTGCGCAACGTGCCATACTATTGGCGCTAATGCGACTCATCATGTAAGCACAGCAAATGGATGCACAACCTGCCATACCGAGCCTGGAGTTACTGTTCCGGCTTCAACGAATGCTAATTGCTTAGCTTGTCATAGCAGTTCTCAAGGGTCGTTTGCAGCTATTAATACCACGAATCACCATGGCTCGACTCAGAACTGCACAATATGCCATACAGGTGAGCCGTTCACGCCTCTTCCGGCAACCACAAACGCTTCTTGCGCAAAGTGCCATAACAAGAATATAGCAATGATGAACCATCCTGTGTCCACTGGAACGCCTGCCACATGCATAACTTGCCATACTAAGCCGGGAACTCCGATCAGCATCGACGCATCATGCGGCTCATGCCACGGCGGAAGCGCCAGCCCGTCCGCAACAAAGAACGGCGCGCCTTACATTAGTAAGGTATCCCTTGATGTATTTGCTAAGAACATGCACATTAATGCGGCCCCTAAAGCGTCTTTTACAAGCAGTATGAGCCTTTACACCGTAACTCTCACAGATACCTCTACCGACGATTCGATATTCCCTGATAACGCGATCACGGTGAAATGGGGTGATGGAACGTCCTCTACAGGCAATGCGGGCAGTGTCTTCTCACATACCTACGCGACGCCCGACAAGTTCTATATAGTGTATACAGTCACAGATTCAGACAGACTCAGAAACAGCAAGGCAATAACAGTGGCCGTGAAGTTCTCGATTACAGCTAACATTAGTCCCGCACTCCAGTCCGATGCAAAATTCATTCTGAAAAAGAATGGGGTTACCAAGGCAACAGGCACAGGGACCGCTTCCTTTGTCTTCTCCAACCTGAAGCCTGGCGCCTACCAGGTCAAGATGTCCAAAAGCGGTTACATATTCGATGGTGATGACATCACAGCCGGAAGTCAGAACCCGGTGACCGTGACTGTCGGACCTAAACAAACGGTGACTTTCACTCATACACCTTAGCCCGTATTATTCAGGGTGAACTCCGCTGCCAATAGTTGCTCTTTACACTTCCAGCACTACACTGGCAATGCCAAATTCCTTTTCATGACTCAATGAAAGGTGGCATTGTTTTATCCCTTTGCTTCCGAAAAATTTCTCAAGTCCGCCATGAATCTTAATCGACGGCTTACCCTTTTCATCATTCATAATTTCAACATCTTTCAGATTAACAAATACCTCCGAACCAATAGCCTTAACAAGAGCCTCCTTTGCTGCAAACCTTACACTTGCGGAAAGGTAAGGGTCTTTTTTATCGAAGCAGTACGTGATCTCGTTCTCTGTCAGGAACTTCTCAAAAAACTTCATGCCCCATTTTTCATGGGCGTCCTTCATGCGCTCAATCTTTACAAGGTCTATGCCAATACCGTAGATCACGCAATGGTCTCCTTCTCAACTTCAGGGTAAATTTCATCAATCGCTTTCTGTATTTCTATAGTTTTTTGCAAAGCGGTTACAACTTTGCAGTAATGTTTTATGTCTTCAAGAGATAATGTTTTCCCTTTTCTGTCTTTCAGCCATTTTTCACAAACCTGATAACCGCCGATATGGTATTCCCAGATTGCAGACGTGATGTCTTCAAAATACTGGTCATCGTTAATGTAAAGGCGTTCTGATTCGGAATCATATTTTATCTTCTCTATCTTGCTGTTGCCGTTCTGGAATTTCAAATGGGCCTTATTCAGTTCTTTAGCCTTCATTAGATGTAACCCGACAAGAGAGTTGCCATGCTCAGCCATCTTCATAAAAAGTTTACGTTCTCTCGTAAGAGGTATTCTCGGAAAATCCGTCTTTAGAAATTCTGCATACTTGGCGCGGTAGATGTTTGAATGAAGTACGGCATAAATGTAAAAGAATATTTGTTCGGGTTCCGGTCTTTTCTTAAAAGCTTTTTCAAGCAGTTCAAACACTACCGGGGGAATGTTCGGCCTTTTAAGAACATATTCATCTTCCGGTTCAAAGAGCATCATGACGCTGCCGAAAGATTTCTTTTTAGGTTTTTCTTTCGGCTGGTAAAGGTAGAGAGGGAAGAGATACGAACGTTCCCTTGTTTCCAAAGATACCGTGCAGTCGTTAATAATTATGTTTGAACAGAGCGCATGTCTAAAATTTCCGTTTACTTGGCGATTTGTAATCAATCCTAAGTTGTTATCCATCATATGTTGCATGACTTCTCTGCGGAAACGCTCAATAACTGCATCATGATAAAAAATCCACTGTTCATCAAAAGGTCTGTATAAAATCCTCGTTATCTTTTCTTCCCACCTCATGTCGTTCCGAACAGCTTCACGAGCTTTTTCTAAATTAAATTTTGAGGTATCGGATAAAGCAAAGGTCTGCCTAATAATATCATCCGTTATTTTTTTATCCATGAACATACGGATGCGGCGCTTAAGAGCCGCTTTATCATAGTCTATGACAAAGCCGTCTCTGGAAGTAACGATCCCAACACTATTAACAGGAAAGAGGTCTGTTATCTTCGTATATGACTCATACTGCTTCAACAGCTTTTCATCTCTCGGCACGAAGAGATATATCTCGGATTTGGGCTTTACCTTTTTCCATTTCGTTGTTGTTATGTCGTTTTTATTGAGCCAGTCGTATTTATATTCCCTGATCCCCCATATCTCCGAATGGTAAACCTTGCATTTGTGCTTCCTGGGTTTTTCCTCAACCTCTTCTTCATCCTCTGTAAAAATATCCATTTGAGGCGAAGGTTCCGGCATCAGATAAGACGGCTCTTCTTTCTTTTCCCCCTTTTTAATGAACAGTGAAATGGCGACGCCCTGCTGAATGTCAAACACGTTCTCGTCTTTAGAACCATCCGGACATTTCTCTTTCTTGAGGCTGTTGCCGTGAAGGTCGAGTAGATAAATCTCGTCAAAGCTCTGCATCAATGAATGGCGCATGCCCCTGAATGTCGGGTTATCGAGATAGCTGTGGTTTGTGATAAAGCCTAAAACTCCCTCACCTGCCTGATCTATCTTCCACTGCGCAAAGCGTATGAACTTAACGTAATCGTCCTGAAGCCACTTGGGGTTTTTCTCTCCAAGAGGTTTGCCGTCAACCTGGTAGTATGCCTTTATCTCTTTTGATATCCAGTCTCCGATATTGGTTGAATGTCCTGAGTACGGCGGATTACCAAGTATTACAAGTATGGGTTTTTCCTTTTTAACAATTCCTGCGAGATGCGATTCCTCTGAAAGCGATGCCATCCCGGGCAGGGCGGTCTGCTCAAGCTCATCCATTTCAAGGGTGTTTGTGAGATAAAGATTGAACCTCTCGTCCTTCTGAAGTTTGTATCCGATCTCTTCAAGCAGAAAAGACATCTTTAAATGACCGATAGCATAAGGCGCCATCATCAACTCAAAGGCATAATAATTTTGAAGTATATATTCCCTTATGACGGGGATTCTGGTTCCTTCGCCGTATTTGGAAGTACATTCTTCAACTGACAGCTTCGCCGTCTCTGCCAGAAAAGTAAGCGTTCCAGCAGCAGGGTCTAACACTGTAACGGCATCTGATGCAAAGCCGTCTCCTTTTTCAAAATAATTCTTTAGGATATTGTGCAAAGAACGGACAATATAAGAGACAACAGGTTCAGGCGTGTAATAGACGCCGCGCTTTTCCCTTTCCTTCGGGTCGTATTCCGCGAGGAATGTCTCGTAGAAATGAATGATCGGGTCACTTCCTTTGCCCTCATGATAAAATTTATGGAGTATCTGTTTTACATCAGCCACTGAAAGAATTTCGGATATGTCGTCAACAATCCACTCCATCTGCGGAGGTAAATCTTCAAGGGATATAAACTTAAAAACATCTCTTAATATCCCGATCGTCCTCGGTATATAGTCGAATGCAAGCTTTCTGTTAAAACCGTTTTCAGCGCGTGTCCTTGCCGCAAAAAGACCATAGGTAATTGTCTGGCTGTAAAGATCTGCAAAATCCTCTTTTGTAAGTCCGTGAATGAGATACTTTTGAAACGCCTCATAAAATCCAAGGATAAACCCTTTTCCCCTTCTCTCTTCCTCTTTCAGTTCCTCAATGATAACCTGGTCCTTTAAAAACCGTGTCCTTTTTGCAAGCTCTACTGCGAGAGTCTTTGCAGTATATGTTTTCGGCAGAGAGAAAGAAAAATATTGTTCAAGGAGATTAAAAAATTCCTGCTCTTTTTCAACAGGTGGAATAGTATTGAGTTTTTGTATTAAAAACGGTCTGGCAATCTGAACACTATCAATCATCCGACCATCACGGTAAAGTCTGAATTCAAAGAAGTTGGTTAATATTAAATTCGGGAAGGTATGCAGATAGCGTTTTAACTGGTCGGTGTCTTCTATCTGATCCAGGTATTTAACGGTTGGGGCCTTGGCTTCAATATATCCGACGATATGTTGCTTTCCATCCCATATCCTAAAGTCAGGATTACCGGCTTCGGTCTTTTTAGGCAGAGTGGTAATGTTGATATGCTTCCTGTTTATTGAAGCAACGTAATTATCAAGAAGTTCTTCAAGAACGGAATAATAACTTTCCTCCCTTGCGTCCCCAGGTTTGTTAACCTCAAATATTTTTTTGAGGTACGTTTTTAGATTGTCAGTAGCGTATTTGGGGGAATCTTTTGACATGAAGAATTATAGCAGAAAAGGGGTTGATTGGTGTGATAAAAAACTGGATTCCCGCCTTCGCGAGAATGACGCTATTTAGCGCCTTCTTCTATCAGCTTTTTCATCTCTCTCACAGCATTTTCCATGCCATCATATACAGTGCGAGCTACGATACTGTGGCCAATGTATAACCCTCTTATAGCTTTAATTGCGGCGATCTTTTTTACATTAGTATAGTTAAGGCCGTGTCCCGCGTTAACGAGCAAGCCTATTTCGTGTGCCCTTTTTACTGCCTTCTTAACTCTTTTCAATTCTTCAATCTGTCTTTTCCCTTTAGCGTTAGAATAAAGACCTGTATGAATCTCTACCATTTTAGCGCCAAGTTTCTTTGAAATCTCAACATCGGTAATTGACGGATTGATAAAAAGACTTACCGGCATTCCTTTACCCTGTATCGCATCAATCGCCTTTTTAATCTTCTTCCCGCTTTTTTTCAAATCAAGTCCGCCTTCAGTCGTCAATTCCGCCCTTTTTTCCGGAACAAGAGTGACCATGTCAGGTCTGACTTTCAACGCAATGCCCACCATTTCATCGGTTGCAGCCATTTCGAGATTCAGTTCTACTGTTTTTACTCTCTTCCTTATCCCTATCAGGTCTCTGTCCTGAATATGTCTTCTGTCTTCCCGAAGATGAACGGTGATTCCATCCGCACCGCCGTTAATGGCAAGTTCAGCGGCCTTTAAAGGATCAGGCTCAATATCTCTCCTCGCCTCTCTTACAGTCGCCACATGGTCTACATTTACGCCAAGAAGCATAAATCCTCCTTAATTTGAAATTTCAAATTTGAAATTGTCACCAAAGGTGGCACGACACCCACCTGTTCCTCTTCGCTTCCTTGTACACCGGAACTATGGTATCACACGGCTCAAATCTCTTATGGCATCTCGGATGAAAAGGACATCCCGGAGGAATATGGACCGGACTCGGGACATCGCCCTCAAGTATAATCCTCTTGCCCTTTTCTCCAACCTCAGGTTTAGGCACGGCTGATAAAAGCGCTTCAGTATACGGATGCATCGGCTCTTTGAAGAGTTCACCCGTCCCTGACATCTCTACTATCTTGCCGAGATACATCACTGCAACATTATTGCTGAAATGTTCTATCGCAAGTAAATTATGGCTTATAAAAACAAACGCAAGCCCGGAATCCTTCTGCAGGTCCTCAAGCAGGTTTATAATCTGCGCCTGAATTGATACGTCAAGCGCTGAAAGCGGCTCGTCTGCAACAATCATCTTAGGGTTTACCGCCAGGGCCCTCGCAATGCAGATCCTCTGCCTTTGTCCTCCGCTGAATTCATGCGAATACTTATAAAGTGAATCCGTATCAAGTCCGACCTTCTCAAGAAGATTCACAACCCTGTCCTTAACTTCTCTTCTGCTTACTATATTATTAACAACAAGCGCCTCGCCGATAGTCTCAAGTATTCTCATTCTCGGATTAAGCGACGCAAGCGGGTCCTGAAATATTATCTGCAGCCCTCTCCTGATTTTTGAAAGTTCCTGTCCCCTGGCATTTAGAACATCAAGTCCGTCAAAAACAATCTTTCCTCCGGAAGGCTCAATTAATCTGAGAATTAACTTCCCGAGAGTTGATTTCCCGCAGCCGCTCTCTCCAACAAGCCCGAAGACCTCCGCTTCATGAACAGCAAAGCTGACATCATCAACAGCTTTCAGGAAGTTTTTTCCATTTACCGGGAAATATTTTTTTACGTTTTGTAATTTCAGTAGTTCCGGCATATTATTTCTTAGTAGGGGCAACCCTTGTGGTTGCCCTTTATGAGGGCAGGTACAAGACCTGCCCCTACATTCTCTGGATTCCCGTTCTCACGGGAATGACAAAAATCTCATATCTCCATTGCCCTTATGCATCTGCTGAAGTGATCATCGCTTACAGGGATGAGTTCCGGTTCTTTTTCCCAACATGCCGGAATAACATAACGGCATCTCGGCGCAAACTTGCATCCTGCAGGAAGTTCATTCAATCTTGGCACCTGTCCCGGCACAGGTATCAGTTTTTCGCCTTTCCTTTTTGGCAATGATTCAAGAAGTCCCCTTGTGTAAGGATGCCCTGTATTAAGAAAGATATCGTTTACAGATGCCTTTTCGACTATTCTGCCCGCATACATTACTTCCACCCTCCGTGCCCATTCTGCAACAATCCCGAGATCATGTGTTATCAAAAAAAGCGACATCCTGTTTTTTTCTTTAAGACCTCCGAGCAATTCAAGAATCTGTGCCTGTATCGTAACATCCAGCGCTGTTGTAGGCTCATCAGCAATTATCAGTGAAGGATTGCATGCTATTGCCATCGCAATCATTACCCTTTGCCTCATGCCGCCGCTCATCTGGTGCGGATAATCTTTTATTCGCAATTCAGGTGATGGTATTTTTACACTTTTCAGAAGTTCAACAGTTCTATCCATTGCTTCTTTTTTTGTAATATCAAGATGATTTAACAATACCTCTGCAATCTGAAATCCTACGGTAAAAACCGGATTTAGAGAAGTCATGGGCTCCTGAAAGACCATTGATATGTCCCGGCCCCTCATCTGACGCAGTTCTTCATTGCTTTTTTTAAAAATATCCTCTCCCTTAAAAACTATTCTTCCGGAAGAAGCAGCATTGGGAGGTAAGAGCTTCATTATAGACAGTGCGGTGAGGGTCTTTCCGCTTCCGCTTTCCCCTACAATAGCAAAAAAATCTTCACGGTCGACTTTAAAAGTAACACCATCGACAGTCTTTAAAGATTTTTTATCAGAAATAAAAGAGACACTAAGATCTTCGACGGAAAGGAGAGGATGATGCATTGGTTATAATATTATTTCCGTTTTTTGTTTCATTGATAACAGAATACAATTAAAGAATTTATTTTCAAAAGCCGAATAACACTTAGTGATATACTTATTGAGATAGTGATTTTATTGGATAAATTAAAGTAAAGGATGTTGATTTGTCAAGGCATTGTATTAAAAAAATAAAATAATAATTTGACTTAGTAAATATAAATCTGTTAATTTATTGTTTATTTGAAATATAAATGTTTGCTTCGAGGTAAAATACATGCTAAAAAAGACAAAAACAGCAAAGAAGAAAACAGTAAAACCGGTAAAAACTTCTAAACCACAAAAAGCAAAAAAGGTTGAAAAACGGAAGAAAACAAATATTATGACAACAAAAAGAAAAAACACAACGCTAAAGATAAAAGAAGGATCTATGACGCCAAGAGAAAAAAAACTACAGGAAATCAAACAGAAACTTTTGTCTCAAAGGGATTCATTATTAAAAGAAGCAGAGGAAACGCTGAATATTCTTCCGTCAGATCTTAACTTTCCTGATATGGGAGACCAGGCAACAGCAGAGACTGACAGGAACTTTATATTACGGTTGAGAGACAGGGAACGCTTGCTCCTGAAAAAAATTGAAGAAACAATCGAGCGTATTGACAACAAAGAATATGGGATGTGTGTTGAATGCGGTAATGAGATCGGTACTAAGAGGCTTGAGGCAAGGCCTGTTACAACTTTGTGCATAGAATGTAAAACCCGTCAGGAAGAAGAAGAGAGAATATCTGCAGGCGGGTAATTTATTTTACAAATCCATCATATTGTTTAATGATTCTTTAGTAAGCATCTAAAAAGGACAAGCGTCTCGCTTGTCCTTTTTATTTTGGTTCTTTTGGGATACCCGTTGGAAAGCGACTGAATTGTATTGTATTATATACGAATAAAAACCAATGAGTAATTAATAGTCTCAAAATATTATTTACAAACTGTCGGCCTTTGTCCGTCATGCCCGAGGTCCTTAATCGGGCATCCAGAGACTAAATACTACTGGATTCCCGCTCAACAGATTGCGGGAATAACGCCTATAAAAGTTTACAGACTATAATGAGACCCTTAATTAAATGACGCCACCGTGGCTCAATTGGCAGAGCAATGCATTCGTAATGCATAGGTTAGGGGTTCAACTCCCCTCGGTGGCTCTTTTAATTTACACGTTCCCGGTTCTTATCAGGTCCTGGTAATATGACGGCATATCGGCAAATTTCAGCCCGTCCTCAAATGTTATCTTGCCTTCAAAGCATAATTTTGCGATGCTCCGGTCAATGGATAACATATCCTCTGATGCAACCTGCATAAGCGATTTAATATTGACGGTCTTGCCTTCCCTGATCAGATTTCTGACACGTGAAGAACCGGTTAATTTTTCATAGGCAAGGATTTTGCCGTCACCTTCTTTTTGTGGAATCAGCTTCTGTGAAAGTACAAGGAGCAGAGTATCCGCAAGCTGAATCCTTATCTGCGGCTGCTGATTTTGAGGGAAAATATTGATAATCCTGTCAAGCGCAGTAATTGTATTTAAAGAGGTCATGGCGCTTATAACCATATGCCCTGTTTCTGCGGCATTCAGGGCCATGACAATACTCTCAGTATCTCTCAATTCACTTATCACAATAACATCAGCGCCCTGTCTTGTTACATGTTTAAGCCCTGCTGAAAATGATTCTGTATCGATCCCGATTTCCCTTTGATTTACATTGCTCTTTTTATGTCTGTGTAAATATTCAATCGGGTCCTCAAGAGTCACAATATTACATTTTCTCGTTGAGTTTATTACATCAACAAGTGCAGATATTGTTGCGGTCTTGCCGTTTCCGGGAAGCCCTGCAATTAATATCAGTCCTTGTGGTTTCATAATATAGTCGGTTACCCATTCGGGAAGGCAAAGTTCTTTTACTGAGGGAATATTCTCAAATATCAGACGTGCAGAAAGAGAAACGGAATTCCTCTGTTTATAAAGAGTTATTCTAAAACGGCCTGTGTCTTTAAGAGAAAGGACAAAGTCCAGTTCTTTATCTCTTTCAAATTCCTCCATCTGCCCTTTCTTAAGAATATCATACAGGAAATCCCTCATTTGTGCAGTTGTGATTTTAGGCATGGAGAGCCTTTTAAATTCATTATTAATCCTTAAACCCGGTGGAGCGCCTGCGGTAAGATAAAGGTCTGCTGCCTTGAAATCAGGAATAAGTCTTAATAACGTATATATGCCTGGTATTTTAGATTCAACCCTGAACTTCCCTTCACTGAGCTGCTCTCCGTCAAAAGGCACATTGCCATAGCCTTCTTTTTTAAACCTGCTTATTGCTTTATCCATTTGATAAAGAGAAACAATATATGGCTTGACAGCGCAGCCGGCAGCAAGTTCAACATTCTTTACCACATCCATATTATCAGGACTGACCATAGCCAGTGATACCGTGTTGCCGGATTTATTCAATGGCAACACCTTAAAAGATCTTACCAGTTCAAAAGGAATAAGCCTCATAACATCAGTTGGGATTTTTACTTCAAATAAGTTTATAAACGGAAGGTTATATTGCTTACTCAAAATGTTCAGGAGCGTATCATCATCCACATACCCCATATCTTCAAGAATTGAACCGAGACGCCCTCCCCTTTGAATCTGCCTGTCAAGCGCCCTGGAGAGATGCTCCTGGGTTATCAGATCGTAGTCCAGAAGCATCTCTCCAATACGGGGTTTTAGTTTTCCTGTTAAATCTTGCATATATGCCACTGACTATAATATATATATATATATTTCAGGAACAAATTGCAACAGATTATTTAGCTGTGCCCTCATTTTTAACTGCACTTCCTTCAATGGAAAGCAGTTCTACATCAAAAACAAGTGTAGAATTCGGCCCTATTTCCCGGCCTGCTCCGTGGTCCCCGTAAGCAAGGGTGGATGGTATAAACAACTGCCATTTTGAACCGGCTTTCATGAGTTGCAGCGCCTCAGTCCAGCCGGGGATTACGCCATTAACTTTAAATGTTGCAGGTTGTCCATGACTTTCAGAACTGTCAAATTCAGTTCCATTTATCAAAGCACCGCGATAATTTACTGTTACTGTATCCGTTGGTTTAGGCATCTCTCCGGAACCCTCTTTGATAACTTTATATTGTAATCCGCTCGGTAGGGTTACCACCCCTTCTTTCTTCTTGTTTTCGTCAAGAAAGGCCTCTCCTTCTTTTTTATTTTTTTCAGCAATCTCTTTCATGCGCTCCATCTGTTTTGCCATCATTTCATTTTTAAAATTTGTCATGGTTTCACGGAATTCCTGATCAGTTATCAACGGCTCTTTCCCGGATAACATATCCTTTACCCCCCTGGCAAGGATATCAGGGTCGATATCTATGGATTGAGATTTTAGACTATTACCTATTTCCATACCTATACCGTAACTTACCTTATCCCTCTGGGTCTTCAAAACACTATTTTCTTCTGCATAAACTACACTTGCTAAAAGTGCAATACTTAATAATGCAATAAACAATCTCATGTAACCTCCCTTTATTGTTTTATTTAGGATTTTTAATACAGGGAATATTATAGAAATATTCTGTAAAATAATCTACTTCTTATCAGGAACGGTTTCTTCAGTAACAGTATCATCTTGAGACTCCGGAGCCTTTTGCTTCTCTTCAATCAGCGCAAAATCAGGCTTTTTATCCTGAATTTTATTTTCAGCTTTGGGAATAAATAAAAAATCCTTCTCAAACTGTTTTATTATTCTGTCAATGGAAATCCTTGCAGCTTCGTCAGATGTTTTGACGTACAAACCGGAAGCTTCATAAGCGCCCTTATAATTATATTGTGCATTCCATAAAATTTCGCCTTTAATGTCCTTAATGGTCACCATCATGGTGCTGCTTTGCGAAGTCCATATCCCTCCGGGTATAATTTCTGTTCCTGCCATCGGGTTGTAACTTTTCAGACTTAAATTGTCATCGCCGGTGTACCATGTATCCCCATATAATACATTCGTTGTATATCCCGCGATAGATCCCGTGAAACCTTTTTTCGATGTGCTCGTAAAAACTATCTCGATAAGACTGTTAAATGTGTCCTTTTTGTATATCTGCAGATATTTCCCAAACTCAGCCGAAGCGGAGTCATAAATAATTTTATCCATGGTAAGATTACCCGATCTAACCCTGACCTGGTAAGTTCTGTCAACAGTTATTGAAGAAAGGTTTGCCGCCTGTTTGTTGACGCTCATGGTTGAGCAGTTGTTGAAGTTAAATATAATGACTAATGCAATAAGCAGTTTTAAATATTTCATAACCCTGAAAATCAATTTAATCCATTATACAAATATACGGCAAATCAACATGCTAAGTTATTTTGTAATCTAACCTCTATTACACTAATCCAATTATTGAATCTGTGTACGTATTTTATTAACAGCTATCTTGGATTCTCCATCAACGATAAAACCTGCTTTATTTCCAAAGAAAGATAAATTTGAAATCTCATCGATAAAATTATCGTTTATGAAGAACCGTGTATTATTACCCTGCCTTACAATCTTAAGAATATTTGACGCATTCTGATTGTAAGCTGTATCTTTTATCTTTCCGGAGGACAATTCCTGCAAGACGCCATTCTTATACTTGCTGATTGAATAGAACCCGTTTTCTCTAATCTGGAAGGTATAATTATTAAGTGCGTCTTTTGCTCCAAATACAAGTCCGTAAGCATGTTTATCCGGGCTTTTTACAAGCAACCCATAAGAATAACCGCCTGCGCTTCTCACTGCTCTTATGGAAACTTCCGTTATAAGGTTTAAGGCAACGGGAAAATCGTAAGGATAAAACATGATGTGCGGCCCTTTTTTTCTCTTGTTCTCGATCAGGTATTCACCACCTTTTATTTGCGCAGAAGCCATATTTGTATCAAATATATCCCAGTTATTCGTATTCTTGTTAAATAATTCCTCAAAGACAATAAAATGTTCCTGTGGGACTGAACTGACTGGAGGTTTAGTTTTATTAATTTCAACATTACTGTCCGTCTTAATGTTTTGAAGAACTGGACCGGCATCAGGGGTTGACTGCACCTTAGCTTCTGTAACAGGTTCAGTTTTAGAGTCAGAGCCCGGTTTAATTTCTCCTTCAGTCTTCTCAGGAATATTAAGGATGACCCCCTCTGAATTCGTGTCCTTCCTGTCAGCTATTTTTGCAAATTCATCCATATAGTTTGATGTTAAAAGCCGTTCTGACTTAGGTAATTCCTGCAATGCAGTATTATTGGTTTGAATATCAACAGCGGGAGATTCATGCTTATCCTTATAAATATCGTTTTGTGTTGAATTTGCAATAGGCTGATCTGTCCCTTCTTTATTAGATTCTTGTATTTTTAAAGTTCTTGGTCGTGCTGATTCAGTCAATTTCTGCACTGATAAACTGTCAGGCTTTGCTTCATCGGGAGACGTCAAGGGACGGTCCTTAACGGTTTGTTGTGGGGAAGCTGAATCTACATGAGGAGGGGTAATGTTTTTAGCCCCTTTTTGGGAATTGTCATGTGTTAAAAACAAAGTAACCGCTGCAATAATTACAACAATCGTTACAACCGGAATATATACACGGTTTATCTTTCTTTTACCCGCATATGCAGTATGAATGTCTCTGTAAACTTTACTTCTGTTATCATGTGGCACCCATTTGTCCTGATCTTCTTTAACTTTTATATCAGAGGTCATGGCGCTTACTGTTTTCTCTGTCTCAGGTTTATCAAAAGACTCAGATTCAGTTTTTTTATCAGATGTATCATGAGGCTTCAAAGCATCTTTATTGTTTCTTTGAATTGCGTTAAAGAATAAATCTCCTTTCTGTCCGGTATCCTTCTGTTCTTGATCTTTCTGCATTATTGAGACGTCAGCCTCTTTATCAAGAGACGACCCAACATGTTTATGCTTGTCTGTATTTATAAAATCTGTTATATTGTTTTTAGCCTCCTCGTCTATTTCTATGAATTTTATTCCTGCTATACAGTTGTACCAGGAATCTTTCCTCCAGACTATTTCTCCTATGGCAGAAACAGAAAAATCAATATAAGGATGCTTTAATCTGCACTCTAAAGCTTCTCCTATTTTAAAGTCAAATCCCTGAGAATCAAGACTGAATCCTTCGTTAGAAAGATTACTCGTTATGCCCTGAAGATATATTGCTGACTTATTTAATGGTCTGAATTCTACGATAAGAAAGGCATCGGATCTTTGAGATTGTCTTTTTTCAGGTGACATTGGGGCTCCCCGTATAAATGTAAAATAGCAGATACCAAATGATTAACATTGCATAACAAGTTTAATTATAAAAAAAATATTATATATCATTTTTCTGTTAAAGCTCATTGGCATCTATTAACATTTTAACATATATAAGACAGTTAAGACTCTAAAAAAATATAAGTACGAATCAGTTCCGTCCCTCTATCCTCTTCAACCCCGCATCTATCGCTGCCTTTACTGCCTTCCTGTATTCTTCATTCTTAATCCTTCGGTCGAGCGGAGGATGCTCAACCGCTTTGTAGCAGGGATAATACTGAGACATTATGTTTGTGTAGGTGTTCGGTGAGATTTCTTCAGCAAGGAATCTGACGACTTCTTCTGTGCCTGCTAATCCTTCAGGAAGCACAAGATGCCTCACAAGCATTCCCCTCAAGGCTATGCCCCTGTTATCCAGGATTAAATCACTTACCTGCCTGTGCATTTCCTTAATCGCAACTTTTGCAACAGAAGGATAATCTTCTGCTTTTGAATATTTTTTTGCCGCTTCGGGATTAGCATACTTAAAATCAGGCATGTAAATGTCAATAATTCCATCAAGAATTTTCAATGTCTCAACAGCTTCATACCCTCCGCAGTTATATACAAGTGGAACATTCAATCCTTTATCAATTGCAATCTCAAGAGATTTTAAAATCATTGGAACCTGATGAGTAGGAGTCACGAAGTTAATATTGTGACAGCCTGAATTTTGCTGCAGGTTCAGCATTATATCAGCCAATGCTTTAAAAGAAATTTCATGGCCCTCTCCAAGATGGCTTATAGTCCAGTTCTGACAGAATAAACAGCCGAGATTGCAGTATGTAAAAAAAATTGTACCTGAGCCGTGATAACCGACAAGAGGCGCCTCTTCACCGAAATGTGGATTATAGCTTGAGACAAAAGGTTTGTCACCGGTCCTGCAAAAACCCCTTTCACCAGAGGTCCTGTCCACTCTGCAATTGCGGGGGCAGAGGTTGCAGTTTTTTAGAATCTCTTCAGCCTGCCGGATTTTTTCTTTCAGTTGTTTCCCGGAGAGATTCAGGTAAGCAGCTACGAAGCCTTTATCCGTTTCCTGGTCCATTCTATCAAACCTCCGGTGGAAATCAGCTCCTGCATAAACGAAGGAATGGGTTTTGCGGTATACTCTTCACCTTTTGTAATGTTTCTGATTTTACCCCTATCTGCATCTATTTCAATTTCGTCGCCTTCCCTGATCTTTACAGAAGCCTCTTCTGATTCAAAGATAGGAAGTCCTATATTAAATGCATTTCTGTAAAAAATCCGGGCAAAGCTTTTCGCAGCAACAGCCTGAATACCGGCAGCTTTAATCGCTATCGGCGCATGTTCCCTTGAAGAACCGCAGCCAAAATTGGCCCCTGCAACTATCAAATCCCCTGCCTTTACCTTTGATGCAAAATTCCTGTCCGCATCTTCCATCACATGTTTTGCAAGCTCCTTCGGATCCGATGTATTCAAATAACGTGCAGGGATAATTGCGTCGGTATCTATATTATCACCGAACTTCCATGTTTTACCTTTTAAAATCATATGACCTCCTATAAGCTTTTGCATTTAAGTAATGAAAGGCTGTCTCAGAATTTCTATACGACACCTTTGTAAAAAAGCAGAGTGCATGAAGCAAAGAATATAGAGTGAAAAAATGACAAAAATTGCATTTAAGCAAAATTTAAACAACCTGTCGATTATAGAAATTCTGAGACAGCCTTTCATTACTTAATTTATCTAAACAACCTCATCCGGCACCGCTATCCTTCCCATTACCGCCGACGCTGCCGCAACAGCAGGGTTAGAGAGATAAACTTCACTCTCCGGATGTCCCATCCTGCCGACAAAATTCCTGTTCGTTGTCGCAATGGCCCTTTCGCCTTTTGCAAGAATCCCCATATGCCCTCCGAGACATGGACCGCATGTGGGTGTAGAAAATACCGCATCGGCATTCACAAATATCTCTGCCAGGCCTTCCTTAACTGCCTGTAAATAAATCTGCTGTGTTGCAGGGATAACGATCATCCTCACATTGGGATTTACCTTTTTCCCTTTTATCACCTCAGCAGCCTCTCTCAAGTCCTCGATCCTTCCGTTTGTGCAGGAGCCTACAACAACCTGATCTATTGTGATACTGGAAAGCTCTGCCGCGGGCTTTGTATTTGACGGAAGGTGAGGACAGGCTACAGTCAGCGGGATCTTTGAACAATCATATTCCCTCACTTCGACATACTTCGCACTTTTATCGGATGAATAAAATTTATACTTCCTCTTCGCCCTACCCTTCACATATTGTTCCGTTGTTTCATCAGGCGCAATTATGCCGTTCTTCCCTCCGGCCTCTATAGCCATATTGCACATAGTCAGCCTTCCATACATGGGAAGAGAACTGATGGCTTCGCCTGTAATTTCCATGGCCCTGTAAAGAGCGCCGTCAACACCGATGTCGCCGATAGTGTGCAGTATTAAATCCTTGCCGCCAACCCATTTGTTAAGTTTTCCATAATATTTAAATTTCATTGATTCAGGCACTTTAAACCAGCATTCACCTGTAGCCATTGCAGAAGCTACATCTGTTGATCCCACGCCTGTTGCAAAGGCCCCGAGTCCGCCGTATGTGCACGTGTGACTGTCTGCGCCGATAATTAAATCTCCCGGCACGACAAGCCCCTGCTCCGGCAGAAGAGCATGTTCCACTCCCATCCTTCCAACCTCAAAATAAAGACTGAGATTGTATTCCCTTGAAAAATCCCTGAGCATTTTGCACTGCTCTGCCGCCTTGATGTCTTTCTGAGGCGCAAAATGGTCAGGTATAAAGGCAATCCTGTCTTTGTCAAATACATTTTTTGCGCCGATCTTTTTGAATTCAGTAATCGCTATTGGCGCAGTAATGTCATTAGCAAGGATCAGATCCACCTTTGCATTTATTAATTCCCCGGGTGTTACCTCTTTTTTGCCGCAATGCGCCGCAAGAATTTTTTCCGTGATTGTCACAGTTCCTCCGTGATTTGTTCTTTGTCATTCCCGTGACCCGTTCTCCGTAGCAGCCTGCTTCGCCGAAGTGCAACGAGGGCTGAACTACGAAGGATGAAAAAACGGGAATCCAGCAAGTTCCAACTATTGCAGATATGCCCTGTTCAGTACAATAAAAATTCTACTTGATGCTATGGAGAATAGTCAATTAAGAGGAAGAAGGGGGTCAGACCTGCGGGGCCTCCTCCAATAATTATTAGATCATATAAGTCATCTATCATGGCGCCTCAATAATTATCAAGAGATAGTAAACAGCTTTTTTTAATATTGTATCAAATTGTTCACTCCACGGAGAGAAATAATAAAGCGTGGATTGAAATGCGGCCCCTACAGCCGTCCTTCGCTTTTCAGCCTGTCAATTATACTCTGTATTTCAGGTAATGCCGCTGTTGCCGCCTTTTCACCTTCAAGAACTGCTTCATGCCTTTTGGTGAAATCACTTGAGCTGATATATCCGACCTTGGGCCTTATGACCACATCTGCATGAGAGAGCTGTGTAGATGCGATCTGTGAATGCATAATGGTTATGGATTTCAGTATCATGTCAATGGTCCCCTCAGGCTTTGTATCATCAACATCAGATGAAATGTCTACGGCAATAATAACATCAGCCCCGAGTCGTTTTGCTGCATCAACAGCTACCGGGCTCACAATGCCTCCGTCCGCATACAGCCTGTCTCCTATCAGCACAGGCCTGAATATGCCCGGAATTGAACAACTGGCCCTTACGGCAATTCCTGCATTACCACTGCTGAAAATTACTTCCTCACCGCTTTGAATATCTGTAGCAACCGCATAAAAAGGGATCTTGAAATTTTCAATATGGGAATTTTTTGTTTTCTTGTTGATAAATTCTTCCAGTGCATCCCCTTTAATGAACCCTTTATCAGGAATTCCGAAATCAATGATGTCAGACCGTTCCAGAGAAAAAGAGAGATCCTGAAGCTGAAATGCATTATAACCATATGCATAAAGGCTGCCGACAAAAGTTCCGGCGCTCGTGCCGACTATCATATGAACCGGGATATTGTTTGCTTCAAGAACCTTCAGAACACCTATATGTGCAAAGCCTCTCGATGCACCGGCGCCGAGCACTACTGCTATCTTTGCAGGTTTGGACGGCTGGAGGACCTTTGGTGCGCAGGAAGTGATAAAGAATGAGAGGATAAGAAAAATGATAACGCAACAACGCCTGATTAGAAAATCCTTGATGCCTTGCATTGGAAATTATTTTATTTCTACCGGTTCGTAATTCCTGTTCTGCATCAGATACCGGGCAGGAATTTAAATGAAACAGGGCGAGGCAGCGCCTCGCCCCTACTTTTTCCGTGCTGACAATTTGTTTAAAGCATTTATATAAGCCTTTGCAGAGGCAATGATGATATCAGTATCGTTGCCGTGACCGCTGACTGAATTGCTGTCTTCTTCAAGTGAAACTACAACCTCACCAAGCGCATCAGTTCCGCCTGTGATAGCTTTTACCTCATATTTAAGCAGATTGCTTTTTGTATTCGTTATGAAAGCAATCGCCTTAAAAACAGCATCCACGGGACCGTCTCCGTGTTCTGTCTTTTCAATTAATTCTTCATTAACCTTGAGTTTAATAACTGCAGTAGGTTTTTGGTTCATACCTGATGATATATTCAGATCAACAAGACTGTATGTCTCAGGCACAGTTGTGAATTCTTCTGTAATAAGGAATTCGAGATCCTCATCATAAATTTCTTTTTTCAGATCTGCAAGTCTTTTAAAACGCTCAAAGGCGCTGTTCAGTTCATTGTCATTCAATGTATAGCCTAATTCATTCAGCCTGGTCCTGAAGGCATGTCTGCCTGAATGTTTGCCGAGGACAAATTTTGTTTTATGAAGTCCGATAGTTTCAGGTCTGATGATTTCGTATGTGGATTTCTCTTTCAACAGGCCGTCCTGATGTATTCCTGACTCATGTGCAAAGGCATTAGCGCCGACAATCGCCTTATTGGGCTGAACATACATGCCTGTAATTTTTGTAACAAGCCTGCTGCTCCGCATAATTTCTTCCGTTTTAATATTCGTGTCAGCATTGAATATGTCGCGACGAGTTCTCAATGCCATCACAACTTCTTCCATAGAACAGTTGCCTGCGCGCTCTCCGATGCCGTTGATAGTACATTCAATCTGACCTGCTCCGTTGAGAACCGCTGACAGTGAATTTGAAGTTGCGAGACCGAGGTCGTTATGACAGTGAACAGCAATAACGGCCTTGTCAATATTTTTCACCCTTTCACGTATGGTCTTAATCATCGCTCCAAACTCGCTGGGTATGCTGTAGCCGACAGTATCCGGTATATTCACTGTCAAAGCGCCAGCTTCAATTACAGCCTCGACAACTTCGCAAAGATATACTACATCGGTACGCGTTGCGTCCATCGGCGAAAATTCAACGTCATCGACAAAGCTCTTTGCAAGCCGGACCATCTCAACGGACCTCTTCAGCGCTTCTTCACGGCTGACACGGAACTGATGTTTAAGATGTATGTCAGAGGTAGAATGAAAAGTATGGATCCGCTTCCTGGGGGCCTCTTTAATCGCTTCCCAGGCGCGTTTGATATCTTCTTCTTTGGCCCTTGCAAGGCTGCAGATGACGGGGCCTTCGACTTCATTTCCAATGGTTTTAATTGCCTCAAAATCTCCGGGTGACGCGATTGCAAACCCGGCTTCAATGATATCTACCCCAAGACGTGCAAGCTGTTTTGCCACCTGAAGCTTTTCAGCGACATTCATGGATGCGCCGGGGGACTGTTCCCCGTCTCTTAATGTTGTGTCGAAAATTTTTATTATCCTCATCGCACCGTCTCTTTCAATTTTCTCTTTTTCCGAAACAGGTAAGTTCCTTCAATGATTCCCCATGTTACATAAATAATTGAGAAAATAAATATTACAATTTCAGGATAAATAAATATAAGCACAAAAGCTATTACAATAACTACCAGTAGCCAGAAGGGTTTCCTTTCCTTGAAATTAATCTCTTTCAGTCCGTGAAACCGCAATGTGCTTACCATAAGCGCTGCGAGCAGGAACGGCAGAAAAAGAATTATATAATTCCTCCCTTCCGGCGTTCCCAGTACATCACTATAAAATAAGACGAGGGATGCCACCACCGTGCCTGCTCCGGGGATGGGCAGGCCTGTAAATGCCTTGCTCTCTGTCGTCCCCATTTGCACGTTGTACCGCGCAAGTCTCAGAGCGCCGCAAATCACATAGATAAATGCCGCTCCCCATCCGACCCTGCCGAAAGCATGCAGGTCGCCCCAGCTATAAATTAAAACGGCAGGAGCAACGCCGAATGCTACAAGGTCTGAAAGAGAATCAAGTTCAACACCGAATTTCGTTGTGCTGTTTGTCAGTCTTGCAACCCATCCGTCAAGCCCGTCAAAGATATTGGCTATTAATATCGCCCACGCCGCGTATATAAAATGGTCTTTAAAGCATGCAAGTATGGCATAGAAACCGCAGAACATCCCGCACAGCGTTAATGTGTTTGGCAGTAAATAGATTCCTTTTTTCATAATGTTAACTTAGAACTCGGAACTGGGAAATGAGAAGTAGAAAACAAAAATAATAATTGATTATCTCTTATTTTTCTTACTTCTAAGTTCTTAGTTCCCACTTCTCAGTTTTTAGTTTCAATCACGCCTAATACCGTTTCTCCCGCCTTTACCTTGTCGCCTAATTTTACCTTAACTGCAGTATTTAAAGGCAAAAAAATATCAAGCCTTGAGCTGAATTTAATTATACCGTATCTCTCCCCCTGTTTGAGAGCATCTCCGGACTTGACTCTGCAGACAGCCCGCCTCGCAACATAGCCTGCAATCTGTTTAACCACAATCCTGCCGTGCTTTTCGTTCTCAAGCAGCATGGTTATATGTTCATTTACAATTGAAGCCTCGTCTTTAAAGGCAGAGAGAAACTTTCCCGGAAAATATTTTACTTCCATTACAGAGCCGTCGCATGGGGCCCTGTTCACATGGACATTCAGCGGCGACATAAAAATACTTATCTTCAATGCATTCTTATGTAATATTTCATCTTCTTGTGCTTCAGTGATAATGATAATTTTCCCGTCTGCCGGTGAATAAAATGCGTTTTTGTCCGGTACAGTAACTCTATCAGGGTCTCTGAAAAAATAGAACATGAACAGCGTAAGTATCACGAAAACCGCTGTCAGCCAGTGGGTTCTGAGGAGTCCGGCGATGGCGGTAAATGCCGCAAACGTGATGATGAAGGGGTAACCTTCTTTGGCAAATTGGAACATGATTATATGAAAATCTCCCCTAACCCCTCTTTGTCAAAGAGGGGAACACACCCCTTAATCCCCTCTTGATAGAGAGGAATAAGTCCCCCTTTGAAAAAGGGGGATTAAAGGGGGATTTTTTCTTGCTGATAACTGACAACTGATAACTGACGACTGTCTTCATGCCTTTGACTTGTCCACGAGTTTTCCTTTTTTGAGCCAGGGCATCATGGCCCTGAGCTTTGCGCCGACTTCTTCAATCTGATGTTGTTCGCCTTTTCTGGTAAGTGCGGTAAAGACAGGCTTGTTGGCCTTGCATTCAAGCATCCAGTCCCTTGCAAACTCGCCTGACCGGATCTCATTGAGGATCTTTTTCATTTCTTTTTTCGTATCGTCTGTAATAACCCTAGGCCCTCTTGTCAGGTCGCCGTATTGAGCGGTATTGCTTATTGAATACCTCATGTTTGATATCCCGCCTTCATAAAGCAGGTCCACAATTAATTTCACTTCATGGAGACATTCAAAATAGGCCATTTCCGGCGCATAGCCGGCTTCAACGAGGGTTTCGTAGCCGGCCATAATGAGGGAGGTTAATCCACCGCATAATACAACCTGTTCTCCAAAGAGATCAGTTTCTGTTTCCTCCCTGAAAGAGGTCTCGATGATCCCTGCTCTCCCGCCTCCTATCGCAGAAGCATAGGCAAGAGCGATCTCTTTTGTATCCTTTGAAGGGTCCTGCTGAACTGCTATGAGACAGGGAACGCCGCTTTCCCTGGTATATTCCGCCCTCACGAGATGTCCCGGACCTTTCGGTGCAACCATGAAGACATTTGTATCAGGAGACGGAATTATCTGGTTGAAATGTATATTAAATCCATGGGCAAAACCAAGATAAACACCTTTTTTGATATTTGGTTCAATTTCATTTTTATATACATCTGCCTGATATTCATCAGGAAGCAGTATCATTATCACATCAGCTTTTTTGGCGGCTGCTGCAGGCGGCATTGCCTCAAATCCTGCTTTTTTAGCCTTGTCAAAACTCGCTCCCTTTCTTATACCGATGATGACCTGCTCTCCGCTTTCCTTTAAATTGTTTGCATGAGCATGCCCCTGGCTTCCATATCCCATGATGCAGACGGTTTTGCCTTTCAATGCCCCTTTTTTAACATCTTTATCATAATAAATTTTCATGACGCCTCCCTTGTTTGTTTAGCCTTCTTCAACCCTTCACGTGCGATTGCAACCTTGCCGGTGCGGACGAATTCTTTTATGCCAAAAGGCTTGATGAGTTCTATAAACGCATTTATTTTACCTTCATTCCCTGTAATCTCTATGGTGTATGTCGAAGGTCCCGAATCAACGATCCTGCCTCTGAAGATTTCCGTGAGCTGCAGGACCTCTGTCTTGTCGTCTTTTCTCGGCGCAACCTTGATGAGCACCATCTCTCTTTCTACATGATCAATTTCCATGAAATCCACGACCTTGATAACATCGATAAGCTTGTTGAGCTGTTTGGTTATCTGCTCAACTACCAGATCATCGCCGGTTGTTACGATCGTCATAATGGAAATTGCGGGGTCAATGGTTTCTCCGACAGAAAGGCTTTCGATGTTGTAACCCCTTCCGCTGAAAAGCCCTGAGACTCTCGAAAGGACCCCGAATTTATTTTCAACAAGTACAGAAATTGTATGGCGCATTTTATCTCCTCTGCTTTAACCGTTTAAACTAATTGAACTAATTGAACCGTTTGAACAGTTATTTACTTCACTGCCTTAAGTTTCTTCTCTTCCTTCTTTTCCTCTTCTTCAAAGATCATCTCATCTATTGATGCTCCTGCGGGGACCATCGGGTAAACCTTTTCCTTCCAGTCCACAATGAAGTCCAGGAATACGGGCCTGTTTTTTATCTTCAGGGACTCTTTGATAATTGGCTCTACTTCCTCCGGCTTTGTCGCCCTTAATCCAACTGCGCCATAGGCCTCAGCAACCTTGACGAAATCAGGGTTCCCGCTCTCAAGATGCGTATGCGAATAACGCTCCTTAAAAAACAATTCCTGCCACTGCCTTACCATCCCCAGATATCCATTGTTAAGAATTGCAACCTTAACAGGCAGTTTATTTATGACTGCCGTTGCCAGCTCCTGTATGTTCATCTGTATGCTTCCGTCGCCGGCAATGTCAAAGACTATCTTATCCGGACATGCAAGCTGGGCGCCGATTGCCGCCGGGAAGCCGTAACCCATTGTTCCGAGTCCTCCTGAGGACAGCCATCTCCTTGGATAGTCGTATTTATAAAATTGCGCAGCCCACATCTGGTTCTGTCCGACTTCTGTGCAGATTATTGCCTCGCCTTTTGTGACTTCATATATCTTTTCAACAACAAATTCGGGCTTAATAATATTTTTATCAAACCTGTAGGTAAGGGGTCTTTCCTCTTTCCATTTCTCTATCTGTTTCAGCCATGCGTTTCTGATGGCTCCCCACTGCTGCTCTTTTAATTCCTTGGTAGCTTTAATAATATCTCTTAATACATTTTTGACATCTCCGACAACAGGAAGATCTACTCTCACATTTTTTCTGATTGAGGTTGGATCAATATCAATCTGCATTATTTTTGCATGCGGGGCAAACGCCTCAGTTCGCCCTGTAACGCGGTCATCAAACCTCACGCCAATTCCAATAAGAAGGTCTGCGTTCTGAACTGCAGTGTTTGCATAATATGTACCATGCATGCCTAACATTCCCATTGAAAGTTTGTTGGTGCCCGGAAATCCTCCAAGCCCCATCAGGGTCATAGTAACCGGAATTTTTGCAAGTTCCGCCAATTCTTTCAGTTCTTTTGCCGCCCCTGATAAAATCACGCCGCCGCCGGCCATGATAACCGGCTTTTTTGCCTGTGCTATCATTTGTACGGCCTGATTGATCATATACTTGTTCCCCTGATATGTAGGGTTATAACTTCTGATCTTTACTTCGTCAGGCCATACAAATTCAGTTGAGCCTGCCGTAATATCCTTTGGCAAGTCAATTAAAACAGGGCCGGGTCTTCCTGTAGAAGCTATATGAAATGCCTCCCTTACCGTCTGTGCAAGGTCCTTCACATCTTTCACAAGAAAATTATGTTTTGTGCAGGGTCTGGTTATTCCCACAATGTCGGCTTCCTGAAATGCGTCGTTGCCGATCAATAAAGTCGGCACCTGACCTGAAAACACAACAATCGGGATAGAATCCATTGAGGCAGTGGCAATGCCCGTTACAGTGTTTGTCGCACCGGGGCCTGATGTAACGATCGCGACGCCGACCTTTCCGCTGGCCCTGGCGTAACCATCAGCCGCATGTATTGCACCCTGTTCATGCCTTGTAAGGAAGAGCTGTACATCTTTTTCATCATAGAGAATGTCAAAAATATTCAGCACCACGCCTCCGGGATAACCGAAGATGTGTTTTACCCCCTCTTTTTTCAGACATTCAATCAATATCTCCGCGCCGCTTTTTTTCATTTAAACTCCTTTTTTCAGCCACAGAGGACACTGAGAAAAAAATAAATTCTTAGCCGCAGATTTACACGGATTTTTAATGGTTTTTTTATATATCCGTGAATATCTGTGTTCATCCGTGGTTATATGTATTAATTATTACCTCTGTGATCTCTGTGGTTAAATCCTGTCCTTCATCACCGCACCTGTGCTTGCTGACGTCACCAATTGTGCATATCTTGCAAGCCAGCCCTTGTTGATCTTGGGCTTGATCGGTTTATGTGTATTAAATCTCCTTTTTATTTCTTTCTCTGTAATGAGTAAATCTAATTTTCTTTTTGGTATATCAATACTTATCATGTCACCATCTTTAACAATAGCTATTGGTCCGCCTTCCATTGCCTCCGGAGATACATGGCCGATACACGGTCCCCTGGTCCCGCCTGAGAAACGCCCGTCTGTAATAAGCGCTACCGACTCGCTCAATCCCATTCCTGAAATTGTAGCGGTGGCGTTCAGCATCTCTCTCATGCCGGGCCCGCCTTTGGGCCCTTCATACCGGATTACTACAACGTCGCCTGACTTAACTCTACCGGCAAGTATCGCCTTCATTGACTCTTCCTCTGAATTAAATACCCTGGCCCTGCCTTTAAATTTGAGCATCTTTTTGCTGACAGCGGTTTGCTTGACAACAGCGCCGTCCGGTGCAAGTGTGCCTCTCAAAACAGCAATACCGCCTTCTTTGCGGTAAGCTTTGTTAAGAGGCCGGATAACTTCCGGATCTGCAATCTCAGCTTCGTCAGCGATCTCATATATTTTTTTGCCTGAGAGTGTATTAACATTATTGAGGCTGGATTTTAATCTTTTAAGTACTGCAGGTATTCCGCCTGCAAATTCAAGATCCTCGAGATAATGTGAACCTCCCGGCAGCATGTTTGCGATATGAGGCGTTTTCCTGCTTATCTGATCAAATAATTCCAGATTCAGTGAAACTTTTGCCTCATGTGCAATTGCAGGAATATGCAGAACAGTATTTGTCGAGCCTCCAAGGGCCAGATCAACTGTTATTGCATTTTCAAATGCATTGCGGTTCATTATCTTTCCCGGTGTAATATTCTTTTTTACAAGTTCAACGACCCTGCTGCCGCTGTGAAAGGCGATCCTGCGTTTTTTCGCAGACACTGCAAGAGACGTTGCACAGCCGGGCAGACTCATGCCGAGCGACTCGGTTACACAGGCCATTGTGTTTGCCGTATACATGCCCTGACAGGAACCTGCGCCTGGACATGCGCACATTTCAAGGTCTCTGAGTTCGGATTCCTTTATCAAGCCCTTCTTATATTTACCTATAGCCTCAAAAGTATCGTTCACCAGAGAAAGCCTTTTTCCTCTCAAATGTCCTGAATACATCGGTCCTGCAGTAACAACTATGGAAGGGACATTAACCCTTGCTGCCGCCATAAGCATTCCAGGTGTAATTTTATCACAGTTCGTAAGAAGCACCAGACCGTCGAACTGATGTGCTTCCGCGATCGTTTCAACCATATCTGCTATCAACTCCCTTGAAGGCAGGCTGTAGTGCATCCCGCTGTGTCCCATTGCAATGCCGTCGCAGATCCCCGGTATGCCGAAAAAGAAAGGATAACCGCCGCCTGTGTGAACTCCTTTTTCAATAAACCTTTCAAGGTCTCGCATGCCGATATGTCCGGGGATGATATCAGTAAAGCTCGTTGCCACGCCTATAAAAGGTTTATCCATTTCGGTGTCTGGAATTCCTGTGGCGTAGAGCAAAGCCCTGTGCGGCAGTCTCTCAAGTCCTTTTTTAATTGCATTGCTTTTCATTTTTCTAATCTGAGTATCCCGTTTAATCTTGCTGCGGGAATGACCTAACGATAAAATCAATTATTATTCCTGCTGTATCCCCTGATCAGTTCAGCCATACGGTCTTTATATTGAAGTTTTTGTTTCTGCATCCTCTTTTTCTCCACCTCTTCATCAGGTGTAAGATATTTCTTCTTAATCATCTCATCAAGGTCCTTGTCCAATTTCCTGTGTTCTTCCTCGATTTTCTTGAATTCTTCACTTTCAACTCTTAAAATGCTGATTATCTCGGCTTCTTTCATATGGCTCCCCCTTATCTTTGATAAATTGAAAAATTACCATATTCTACGGAAAATTACAAGGTCACTGCTTTTGACAAAAGACCGTATTTTTCACTAACATAAAAAAGAAACTAAGAACTTAGAACTTAGAACTAAGAAGTGAGAAGCAGACTGATTTCTTGATTCCCGGTCTTCACTTCTAAGTTCCCAGTTCCCAGTTATAACTTGTGAGGTATATTTAATGTTGATAGACACCCATTGTCACCTTGATATGGAAGCATTTGACAATGACAGGGATGAAGTTATAAAGCGCGCGTTTGAGGCACATATAAAATATATAATAAATGCTGGTTCTGACCGGGAAGGGAATATCAGGGGACTTGAGTTATCAGATAAGTATTCCAATGTATATTCCGCAGCCGGGATTCATCCTCATGATGCAAAAACGCTTAATGAATCACTATATAATGAGCTGAAGAAATGGGTCAAACATCCAAAGGTCGTAGCTGTCGGCGAAATTGGACTTGACTACCATTATATGCATTCCCCGAAGGGGGTTCAGGTAGAGGCGTTCATGCGGCAGATCGCCCTTGCAAGAGAGGCCGCCCTCCCGATTATAGTCCACAGCAGGGAGGCAAAAACTGATACCATCCACATACTCAGGGAAGAGGCAGGTGATGTAGCCGGTGTCCTTCACTGTTTTTCAGGTGATATGGAAATGGCAAAAGAGGCCATGGGACTTGGTTTCTACATTTCAATTGCGGGCCCCGTTACGTTTAACAACGCAAAGGCATTGAGAGAAGTTGCCGCATTTATTCCCGACGAATTTCTATTGATAGAAACGGACGCTCCTTATTTAACTCCGGTACCGATGAGGGGTCAGAGAAACGAACCGTCTTATTTATCATACACTGCACAGGCTATATCAGAAATAAGAGGTGTAGCTGCGTCTGATTTAGCACGCATAACAACACTTAATGCAATGAGGCTTTTTAAAATCGGAAATATCTCCAGGCAGGGAGAGATTGTATACAAAATAAGAGACTCCCTTTATCTGAATATCACAAACAAATGCACGAACAAGTGCGGGTTCTGCGTGAAATCCAGAACGAGTTATATAAAGGGGCACAATCTGCGTCTTGAAAAAGAACCTTCAGCATTGCAGGTAATCAAGGCGATCAAGGATCCGAAGGCATACAAAGAGATTGTCTTCTGCGGGATCGGCGAGCCGCTTTTGAGACTTGATGTAGTAAAGAAGGTTTCAAAATGGATAAAAGAAAACGGCGGCAAAGTCAGGATAAACACCAACGGACAGGGGAATTTGATTCACGGAAAGAATATTCTCCCTGAATTTCAGGGGATCGTTGACAGCATTTCCGTGAGCCTTGACGCAGAGGATGAGAAAAAATATGAGAAGATCTGCAAGCCTGCAATCAAAGGCGCATTTCAGGGAGTTATTTCATTTATCAGGGAGGCTGTAAAGGTCATTCCGGAGGTGAAGGTTACAGTGGTCAAAATACCGGGTATCAATATTGAGAAATGCAGAAAGATTGCAGAAGAACTCAGCGTGGAACTACGCGTAAGGGATTTTGATATGGTGGGATGAAAAGACAATTATGAATTATGAGTTAAATGAGATGTCATTCCGGCTTGTCCGGAATCTTTAATTTTATCCTGCCAGTTAGATTCTGGACGTAGCCAGAATGACAGACAGTCAGGCAATCAGTTTTATCGCAGAATCTGGTGGTTAATATTCAACCTTCTCCAGAAATAACCCTTGGGCCGGTGCTGTTTTCCCGGCGATTCTTCTGTCTTTTAATTCCAGTATCTCTTTCATCTTTTCAGAAGGGTATTTGTCCCTGCCTATTTCGACAAGCGTTCCTACAATATTTCTCACCATATGTCTGAGAAAAGCGTTAGCCTGTATGCTTATCTTGATAACAGGAACGCTAAATTGAAAACCGATAAATTCAATCGAAGGCAGTTCATCAATCTGAATGTCATATATTGTTCTTACAGGGTGTTTTGAACTGCAGCCCGAAGCCCGAAAACATGAAAAGTCATGTTCTCCGACAAGATAACCCGCGGCCTCTCTCATTGAATTACAATTTAGTTTATAGGGGATGCTCCATGAATATCTTTCCAGGAAAACGGCATAAACGCCTGTTTTGAAAATGATGTACGAATATGTTTTGTTTTTTGCGTCATAACGCGGGTGAAAATCATTTTCGCACTCGTCGGCGTTTATTACCCTGATATCCCGCGGTAAATTGCCGTTTAATGCCTTCAGGAAAACCTGAGGCTCCAGAAGGGATTCAGTGCTGAAAGCCGCAACCTGCTGTAATGCGTGAACACCAGCGTCGGTCCTTGCCGCTCCGGTTATCCTTGAACGTTCACCTGTAATAATGTAGACCGCTTCTTCCAGGCATCCCTGTACTGTTGTCCCATTTTTCTGGACCTGCCAGCCGGAGTAATTTGTGCCGTCATATTGGAGGGTAAGTTTGATGTGTCTCATGAGTTCTTATATTAGCAAAATGAGATTAGCTTGGCTATAAAAAATCAGGGCAATAAAAAAGAGCCTGAAATCATCAAGCCCTCTCTTGTTGCAGTTTTAAGATTGATATTTAATCTGCAAAATTGCAGGCATTTGGTATAAAATGTGGGTGGTTAATTAATTGATATAGTGTGTTACTAATATATCAGGGAGGCTCACAGACATGCCGCAAGAAAGTAAAGCTGAGCGAAAGGTTATTATTATCCCCGAAGGGAAGATATGTGATTACATCGATGGGAAATTCAGGAATGACACCGAAGAAGAATATGTAAGACAAAATATAGAGAAACGATTAGTTAATGAGCACAAATACCCAAAAGAAGCAATAAAAATTGAATCCCCGATAGTTGTTGGCTCCAAAAAGCCCAGAGCAGATATCGTTATATTTTCAAAGGACTGCTCTGACTATTCTCAGGAAAATATACAGATAATTATCGAATGCAAAAAAGAAAAGGTTGACCCAAACAGCAAGAAAGACGGTGTTGGACAACTAAAATCTTATATGGCTGCATGCCCAAATTGCGAATGGGGCATGTGGACAAATGGAAAATACAAAGACGTTTTTAAAAAGATAATCAACGAAAAAAAGAAGATAGAGTTCATTGAGTATAATGATATTCCATCGGTTGATGGCTCAGTCGAGGATATTGACCGCCCTAAAAGAGATAAGCTTAAAAATGCCGTTGAAGACAATTTATTGTTTGTTTTCAAAACCTGTCATAACCATATCCATGTGACAGATGGCCTACAAAAATCTCAAGCATTTTTTGAGTTGTTAAAGATTATATTTTGCAAGATTGCAGACGAAAAAAATATACCTGAACCTTTAGAGTTCTATACCACCTCACAAGAGCGTTCAAATACTGACGGTCAATTAACAGTGAAGAAACGGATTGCAAAAATATTCGAAGGTGTTAAGACAAAATATAACAAGATTTTTGATGGGAATGATGAGATAAAACTATTGCCACGCAGTTTAGCCTATATAGTCTCAGAGCTTCAAAAGTACAGTCTTCTGAATACACGCATTGATATAAAAGGCAAGGCTTATGAAGAAATAGTCGGTGCATATCTTAGAGGTGATAGAGGTGAATTTTTTACACCACGAAACATAATGCATATGACTGTTGACATGCTTGTTCCCAAAACACATGATAAGATTCTTGATCCTGCTTGCGGAACAGGCGGTTTTTTAGTTATAGCAATGAATAAGGTTATCGAAGACCTCGAAAACATCATGACTAAAGAATTCGGTAAGCCAAAACAATCTTGGACAAGAAGGGAAGACAAAATTATTGGAGACAAAATCGCTGATATTGCTTCAAATAACTTTTTCGGTTTTGATATAAACCCGGACTTGGTAAAAGCAACAAAGATGAACATGGTTATGAATAATGACGGCAGCGGTAACATATTCCGCTCAGATTCTCTACTCCCCCCACATGAATGGTCGGACGATTTTAAAACGGACTTATCCAAAGCAATAGGTGTTTCAAAGTCGAAAATAACAAGTGCAAAAAATATCGGCTTCTTTGATGTCATTGTTACCAATCCGCCTTTTGGCAGCAAGATACCGATAAAAGACCCACATATATTAGAGCAGTTTGAAATTGGCTATATATGGGAAAGAGACGGTGACATGTGGGCAAAAACTGATAGGCTTCAATCATCCGTGCCACCAGAACAGCTTTTTATTGAAAGATGTCTGCAACTGCTAAAGCCTGGGGGAAGAATGGGGATTGTCTTGCCGGATTCAATCTTGGGCGCTCCTGGGCTTGGTTATATCCGGCAATGGTTGATAAGAAATACTCACATCATCGCAAGTATTGACCTACATGCAGATACCTTCCAGCCGAGAAATGGAACGCAAACCTCAATACTGATACTCCAGAAGAAAACACAAGAGGAAATTGCACAGGAAGAAAAAACAGGGAAAATGAAGGATTACAATATTTTCATGGCGATGGTGGAAAGAATAGGACATGATAAACGTGGGAATGCTATTTTTAAAAGAGATAAATATGGAAATGAGATATTAGTGCCCGAACACACCGATATTATACAACTTGACGAAACAGCAAATGGGACTAAAACTGCTAAAACAGAATCTAAGGTGAAAATGATAGATGACCAGACGTTAGTGGTTGCAGAGACATTTCATAAGTGGAAAATGCAAGAAGGAATAGCATGGTAACCCCACTTAGAAGAAAAACAGAAGAACCGAAAACTATTGACTTAATCGATATCCCCGAAGAAGACCTGAATTGGTCAACGGTTTCTTTATCCGAGGTAATTCAACGAAAAGGGCGACTTGAGGCAAGCGTTTATGACATAGAAGGCAAACATGCAAGGGAAGTGCTTAAGCAGTGCAAATGGGAAATCAAGAATATTTGTGGTATTAATGGTATCGCAGAGGCTTATCATCGTCCAAGATTTAAAAGAATCTTTGTTGGAAAATCAGATTACCCCATTTTTCAGCCATCACAGATTAACGAGATATCCCCTAAACCAGATTTATACATTTCAAAATTAACAGCAATCGATATTGAATCATTAAGGGTAAAAAAAAATCAAATACTTTTAACGTGCTCGGGCACAATCGGAAACTGTACAATTGTAGGTAAGACTTTAGACAATTGCATCTTCAGCCATGATTTAATCAGGATTACTACAAAAAATGAAGCTGATACGGGTTACTTATATGCCTTTCTTAAGACAAAAACCGGACGAACTTTAATTAACACCAATAACTACGGAGCGGTCATAGACCATATCGAGCCTGAGCATTTAGAGAATATTCCAATCCCTGATCCGTCGCCAATTATAAAGCATAAAATTCATGAATTGATAATGGATTCGTTTAGATTGAGAGACGAATCCAATTCTTTAATTGGTGACGCTGAAGGGCTGCTTATCTCAGAGCTAAAATTACCGCCGATAGATGAAATTAAACCTAAGTATTTTGATGGGAAGGCCGCATTAAAAAACTTCTCTGTAAAACTCAGCAAGGTAGATAATCGTATAGAAGCGTCATACCATGTTCCTATAGTGAATGCCATCATGTCTCATTTGGACAAATCTGCAGCGGAGGTTACAATAATTGGTGACAGCCGGATAAGTCAAAGAATTATACTTCCAGGGAGGTTTAAAAGGGTTTACGTTGAGGAAGGTCAGGGTGCTGTCTTCTTTGGCGGAAAGCAGCTTCTTGAACTTGACCCATCAAACAAAAAATATCTCTCCTTAACACATCATAATATTAGGATAAAAGAAGAACTTACAGTAAAAGAAAATACTATCCTGATTACACGTAGTGGTACAATAGGCAAGGTTAATATTGCTCCGAAGCATTGGGCAAATTGGATTCTTAATGAGCACATAATAAGAGTTGTTCCGGCGGATGATTCAATTGCAGGATATATCTACTGTTGGCTTGCTTCCGATTACGGTTACGAACTTATTAGACGGTTTACCTATGGTTCAGTCGTTGATGAAATTGATGATAATCATGCTTCACGCATCCAAATACCTTTACTGAAAAACAAGAAAGTTCAAAACCAAATAAACAATCTCGTTTTAGAAGCTAATCAAAAAAGATACGAGGCATATTTGCTTGAACAGAAAGCCATTAAGACAGTCAATGACCAAGTAATTTATTCGTCGAAGAAGAATAGTCTATACAAACACAATTCTGATTTGCCAGTGGCGGCTGAGGACCCTGCACAATACAAAAATTCTTCAGATCGAGATAGTAAAAAATAACAGGCATATTATCTTGCTCTCAGAGTGAAAATTAAAGTTAAGATAACAGTAAGAGATAACTAACAATGATAAAAAGTCCTGAAATAAAGGTTAATCCTGACGTGTTGAAAACACTCCGCGAAAGTTCTGGATATACTGTTGAGGAGATAGCAAAAAAAATTAAGACGACTGTTAATAAAGTGTATGAGGCAGAAAAGGGAATTGCCTCATTTACTTTGACTCAGATAAAAAAATTGGCGGATATTTATCAACGTTCCCTTGCCGCATTTTTTACAGACACACTCCCTTCAATGCCGACACTAACGGACTATAGAGTCAATCGTGAAAAAAGATTAACCCCGGAGGTATATATAGCCGAAAGAAGAGCTTATTACATTGCCAATAAGTTAGCTGAATTAACTGACAAGAGAAGTCAGATCCCGGATTTTCCGGATAGATTAAAACCTGATGGATTAGCGCGGGAATTCAGGAAATATTTGAGAGTCGATTTATTGAAATCGAAGAAACCTGAGGAACTATTAACGCATTACAAACAGGTATTAGAAGAAAAATTGTTGATCTCGATCATAGAATTGCCATTAAAGGCAGAAGACGTTCGAGGCTTTAGTGTTTTTGCAGGTATCTCTATTATTGTTTTAAATGAGAAAGACCATCAATCGATAAAACTATTTTCTCTCTTTCATGAAGTATATCACTTACTAAAAAGAACCTCCGGTATATGTTCAATAGAGATTGAGCAAAAAGACGGTGACATAGAAGCAAGCTGTAATTTATTTTCTGCAGAATTCCTTGTACCTTTAGATGACTTAAAGGATGAGTGTAAAAAATTCCCTCAAATAGATGAAAGCACTATTTCAGAGCTTACCAAAATTTATGGAGTAAGCAAACAGGTAATAATGCTTCGACTTCTTTGGTTAGGGTATATGCCCAAAGAAAGATATGAACAGTTCAAGAAGGTTGGAGAGAAGAAATTAAAGGGGAAAAAGTTTGGCCGCAGGGATTGGGATAAAGTATTTCAGAATCGCGTTGGGAATTTGGTTGTAAGAGAGGCAACCAATGCTTATCGGTCCGGTAAAATTTCCTATTCTGAGGTAATGGATATCTTTAGTTTGAAAGCAAAATACACTGAAAAATTTGTCGAACGGTAATTTAGAATGCCCCGAGTGCCGGAATTATTCCCAAAAACAGTATATTGTATTGATACAAGCTCTTTAATAAATCTCAAGCCTTTCCGAAGCGATGTATTCCCCACAATTTAGAACAAATTAGAAAGCATGATAAAAAATGGAGAGTTAATAGCGCCCCTGGAAGTCTATGGAGAAATTGAGATTGGAAAAGATAACATCTATGATTGGTGTAAAAATAACAAGGAGATGTTCATGGATGTTGATGAATGTCAAATACAAAAACTCCAGGAAGTTAAAAAGCAGTATGATAAAAATTATTGGGAAAATGAAATTAATAAGCCTAAATGGGCTGATCCGTGGGTGATAGCTCTTGGCATTTGTGAAGAAGCAATTATCGTTGCGGATGAAAAAAACAGACAAAACCGAATTCCGACTATATCTTCCATGATTGGATTAAGGTGTCTTGAGTTAATAGATTTTTTTAAGGAGATAGGAATTAAATATTAGCGGGTTATTTCAAAAACAAGCAAAAGTCAAAAAATATAAACTACAGATTAATGGTCTATGAATTTTACGAATTATCACCTTGACCACTCCCGAAAAGGAGCGGAAGGAGCGGGTTGCGAAAGCGGTTGCGCTGTATGAAAATTATATGATAGAGTTAAACAAGACCGATTTAAAGGGAAAAACTGATGAAAAGGAAGAAGTTGCAAAAGAACATCGTGGAGCATTGGCGGACTGAATTGACGCCGGAGGAGCGAAAGAAACGCTATCTGGAAAGCATTCCCGAACAGGTAAGCGCGTCCATGGCGTTCGAGGGCGAGCCCGTAAGCGTAGGCCGTTTGAAGGAACTCATTGAGAAGGAGAAAGTTGCTAATAAGGTTAAATAAAAGCGCATATGGTAGAATATTTTCTACAAGGGAGGCAAGGTATGAACGCGCTTAAATATCATTCAATAGTAAAAGAAGACGGGACGATTGAACTACCCGCCGTCCCCCTGCCGCAAGGCTTAAGAGTCGAGGTCATAATACTGCCGGAAGAAGAATCCTTTGAAATGATGCAGGCTGCTGAAAGCAGTCTTAAATTCTGGGACAATCCAATTGACGACGCCATCTGGAACAATGCCTAATCAACGTGACATTGTCCTTATCCCCATTCCGTTTACAGATCTGACTTCACAGAAAAAGCGCCCGGCCGTTGTAATATCCAGCGATAGTTACCATAGAAATCATGAAGATGTTGTAGTAGTTGCGCTTACATCAAATGTTGAGCCGCGTGATTTCACAATTATGCTTTCAAACGACAACATGGAGGAAGGCTCTCTGAAAGTCACGAGCATGATCAGGGTTGATAAAATATATACCCTGAATAAATCGATTATCGTTAAAACATTCGGCAGGGTAAAATCGGATATTCTTTCTAAAATAAAAAAATCCCTGCTCCAACTCATGGAGCAATAAAGCGTCTCAACTTGAGATATGATTGAAATGACCTCTCAAGCTATTCTCAATTGGGTCAAAAACGAACTCACTGCCAGCCGCACAGACACATTCAATTTTTTCAGGGTGTTCAGATAATCATTGCCTTCGTTATAATAATGCATTTCCCCGGTTCTATAGATTTTTTATGAGGCAACTTATATAATTTACGTGAGTAAAAATACTTAGAATTTAATTAGTGTCTGTGTATAAATTGCCACTTTTTATTTTCGTCATACCCGAAGTCCTTAATCGGGTATCCAGAATTTACTGAAAAGACTGGATTCCCGCTCAACAAACTGCGGGAATGACGGTTCAAATGCTGAGTTTATACACAGACACTAATTAAGGACTTCCTCTCTATAAAAATTATTTTTATAGAACAAAAGAAACAGAAGTTCCAGGGAGAAACATCATGAATGTTACTGTGAAGAATGAAAAACTCAACAAATGGATTAAGGAAGTTGCAGAGCTGTGCCGGCCCGACAGTATTTATATATGCAATGGATCCAGAGAAGAATATAATTTCATGATTGACAACCTGCTTAAAAGCGGTTTAGCCATTCCGCTTAGAAAACGTCCGAACAGTTTTCTCTTCCGGTCAGATCCGAGCGATGTAGCCCGTGTTGAAGACCATACCTACATCAGTACTACTTCTAAGGATGAAGCAGGCCCTACAAATAACTGGATCGAACCTGGAGAACTGAAAAAGACCATGCTGGATCTTTATAAAGGAAGTATGAAGGGCCGTACAATGTATGTGATACCTTTTTCAATGGGTCCCATCGGCTCCCCCATCTCAAAGATCGGAATTGAAATATCAGACAGTCCATATGTTGTTATCAATATGCACATTATGACACGTGTCAGTTCCCGTGTATTAGACCTGCTCGGAACAAACGGCGAATTTATCCCCTGTCTGCATTCGGTAGGCGCTCCGCTTGCCGAAGGACAGAAAGATACCAAATGGCCCTGTGCGCCAATAGAGAAAAAATACATCAGTCACTTCCCTGAAGAAAACCTTATCTGGTCTTATGGATCAGGCTACGGCGGCAACGCCCTGTTAGGAAAGAAATGCCTGGCGCTTCGAATCGCCTCAGCTATGGCAAAACGTGAAGGCTGGATGGCAGAGCACATGCTGATTCTACGGCTGACAAACCCGGCGGGAAAGCAATACCACATCGCAGCAGCCTTTCCATCAGCATGCGGTAAGACAAATCTCGCTATGATGCAGCCATCCATCCCCGGCTGGAAATGCGAATGCATTGGAGACGACATTGCATGGATGAAGATTGGTCCTGATGGACGTCTTCATGCTATTAATCCTGAGAATGGTTTCTTCGGAGTAGCTCCGGGAACATCATACAGCACGAACCCGATGGCAATGGATACATTGAAAGAAAATGTTATTTTCACAAATTGTGCCCTGACCGATGACGGCGATGTCTGGTGGGAAGGCATGGACGGCGAAGAACCATCACACGCCATCGACTGGAAAGGCCGCGACTGGACCCCTGAAAGTACCGAAGACGCTGCTCATGCAAATGCGCGCTTTACCGCTCCGGCATCCCAATGCCCTGTAATTTGCAAAGACTGGGAGAAGCCTGAGGGCGTTCCGATTGATATTTTCATATTCGGCGGCCGCCGTACAGGTGTTGTTCCTCTGGTGTATGAGACATACAACTGGGATCACGGTGTATTTTCAGGCGCTACTGCCGCCTCAGAGACAACGGCTGCAAATATAGGCGCTGTCGGCAACCTGAGACGGGATCCGTTCGCCATGAAACCCTTCTGCGGCTACAACATGGGAGACTATTTCAGGCACTGGTTCAATATGGGTGACAGACTGGGAAGCAAAGCGCCAAGGATATTTTATGTCAACTGGTTCAGGAAGAGTTCAGACGGCAAGTTCTTATGGCCCGGCTTCAGCGACAACAGCCGCGTGCTAAAGTGGATGTGTGAGCGTGTTGAAGGTAAAGTAGGAGCGCAGAAAACTCCCATAGGTTTATTGCCTGATGAAGGAGATATTGATCTCAGCGGTCTTGATATATCCCGGGAGAACATGAGAGAACTTATGAGTATAGACACGAATGAATGGAAAGCGGAGATTCCCGATATCGAAAACCATTTCTCAGTTTTCGGTAATCGTCTGCCTGAAAGACTGAAAAAGCAGCTTCAAGAATTCATCCAGCGTCTGGGGTGATGTTTCTAAGTAAAACCTTAGAGTTAAAGAACGAAAGTGAGGGAAGCGTGGAAGTTCGCAAGTTAAAAACTTCCTCACTTTCACGCTTTCATGCTTCCACGCTTTTATCTGTGATTAATTGCAGTAGGGATCAATTTTAAATGCAAAAAAAGACCTTAGTTAATGTTTTAGGTGTTGTGTATGCCCACGTTAAAACCACTGATGGAGGGGACCTCTATTTAACAAGGTTTGCTGAAAAATACCAGAAGCATTTCGACACGCCTAACTGGTATGAAGCAAACTGGTTCAACACCCACAAAATAAAACTGAAAGGCACAGGGTCCGTCTATAAGCTGCCGACAAAAGAAGTGGATGGTATAAGCCTGGATCTTGTAGTTAAAAATTGCCGCGTAGGTGAGGATGTCCCTCTTGATACCCATACGTTACAGGAATTTTGTGATGCCGAGTTCAACAGTCCGTGGGAAGAGTTTTCTCTGGTCATGGAAATGCGGGAGGGCCAATATGGTCCAAGAGAATTGAAAATCAGCACCCAGCGCCCCATGGTGATATACGTCCCGCCTGATATGATGCAGATGTGGCAAAGCGGAAGGTCCAAGGCAAAGATCAACCGCATCCGCGCCAAACATCCCGGTATTGACCTCGATATTCTCAAGCAGTATAAAATGATTTACGAATGGATAGAAGGCCACAGCCTTCCTGAAATTTTTGAACATATCGCTGTCGATGATTATGAACGGGTGAATCATCTGAAAGCCCTCAATAACAATGTTATGTCAGACCTTGATAAAAAGGGATATTTAGTAGCAGACATGAAACCGGAGCATATTATCATCAGCGAATATGACATAGAACGTATTAAAGAAATAGGAAGAACACAATCACCTGATTCCTCAAAAGAACAAATATATTACTTATATAACCTTATCGATATAGGAAAACATTCACTGGTTGATTATGAACTTCTCCTGCGCACTCCTCAACACGAAGATGAAGTCAAGGATTCCAGAAGGCATTCCTATCTGGATGATCAAAGGGACCGTTTTATCCCGACTCCCATGCCGGACCATCTTACAAACATGGAGATTTTTGGTATGCCGTATATTTACGGCCATGCGGAAAGCACCGGAGGACATCTGTGGGTAGTCGGGAATAATGCCCGCCTGTTCGACTATTTTCTCCCCGAACGCTGGAGGAAAACCCCTTCTATCAGATTGTCAGATACCAAGGAGATATTTTATACAATCACCAAAGACAATATTCATCTTGTCTGGGAAACCTCACGGGTCGGTGAAATGCCGGATGAAGAAGGAGAGAGATATAATCCCAAGATACGCGAATTCGGCATAAATAGTCCGTTTGAAGAATTCGCCATCGCCCACCAATTGAATCAGCTTGGGATATCCTGTGTCTATGTAAGGGCTGTCTATATGACCGGCACCTCCAAGATAGAGGCGTCAGCAGACATCAGGAGATACGAATCACATAAGAATATCTCAGACCCGGAAGGCAATCCCATCCTTCAGGAAAATCACAATTACATTACCATCCGTGGTTATTATAACGGTCCCGATCAATGGGTTGCCGAACAAAAAGGTGCGCTGTATGTGCCTGTAGACCTTGCCAGGGCTGTCACCAAAGGCATTATTGATGAAACTCAATGCAGGATGCTGTTGAATAAGGTGAAAGAAAATCTCAAGGATGTAGGATATGACGGGTCCTTATTAAAGCACAATGATCTTCTGTTGGCTACCAGCGACAAAAGCGAGATAATGAAGGATAGCACCGGAAACCCGCTGGTTATCATCTGCAATTTTGAGCTGATATGGAAGATTCGCCTATCATGATGAATTTCCTTGCTCTCATTACATTGATTGTCTGGCCGGTGATTCCCTTATTCTGGATTCCCGCCCAACAGATTGCGGGAATGACGCCTCTAAGAATGTACAGTCTTTTATGAAACCCTTAATAAGTCCCTCTGGATAGGACATTTCTAAATTGGCAAGACAAATAATGTAACCATTCAGTGACGGGGGGTAATTGTAACCATTCCATTAAATAAATAGCCGCAAAGTTTGCTTATCTCTGCTTAAATTCCATTTAATCTTCCGAATCAATTAGTTGTTTTCATTTATCGTGTTTTTTATCTTGAC
>JACRLN010000022.1 GCA_016215115.1 Nitrospirota bacterium
ACACGATAAATGAAAACAACTAATTGATTCGGAAGATTAAATGGAATTTAAGCAGAGATAAGCAAACTTTGCGGCTATTTATTTAATGGAATGGTTACAATTACCCCCCGTCACTGAATGGTTACCAAACCAATAATAATCAACCAATAATAATCCACTTGACCTCTTTTATTAGAAGTTTATATAATACTCACGCTTTTGGGACATGGCTTGAGGAATCCTTTTATACAAACAATAAACCTAAAAAAGCAGTTGAGCCACAGAGATCACAGAGAAAAACTTATCACCTTTCGGGTGATAGCAAAACAGATGCAAATATTATGAGTAAGTTTTTGAATATGAATTTTTTTATCTCTGTGCTCTCGGTGTACTCTGTGGTTAATTGCCCTTTATAGGATAAATAGCAACAATTACATTCCTGTCTGTGGGAAAACATTGAGTAACCTTTAAAAGGAAAGGAGATGTGCGATGAGGGGACATAGCATTTCTTTAGTAGCAGCAGTCTGCTTCTTTATGCATTTTGCTTTTATAGCAAATGCAGACGTGCATGAGATAGTTTGGAAGGATGTGAGTAACGGTATCATAGATACTGACCTGCAAAGAGTGGTTGTCAGTCCTGATTATCCAGACACGGTTTATACAAATTCCTTGAACTCTCTCTATAGAACTACTAACGGAGGGAAAACATGGAATGAGGTTTTGTCATTCAGGGGCACAGGAAATACAATAAACATTATCGCAGCAATGCCCAAAAATGAAAAGATTATTTTGGCTGGAACCCGTGAAGGACTATACAGAAGCATTGACAGAGGAATACAGTGGGCAAGAATATTCAGCGGGATAGGAGGTTTGGAAGACTCCGTTCTTTCTATCGCTGTTCATCCTGTAAAATCAGAGATTATATTTATTGGCACAGGATCGGGCCTTTACCGGACAGACAATAATGGAAAAGACTGGAACAAGGACAGGAATTTTCCGGCAGGGTCACTGGTAAAAGCAATTGCGATAGACAGCGCCGAACCCAATATAATCTATGCTGCCACAGATAAAGGGATATACAAAAGTATAAACAATGGAATTGACTGGCAGAGAGCCTTTGTTACAGATATTCCCGAAAGAAATATCAATATCTCTAATGGAGATGAAACAATAGCAACTGAGGAAATCAAAACCGGTGTAGAAATAAAAAGTATTGTTTTTAACCCGGCAGACAGTAAAATTATATTTGCGGGTACAACAGCAGGGCTTTTAATTTCTGAAGATGGTGGATTGACTTGGAAGAAAGCAGGCAATTCGGGCCTCATCGATCGTGATATCCGGCACCTTGCCGTAAGTTCCAAAGACACTGATAACATATTTGCAGCTACGGGGAAGGGGGTATTCAGATACTCGAAGGTTTCCGACAACTGGCATGAGCTGTATGACGGACTGGTTTCATCCGATATACATTTTCTTGCATTTTCCCCTGATCTTCAGAATGATTTCATAACTCTCTGGGCTGCGGCAAAAAATGGAATATTTAAAACAGTTCCTGCGGTACAAACTTTTTCTGAGATCAGCAATATTGAAGCTCAGCAGGTTTTTTCAAAATTTGCTCATGAACCTGATATTGAGGAAATCAGGCAAGCTGCCATGAGTTATGCCGAAGTGCAACCTGAGAAAATAGAAGGATGGAGGAAGGCTGCGGCCAGGAAAGCATGGCTTCCCGATCTAAGGTTTGAATTTAATAAAAATAAAGCCTGGCAGAAAAGCACATATTTTTATAGCACTCAAAGTGAAAAATATAAAGATAATGATATAACGCGTGACAGGGACAGAGCATGGTCTGTCTCACTAACGTGGGAACTGGGGGATTTAATCTGGAACGATGCTCAGAGGAGTCTTGTCAATAGGTGTGTAAATAGCCATCAGGCGGCCATCCTTTCCAGCACCTTTGATTCTTGTTTTATCACCCCATCGACAAACGTTTTTCCGTTATAAACATCAGGCAGCAACCAGTGACCCTTTAGGGAGCGA
>JACRLN010000015.1 GCA_016215115.1 Nitrospirota bacterium
AGTCAAGATAAAAAACACGATAAATGAAAACAACTAATTGATTCGGAAGATTAAATGGAATTTAAGCAGAGATAAGCAAACTTTGCGGCTATTTATTTAATGGAATGGTTACAATTACCCCCCGTCACTGAATGGTTACTGAAACTTTATCCACCCTTCATCACAAAAAGCGGCGCATGATTTGAGGTGAATATTGGGGGGTCGTTTTTCAGTATTTCTGAAACAACCCTGTTTCTTTTGAATTCGCTATCCAGAAACCGCCGCGCCTGCTTTCTGTCCCAGCCTCTTGGATGCTTAAAGTCTGTATAGAGGGAAAGGTCTCCTTCATAAAAACAGTTGGTTTCGAATTCCCCTGCTTCAGGTCCGCACATCGGCATATTGAATAGTGCAAGGTTTAAAAATCTGATTTCATTTTTGTGTCTGACAACAAATTCAAGGGTCTTCCGAGCTTCTATTAATGTCTCTGCCGGCGTACCGAAGAGAAGATAGACATACGCAGCAATCCCTGCATTTCTCAGTGTCTTTAAAGCTAAAGAGGCCGTCTCAAGATTGATCCCCTTCCGCATTTTGTCGAGCACTCCCTGCTCTCCTGATTCAAGACCGAGTTTGAGCATCACACATCCTGACTTTTTCAGGGCCATGCAGAAATCAGTATCCGTCAACAGTTTGCTGATACGCGCAAAACCATACCATGGAATACGTAACGGATTCTCTGCGAGCCTCTTTAAAAGTGCAGTGCTTACAGAGTTGTCTAACAGATGAACCATGACCGGGTTTATTTTTGCAATCAAAGTATCGATATCACTTGTCACCATCTCAACAGGTGTGGGAATATAAGGATTATCCTCAGCCCTTTCAGGGCAGAATGAACATTTGTTCCAGTAACATCCGCTTGAAGCGCTGTATGGCAGGATCAGCCCCGGAGACAGGTATTCATTTAAAGGCAGGAAATCATAATCTGGTGTGAAGTGTTTTTCCTCAATCCCTTCAATTTCCAAAATCGAAAGCAATTGATATTCCCCGGGTCCTGCAACAAGATGATCTACCAGTCCACTGAACGGGTTTTTCCATTTTTTATTTTTCGACCATGAGGTCACAAGTCCTCCACCGAGCACGATGTTCAGACCGGGGAATTCTTTTCTCAGAAAACCAACCATCGCAAACGTACACAGTGCCTGGCTTAAATAATTCAGGGAAAATCCGATTACAGAGGAACTTCCTCTCTGAACAAGCTCCGGCAGCCTTTTTATGAAGTACGGATAAAAAGGATTATGCTCAGGTTTTTCAGCCGCCCTGATCAGGTCGTTACTTCTCAGAGGAGAAAGTTTCTGATGATGGAAATCTGCAAGACCGAAAGTGAACCCGTTATCTATTGACATCTCAACTGCGCGGTTCAGGTCCATGACGGCACGCATGTAACGGTCAATAGAATGATAGATTTCCCAGTCCTTAAGTGAAGCATGATTTTTAGATACATTGCGGAATGCGCGCGCTGTCCATCTGTCAGACGGGCTGACAGCCTGTCGCGGATTGTTTATCACATAAAGAAGCGACTCTAAATTTGCGTCAAGAACGGCATGTTTAATTTTATGCTGATTAAGCGCGCCTGAAAGCCTTGCCAGTCCTGCCGGAGGCTCACAAGGCTTTGCGACAGGGGGATGAATAAGTATCATAGTTAATTGATTGTTATTGGAGCCCTACGGCAACGCTTAGTGCATCATCTAATTGTTCAATTTTTTCAGTAGAGAGCAGGCCGACAAAATGCCTGAGGGATGCTTTTGGAATGCTGATGAGTTCGTCGCAGTGGACGCTGCTTTCATGCTTTAAACCATCTTCAATACCGACTCTTACTTGTGTGGATAACCCGTCATAGGTTGAATAAATGGGGGCGCAGATTACTGTTGAATACTTTGAATTAATCAATACCTGGCGGCTTACGATTACAAATACACGGAATTTTTTAGGATCGTTGGGAGAGCCTTTGTATACCCGATAAAGGTCGCCGCGCTTCATAAATCTATTTGATATAACAGAACGTCTTCAGCTTCCCTGTTCAGTTTATCAGCTTTTTTATTGAGAATATCGAGGTCTCTCTGATTCCTCTCTTTTCGTGACTGCTTTTCCATATAGTCTCTTACGGCTCTCTCGATAAATTCCGACCTCTTTTGATGTTCGCCCAGCATCTCATCAATGCCGTGGATGAGTTCTTCCGATAGTGTTATAGATGTCTTGACTTTCATACTACTTATGATACTACCTTTGTCTTGCCATGTCAAACGTTTTTATCTATAAATGCGTCCCTCAATAATTTGCTCTGTCTCTCAAATGCCTGCCGCGGGTTTTTAGGGTCTTTCATGAGGGAGATCTCCTGTGTGATGAGCCGCGCGAGGTTTAGGATGTGAGTATCTATTTTTGAGGATTCTCTTTTGTAAAGGGGATGATCCCTGTTTATATAAATCGTTGTCTCTTCTGAAAATACCTCTGCCCCGTCTTCTCCGAAGCTGTCCACACATATTGAGACGCCTATATCGCCGAACTTCATCCTCTTGATTACCGCATTTGGCGTCAATTGTTTTACTTTAGGTTTCTTCTTTCTCTTCTTTTTCGGTTCTTCAGATTTAACAGTTTGATCGGTTGGAACAGTTGAAACGTTTGGAACAGTTTCCTTTGCTGTCATTGCTGCACCGCCGATTCCTTTTGTTTCTTCTCCAACCGGAAAGGTCCCAAATGGAGACAAATCAGGATTTGCAACCAATGCCTTATATATTTTTTGAAGAGCCTCTTTGAGCGCCCGGCTGACTTTTCTTCCTTCCTTCTTGCCTGACAGCTTTTGAAGGATGTTCTTTACATCTCCAATGACCCTTCTCATAACATTAAGAAATGCCTCATATTCAGGTGAGTCCTTTATGAAGCCGGTCCTGTCGCTTGTAATGAGAAGAAAGTCGGCATTTACTTCTCCTGCTATCCGCGCCATTGTCTTCCCCCATGTCTCCATGCCAAAAAATTCTCGTCTTACCGTCACCTGTTTTACTTTTATTTCAATTCCGAGTTCCTTGATTGAAGATGCTGTTTCAGGGAGTATGATTATCTCTCCTGTAATAGGCCCGAAAGGAGTTCCTTCAAGAAACGGGATTCTGTGCCCTGAAAGACTTCTCGGAGTAATTGTATGTCCATTGAGTCTTACCCTGAAATGAGGGGCCTTGAGCGGCGTGCCTTCGATTATCTTTGCTTCAATATCCTTTGGATCAAACTTCTTGTTCAGTCCTGCGAGCATGACAGTTGTGCCGTCTGTTTTTCTAAAATCAGGCGGAAGGATCTCAAACGGAAGTTGCCACACATTCTCTGCCTTTTCCCATTCTTCCTTATCAAATATAACCCTTCCTACAAAATCACCGTTCTTGGTTATTACCTCAAACCTTTTCGCCGCGGAGAGGGTTGCAAATTTTCCTATCCCGAACTGCCCGATCCTGTCCCTTCCGTAAACCGGGGATTTCGGCGAATAGAGTTTTTGCTGGGAGCCTATATTGAAATACTGCCTGAGACCATCCCTGTCCATCCCGCTTCCGTTATCTCTGATTTCAATAATATCCTCACCGATAATGATCTCAACAAGAGTTGCATCAGCATCATAGGCGTTGTTCACAATCTCCCTCACAAACTCAATGCTCTCTGTGTAAAGCCTTTCGCCGATGGTGATGATATGGCTTTTGTCAATGGTGACAGTGATGAATTCGCTGTTGTTTGTGTTCATGGGATTTTTTAAGATACTACAAAAGAGCTTTGTTATGCCAGAGGTTTCAATAAAAATCTATACATAAAATTGCTATAATACAGTATATTATAGCCAAGTCAGGTTTTATTTATACCTGGTAAATTAAGTTATGGAAAGCAAAAAAGTAAGACAACTGTTTCTGGATTTCTTCAGGGAAAAGGGACACGAGATTGTTCCCAGTTCGCCCCTTCTGCCGAAAGATGACCCGACGCTTCTCTTTACGAACGCAGGTATGGTGCAGTTCAAGTCCGTTTTTTTAGGAGAAGAGACAAGGCCGTATAAACGGGCCGTGACGGTGCAGAAATGCCTCCGCGCAGGCGGCAAGCATAATGACCTTGAGAACGTCGGAAGAACTGCTCGCCATCATACATTTTTTGAGATGCTTGGCAATTTCTCTTTCGGAGACTATTTCAAAAAAGAGGCGACAGAATGGGCCTGGGAATTATTGACGGAACGGTTGAAACTTCCGGTTGATAAACTCTATATCACCGTTTATGAAAAAGATGATGAAGCGGCGGAGATATGGAGGAATCACGTTGGTGTTCCAGCTGAGAGGATTTACAGACTCGGCAAAAAGGACAATTTCTGGCAGATGGGCGACACCGGTCCATGCGGGCCCTGTTCAGAAATACTGATTGACCAGGGCGAAGAAGTGGGCTGCGGCAGACCTGACTGCAAGGTTGGATGTGACTGCGACAGGTATCTTGAGATATGGAATCTCGTTTTTATGCAATATAACAGGGATTCATCTGGACAATTAATCCCTTTGCCGAAACCAAGCATTGACACAGGCATGGGAATTGAAAGATTATCCGCTGTGCTTCAGGGCAAACATAATAATTTTGACTCGGACCTCTTCATGCCGATTATCAGAACCGTGGGAAACATCTCCGGCAGGAAATACGGCATTGATCCCTCAACGAATGTCTCCATGCGGGTAATCGCAGACCATATACGGTCAGCGGCTTTTGTCATTTCAGAGGGATTGTTCCCTTCCAATGAAGGCAGAGGATATGTTCTCAGAAGGATTATAAGAAGGGCTGCAAGACATGGTTTCATGCTCGGGATCGAAAATCCCTTTCTATATAATGTACTGGACACGGTATATGAAATCATGTCAGAGACATATCCTGAACTCCTTGAGAATACGGACAGAAGCAAAAAAATACTAAAATTAGAAGAGGAGAGGTTTGCGCATACCCTTTCATCAGGGATGGGAATATTGAATAAACTGATGGATGAACTGAAGTCATCAGGCAAAAATATAATTCCCGGCGCAGAACTTTTTAAATTATACGATACGTTCGGATTCCCTCTGGACCTTGCGCACGATATTGCAGAAGACAACAAGCTCAACATAGATCTGAAAGGCTTTAATGATGAAATGGAGCTTCAGAAAACGCGCGCACGGGCCTCGTGGGTTGGAGAGGAAGAAATTACAGGCGTTTACCGGGAGATTAAAAAACAATCCGGCGCCACACAATTCCTCGGTTACGAAACATTGCAGTCAGACGGCACAATTGTTGCCCTTATAAAAAACAGGGAGCCTGTTGACGAGGCAAAAGAAAGAGATGAGGTTGAGATAATTTTAGCTAAAACTCCATTCTATGGCGAGTCAGGCGGACAGGTCGGAGACCGTGGAATTCTTAAGGCGAACGGATTAAAGATTGAGGTGCTGGACACAAAGAAATTCAGTGATATACTTATTCATAATGCTGTAGTGAAAAAGGGAACAGTCAAAAAAGGTATGACAGTTTCTGCGGCAGTTGATGAAAACAGAAGAAAATCCATTATGCGCAACCACACGGCAACGCACCTGCTTCATTCGGCATTGCGGGCTGTCCTGGGGGACCATATCAAACAGGCTGGTTCGCTTGTGGCTTCTGACAGATTCAGGTTTGATTTTACTCATTTCTATGCGATGGAGGACGGAGAGATTAACGAAGTAGAAGAAATTGTAAATGAAAAGATACTTGAAAATCTTCCCGTCCACAAGTCAACGACAACCCTTGATGATGCAATATCCAAAGGGGTGACAGCTCTTTTTGGCGAAAAATACGGAGAAACAGTGAGAGTTGTAAAAGCAGGAGACTTTTCTGCCGAGCTCTGTGGCGGAACGCATTGTTACGCAACAGGGGAGATTGGTTTATTCAAAATAATCTCGGAAGGAAGCGTTGCAGCGGGGATAAGAAGAATAGAGGCAGTCACGGGATTCCCGGCAATTGAGTTTTATAAGACACGTGAAAATGAGTTGAGAAAGACTGCCGGTTTGCTGAAAGTCCCTGAACAAAAGGTTTCAGAAAGGGTGGAGAAAATTATCGGAGAATTAAAGCAGCAGGAGAAGGAGCTTGATAAATTCAACCAGAAAGCAGTCAAAGGTAAAGTAGATGCTATCCTTGAAGGCGCTGTTCCTATTGACGGCATAAAGGTGCTGGCCCATAAAATTGACGGGCTTGATATGAAAGCATTACGGGACCTTTCGGATGCATTAAGAAACAAGATGAGTTCAGGCATTATTCTGCTTGCCTCTGCACTTGATGGGCAGGCATACTACGTCTCCACTGTATCAAAAGATTTGCTTTCACGTTTTCATGCAGGAGAGATCCTTAAGACAGTTACAGGCGGAAAAGGCGGCGGAAGGCCGGATATGGCACAGGGCGGAACTAAGGACGTGGAAGGGATAGATAAGGCGATCGGTTTGGTTGTTGAGATAGTCAGAAAAACTGTAAGCAGTATGCACTAAGGAGTATGCAGAGGGACCCAATGCTAATCCCACCGACTGCTAACTCCTTACTGCCTACTGCTTACTAAATAAAAAAGGAGGGAATATGACTCTTAATGAGATCGTTCATAAGGCATTGATGGCTGGACTTGGAGTGCCTGAAAAAATGAAAGAAATGGTTGATGATCTGGTAAAAAAAGGAGAATTAAGTGAATCACAGGGCGCCAAGCTTGTGAAGGAATGGTCGGACAAGGCGAGCAAGACCGGTGAGGATGTCACCAAAAACATAACATCCTTTATAGACAAGACCCTTGAGAAAATGAACATCCCGACAAGAGAAGAAGTTGAAAAAATCGAAAAGAAAATAACAGCTCTTTCGGCACGGGTGAAGAAGCTTGAGGGAGCTTAGTAAACTGAATAAGCATTTGAAATTGTAAACTTGTTGTCATTCCGGCTTGTCCGGAATCTTTCCCTACAAATAAAAAACAGATTCCCGACAAGCGGGAATGACGTTTGTACTGTCATGAACAGTAAATAATGAATGTGAAATTTAAACATTCTATTATGCAATAATTTTAAATGGCTATAACGAGATTCCTCAGATACTGGCAGACATACAAGAATATCAGACGTATCAAACAAATAGTCAATGTTTTCCTCAGACATGGCTTCGGGCAATTTATTGAGCGTGCAAATCTGTATCGCTTTGTCCCTCTGAGAACAAAATTCAAGTTCTTCAACCGCTGGGAAAAGCTTGAAAAGCACACTATTCCTGAAAGATTAAGGTTGGCTTTCAGCGAACTGGGTCCATCCTTTATAAAGCTCGCCCAGATACTTTCATCACGACCTGACCTCATCACCACCGAATATGCAGATGAACTGAAAAAACTTCAGGACAAAGTACCGCCGTTTCCCTCTGATGAGGCCGTTCATATTATTGAATCTGAACTGAACATATCGCTAAAAGAAGTGTTTACAGAATTTGAAGATATTCCTGTCGCTGCAGCCTCTATTGCTCAGGTCCATTATGCCACTCTGAAAACAGGCGAGAAGGTGATCGTCAAAGTCCAGAGGCCCGATATACGCGAAATTATAGAGGACGATATAACCATCCTGACAGCCATTGCCCGTCTAATGGTGAAATATATTCCTGAGAGCAAGCTCTTTGACCCTGAAGGAATAGTAAACGAATTCGCCAGGACCGTAAAAAAAGAGCTGGATTTTATCGCAGAGGCAAAGAATGCACAGCGCTTTAAAAGGAACTTTATAGAGAACCATAAGATCTGCATCCCTACGATTTATTCCAATCTGTTATCAGAGAAAGTAATCGTAATGGAAAGGCTCGAAGGCGTAAGGATAGACGACATAAGCGGGATCAACGCACTCGGAATGGACAAATCAGAACTTGCAAGGACCGGTGTGGACGCTTATTTTAAAATGATGTTTGAAGATGGTTTTTTCCACGCAGACCCTCACCCCGGAAATATTTTTGTCATGACAGACGGAAGAATAGGCCTCATGGACTTCGGAATAGTAGGGTGGCTGACACCCGACATGAAGGAAAGCATTGCAAGCGTTTTCCTTGCGCTTTTCAACAGGAAATTTGACGACCTTATCGATCAATATATAGAACTCGGGATGGTTACCGGAGAAGTTGATTTCGATGAGTTTAGAAGGGCCCTTAAAAAAGACCTTGTTGACATTCTGGAACCGCTTTATGACCTTACTATTTCAGAGGTGAACTTCCCTGAATATCTTGAACTGCTTACACGCCTTGTTATAAAACACGGCTTAAAAGTGCCGTCGGAGCTAATGCTTTTAAATAAAACCATACTTATACTCGACAATATCGGCAGGCAGCTCGATCCATCCTTTAACGCCATAACAGTTGCTGAGCCTTATGCGGCGAAACTAATAAAGAAACGGCTTAGTCCTAAAAGCATACTCGAAAGGACAAAGGAGAATCTGTCGAATATCAGCAATATGTTTATAGAGACACCGAAACATTTAAACAGGTTATTAAGGAAAACTCTCCGCGATGAGGTAAGTATTAATTTTAATCCTGTAGGGCTGGACAAGTTGATCAAAGACATAGACCGTTCAAGCAACCGGCTTGCCTTCAGCATAATCGTAGCAGCTATCATCCTGGGTTCGTCCATGCTGATACAATCAAATATTGATATCGGCGGAAGAATCTGGGGGTTGCCTACAATAGGGGCCATAGGGTTTTTAGTGGCTTTTTTGCTTGGTATAAGATTGTTAATATCAATTATTAAATCGGGCAGGCTGTAACTGATCAACAGTTTTAATTTATGAATAGTCATCAATCCAGAGAACATGTAGGGGCAATTCATGAATTGCCCCTACTGGATTCCGCAACAAGTGCAGAATGACAAAATCGGGACTTGTATTGATAAACAATTCGGGGAGGTAAAAAAACATGACCATAGAAGAACTAAAAAATTACCTTGAGCAGGAATTCGGGAATATCGACAGGATTGTTAATGAACTCTTTTCGCTATATAAGCCGGACAAATCCGAATATACACTTGCTGAGCAGGCAGCGGTAGCCGCCTTTATTGTGAATATATACAGCGGTATTGAAAAGATTTTAAAGCAGATGCTGCTTTATGATAAACTGGATGTTCAGAACTCTCCTGAGTGGCATGAGAAGGTACTGAGAAAATCCAGCGAGATCGGCATACTGCCTCCAGACCTGTTTAAGATATTATCAAGCTACCTCGAGTTCCGCAATTATTTTATATATACATATGTCTTCAACATTAAATGGGAAAACATAACGGCTCTTGCTGACACGGTTAATGATGTAGTCGGAAAGCTCAGGTCCGAGATTAACGAATATATCCAGTCGATTTGATGTTTTTAACCCAAATAATGCATTTAACCACAGAGGTCACAGAGGAATTTATTGAAATAAAAAAGAAAATACAATATTTCTCTTTTTACTCTGTGCACTCTTTTATGTAATAGTTATGTTTAAAATTTCTTAAAGTTAAAAATAATGAGAACACGGAGAAGCATTTTAAAATTAGAGTCTTTTAAAAAATCAAAACTCATCTCTGTGTTCTCTGTGGTTTTTTCACTGCATTTTTCAGGTTAAAGGGCAAAGGAAATATCGAAGCGTAGAATAAGACATTAGTTTTTGTAACTTAAGGTTCCATTTTGGCGTTTAAAATCTGGGGGGACATAAAGATTTCATGTTCCAACTTTCCAAGCAAGAAAAATCAGAGGTGGTCGCAAATTGCGGCCACCTCAAAAAGCTTAAATTCTCACACCTTTATAAAATAACGGATGAAACATCTAAAATGATTATGGGATTTTCCAACTATTTAAGAGAGTTGAGGAGTTCTTAGAGTTACTGGAGTTTATTAGTGTTGAAGGAAAGCCGGTTGGTGAATGGCATTTACTTGATGAGCATTTGAAGGGGACGGCGGAATTTGCGAAATCGTTTGCGGATGCGGTTCGGATCGGGAGAGTGGGGTTGTCTGGCGGGGTTGTGGCATGACTTGGGGAAGTATGCATTTTTTGTTTGTATAAGCTGACAGGATAGCATAAAATCAAAAAGCTACTAAGAATGGAGGGCTTATTAATGGAGAAATCATACGAGGTATCATTTGAAATCGCTGGGTCTGCTGCTATGTTTACGCGGCCTGATTCAGGCGCGGCGCAAGTGTCTTATCCTGCGCCGACTTTTTCAGCAGCTAAAGGAATGTTTGATTCCATTGCATTACTACGAGGTGATAAGAAAAGTGATTTTAAGGGCAAGGCAGCTATTAGACCGACGAAAGTAGAAATTTGTGCTCCGATAAAATACCACAAATACACAACCAACTATGGCGGACCGCTTAGACATAGTAATCAGAGGACTAAGGGCAACTCTTATCAAATCCCTGCAACTGTGTTGATAGATGTTTGTTATCGCATCTACGGCATCGTGGAAGAGGTTAGCATCTCGCGTGATAGAACAAATCATAGGCATTACCTGCAGGACTTGTTTCATAGGCGACTAAAACAAGGAAGATTTTACTACACTCCATGCCTCGGATGGAAAGAGTTTGTGCCGTCTTATATAGGAGAGTTTCGGGAATACACAAAGAAACAGGAGGACATCAATATTGTGATTCCCTCCATGCTTCACAGTGTTTTCAACAAAATATCAGATGGCCAAGTTGCGCCGAGTTTCACTGTTGACGCGGTAATCAAGGAAGGAGAGTTGATTTATGCTAAATGAACTATATGAGCTATCCAGCAATCTGAAGAAATGCGGAATTGCTGTAGGAATTCCGCATCAGGATGTAAAAAAGCCCGGCAAGGGTGACGGGCTTATTATTGAAGTCGATAGTCAAGCCGAACCGGTGAATATTGAATTCACGGATTCAGTAAAAATGACCAAGCTATGGACAATCAGGAAAGGGAAGCACAATAGTTTCCCCTACATGAAGATTAAGCCATTGTGGAATTTAGCTTTAGATGATTCGCTCAGAGACTATCTTAAGTACATTCGCAATAAAAAAGATACGAAGAATATTTTTACCGGAAAAATAAAAGAAATATTTGAACCGGTTTGTAATGTCAAAGAACTTAACCAGCAGGAAGTAATTATTTCGAAATGGGCGAAAAATAAAATACAGACATTAAGTGATAAAGAGAAAAAACTTGATTCTTTACTTCAGTTGGTTGGACGCCTTCCTGGCGATGCAAACAAAACAACTGCGTTCATGACAACCTTGGCGAACCTTTTTCTACAGAAGATGCAAACTATCATTGATGAGGGATATGGCAATTCTGAAAAAGATGGCAAGAAACGACAAGAGATTATGGAAACGGTGTTTATTGGCAAGATAAAAAAAGAAAAGGGGAAGGAAAAAGTTGTTTGTGATGTTCCATTATTTTTCGATATAAGCGATTGGTCGAAATTTTCTTGTCGTGTTGCTGATCCAGCAATGGGTAAGCTCGTTGGAGCACATCTTCCATCCGGACAACAAGCGGGTGAACAAGGCATATCCGCATTAGAAGGTGTAAAGAAAGTTTTGCATTTGGGGCCGTACCCCGATCCGACATTACCTGCGGTTGGCATTGCGTATCTGTTTTCAATGAATGAGGATATACCATGCCATGACAGATATAGGCTGATCGGGTCTAAGATATTTCCTTCGAGCAGAGATGCTGTAGAAGCGGTTCACGGTGCACTTCAGTGGTGTGTTGCTGATGATCGGAAAGGGAAGACATGGCAGGGAATTCCTAATGTTAAGCGTGAGCAGGATTTGCTTATTTCCTATTTGGAAGAAAAACCGGAAAGTGATATTGCACTTGCAAGTATTTTTGCAGCGCCTGACGTAAAGGAAAGCGAAACAGCCGAGGCTGCTTATGAAATCAAAACGAGAACTGTTTGCGATGCGTTGCGCGGAATGCCGGGCTTAAATGATAATTCTCAGGTCAATGTGCTTGTTATTAATAAAGTTGATCCAGGGAGAGCTCAGGTAGTGTTAAGCACTGCTTACAGTGTTAAGAATATCATTCAAAGTGTAGAGGAATGGGGAACTGCCGCTAAGAATCGCCCTGCATTTTCTTTGTTGCTTCCGGGCAAGAAAGGTGAGAAAGCGTTGCATGCTGAACCTCCGTGTCCTTCGCCCACGGATGTCATGAAATGTTTTCAGAACCAATGGATCAAGAACGGTCACGATAAGCGTGATGTGCCTGGAGTTGCATTGAGACATGTGTATGATTTGTTTCTGGGAGACACAATGATTGCTCAACAGGCGGCAAGTAATTTCATAAATCTTTCTTCACAGCGGCTTAGCGAATTGTTCATCGGTTATGGCGGCACTGATCATATAACATCAGAAACGATTAAATTTGAGGTGCTGAAAAAGAAGTATTTGACCGATGCCCGTAAAACCGTATTGCATGGCATATCCATTTTAGCGATTGCGTTATATAAACTCGGCATAAAAAAGGAGGACTACATGAAAAACGCGGCTTTTAATGTCGGCAGGATGCTTGCGCTTGCGGACAAATTGCATTGTGAGTATTGCATTAATGTACGCGGGAAGAATGAGACTGATGCAGAAAAGAAAAAATCTATTCCAGCTCAGTTAATCGGCAATGCACTTATGCGTACAGCATTGGATAATCCTTTAAAAGGACTGTCCCTTCTTAGTGAAAGGTTATTGATATATCAGGCATGGGCAACTAAGGCACAGGGTGATAATGTTGGATTGGCCAAGTGGGTCTTGGGCCAGATGGGGTATGTTTCAGCAGAGCTGGAAAATGCCGACATTCCAAAACAAACTGATGACGCGGTAAAGGCGCAAATACTGCTGGGCTATTTAGCACATGTTAAAAATGAAAGTTGATAAAATTATAACTTTAAAAGGAGGTTTGTTATGTCAGAGAAGACTAATAATTTAGTAGACAAGAGAGCAACTGGACTGTTGATTATCGAGGTGCGCAATTCTAATCCCAACGGTGATCCTGACCGGGAAAGCGATCCTCGGCAGAGACAGGACGGACGCGGTGAGATTTCGCCGGTTTCATTTAAACGGAAAGTACGTGATCTTATAGAAATGAAAACAGGAAAGGTCTGGGAATCTATTTCTAAGCAATTCTCTCTGGCGCTTGATCCGAATAAGTTTATGATTTCCGAAAGCCGTGAAACAAAGCTTGCGGATATTCGTAATTTAAATGAAGAGCAGTTCACTGAGAAGTTTTGGGATGGTCGTATCTTCGGTAACACGGAACTGGAAAAGGGGAGAAATATACCGGTTAAAACTGGCGTGGTGCAGTTCGGACTTGGGGTATCAATGTCTCCGATAGAAGTAAGGCGTATGACGACTACGAATCCACCGGTAGAGGGAGATAAAAAAGGGGGGATGGCGCCTCTGGCTTACCGCATTGTGCAGCATGGAGTCTATTGTATGCCGTTTTTTGTTAATTCAACTGCTGCAAGAAAAACCAAATGCACTCAAGATGATATTAACGTCTTATTAAAGATCATTCCATTTGCTTATCCTCATACAGCATCCTATATTCGATCATGCGTTGAAATCCGTCATGCGTGGTATATGGAACATAAATCAGCATTGGGATCATGTTCCGATTTTGCTTTGCTTGATGCGCTGACTCCAATGCGTAAAGGTGATACCGATGAACAGCGTAAAGAGAATGCTGAGAAACCGTCTACGTCCTGGGATGATTATGACGTGCCTAAAGAATTACCGAAAGAGTTGCGAGATAAATTGGGCGACTTTAGGGATTTAATGAATGAATAGTGAAGAACCATTAGCGCACAGTGCAAAGCCGGAAAAGGGAATATCAGCACAGACATATGCGAAACATGTAGACGCGGTATTGAAGCGTGCAGACGCTAACGTTACCGCAATGGCAAAGTATTTTTTCGGGGATGCGCAAGTTTTACATCAATCCGTAAAGCGCGCGGCTCTGCTTCATGATTTAGGTAAGCTTGATGCGGCTAATCAAGCAGTCTTGGAGAAAGGCAATAAGAAGCATTTACCTTTGAATCATGTTGATGCCGGTACGACCTATTTATCCAGAGGCAAAGAATTTGAGGCTGCTTTTTTCGTATACGGGCATCACATTGGTTTGTGCTCTGTGCCATGGGAAACCGGAAGAGGAAATCTGTTTTTACGTGATGAGAGAATTTGCAGCGAAGTTGATCAAAAACTTACCGCATATCTTTCTGACCATGCAGAATGTTATGAGAAGGTTGAGGAGTCGTCAGGCATGATTGTTAATTCGGGATGGACCGGGCTGACAAGGAGATTGGCTTTTTCATGTCTGGTTGATGCCGATTATGGCGACACCGCAATACATTATGGCGGAGAAACAGAAAAGCAATCGGCAAATCAGCAATGGAAAAAGCGCCTTGAGAAATTAAATGAGTATGTTGAAGGCTTGAAAAATAAATCTGACGCTTCCAAGGAACGCAAAAAACAAAGGCAAGTAACTTATGAAACCTGTCGTGATGCGGACACAAAGCCCGGCTTATATGCATGCGACAGCCCGGTCGGAACTGGTAAGACTACGGCAGTTATGGCCCATCTTCTGCGCACAGCGATTGATAAGAAGTTGCGCCATATCTTCGTGGTATTGCCTTACACGAACATCATCAAGCAATCAGTGGACGTTTATCGTAAGGCGCTCATTCTTCCCGGTGAGAATCCTGAAGAAGTTGTCGCCGAACACCACCATCAGGCTGATTTTTCAAGCTATGACTTGCGCCAACACGCTGCTTTATGGACAGTGCCTATTATAGTGACAACAGCAGTTCAGTTTTTCGAGACATTAGGTGCGAATCATCCAGCTCAAATACGAAAGCTCCATGAATTGCCTGGGTCAGCGATATTCTTAGATGAGGCACACGCTGCGATACCAACGTGGTTATGGCCACAGTCATGGCGTTGGTTGAAGGATTTGATTGCTAATTGGCGTTGTCATTTCGTGTTCGCATCGGGGTCGCTTCCTCAGTTCTGGCAGAATGAGAAGATCACAAGTCCATCTGAGGATGTGCCAAACCTTTTGGGCAATAAACAGAAGACGCAGGTAAATAAGCAAGAGAAGGAACGAGTAACCTATTCATCGAAGGAAGAAGAGTTTGATGTTGATGGATTGTTGAAATTTATACAGTCAAAGAATGGGCCAAGGCTGGTTGTCTTAAATACAGTACAATCTGCGGCGGTTTTAGCTTGGAAAATGCGAAAGACAGGAAAGCAAGTCATGCATTTATCGACTGCATTGACCCCTAATGACAGAGACGCCCTTGTTGAGGACATAAAAATGAGACTGCAAAAGAAAGACGACACAGATTGGACGCTTGTTGCGACAAGTTGTGTTGAGGCCGGGATGGATTTTTCTTTTGCCACGGCATTCAGGGAAAGTTGCAGTGCGGCAAGTCTGATCCAGATTGGTGGTCGCGTTAACCGACACGGCAATTCCGCACAAGCAGAAGTGTTCGACTTTCGTGTTAATGATCCTCTCATGAAGAATAATCCACAGTTAAGAACTTCTCGACATGTTTTAAAAACACTTATTGAGGAAATGTATTTCGAGACAATAGACCCTACAGAAATAGTTACAGAAGCAATGAGGCGCGAACTGATGAGTGATTTCGGCGATTTTGAAAAAATGTCCCTTGAAATTATAACACATGAAAGGACTAACGATTATCCAGAAGTGGCAAAACTATGTAAGGTCATAGATGCAAATACCAGGTTGGTGGTTATATCACCAGAAATCGCCGAAGCCTTGAGGTGCTATGAGAAAGTTGATCCAGTACAGTTAATTCGCAATAGTGTTCAGATTCGATTCTTTAAAATTAACACAAAACAATTTAGCAGTTTTTGTATCCCTGTTAATGATCATCGAGAGATATATGCTTGGCAAGGTAAATATGACGGTAGGTTTTTAGGGTATATGGAAGCAATAATCCCATTACTTGAACTGGATGCTGATGGGTTTGCAATAGTATGAGGTACACAAATCAATGACTATATTAAAGAGAAATTTGAACAACTTTAAAACTTTAAGAGGGGACAACAACAAATGACTAACCCAAAAGAATTCCCGCAACTCATCCCGCCGCACGGCGGATATCGGGAGCTGCAATCTTACAAAATGTCGGAGATTGTTTATGACGCCACAATAGTGTTTTGCGACCGCTTTATCAATAAGAGATCCCGCACTCATGACCAGATGGTGCAGGCGGCGCGCAGCGGCAAACAGAACATCGCCGAGGGCAGCATGGCGTCGGGCACTTCCAAGAAGACCGAGCTAAAGCTAATCGGCGTGGCGAGAGCCAGCCTTGAAGAGTTGCTGCTTGATTATGAGGATTTTCTGCGGCAGAAAGGGCTACAACTTTGGGGCAAGGACCATAAGCAAGCTCAAAAAATAAGAGCGCTTGCTCATGAAAAAAATAAGTCTTATTTGACTTATAAGATCTATTTGGAGGCTTCGCCTCCTGAAGTTGCTGTGAACACCATGATCTGCCTGATCCACCAGACAAACTACCTGCTTGATCAGCAGTTGCGGGCTTTAGAAAAGGATTTTTTGAAAGAGGGTGGGTTCACTGAAAGACTCTACCGAACGCGATCACAGTTGCGCAAAGGGAGGTAATAGGTCATATATGACTAATAAGACTTATAGTTACTCAGAAGACGACCTAATCCAGCTTTCTTCATTACAGCACATTGTGTTCTGCCCCCGACAGTGCGCCCTGATCTACATCGAGCAAGTCTGGAGCGAAAACCTGTTCACCGCCGAGGGCAGGCTCATGCACGACAAGGTTGACACTGCAAACCGGGAATCGAGAGGTAAGATTCGCATCGAGTATGGTGTGCCGCTACGATCCTTGAGGCTCGGTCTCATCGGCAAGGCGGATGTCGTTGAATTTCACAAAAGAGACGGCAGGATGTGGCAGCCTTTTCCAGTAGAATATAAGCGCGGCAAGCCGAAGATTGACGATAGCGATAAGGTTCAGCTTTGCGCACAGGCTATATGCCTTGAAGAAATGCTCAATGTCGAGATCAGCGAGGGCGCTCTTTTTTACGGACAGACCCGGCGCAGGGAGGATGTTGTTTTCGATAATGCTTTGAGAATGGAGACTGAGGAGACGGCGAGAAAGGTGCATGAGCTTATTGCATCGGGGATTACTCCAAAAGCTGAGTATTCAGCAAAGTGTAAAAAATGCTCGTTGCTTGAATTGTGTTTGCCGAAAGTTAGCAGGAAGGCAAGTAAATATTTACTGACGGTAATAGAGGAGGAATAAAGGATGTCTATGAAGAAAAAGGGGGACAGCATGTCAATTAAAAGCAATTTACTTTTTTATCAAACAGAGGACGGGAAAACCAGACTTGAAGTCCGGCTGCAAGGCGAGACAGTATGGCTAACACTTAGTCAGATGGCAGAATTGTTTCAGGTAGACAAATCCGGGATAAGCCGCCATCTCAAGAACATATACGAAACAGGGGAGCTTAACCCTGCGTCAACCATTGCAAATTTTGCAACAGTTCAACAAGAGGGCTCACGCAGTGTCCAGCGAGAATTGGAATATTACAACCTTGATGCCATAATCTCGGTAGGATATAGGGTCAATAGCATACGCGGCACACAGTTCCGCATCTGGGCTACCCAGCGGCTGCGGGAATACATTATCAAGGGTTTCACTCTGGACGACGAGCGGTTAAAGCAAGCCGGGGGGGGCAATTACTTTGATGAACTGCTGGCCCGCATCCGGGACATACGGTCTTCTGAAAAGATGTTCTGGCGCAAGGTATTGGATATTTATGCCACCAGCATAGACTATGATCAGCATAATGACCTTTCGCAGCAGTTCTTTGCCGTTATACAGAACAAAATGCACTGGGCAGCACACGGCCACACCGCCGCTGAGGTTATTTACCACAGGGCGGATGCCGCCAAACCCAACATGGGAATGACTACATGGCTGGGAGACAAACCTCGAAAGACTGACGCCGAAATCGCCAAGAATTATCTGAACGAGCAAGAGTTGGATGTGTTAAACCGCATCGTCACCATGTACCTCGACTTTGCCGAGCTTCAGGCCCTGAACCGCAAGCCTATGTATATGCGCGATTGGATTGCGAAGCTGGACGATTTTCTAAAGCTGACAGGCAGGGATATTTTGAGCCATGCGGGTAAGATCACACATGATGAGGCGTTGCAAAGGGCACACGCTGAGTATGAGCAGTACCGGAAAGAACGGCTGAATGAACCTTCGCATGTGGAGCGTCAATTTCTTGAAGCTATAGAGAAAACAAAGCGGATAGAAAAATCAGGCAAGCGTGGGCGAGGGAAGAAATGAAGAAACATCTCAACACATTATTTATCACAACGCAGGGATCGTACTTATTTAAAGAAGGCGAGACGGTTGTCGTCAAGGTCGAAGACGAAGTCCGACTGCGTGTGCCTGTTCATACTCTTGGCGGGATTGTGTGTTTTGGACAGGTATCGTGTAGTCCGTTTCTCATGGGCTTCTGCTCGGAGAACGGAGTGGCAATCAGTTTTCTCACGGAAAACGGCAGATTCCTTGCAAAGGTCCAGGGACCTGTGTCCGGCAATGTCCTTCTCAGACGTGAGCAGTACCGCCGTGCCGACGATTGCAAAGCATCCGTAGAAATTGCCAAAGCAGTATTGACCGGCAAGATCGCCAACTGTCGCACCGTGCTTTCGCGAGTGCTACGCGATCATCCTGAAAAGGTTGATACCGGAGAAATCACAAGGGCGGTCAATAAATTCGACAGCGCATTGAGAAGTTTACAGATTGAGTCAGATTTGGAAGTTCTGCGAGGGATAGAGGGCGAGTCGGCAAATACTTATTTCAGCGTATTTGATCATTTGATTACAGCGCAGAAAGAGGATTTCAAATTTTGCGAACGCAACCGCCGCCCACCGCTGGACAACGTAAATTGCCTGCTGTCGTTTTTGTACACGATTGTAATGCACGACATCCGCTCTGCGCTTGAGACAGTAGGGCTTGACCCTGCCGTGGGATTTCTGCACAGGGACCGTCCGGGCAGGTATGGGCTGGCTCTGGATATGATGGAGGAATTCAGACCATTCCTTGCAGACCGCCTCACTCTTTCATTGATAAATCTCTGTCAGGTGCAGGGCAAGGGATTTGACAGGAAAGAGTCGGGAGCTGTGTTGATGGATGACGATACAAGAAAGACAGTGCTGGTTACATACCAGACCCGTAAGCAGGATGAGATAATGCATCCGTTTCTGAAAGAGAAGGTTACAGTCGGCTTGCTGTTTCACACGCAGGCTTTACTCATGGCGAGGTATCTGCGCGGCGATATGGATGCATATCCGCCGTTTGTATGGAAGTAAGGAAAAAATACTTTAACCACAGAGGGCACAGAGAATGAAGCAAAATGAAGATTTTCCTTTAAAAGACGTTACACAAAAGATAATATCTTGTGCCCTTGAAGTGCATTCTGCATTAGGCCCTGGTTTATTGGAAAGTCTTTATGAAGAAGCCTTGGTTGAAGAATTTAAATTAAGAAATATTCTTTTTGAAAGGCAAAAAGAAATTATCATGATATACAAAGGTAAAAATATAGGCAATCATAGGATAGATCTTCTTGTAGAAGATAAAGTCATCGTTGAATTGAAAGCAACTGATGCGATAAACAAAATATATGAAGCACAATTGCTGACGTATTTGAAAGCAACGAATAAACGAATAGGGTTACTCGTTAATTTTAACGTTGAACGATTAAAGGATGGAATAAAGCGTTTAATAATTTAGGGAACAGTTTCACCACAGAGGTCACAGAGATATTTTTAATCTCAATTATTCTCTGTGTACTCTGTGGTGAAGCAGTATTTATTATTTATATTCTCTGTGGTGAGGTATTTTATGTTTGTACTTGTAAGCTATGATGTCTCAACGGAGGAAGGCGGACAGCGCCGTTTGCGCAGGGTGGCGCGTGCCTGTCAGGATTTCGGGCAGAGGGTTCAGTACTCCGTATTTGAATGCATTGTTGATCCTGCTCAGTGGACGATGCTGAAAGAGAGATTGATTTCAGAGATTGATCCTGATAAAGACAGTCTGAGATTTTATTATCTCGGCTCTAACTGGAAGCATCGTGTAGAGCATGTCGGCGCAAAGGCCGGGATAGAGCAGGATGGCCCGTTGATTATTTGAATTGTTTGCGAACCTCATGCATACATACATTCCCGCATGGGTTCGCATAAGTGAATTTGATTTATAAAACATGACCATCTGTAAAATGATCTTTGACAATAGAAGTTTGCGGGAACAAAAACAGCAGGTTCGCAAAAAGTGAATTATTTGATTATTAATTTCATTGAGTTGTAAAAGTATAGTCGCTCCCCGCGCGGGAGCGTGGATTGAAACGTCATTACCTGTAATCCTCTCCTGAGGGCAAGGATGTCGCTCCCCGCGCGGGAGCGTGGATTGAAACTTTATTTTTTTGCTCTTTTAGTCAGGCAGAGATCGTCGCTCCCCGCGCGGGAGCGTGGATTGAAACGAGTTTTGTCTTCAAAGTCACGTATTTTGTGACCAGTCGCTCCCCGCGCGGGAGCGTGGATTGAAACTCATTGGACAGATAGTAATAAAGAAATTTTTTTGTCGCTCCCCGCGCGGGAGCGTGGATTGAAACATTTTAGCATCTGATACTTATCGTAAAGCTTTCACGTCGCTCCCCGCGCGGGAGCGTGGATTGAAACAAGGAGCCGGGCATCGGAAGCGGCAATAACCGCAGGTCGCTCCCCGCGCGGGAGCGTGGATTGAAACATTTATCAGGCTGTATCAGGTCGCTCCCCGCGCGGGAGCGTGGATTGAAACTTAAGAAGCTGCAACTGAAAGGCAAGGACATGGTGGTCGCTCCCCGCGCGGGAGCGTGGATTGAAACTTGTACCAACAGTGGCGTAAGATGATACTGTGCCCGTCGCTCCCCGCGCGGGAGCGTGGATTGAAACTAAAATACCTGGTTGAAAAACTTCATGACCTCTGGTCGCTCCCCGCGCGGGAGCGTGGATTGAAACTTCCTGACTTGTGTCTATATCCGCACCGGCTGTAAGTCGCTCCCCGCGCGGGAGCGTGGATTGAAACAAGGAGCCGGGCATCGGAAGCGGCAATAACCGCAGGTCGCTCCCCGCGCGGGAGCGTGGATTGAAACATTTACCTCACAGCTATTTCGCCGGTCGCGCCGACGTCGCTCCCCGCGCGGGAGCGTGGATTGAAACGAAAGATACTTATTGAACGCGTCAAGGATCGCCGTCGCTCCCCGCGCGGGAGCGTGGATTGAAACTGCCGTGGTTGCGAATTTATTCCCAGTGCAAAAAGTCGCTCCCCGCGCGGGAGCGTGGATTGAAACCATCATAAAGATTTGGAAATTGAACTGAAAATATGTCGCTCCCCGCGCGGGAGCGTGGATTGAAACCGGAACTGGTCTATGCCCCGAATACACCTGTCATTGGTCGCTCCCCGCGCGGGAGCGTGGATTGAAACAAAATGGGAACGTGGTGAGCGGCGTGTGCCCGGTGTCGCTCCCCGCGCGGGAGCGTGGATTGAAACGGGTTGCCTATCCGGAGGCATCGTTATTTTGAAGTCGCTCCCCGCGCGGGAGCATGGATTGAAACGAGAATATCCATGTACCGTCATGATCGCAGACCCAGTCGCTCCCCGCGCGGGAGCGTGGATTGAAACAGCTATCAAGATAATAGCAAGGCATTCCGGGGAAGATGTCGCTGAAACATATTTATTGAAACCGGCAAAGATTTTTTGAGGCTGGAAAGACTAAGAAATAATATCCCTGTTTATTTTTATATCAAGTTGCCTTTTAAAGCCTTCAACATAAGCTTTTACAGCAAGGTTGGTCTTGTTTGAACGAAAGACTTCAAGAAGTTGCTCCTGGTTCCCACCGCCTATGGAATCGAGGACTTTTACCTCTTCCTGCGAAAGCTCCGCAGTTTCTCCTACGAGCCTGGTCATTTTGTTGATGATCAGGTCTTCTCTTAACATATTTTCGAAGGACTGAGGAGTCATACGGTTGAGCCTAAGCGCCCTTGTATATACTTCTCTATCGAAGACTCCGTTTCTCTGGAAATATGTGGTGTTTGTAATAGCGTCCTGCAGTTCATTCTCAGTTACGGCTATCTCTCCTTTTTTAGCGGCAATAAGGAGAACGGCTCTGTCAACAAGTAAATTAAGCACCCTGTCCTTGAGTTTAAGTTTCTCTATATCTTCTTTTTTGGCCCCTGTCTCACTGATCCGTTTATATTCATTGTCATAAGTACGCCAAAATTCTTCAATGTAGATTTTCTCGTTATTAATCTGTGCCACAACGGCTTCTTGAGGTTTGTCCTTAGGCCCTATGCCCCAGAAGACAAATGTAGCAATTATTATTACTGTTATGGCGACAAGAATAATGTAAGATGCTAATTTGTTGCTGCTCAGTATTTTAAGCATAAGATAATATATCCCAAAGTGTGTCTAAAGGGCAAGAGACCGGATTACTCCCCTCTATCAAGTCGGTACGACCCATCGGGGTCGATTCATACCGAGATTCCGAGAGGGGTTAAGGGTGTGTTCCATAAAATTCTGCAAGTATCTTACCTGCTCCTTTTGAAAGCAGTATCTCGGCAAGTTTGGTGCCAAGAGATTCTGCGTCCTCTATACTGCCTTTCTTTGAACCTTTTATCAGTGTCTTACCATCCAGACTTCCTACAAGCCCTTCGATTATGAGTTTTGAGTTTTGATTTTTAAGTTTTGAGGTTTTTCCCGCCTTCTGACTTCTGACTTCTGACTTCTGACTTACCAGTCTCGCATATGCGCCTATTGGAACCTGACAGCCTCCTTCGAGCTTTTTAAGGAAGGCACGTTCAGCCTTTACACATAAAGAGGTAGCCCTGTGGTTTAATTTCTTCAGCAGTTTGTTTATAAGTTGATCATCCACCCTGCATTCTACTCCAACAGCGCCCTGTCCTATTGCAGGAAGGCTGATTTCAGACGGCAGGATTTCTGTAATCCTTTTTTGCAAGCCAAGTCTCTTTACCCCGGCGGTTGCAAGTATAATTGCATCGAATTGTCCTTCATCAAGCTTTCTAAGTCGCGTATCAAGATTGCCCCGCAGTTGCGTAATTTTCAGGTCAGGACGTTTATTCAGAAGCTGGCATATCCTTCTAAGACTGCTCGTACCCACGTGAGCGCCATTCGGCAGACTTTTAAAGTTTGGTATTTGAAATTTGGAATTTGAAATTTTAGTAAAAAGCGCATCCCTCGCATCTTCCCTTTTGCAAATGGCGGCAAGATGAAGACCTTCAGGCAGATCGGTCGGGACGTCTTTCATGCTGTGAACCGCAAGGTCCGCCGTTTTCTTCAGGAGCGCTTCTTCAATTTCTTTTACAAAAAGCCCTTTCCCGCCTGCCTGTGCCAGAGGGACGTCAAGTATCATGTCTCCGGTAGTCTTTATTTTCTTGAGTTCAACCTCGAGGTCCGGATTGTTTTTCTCAAGCTGTGCCTTTATCCACTCCGCCTGCCAGAGTGCAAGCTTGCTTCCACGTGTTGCGATAATTATTTTACGTTTCTTCATCTTTACCTTTCTCTGTCTCTAATTGAAATAGCTTCTGGACCACATCCAGCATTGTTTCCTTGTCGTTATTTTCGGACTTGAGAGCGGCTGTTGGAGGATGTATGAGTTTATTGACAATGGAAATTGTGAGATACTCAATGGCTTTTACTTTTTCTTCTTCCATGGGCCCGAGCTTTTTAACAGTTTTCTCAAATTCAGCCTTTCTTATTTCTTCAGCCTTGTTGCGAAGCGCCACAACAGTCGGAGTTGCAGCCAACGAGGCATGCCATTTAAGGAAAGAACCAATCTCCTCATCAACAATCTGTTCGGCCTTTTCCGCCTCTTTGGCCCGTTCCTGTACGTTTGTATCGACAATCCCCTGAAGACTGTCAACATCATAAAGGTAAACATTATCAAGGTCATTTATCTGAGGGTCGATATTCCTCGGCACCGAAATATCAATTATAAACATCGGCTTTTGTTTCCGTTCTTTCATTGTCTTGTGCACCTGTTCTTTTAATAATATATAGTGAGGAGCGCCTGTTGAGCAGATTACAATGTCGGTGTGTAATAATTCCTGAACAAAGTTTTCAAATGTAATCACTTTTCCATGAAACTCCAGGGCAAGTTCTTCCGCCCTTGCCATTGTGCGGTTTGTAATAAAAACATCTTGTACGCCGCTGTTTATTAAATGCCTGGCTGCAAGTTCTGCCATCTCTCCTGCGCCGATTAACATAAAGGCTTTTGTAGAAAGGTCCTCAAAGATTTTTTTTGCCAGCTCCACAGCGGCAAAGCTGATGCTTACCGCACTTGCGGCAATCCTGGTCTCTGTCCTGATGCGCTTTGCCACAGAGACCGATTTCCGCATAAGTTTATTTAAAAGAACACCTGTAGTTTTATTCTTTAATGCGGTATCATATGCATCTTTTAACTGGCCGAGGATCTGCGGCTCTCCCACCACCATGGAATCGAGACTTGAGGCCACGCGGTACATATGTCTTATAGCCTCGGTCCCTTTATGTAAATAGAGTGACTTATCCAGAAGGTCCCTCGATACTTTATGGAACTCAGAGATAAAGTCCTTTATGCTTTCGATTCCGGAATCCATATCACTTACGCCGGCATAAATTTCGACTCTGTTACATGTTGAAAGGATGATGTTTTCCTTCACCGCATTTGACTTTTTCAGGATATTAATAGCCTCTTCAAGCTTGGGGCCGTCAAAGGCAATCTTTTCCCTTACTTCAATTGGCGCTGTTTTATGGTTAAGTCCGACTATGAGTATGTTCATATTTATAAAGTGATGAGGATTCAAGAATTCGAGGATTCAAGTTAACAACTCATAACGAAGTTGCGATTAACTTGAATCCCTGATCCCATACATCCTTAGTTTTCACATAAAGACATGCTGTCCTTTCAGGATCAAAGCAATTCCAAAAAATGCAAAAATAACAATAATAAAGCCAACAATTGAGAGGATAGCTGCTTTCTTTCCGCGCCACCCAACAGTAAGTCTGAGATGCAGTACGATTGCATAAACAAGCCAGGTTATGAGCGACCATACTTCCTTCGGATCCCATCTCCAGTAAGTCCCCCAAGCCGAATTTGCCCAGATAACTCCTGTTATCATTGCAAGGGTCAACAATGGAAATCCAAGGGTTATCAGATGATAATTAATTTCATCCAGTGTTTGAAGGCTCGGAAGCTTTTGGAAAAGCATGGTGAGGTGTTTTGATTTTACATTTCGCTCCTGAAGGAGATACATTATACCAATACCGCAGGCCATAGCAAAAGCAGCGTCTCCTAAAAATGCCAGAATTACATGAATTACAAACCAGTAACTTTGCAGGACAGGACTCAAAACCTTTATTTCCCTCGGGAAAATAGACGATGAAAACATGAGAAGAAAAACAATCGGCATGATAAAGGAGCTTAGAAGCCCAAGCTTGTACCTGAATTCATGAATAAAGAACAATATCAGGATGCTCCATGAGAAAAAAGAAGTTGCCTCATGCATGCTGGTTACAGGAATATGTCCGCCTTTAATATATCTCATGATTATATTTGCAGTGTGAAATATAAACCCGATTAATGACAAATAGAGTGATACCTTGGAGGTGTCTTTCTTCCCTCTGAAAATTTCAATAATTCCTGAAATGGTTGCGATAAAATAAAAAGTAAGGGCTAATTCAAAGAGAAGTACATTTGTTTCAATTTGCAAAGTTTGGACTCCTTTTAGGAATTTTTTTAACCACAGAGGAAATAGAGTGAGATAGAACCCCTATGGTAAATCCTTAATGCAATCACTCAATATATTGTCTGACATAGGAGAGGAATTTGTCAATTTCCCCTTTTTTGTTAATCAAATCAATCCAAAAAACTTTTGTATCTTTTTGTAATATAGGCGTTAAGAAGGAAAGGTTCTCAACTTGTATTTCAGAATTGATAAGTATTATATCAGCCTTTTTACACACTTTTGATGCTGTAGGCTTAATCTCCCCGTTTTCACCAATGATGAATATTGCAAGATTGGGACTTAAGAAATCCAGAGGACTGTTACCTTCTATCACGACTCCTTTGAGACCGGTCATCTTTGCCAGGGCGATGTTTAAAGCATCTTCAAGTTCGTCCCCGCCAGGGCTTTGAATCCAGACAACCTTTTCAGCGCCGGATCTAAGAAAGATTGCCGTATCCTTGCCATCTTCGCTCAATATCTTTGCGTCATCCACAACAGAAGTATAAAGGGATGTCTTTGTGAACTTGATCCCTCCAAATCCCTTTATATTTTCGAGCAGGATTGAACAGAGCGTTGTCTTTCCTACTCCGCTGTGCGCACCTGCAACCGATATGATTTTAAATGAATCTTCAGCGAGCATAAGTAAAGAATACAGGATGCAGGATGCGAGATGCAAGATACGGCGATATGTTAATATTATCTGTAAGCCTGAAGGCTCTTAGCATTTAGAAAATCAGTTTGTTCTATAAAATTAAAACAATATGCTTATCTTTGCCATTTCTCTCATATTGGGGATTACTTCATTTCACTTCTTTCATGTTATCCCGGTATCAATCATTATCTGGTGCATCGCAATAAGTGTTTTATTGTTTATCAGGCAGAAAAATACTAAAAAGATATTATTTATAATCGTTATTTTTGTATCAGGATTTTTCTACTGCTTTGTGCGGCAGGATAATATCCCTGAAATAAAACTGCCAGACAGAGAAATATCATTTCAGGGCAACATCATTGATGTTCCCGAAATCTCAAACGGGAAAATTCGGTTTACTATTGATCAGGTTTCCGTAGAGGGCCAAGAAATCACGGGTAAAGTTAAGTTGTATTTATCAGAAGAATCAGTTACCAATAAAGACTTCATAGCTGCAAGTGGGGAGAGAATAGATGCCGTTACAAAATTAAGGGAACCTGATGTTCTTCATAATCCGGGCCTGCATTCATACGATCTGAAAAGAGATGGAATTGTGGCTTTTGGTTATATCAGGGAGATCCAGGTAATCGGGGAAAGTAAGAATCTATGGTCCTGGATTCAGAATAAACGTTATTTACTCGGAAAGACCCTTGATAATAGTCTCTCCGCAGAAAATGCAGCTTTACATAAAGCAATAATCCTTGGACTTACCGGTGGTATTAATCAGGAAATGAGGGATGCCTTCAGCGCAACAGGGCTTGCACATATTCTCAGCATATCAGGGACTCACTTCGGACTTCTTGCCTTCATGATTTTTCAATTAATCAAGATGCTCGTGAAATACCTGCCGGAAGATATATTTAAGCGGATGACCCTCCATATCACGCCCTCTCAGATAGCTGTTTTGATTACACTGCCTGTATTGGTATTTTATGCATTGATTTCAGGAATGAGCACCCCTACAGTCCGTTCCCTCATTATGATTTTTATTTACATGCTTGCGATTTTTCTTGGAAGAAGGGGGCAATGGCTGAATTCTTTATCAATTGCCGCTTTTATAATTCTCCTCTATAAGCCTGCGGCGATTTTTGATCTTTCCTTCCAGCTTTCTTTTATGGCAGTGCTCTCAATAGGATTTGCAACTGAGAGCAGAGCAAAAGACAGGGGGCAGGATTCAGGAGTCAGGAGTCAGACAATCCCCCCATCCCCCCTTTATAAAAGGGGGGCGAGGGGGGATTTAGTAACTGTAGGCAAATTGGAACTACTAAACACAAAATATGCCCTGTTGATCGAAAAAATAAAATCTGCAACCCTTATGACAATCGCTGCAGTTTTGGGGACCGCGCCTATCGTGGCCCTTATATTTAAACAGTTCCCTTTGATTTCGCCAATTACAAATTTGATAGTAACGCCGTTTATCTGTTTTGTAGTCCTGCCGCTCGGCTTTTTTACATCATTCGGTGCGCTTATATTGCAAATGACATCAATACCATTTAACGGCTTAACAGATATGGTTACTCATTTTGCTTTACAACTAATTAAATTTCTTTCAAAAATTCCTTATTCAAGCCTTCATGTCCCCGTGCCATCATTTGTGATGATAGTTTTTTATTACTTATCACTGATATTTCTGCTTAAATCATCAGGCCGGCGGAGACTTCTTCCACTGGTCCTTGTTATATGTTTCTACTTGATAAGTCCTTATTTATCCAATAATGCTTTCAGAATTACTTTTTTAGATGTTGGACAGGGAGACTCGTCTATTGTGGAACTGCCGGATAAAAAAGTAATGCTTATTGACGGTGGAATGTATGAACCTGATATGGGAAAGGCAGTTATTGCCCCGTACTTGTGGTCCCGGGGACTAAGAAGCATCGATTATCTTGTGTTGACTCATCCCCATCCGGATCATTACGGTGGGCTCATTTACATCATGGAGAATTTTAAAATCGGAGAAATCTGGTTAAACGGCGGAAAAACTTTCGGATCAGAGAATTTTTTTCAAAAGATAAAAGAAAAGAAAATTCAATATAAGGTACTTAAGCGGGGAGATGTACTTGAGGCAGACAAATATAAAATTTACGTATTTCATCCTTATGATGAATTTTTTGCAGATTCACTGCGGGGTGCGTTCTCCAATCATAACAGCAGTTCCCTTGTTTTAAAGATTGAATCAGATAAAGCTTCAATCCTTTTTACAGGCGATATCGAGACAGAGGCTGAAGAAAGCTTGCTGCCTCTGGGAACATGGCTTAAAAGCGATATAATCAAAGTCCCTCATCATGGCGGAAAGACGTCGAGTTCCGCAGGATTTCTAAATGCTGTCAGTCCTCAAACAGCGGTTGTCAGCGCCGGCAAAAACAATTCCTTTAATCATCCTCATAAAGAAACAATTGAAAGATATAAAGCTGCCGGTGCGAGAATTTACAGAACCGATGTTGACGGGGCAGTCACGATAACCTTGAGAAAAAATCCCCCCATCCCCCCTTTAATAAAGGGGGGCGAGGGGGGATTTTCATATGAAGTTAAAACTTACTGGGACACTGAATTCAAGAAAGTTACAACCTGGCGGGATGAAATAAGAAATTTGAGGCTTTTATTCTTCCCCTTTTAACCGTTCTCACAGAACTATTACAAGGTCTTCGTCCGGTCTTTTGGCGGGAGAGTCTTACTTATCCGCCGATTTTAGACATGTTCTTGATGTGATCGGCTACAGCTATATTTTCATCAAGCTTATGTCTCTCAGGTTTTATGCTGATGGTGTAGAGGAACAATCGTTCTATATCTTCATCATCAGCGCCGTTCCTCATGGGGGTCTTAATATCAACTTCATCTTTAGAAAAGAGGCAGGGTCTGATTTTCCCGTTAGAAGTAAGACGCAGCCTGTTGCAGGATTTGCAAAAATGGTCGCTGATCGGGCTTATTATCCCGATAACCCCTACAGCGCCTTTTATCCTGTAGTTTCTTGAAGGGCCTTCCCCTCTGAATTTAAAACTCTCCAGACCTCCAAGCCTGGAAATAATTCCCATAATCTCTTTTGAGGACACGCACTTTTCTCTTCTCCACATCCCGTTGCTGGTCACCGGCATGAATTCAATAAATCTTATGTGGTAGTCTTTTTTAAAAGTCAGAGATGCAAAGGACAATATTTCATCGTCATTGATCCCCCGAATCGGGACCATATTTATCTTTACGGGAGAAAGACCGACCCGCTCTGCTGCTTTTATTGACTCCCAGACACGGTTAATATCTCCTTTTTTTGTTATCTCCTTATATCTTCCGGCATTCATTGTATCGAGACTTATATTGACACGGTCCAGCCCTGCTTTCTTTAAATCTCCTGCAAGCTCTGCCAACATAATTCCGTTTGTAGTGAGACTTAAATTGTTTATGCCGATCTCTTTGATAGATGAGATCAGGCTAATAATATTTTTTCTAAGGAGAGGCTCTCCACCGGTGATCCTGACTTTTCTCAATCCGTGTTTATGGGCAATACGTACAAATCGCACTATCTCTTCATCAGTCATGATCTCTGCATTATTAAAATACTTCAGCTCTTTTGAGGACACGCAATATACGCATTTGAGATTGCATTTATCTGTTATGGATATACGCAGATAGTCGATACGGCGGTTGAATGAGTCTTTTACAGGTAATAATTCTTTTATTGATGAGTTATTCATTTTGTAAACCTTAAAGCCGTCATTCCGGCAGTCCTTAAGCCGGAATCCAGTTCCTTGTTAAAAGACTCTGGATTCCCGCCTTCGCGGGAATGACAACTCATCTGTTTGTTGACAACTTTTTTGAAGAAGATCCTTTCTTATTATTAATTACTTTCCGAAAGGACAGACAGGATAGCGGCATTGATCACATTTTAAACAAAGCCCTCCGTGTCCAAGTTCTGCGATCTCTTTTCTACTTATCTTCTCGCCGGCTAAAATCCTCGGTAAAATCAGATCAAATACCGTTATACTGGCGTACATGCCGCATGCCGGCATCCCAAGAACAGGAATTAGTTCGGAAGTTCGGAAGCTCGGAAGCTCGGAAGTATGGGAATCTGTTGCTTCTGCACTTCTGTACTTCCGCGCTTCCGCTCTTAGATACGCCACCAGAAACATGGACCCCGGGAGGACCGGAGAACCGTATATGAATTCCTCGACACCCAGATTTCTGATCGCAAACCGTGTTACATCATCCGGATCGACAGACATCCCTCCTGTTGTGATGATCAGGTCAGCGCCGACAGATATCAATTCCCTGATCCTGTCTTCAATATGCTTTGTATCATCCGGCGCAAAACGGACTCCGATGATATCTCCGCCAGCGTCTTTTATTTTCTTTCTAATCACGGGTTCAAATGCGTCTTTTATCTTTCCGTAATAAACCTCGTTGCCTGTTATCACTATCCCGGCTTTAGGCTTGCTCATCTCTTTCACTCTCAACACACCCTGAGCGTTTTGAGCTGTTTTTACAGCCTGCTCTACAACAACCCTTTTCACAACAAGGGGAATGGCCCGTGTTCCTGCAACAAGCTGCCCTTTTTTAACAACAGTGTTGTTATGGACAGTTGCGCACATTACATCGCCGAGCATGTTGAATTCAAGAAGGGCCTTTTGTTTGACATCCAATAATCCATCCCTTGCTGCAATGAGGTTTATCTTTCCTTCGCTCGGTTCCCCTTCCATTTTAACGCCATCACCAGCAAGAGCCTTTGCAATCGCTAACGCGGCGTCGTTTTCATGAATCTCGTCTTCTTTGATCTCAAGAACAAAGAGGTTTTCCTTGCCCAGCCTTTGAAGATAGTCGATGTCTTCTTCCCGCACAATATGACCTTTTTTAAAGGCTCTGCCTTTGAATTCACCCGGTCTTATCTCGGTAATATCATGGGCCATAACCATTCCGACTGCTTCTTTAACCGGCACTACCTTTGTGCCGATACCTTTCTTATTAACGTCGTTCTGAATTTCACACATAAGATGTTTCCTTAACTCTGAAAGTTGTCGGGCCAGAAGCCTGACCTATTAGCAATCAGCCAAATAAGTCAGACATCTTGCCTGACAATTTTCTTTTTTCTAATATAACGCTTTCCTGACCCGAAGACCTCTGAAAATTTCCTGTCGATAATCTTATTTACACCGTCTTCAAGCATCTTATATCTTCGTAAAAGCTCTTTTGCTTCTGCTGTAAGATCTGCACCGCCTCCACTTTTGCCTCCCACCCTTCTTTCCACAAGCGTCCTCCCGAACCTTTGTTCCATGGCTTTAATGTAACTCAAAGCCTTTCTGTAGGAGATATTTATATCTTTTGCCGCCCTGTTTATTGAGCCATATCTGATAATCCCTTCAAGCAATGCCCGTCTTCCGCTGCCAAATACAGCTTCGCCATCTATTTCGAGCCATATTTTAGAGCGAATCTCCATATATCGTTATAACATAATTGCCTAACGCCGGTCTATAAAAAAATAATTTATTCACGGAATATATAATAAGCCCCATGCACGCAGGCCTTACAATAAACCTTGTCGTTCACTGATATGTCTCTCATGTCCTGAACATATTCTCCGCATTTATCGCATTTAACCCTTTTTAAGGGCTTGCCCGGCATATCTTCAGGGTTTATTTCAACCTTCACATTCATCACATCAAAAAGTTCTTCATCCGACATTATCTTGTAGGCCTCAAGCTGCGCCTTATATTTATCCTCGATTTCAGGAAAGTAATTCTTGGCCTTATCACGGGAATCTTCTCTTGCTACAACCCTCACTGCATTATTTGTCTTCAGATTCAAATATGCAGCAGCCATCTTGCCGTAATCCATAAACTTCATCGTCCTGTGTCCAAGACTGCAGCCTGTTACAGACTGAACTGCGTCTGTAGCGCATCTGTCCATCTCTACAAAGACGATAAGGCTTTTTCTATCTTTACCTTTGGGGTCGTTAATCCCAACCTTTCGTAAGCCAAGCATACTCATTCTCACCCCAAGAACCTGCCCGGGACAAAGATGACCGTGAGTCTTTACAGATTCTTCAAGGAGCTCTTCAAAATTAAAATTATTTTTCCCACTCTGAGACATAAATAACTTTTCCCCCTTCAATTCAAATTTACAATCTTTACTGAAATCCTGTCAATCAAACTAATTTTTTAAACTCTTCTTCCGCTTCTCTTATTAATTCCTCAGGTTCATCTGTATAACGAGGTGAAAAGTGAATAGCCTCTAATCTGCCCACTCCTGCCTCCCTTGCAATCATGCCGGCTTCTTTAGAAGTAAGATGGTACCTGTCTCTGGCCCTGTCTTTATCTTTGTCTGAGAAATATGTCTCTATATAGAGGACATCCGAGCCTTTTGCGAGTTGAATTATTTTCTTTATATTTTCATCACTGCCCAGCACGTCAACAACATAGGTAATCTTCTGCCCTCTGGCTATGTTGGCAATATTTTTCAGTTCTATAAATGTAAAAGCCTTACCGTTGACAGTAAAAAGTCTGTCTGTTATATTTTCTCTTATTGCTGCCTTTAATTCTCCAAGCCATGGACCGACCGGAAGATCCATTCTGTTCAGTTTATCCTTATCAATGTTTATGTGGTAATCCTCCTCAAGGCTGAATGCAAGACACGGAATCTGATGATCAAGGATTGCCGCAGAAACTTTGGAAAATGAATTTTCCAATAGAACCGCATTATAAGGCAATGTCTCCATATTCTCCCGCTTAAAGGAGTTTTTTGCCTTAAAGGCGGCTCTCTTAATAGAGTTATTGTCTATTTCTGAGATGTAAATGACCAGAGGATAATCCCCAATGAGGTTCCATGTATAACTTCTCAGTTTGCCCTCTATACAGTCAATAAACCCTTTTGGACCATAAAGCCTGAGGGGATTTTCTTTTTTCAGGCAGATTCTCAGGACATTATCAAAACCGATAAAGTGGTCCACATGAGTATGCGACACAAATATATCGTTAGTCTTGAGAATGTCCCTTGCAGAAAGATTTGTTGTAAAACCAAGGTCAAACATTAATGCACAGCCCTCTCTCAGAACCCTTACATAAAGACCCGGGTCTTCAAAAGGTTTATTGATAAGCCTTGAGTGGAAAGATGGTTTCATAGAAAATATTAGCTTAAATAGTGATATAATAGAAATAACTTTTTAATATTGAGACTTAATAATTATTACCAAAATTGAGCGATTCTTAAATGAATAAACAGCATTTTAAGTTTATCAGTCTTGGTTATTTAATCTCACATGTCAGGTGATGCATTATCCCCTCTTGATAGAGGGGAAGAAACAAAGAATCGCTCAATTTAGGATATTATATAATATCCGATTTAATATCTATGTCTTTTTATAATAACGGAGGATTTAATGCCTGAATTAAGGAAAGACCCCGTATGCGGCAGATGGGTAATTATTTCAATTGAAAGGGGCAAGCGTCCATCTGATTTTAGCATGAGAATTTCTGCAAAAAAAGGAGGCTTCTGTGCTTTCTGTGAAGGGAATGAACGCACTACTCCTCCTGAAATATTAGCCTTCAGGCCCGATGGAAGCAAGCCAAATACCCCCGGATGGACTCTCAGGGTTGTTCCCAATAAATTCCCGGCCCTCAATATAGAAGGGAATCTGAACAGAAGCGGGGATGGAATATTTGATAAAATGAACGGGGTTGGCGCCCATGAAATAATAGTAGAATGCACAAACCACAACCTAACGCTTTCAACAATGCCTTTAAAATCCGTTGAAGATATTCTCTGGGCCTTTCACCACAGGATCACGGACCTTAAGAGAGACAGCCGTCTTAAATATGTTCTTGTCTTTAAGAATGAAGGCGAAGAGGCGGGCGCTACACTTGAACATACACACTCTCAGCTTATTGCTCTCCCTATTGTTCCGCATTTGGTGGAGGAGGAAATTGAACAGGCAAAGCAGTATTACAGTTACAAAGAAAGATGTATTTTTTGTGACATAATAAATCAGGAAAGAACCAGCAAGACACGGGTAATTTCTGAAAACGAAGATTTTATCGCACTGGCCCCTTTTGCGCCACGAGCGCCGTTTGAGACAATCATATTCCCCAAAAAACATGAGTCCAGCTATATGCCTGACGGAAAAGTTCATCTTTTAGCGCAGATCCTCCAGAGAACATTGAAGCAGATAGACAAAGTCCTCGACATGCCTCCATACAATATGATGATTCACACATCTCCTTTTAAAATCGAGGTAAATGAATTTTATCACTGGCATATTGAGATACTGCCTAAACTTACAAAGATTGCAGGTTTTGAATGGGGTTCAGGTTTTTACATTAATCCAACTCCTCCGGAAGAGGCTGCAAAGTTTATGAGGGAAGCAGAGATATAATAAGACGGTCATAAGTAAAGCCACATAGATTGTCATTCCCGCAGTCCGTTGAGCGGGAATCCAGACGCTAAAGAACTGGATGCCCGATTAAGAACTTCGGGCATGACGATTCATTTATGTGTCTTTCCTTATGAATTCATTAATATTTAAAGATAATTTTATAACATCCTATGAGGATGATATAGCATCATGTCAGAAATAGCAGATAAACAGCAGAAAGAAAAGTCCTTAGAAGTAGAAGTTTTAACGAAAGTTGCACAGATTTCAAGTTCAACTCTTGAACTAAGAGAGATACTTGACACCATCTCGCATGTTATTGCAGACACACTAAATAAGGACCTGTGTTCCATCTGCCTTCTTAAACCGGAAAAAAAGGTTATTTGTATCGAGGCGTCAAAAGGGGTGAGCAAGGAAGCTGTAAATGTATTTTGCATTAAGGATGAAGATGATGTTGTTTCCAAACTATTTAAAAACTTTCAGCCTCTTGTAGTGGAGGATATAAGGAAAGCCCCTTATGTCAAGGCGATCATCAACCCTGAAGCAGAAGATTTGCTTTCCCTGCTTGCAATCCCGATCGTAAAAGACAATGCTGTTACCGGAATCTTCATGATCCAGACCAGGGAACCTTACATATATAGTGAAGATGAAATTAATATTCTCAGCATAGTCTCGTATAACATCGGTACAGCAATACGGAACGCAGAGCTTTACAGAAGCGTTAAATCACAGCTTGATGAACTGAAAGTTATACACGAAGTCGGCAAAGCAATAACATCCATCCTGAATATTGATGAACTCCTTCCCTATATTTGTGAAGAAGTATCAAAGGTCTTTAACGTAAAGGGCTGCGTTCTCAGACTCTTTGAAGAGGAAATGCTCCAGATAAAAGCTTCTTATGGATTGCCGGATACCTTCAAGCAAAAAATGGCCCTGCACCTTGGTGAAGGGATAGCAGGACATGTTGCGCTTTCCGGTGAACCTCTCATAATAGATGAAGTATCAAGGATGCCTGAAAACATGCGTGTTCCTGAAATTCAGGCGACCTCTGTATTATGCGTTCCTCTTACAATTGGTGAACGTATTATTGGTACACTGGGACTATATGATAAAAAAGATGAATGGGGAATCATAACCTTTTCAAAAGATGATTTAAACACTTTAATGACTTTTGCCTCTGCTTCATCTATTGCCATAGAAAATGCAAGGCTGTACAAGGCAGAAATAGAAAAAGAAAAAGAAGTGACGCAGACAAAGGACTATCTGAAAAGTCTTATCGATAATTCTGCTGATGCAATCATTATCTCAGATATATACGGCATAATTACGTCCTGGAACAAGGGAGCCGAAAATATCTACGGTTTTAAGCAGGACGAGGTGGCAGGAAAATTTCTCCCGATGATTCCTCAGTTTCTTATTGAAGAAGAAAAGGCCTTCATGGAAAAAATAAAGCAGAAAGAAACGTTAAGAAACGTGGAAACAATAAGGCAGACAAAAAATGGCAGACTTATTGAAGTAAGCCTCACCCTTTCACCAATTCTGGATTCAGCAGGAAAAGTTACCGGGATAAGCGGTATATCCAGAGACATATCTGAAAAGAAAATGGTTGAAAAAGAATTGATAAGAAAAAACCAGGAGCTGTCACGACTGTTTTTTATTAATTCTGTCGTAAGGAGCACACTTGATTTAGACAAGCTTCTTAAAATGGTGCTTACTGTTGTTACGATGGGTGACGGACTCGGTTTTAACAGGGCCATACTTTTTCTTGTTGACGAATCATTGAATATGCTCAAAGGAATAATGGGCGTAGGTCCCGGCAGCCCTGAGGAAGCTAAAGAAATATGGCTTTCCATGGAAGGCAAGAGCCTGGGGGCTATTATTGAGGACATAGAAAGCGGACCTGGCCATCTTGATTCCTATCTTGACAGGTTGAGTCAAAATTTAAATATAAGCCTTGATACGGATTGCATCCTCAGCCGCTGTATTAAGGAGAAGAGACCTTTTAACATTCAAAACGCCAAAGCGGAACCGCTGGTAACACCCTACCTTATTCAGATGGTAGGAGCTGAGGCTTTTGGCATTGTTCCTCTCGTATCAAGAGACAAGGTAATAGGATTGATATGGGTCGACAATCTCTTTACGGGAAAACCCATTAAAGATGAAGACCTGCAGTTTTTGATGGGCTTTTCAAGTCACATTGCTTATGCCATAGTAAACGCAAGACTTTTTGAGAATGTGTCCCTTGCCAGGGCTGAACTGAAGAACATATTTGAATCAATATCCGACATGGTTTATTTTACCGACAATGAATTTACTATAAAACGCATTAACCAGGCTGTTGTCAAGAGAATCGGGAAACCTGAAGAAGAGATTGTGGGGAAAAAATGTTATAAAATATTTCATGGAATGGACCAACCATGGGAAGCCTGCCCTCATACCAAGTCAATAAATTTAATGAAACCATTTGTCGGAGAAATTGAAGACCCTTATCTTGGAGCTGCCTTTGTTGTCTCAAATTCTCCGATCATGGATTCTTCCGGCAATATTGTTGGAACAGTTCATCTATCTCGGGATGTAACAGAACTTAAAACGCTGAGAGAGCGTGTTGCTCACTCTGAGAGAATGGCGGCCCTTGGAGAATTGGCTGCAAGGGTAGCGCATGAGATAAGAAACCCGCTTATTTCCATTGGCGGTTTTGCCAGGAGACTGGAGAAAAAGCTTTCAAATGATACAGCGGAATATGCAAAGATCATTGTAAATGAGGTTACAAGACTTGAAAATATCCTCAAGGAGATATTAGGCTTTGTGAAAAGTTCCAGGGTTAACAAGGTCAGCGTGGATATCAACGAATTTGTGAACAATATCATTGACTTTTTTGCACCTTCAATAAGTGAAAAACAAAATACAATAGTAAAAGAACTGTCTGAAACTCCTTTAATTTCATCAATTGACCCTGACAGGATAAAAGAAGCCCTGCTTAATATAATTTCAAACGCTTCCCAGGCCACGGACCATGGAATAATTACTGTAAAGACAAGACAGGAAGATAACGAAGCAGTTATCGAGCTGTCAGATACCGGCTGCGGTATCAAGCCTGAAGACCTAAAAAATATTTTTAACCCTTTTTTTACAACAAAACCTCAGGGAACAGGGCTGGGCCTTGCAGTAACTCACAAAATTATCCAGGAACATGACGGCAAGGTCAAGGTTGAAAGCGTATGGGGAGGAGGTACCGCTTTCAGGATTTATCTGCCATTAGAGAAAGCACAATGAACTAATAAGCAGAATTAATTAAAAAAATAAAAATTATGAAAGGAGAAAACATTATGAAACTTCTTGTTGTTGATGATGATTTAAATATACAACGTCTTTATAAAGAAGAGTTGGAAGAAGAAGGATATGAAGTTGTTATTGCTACCACCGGGAAAGAAGCTCTGGAGATATTTGCAAAAGAAAAATTTGATATTGTAACGCTTGATATACTTATGCCCGATATTGACGGCATAAGCCTCTTAAGAAAAATGAAAGAGCAGCGCCCCAATATTCCAATCATTATGTCAACAGCGTATGATTACAGGGATGACTTTGCAGTATGGGCGTCTGAGGCATATATCGTTAAATCATCCGATCTGGGAGAGTTGAAAAATACTATAAAAAAACTTATAAATGGATAGAGAGGCATTTTTTCGATAAGACATTGCATACGGGTCGGTTCCGACCTGTCTCATCAAAAGCGCTTTAAACAGTTTAAGTGGTTCAAACGCCTTAAACAGCTATTACGGATTAAGCATAACGGTTGTCAAAATCATCACATATGAGGTTTTGCAAAAGTCTTGTTTTGTCATTCCCGAGGTAGTAATCGGGAATCCAGTTTCTTTGAAAAACAAAGGCTTCTGGATACCCGTTTTCACGGGCATGACGGCCCAGGTCATTTAGCAGGGACTTTTACAAGAACCTCATGTGTTTACAAAATAATCATTAATTGGGTAATATTCATTAGCTGATAGCTGACAGCTATCAGCTTTTTTTGGAGAGGTGGCCGAGTCGGTCGAAGGCAGCCGCCTGCTAAGCGGTTGTGGGGGTAACACTCCACCCAGGGTTCGAATCCCTGCCTCTCCGCCATTGAGCAAGTTAAGAGTGTCAAGTTATGAGTTAAGAGTTAATGTAGGGGCGAGGCGGCGCCTCGCCCCTACGCCTCTTTCAATTAATAACAAACAACAAAGGTAAAGGAGGAGAAATGAAAAAATTATTTTCAGTATTGATTGTTGTTGCAGTGATGTCGCTTTTAATTGCAGGATGCAAGAAAAAAGAGGAACAACCACAGCCTGCGCCACAACAAAAGGGTGCAATTCCGCAGGGGCCCGTTGTTGAAACACCAATGTCGCAACCTTCCGCACCGCCGGGACAGATGCCGCCAGGACATGGAATGCCTGGAGCTGCAGTTCCAAAGGTAGAATTTCAGGTAGTGGTCCCTCAGGAAGTAAAAGATCACTGGTCTGCGGTAAAATTCATTATTGAAGACAAGATACAGAAAAAGCAACAGGAAATTTCCGCACCCATCGGCGGAGAGATGAAAATCCCTGATTCAAATATAATTGTAAAGGTTGGACCTTTTCTTCCGGATTTCAAGATGGATTCAAATATTATCACGTCATCTACTAATGAACCGAAAAATCCGGCTGTAGGGGTAATCATTTATGAGAACGGAAAACAGATATTTCCTGAGCCCGGGAAAAAGTTGGGGTGGTTTTGGGCTCGCAAGGAACTCCAGATGATGCACCTGTTCCAGCATCAGAGATTTGCGGTAGCATTAAAAGAAGGTGTAAAAAAGTAATGGAGGACCCTGCGGAAAGACCGCAGGGTATCTAATTTGATTGTATTTTGAATTCTGTCATTGACCCGAAACTACCTTTAAAACTGTCATTCCGGCAGTCCTTAAGCCGGAATCCAGCTATAGAAAAGACTCTGGATTCCCGCTCAAAAGACTGCGGGAATGACGGACAAGGGCAGATTTCCGCAAAAGCTGGACTATTATTCGACAGGCGTGACGACAGCCATGACTATGAGCCGTTCGCCTTTGTCAGCATTAAATCCATGTTGGACCATTGGGTCACAGTGGATACACGTCTTTTCATTTGCCTCGATCTTTTCCTCGCCGACAGTAAAAGTGCCTTTTCCCTCAACAACGTACATTAGCAGTCTCAGCGGCGCTTTATGCGGGTCGAGTTTCTGTCCCGGCTCAAGGCACATAAGCGCTACTCTCATTTCAGGCTTGTCAAATATCATCTCTCTTGATATTTTGTTCGGATAAAACTTTATTAATTTCTTCAAATCAAATGTTTCCATTATAGCCTCCTTTTTGTTTGCTTATGCATTCTTAATATTGATCAACGGTTGCCGTTTAATAAATGACAGAAGCTCATGTGTATTATTTATAACATTTGATGAGCAAAAGCAACCATGATATACATCATAAAAGAAAGTACAAAGCGAGTTTTAAATTATTTCGGTACTGCGAAGTTGAAAGCCAGGATAGTTTATGATATAAGAAAATTAACGAAATTTAATTGAGTTACAAGAAGGAGGATAAAATGAAGACAGGTTTTATTAAGATGACAGGTTTAATAATTATCAGCATTGTTATCTGCTTAATCCCTAACATTGCCAATGCGCATTGTGATACGCTTGCAGGTCCGGTAGTGATAACTGCGAAAGCAGCGCTGGAAAAGGGAGATATAACGCCTATTTTAAAATGGGTGAAAAAAGAAAATGAAAAAGAAATTCGTGAAGCATTTGCTAAAACGTTGGCAGTAAGAAAGCAGAGCAAAGAAGCAAAGGAACTTGCGGATATGTATTTCTTTGAAACACTTGTCCGTATTCACCGCGCAGGTGAAGGTGCTCCTTATACAGGACTTAAACCAGGTGAAGCAATAGAACCGATTATCGCCGAGTCTGACAAGGCATTGGAGAGTGGTTCGTTTGATGATCTTGTAAAGGATGTGACGGATGCCGTGGCTAAAGGGATACGTGAAAAATTTGCCCATGCCAATGAGACAAGAAAACATGCAGATGACAGCGTTGAAGCCGGCCGTGAATTTGTAGAAGCCTATGTAGTATTTACCCATTACGTTGAGAGATTGTATAACGATGCTACTGCTAAAGTTGAACATCATGGAGAAATGAAGGCGTCGGAACCAGAAAAGCACCACCATCATTAATTAGAGCCTGTTTATAAACTCTGTTAATCTGTCATTCCGGCAGTCCTTAAGCCCCTTGTCTTTATAGGTGCTATAAAGGATAAAACCGTACTATGCATATTATTCCTCCACTTGTTTTATGGGCTATGAAGTGACTCTTACCAATTATGCTTGAAGGGATGGCCATGTCAAAATTGACAACGATCCTAAAGTGCATTTATGATGGTGTTATGAATAAGAAGGAGAAGTCCCTTAACGCAGGCAAGGCAATAAAAATACTTCGATTTGCATTTCCCGGAATGGTATTGCTTTTGCTCGGTATCTGGTTCGGAAAAGGTTTGAATACTGTTTCTGTTTTGAAAGAAACAGATGAATTCCCAAGCGCCACTGTATTGGAAGTTCCCGTTCCGCTGCCGGAATTTTTATTGACAGATCATAGCGGACAGGAATTTACCACTTCCAGTTTTAACAGGAAATGGACTTTTATGTTTTTTGGATATACTCACTGCCCTGACATCTGTCCTACTGCGCTTGTTGATCTCAATGCCGTCTATAACAATCTTGCTGAAAAAGATGACCTTATTGAGAAAAAATTCCACATAGGCACACAGGTCGTTTTTGTAACAGTGGACCCCCAACGGGATTCAGTGAAAGAACTGAAAGAATATGTACCTTACTTCAACGATGACTTTATAGGATTAACCGGCAAGCCTGAGGTAATTGACTCGCTTGCGCGTCCTATGGGCGTTGCCTACAGGAGGGTGCCCGGAATGAATTCAGAGGATTATCTTATTGATCACAGTGCTTCATTTCTGCTCATAGATCCTCTTAGAAGATTGCGTGCAATTTTCTCACCGCCTCATAACCCTGGTCAGATTACAGAAAAGTTCCGAAAAATCCGCAAGAAATTTACAGAGGAATGCTGCATAACACCTGATAAGAAACTTGAAACCGTTATTTTTGATTACAGGGAGAAAAAATGAAGAAGGTTATATCTGTTGTATACATTTTTGTTTTAACGGCTTTATGTTCATCAGTCTTTGCATCCGACGCTATCATGGTGCATAATGCATGGATACGTTCAGCTCCGTCAAATGTTAAAGTAATGGCTGCATACATGACAATTACAAATATTTCCAATGAGACAAGGGCGATGACAGCAGTATCAAGCAAGTTATTCAATAAGGTCGAGATTCATCGAACTGAAATGCATGAAGGCACGGCAAAGATGATATCGCAGAAAGAGTTGATAATCCCCGCCGGAAAATCTGTATCACTTGAGCCGGGAGGATACCATCTTATGCTGATAGACCCAAAAACAGTGCCGCGTGAGGGGGAGCAAGTCGATATGGAACTGCACTTTGATGATGGCCAGACATTACATATTAAAGTACCGGTTCGTACTGGAGCAGATAAGGGCAATATGATGGATAAACATCATCATTAAATATATCTTGCCTTGATAAGCATATTCTCTTTTTTTACTTTTGAAAACAAATTATTACGCCGATGGTCTAAATTTCTGCCCCGGTTTTAACAGGATGAATTTGTCTGTACCTTCTTCCTGTTTAACTGTTTTGAAAAAGTCGCAAGACACACATGATACGAACTTTTTGGCAAAATCACATTGAACCTTTCCCCCGCAGAATGTACCGGCAACAGCCCAACAAATACGGCCTGCATTTTTGCCACCATTCATACCACTGCAGGAAGTTTCTGTGGAAGCCGGACATACTCCCATTTCTTTAACTTTGACTCTGCCAATCTCTTTTCCACATTTCTTGAATTCCCAACAATTTTGTTTAACTGACATTTTTTATCCTCTCGATATCGATAATACTATGTAGTATTAAAGCATATGATATTAATTTAAAATAAGGATTAATAATTGATTATGGAAGGGTGAGAAAATCTACCTACTGAATAAGGGACATAAGTTTCGTTTTGAGATTGATTTTTTTATTTGTAATGCCGAGTTTTTTTCTTATATTTCTACGGTGAGTCTTGATAGTGTCTATAGATATGTTTAAAATTTCCATTATTTCCTTATCTTGTTTCCCGTCTATAATCAAGTCGGATATCTGAATTTCTTTTGGAGTAAAATTCAAATACTTTGATGACAATCTTCGTGAAAAAGGAGATACTATTTCTTTCAGATTTGATTCGACGATATTCACATATGTGAGGCCTCTTTTGGAAGTCAGCTTGTTATTTTTCAGTTTTTCCATATAAGGCAAGACCAACTGTTTTACATTAGACAAGATATTGTATTCAAACTCTCTTCGGTCTTCATCCTTATGTTTTAAAAAGGCTTTTAGTGCTGCATTGCTTTCCATGAGCTCCTCTGCGTACAGCTTCAGTTCTCTTTCTGTATTCCTAAGCTTGTTTTCCCTCATCTTGCCCTCCGTGATGTCGCGGAAGTACCATACTCTCCCATAGTAGTTGCCGTTAGCATCTATTAAAGAAGAGGAATATCTGTCAAAATATCTGCCGTCTTTCAATGATATTTCATCTCTGCTTTTTTCCTCTCTGTTCGCATAAAGATACTTTACCTTTTTAAGGAATTCATCAGGTTCGTTCAGTTGAGTTATAGCATATTGAAGCAGTTCATCATCGTTTCCCGTATTCCATAATTCCTGCGGGATATTCCACATCTCCCTCATGAGATTATTATATGAAATAACTTTCCCTTTATTATCTACTACAAGTATTCCATCAATTGAAGTCTCTGACTGGGCTTGAAGGAGGGTGGTCTTGAACAGCAGTTCATTCTCTATATGAGCTTTCTGTAACGCCAACTCTGACTTCTTATGCTCGGTGACATCTTTAGCAATATGAACAGCGCCGAGAATCTCTCCCTTTTCATCAAATATGGGCGAGGTCGATACTTGTAAATAGATTTCCAGGCGGGTTTCAAAAAATTCCTCTGTAAACGGTTCTCCGGTTTCCATGGTCCGCTTATAAGGACAATCAGACCGGGGCTCACTTGTCCCGTGAATCACTTCATAACATTTTTTCCCGATAAGCTCACTTCTTTTTTTCTTCAGGACATCGGAAAAGGCATTGTTTACCCTGACAATATTAAAATCTTTATCATGAATTGAGATCAACTCACTAATAGAATTAAAAGCTGTTTCCCATTCGTTTGATGTTTTTCTCATTTTATTAATAATCAGTGGTTATTTTCTTATTCCAGGTACATTCCCAGCATTTTCCAAATATTTTTCTGTTACTTCAAACACATTAAAATAACCGTTAATCACCTGACCCTGGCTCTTGAATTTCCTGTCAGGCTCCACAGTCCCGATCTTTTTCTTTACCTCAGGCTTTTTCATGTCTATAACATAAACAGATGGGAAGGCCGGATCACCCCGGCCTTCCATGATAGAAATACTTCTATTCAAATAGTTTTCCCGGAATTTCAAAGATGTTGGTATAGGTGTTCACGACTTGTCCGGTCCCGCCTCCTGCCGGGGTGGTTAAATCAGGCATCACTATTGTAATTTTTTTGGATACAAGAGGTGACACGCCGCTCAGGTCAATCTCATAAACGGCTCCGTCTACTCTGTTGGAGACGAATCCCGTTTCGCCGTCCGCTGTAAATGTGATATGCCCTATATGTATGCCGGTTCCGACTGCAAGATCAGTTTGTGCCCAGTTATTTGACTGATCTAAGAGTGTCAGCATATTGGTTCCATACTTGGTAATTGCCACAGTCTTTCCATTAGGGCTGAGATAGGCATGGCCGTCCCCACCTGCAGATGTCACCACATGGGCTGCCAACTGTAATGTTGCCGCATCATAGACATCAACTGTAATGCCTGTAAGGTTATTACCGGGGCCGCGGTTGCAGAAGTAGAAATACTTGCCGTCCAGGCTGAAGTTTCCATGATGACCTTCAATCACCTCATTATTCACCAGTACACCGTTAAGCATGGGAACAGACATTGTTATGTTTTCCAGGTCAACAACGTAGATATGTGGAGCAACAACAGGATTGGCAGAGTTATAAAGCGTCCCTGACGGACCTTCTGTTACAATCCACATCTCCTTGCCGTCATTGGAAGGAGCCATGTAATGCGGATTATTGTTATATCCCGGTATGGAAAGATCAAATGTTTTTACCAGGGTAAACAACTCGCCTTTCTTATTGGGCGTTTTAATTACATAGACCTTGTCGTCATCATAGCTTGATGTGAAGAAATATTTGCTGTTCCATGACCAAGCGTTATGCATCGACTGATTCCCGTTGGAGTTAGGATTAGTCAGAGTAAGGTCGATATTCTGATACACTGTATCGGTAGAGGCATCAATAAAGCTTACCCTTAGTGTTCCATCAGGATTACGCCTCCACTGGTTGACTCCTACCCATTTGCCGTTTGGGGAGACAATGGCATGCTTCGGCCTGATGTCGCCAGTTCCTATAATGATATCTTTAGTCTTTGCGAGTTTTCTGGTGCTGATCACTGTTACTGTGTTCATATTGGCGCCTGCATTACTCACGTACAGTTTTTTTCCGTTAGGCGTGAGCGCTGCGAGAGTGCCGCCTGTATTCACATCCCCCGGGATGCCGTTTCCGTCCACATCGGTGTCAATTGATTTAATAACCGCTCCTGTAGCCTCATCAATCACATTTACCAATCCCCTGCTATGCAAGGCATAGGTGTAAGAACTCTCTCCATCGTCATCGCCATAACTGACACTGGGAATAGCAAACACACCGAGTAAAAACAACAATACTAAACAACCTATACTTTTAAAACACTTTTTAGTCATGTAACCTCCTCTTTTGATAACAACTATTTACCAGAGCGAAATGCCTGGCTGTTTCCACTTATCCCGCGCTTTCACCTCCTTTCAGAGAAAATTGGTTGACAGGTAATTTTTGAATTCAAAGATTTTGTAATTTCAAAAAAACTTAATCCGATAAGACAAGAGTTTCAGTGATAGAATACTTATAAGCAATTATGATTCCATGATAAGAATTAACAGATTATCGTTTAAAATGCACCGGATAAGCGAAGCTTGCTATTTATATAAACCGTATAGAAGCGCAACAAATTTTGCAGTCAACTCACAAAGGGATTATTATCCCTTGAATATTAAATATATTTTTCAGAAACGCAAAAGATGTTGCAGGCTTGCAAAAGATGTTGCACTATTTTGGAAGGACTTATGAACTTCTTGATTTCCTCAGCAGCCGCCTGTTAAGGGCCTGACGGGTAATGCCCAGAAAGGATGCAGCGATGCCCTGTTTACCTTTAGCGCGATTCATTGCCTCAGCTATTGCAAAGTCTTCGATTTCATTCAGGGTAGGAAATCTTCCCTGAATTTGCGGCCACACGATTGATTCCTTAAGAGGTTCAGAAAGAAGCTCTTTCCCATATGCTCCTTTCTGAATGAGATAATGCTTGAAACTATCAACTGACAGTGAACCGGATTTATATTGGGCAACGATATCATAAACCATAGTCTGCAGCTCACGCACGTTACCGGGGAAATTATAATTTGAAAGCAGGGTTACAATCTTGTGCGAATATACAGGCTTTCCTTTTGACAGTGATTTTAAAGCCTGTTCAAGGAAATAGTCAAAAAGCAATGGTATATCTTCACTCCTTTCACGCAGTGGGGGAATATGAACACTATGACCGCAAAGTCTGTAATATAAATCTCTCCGAAACGTTCCATCGGCAATTGCCTTTTCAAGGTCTTTATTGGTAGAGGCAACAATACGCGCATCGCTTTTTCTTGGGACATCAGCGCCAATCGGGTAGTATTTCTGTTCCTCAAGAAGACGCAGGAGCTTGACCTGCGAGATCTCATTTAGGTCGCCTATTTCATCAAGAAGCAAAATCCCTCCTGATGCCTGAACAATCAGCCCCTCTCTTTCCTGTTCAGCGCCGGTAAAAGCCCCTTTTTTATGACCAAATAGTGTATCTGAAAATATTGCATCATCAAGGCCGGCCACATTCACTGGGACAAACTTGCCCTTCAGTCCGCTCAAGACATATATTGCTTTTGCAAGCAGTTCTTTCCCCACGCCGGTTTCACCAAAGATACAAACAGGCCTTTGTGTCTTTGCAATTGCTTCAACGTAACGGAAGATGGACAGCATTTTGAGGCTGTTCGTAATGATTGACGAAAAAGCATCCTCGCATTCAATGCCGTCGGCAAGAAGATGGTGTTTGAGATAAGACACTTCATTATGCAGGTCTCTGAACTCAAGCGCCATTGTAACACTCGTAATAAAACGGTTCTTGTCAACAGGTTTGACGAGATAATCAAAGGCACCTTCTTTCATGCACTCCACGGCGGTCTTCAATTCATTTACAGCAGTCATGACAATAACCGGTATTTGGGGGAATTCACGTCTGATTTTTGAGAGCAATTCATTTCCTGACATATACGGCATAACCAAATCCAGCACGATAACAGCTACATTCTTTTCAGATAGTAACTGCAAAACTTTCCTGCTGTCCTCAAGAGTCAGAACCGGAGCAATTCCCGCATAACGCAGGAAAAGGCTGTAGTTGAGTAAGATTTCTTCCTCGTCATCTACGAGGAGTATCGGAAGACCATCGCTGTTCAATTAATTGCTCCTTAAAACGTAATTTATCATATACTGGAAATGTAATACAGGCGGTAGATCCCTTGCCCGGTTCAGAGGTAAATTCCATACTGCCTTTATGCTCCTTTATGATTGCATATGATATTGAAAGCCCAAGGCCGGTACCGCCCTGATTTAACTTCGTAGTGAAAAATGGCTCGGTAATACGGAGTCTTGTCAATAGGTGTGTAAATAGCCATCAGGCGGCCATCCTTTCCAGCACCTTTGATTCTTGTTTTATCACCCCATCGACAAACGTTTTTCCGTTATAAACATCAGGCAGCAACCAGTGACCCTTTAGGGAGCGAACATGTAACGTGAAAATTATTGGTGAATTTTTTTATTTCTGCATTAAGAAAGAATATTGCGTTCTCAACAACTTTATTGACGTCGACTTTCTCGTCCAAGTTTCCTGTGTCAGCTCTGGCAAAGTTTTTTAAACTGTCAACAATGTTTTTTATCCTTTCCGTACCTTTGGTAATAGTGTTAAGCAGTCTTGGAACAAGACTCTGAATTTCCGAAAATTTCATATCTCCGATAGGGAAATCACCGTTTTTTTTGTAATGCTCGTTAAGCACCTGAAAGATATCTTCCCAGATGTCATTGAACAGTTGAGCATTGGACATTATAAAGCTGTTGGGGTTGTTAATCTCATGGGCTACGCCTGAAACGAGGGTGCCGAGGGAAGTCATCTTGTTTGCATGAATAAGTTTTGCCTGAATTATCTTCGCCTCTTCTTCTCGGGCCTGCTCCTCTGCCTGTTTTTTTATAATCTCACGCGACCTGACAACTTCTTCTGTCAAATGCTGAAAACGTTCTTCAAGGATATGGAGCTGGTCACCTTTCTGTATTTCCTGCTGCTGTAAGCCCAAAGTATGCTGAGAGAAATCAGCTACGCGGCGTGTTACGCGTTGAATGCGCTGCGTAATCCAGAATGTGACTGCCGCAAAAGCAGTTATAAACACAATAGCCGATATGGCGCGCTCCCTGCGCTCCTTCGTAATAAGCGTTCTGGTTAATGAATTCACCTCTGTCATTGATATGAACGAGGCGAATCTCACAACAAGTTCCGAGGAGCCGTAATCAAAAAACTCCTTGCCGGTCATAAGATAACCGTCCTTCAGAACATCAAGCGGTGTGCCTTCCGGAATTGCCGTAAGATTACTGCTCGTCAGCACGCGGGGATTTTCCCCCGGAGTCAACAACGCCGCTACGCCTCTGTTTGTTGAACCGCCAATTGAAGCGTTCAGAAATTTCTCATCTATGGGGGTGGCAAGCATCAACGTGGCAAGCAGATTTTGATGAGAATCCGCATACGGAGCGGATGTCACCAGAAAAGGGGCGCTGTTAAAAGTGATCAGGTAGCTCTGCCCGCTGCTTTTTTCAATGAGCAGGCCCGGCGGATGAAGCAAAGGCTGCGGCAGAGTCTCCTTATAGCTTTGATATGCCTCTCTGACATTTCCCCGTGAATCTATTAATAATGCGTAACCTGGGGAGGCAAGTGTGTGCAGCATTGAACGGCTGGGAAACCACGGCGGAGGGTGATCGTAATACGCAACCCCGGCTATATTTCCTTCATGCCATTTGCGGCTCTCAATATAATCACTGAAGTTCTTTTGTATTATGGAAAGCCTTGCCAGGTGCTGATAGACCTTTACATACCGGTCAAATCGAAGCCGGTCTTCCATTGCCTGATGTCCGAGTCTTTCAGTTAATTGAGCTAAAAAAATATCCTTTATTCGGCGGCTCTGAACATAATCCAGTACAACCCATAACACAATCCCCGTAATAACGCTGATCGCTGTCAGCTTGAAGGTTAACGGAATCCGGTAATACCGATTACGACATTCTGTGCGAATATTCATAGCGAACTCAATAAAATGTATTTAATAAACCACCTTATCTTTCACCGTGCCTCAGCGCCTGCGGTTAATGGTATTATCGGGATAAATGCGCATCTGGCTCCCCGGTTAATTCATTGCCTTTAAATTTCCAGCCGGCTTTTCGCAGACGTGAAGCGGGAATGATGTTGTGCGCTTTATCAAGGTTTTCAACATGCTGCAATAAATACTCAACCAATCCTTTGGCGCGCGGATTTTCAACCCCCTTCCCTTCCCAAGTTGCAAGATTATAGACGCGATATAATGGATACCTCAGGGATATCAGATGTTCCGCTTCATACGGGCTGTAGCCGTTAATCCTGATGGCTTTAACTTTCCCTTTATCCTTATAACGAATGGTGTTCCATAAAACTTCATATCCTATGGCTCCAGGATTTAATGCAACCTGAGAAATCATATCGGGAATGGCCCCTACATCTTGAATGCCTGGGTCAAACATATCTTCGTTGTCAAGGAGCAGCCGCCAATGTCCCGGTCTTAATTTGCAGTGCAATCTTGTTACAGGTTGAATCAGCAGGTTTGGACCCTTGCCGCCGTTGGAAGTAGTCAGCTCTGACCAGCGGCGGATTTCTCCTCTAAAAATCTGCCGAGCCTGTCCGATTGAAATGTTATCAACAGGATTAGCAGGATGGACCAGAAGCGCCTTCGCATCAATTCCAAGCGTATGAAACCTCAGCCCGGGCAGCCTGTCTGTTTTGTCAGGCGGACAGCAAAATCCGCCGATATCCACTGTTTTATTAACCAGCGCGCCTGAAGTAATTCCACATGTGCCCTCATTAACGACAATCCTGAGTTTATGTTTTTTCCCGTATTCCTGAATAAGGGGCTGTAGGGCGTCATACAGATGCTGATCAAGGGAAAGCACAAGGTCTGCATCACCTTCCGATTTCTCATATTTAATAGGTTGTCTTATCCAAACCTCCGGCATCGATTGTGTTTGCAAAGGATCAGTAAAAGACGGCCCTTTTGCATTATCTTGTGTGTTGTGTCCGGTAAATCCTCCTGTTAAAAATAATACCAGCACGGCAAGAAAGTATATGGGAAACATTCGACGCCTTGATATTTTCATATTATTTCCTCTTTCCCCGTTCATAGGTTTTAGATGTAAAAACAATTACCTCGTTTTTTGACAATAAATAAGGTGGAATATTTATTTGTTTTTAGTATAACAAAACAACAAATAAGTATAGTGATTTTTATTCTATATGAAGATGAGTAGACTTACAAAGAAGCTGCATGATAGAACGTAGAACTTATAATCTTAATCAGTAATTAGTAACTTTTGACAAGCCCGAAGAAGTATTGCTTGGTGATAGGAATATCTTGATATAAAGAAGATCAAAACCCGTGAGCTATAATGCCGACTCGCTTGCAGCCGATTTCAGCGCCTTATGGTAAAACTTGTTCACATACTCTTTTACCATTCTGCGTGCACTGAATCCGGCCCCTGTATTCTTTATTGCCTCTTTCATGACTTTCACCCATTGGTGAGGGATACCGTCATCTTCAATCTTGTAGTACAGCGGTATTATCTCTGATTCAAGGAGAGTATAAATTGCTTCGGCATCCCGGTCATCACCAAACCCGGGGAATCCCCATCCGTTCCGTCCGTTAAAACCCTCTATCCACCAGCCATCCAGAATGCTCAGGTGCGGGACCCCGTTGAGGGTCGCTTTCATTCCACTGGTTCCACATGCCTCCATCGGAGGCACAGGATTGTTGAGCCAGAGGTCTACTCCGTGCACCATGTATTGTGCAAGTTGTTCATCATAGTCTTCGACAAAGGCTATCCTTCCGGCAAAATCGGGGTTTTCAGTAAAATTAAATATACGCTGGAGTATTCTTTTGCCCTCATCATCTGCAGGGTGGGCCTTGCCGGCAAAGATGATCTGGAGAGGTCTCCAGCGACTATTGAGAAATTTCTTCAGACGATCAAGATCATGGAATATCAGGTCTGCCCTCTTGTAGGTCGCAAAGCGGCGGGCAAAACCCATAGTGAAAGCCATCGGGTCCAGTAATGTTCCACCGGCTATAATATTGAGTGGACTGTTCCTTTCTTCCACCCATCTTTTCCGTGCCTGTTCCCGTATAAAATTAATCAGTTTAATTTTTACCCATATGTATGCCTGCCACAATTCTTCATCAGGAATGTCATCAACCGTCTTCCAGATATCCGGATTGTCGTGATCTTTCAGCCAGCTTTCACCAAGGTATTTATTGAAAAGAAGTTCCATCTTCGGTTCTATCCATGTAGGAACATGAATGCCATTGGTTATGGAGTCAATGGGAATATCTTCTTCTTTTCGATCAGGCCAGAGGGACCGCCACATTTTCCGGGCTACTTCGCCGTGCCTTTTGCTCACACCATTATTATAAGCCGACATCCTGAGCGCAAAGGCCGTCATGTTAAATCCTGCTGCAGGCTGCTCCGGATGTATTCCCAATTGGAGAAAGACGTCACGGTCCAATCCCAGTTTTGGATAGTAGTGGCTGAAATACTTGTCCATGAGATGGAAGGGAAAAACATCATGCCCGGCCGGCACCGGGGTATGGGTCGTAAAAACAGTGGTATCACGCACCTGCCGTGCTGCGTCGTCAAAACCCATGCCGTCCTCTATACGCTCCCTGATCCGTTCCAGTATGGCGAATGCCGGGTGCCCCTCATTGAGATGTAATACAGAATGCCTTATGCCGAGGGTGTCTAAAACCTCGCGGCCTCCTATGCCGAGCACGATTTCCTGACGCAGCCGCTGTTCCATATCGCCTATATAGAGATGAGCGGATATTAACCGGTTCCACGGGTCGTTCAACTCTATATCCGTATCCATTAAATAAAGAGGTACCTTGCCGACAGAGACCTTCCATACCGCTACAAATATCGGGGGATCAATAAACGGCACCTTGACCACAAGTTGTTGACCTTTATCATTGAGAACCCTTTCGATTGGCGCTGCATCTCTGTCAAGAATCTCATCTACGTGTTCCTGCCAGCCATCCACACGGATCTTCTGACGGAGATACCCTTCAGGGTACATGAAACCCATTGCTACCAGCGGTATCCCCAGGTCGCTGCATTCTTTGAGGTGATCACCCGCCAAAAAACCCAGTCCTCCGGCGTAGAAGGGGAGAGAACGATGCAATCCGTATTCAGCTGAAAAATAGGCTATGGGTGAACATCCTGTATCTAAAATATTTTCTGCAAACCAGCATGGTTTCCCTCCCATTTCATTATGAAATCTCTCAAGTACCGCGTCATAATGCTCCAGGTAGTCGGGATTACCCGCTGCTGATTCGAGGATTTCCCTGGGAATTTCTCTTAACATCTTTACCGGGTTATGAACGCTTTCCTTCCACGCCGGACGATCCAGCATTTTAAAGAGCATCCTTGCTGCAGGATGCCAGCTCCACCAGAGGTTATATGCCAGTTCCCCAAGACCTGCTATTCTATCAGGGACATGAGGAAATCTGTCTCGTAATAGACCTGCATCTTGTAACATGATTTTGTATCTCCTTAAAGAGAATATTACCGCGTTTTTCCCTTGCCTTCAACTTTTTTATGGTACATATTTTTTACAACCTCTTGACAATCAATTCCAATTATGGTAAAACAAGACTAATTTAGTCCTGTTTCAAATGGATATATTATTAACTATGCCAGTTATGGATAAGACAGTTACAGTTTCTTATTATTCGAGAAAATTCGTGATAATTCGTGGCTAATATTTTTTTCAGGATAAACCATGTATGTAACAAGAAAAGCAGATTATGCCATTCGATGCGTTCTTTATCTGTCGAGACATGTTGAGCGGGTGGCAAGTGTTGAAGAGATTTCAGGGGAAATGTCTGTCCCGAGAACCTTTCTCGCTAAAATCCTCCAGCGTCTCTTGAAGACAGGTATTGTGAAGTCTATCCGCGGAGTGAAAGGAGGGTTTCAACTTGCGAAGAAACCTCAGGACATTAACCTTCTTGAGGTGATAGAGACTATCCAGGGATCCTCTGCGGCAAATATATGTGCGATTGATAAAAGGTTGTGCAAACTCAGCAACACCTGCAGTGTTCACCCTGTTTGGGTGGAAATAAGAGGAATGGTAGAGAAAAGACTGAGAGAAGAAAATTTCGAAACATTGTTAAAGAAGAAATAATATTTTTTAAGGTAAATCAGTATATTGTTTGTCCTGTTTCATCATATAAGACAATATTGGCGGTTATTGTCATTTAAAAGAATTGCAATTTGATATAGATGTGATATAAATGAGAAAAGGAGTTTATTAAGAAGGAGGCTTTTATGAGCGATTATCAATACGATAATGAGACAGTGAAAGGTTTTATTATTTCCTCCATCTTCTGGGGAGTGGTGGGTATCCTTGTAGGTCTCTGGATATCCATACAGATGTGGGCGCCCTCGTGGAATATCCCGCCTTATTTTACTTTTGGAAGATTGAGGGTAGTACACACAAACGGTCTTGCGTTTGGACTTGGGATAGGAGCGATCTTCGGCATTTGCTACTACATTACGATGAGACTTACGAAGAGGCCGCTTTTATTCCCCAAACTCGCAAGGTTTCATCTGTATCTTTTTAATGCAGCGATAGCCCTTGCTGCATTAAGTTTATTTGCGGGGATGAACCAGTCCCTTGAATATGCGGAGCTGGAATGGCCTCTGGATGTCGGCGTTGTCATCCTATGGGTTATCTTTGCGGTTAACATCTTCGGTACGATAATAAAGAGGAAAGAGGAGCAGATGTATATATCCCTCTGGTTTATCATCGCAACGGTTATTACAGTTGCTGTGCTGTATATCGTTAATAATCTGTCTATCCCTGCTGGGCTGTTCAAGTCATACCATCTCTTTGCCGGCGTAAACAGCGCTAACGTTGAATGGTGGTACGGGCATAATGCGGTCGGTTTTATATTTACAACGCCGATACTCGCAATGTTCTACTACTTCCTGCCGAAGTCAACAGGGATCCCGATATACAGCCACAGGCTTTCCATTATTGCATTCTGGTCGCTGGTGTTTGCATATCTGTGGACAGGAGCGCACCATCTGATTTATACACCCCTTCCCGACTGGATACAGACCCTCGCCATAGTATTTACAATTTTTCTGATTGCGCCTTCATGGGGCTCTGTTGTGAATGGTTTTTATACTGTAGGAACCGATTGGTCCAAGATGCAAACAAATTACCTTACAAAGTTTTTTATTCTCGGGATAACCTTTTACGGTCTGCAAACAATACAGGGACCTACTCAGGGCTTAAGGGTTGTAAGCCAGTTAATCCATTACACCGACTGGGTGCCGGGACATGTACATATGGGCACCATGGGCTGGGTAACCATGACAGTGGCAGCCTCCATCTATTACATCATTCCCAGGATATATGACACGGAGATATACAGCGAGAAGATCGCTAACACACACTTCTATCTCGTTTTGATAGGACAGCTTATATTTTCTATTACTATGTGGATTACAGGTATTCAGCAGGGCGCTCTGTGGAAGGCAGTAAATCCTGACGGCAGCCTCAAATATACGTTCATGGAAACTCTTGTGAGGAATTACCCGTTCTGGAAGATGAGGACTGTAGGCGGCGTGATATTTACTATCGGTATGCTATTTTTTATTTATAACATTTTTATGACCATACGCAAGGGTAAGTCCCTTGCGGCGGCAAAGGCATAAGGGAGGTGAGAGAATGACAGGTGAAATATACAGAAAACCGGTAATGTTTGCGATAGTCGCCACTGTCGTTATCCTTATTGGTACGGCAATAACCATGTTTATTCCCATGCTGACGCCCCAGATGCATCCAAGGCTTGAAAATCTGAAACCTTTTACGGCCCTTCAGCTTGCGGGAAGGGATATATATCAGAGAGAGGGCTGCAATAACTGCCATACCCAGACCGTCAGGCCCCTCAAGACCGAAGTAATGCGATACGGTGAATATTCAAAAGCAGGTGAATTCGCCTATGACCATCCGTTTTTATGGGGTTCAAAGAGGACGGGGCCCGACCTTGCAAGGGTCGGCGGGAAATATCCCGACGCATGGCACTACAGGCATTTTGAAAACCCGCAGGCCTTCTTTGCAGAATCCAACATGCCTGTTTACGAATGGCTTAAGGACAACAAACTTGATCCGGCAAAAATTGAAGCGCATATGAAGGCGCTCGGATTCCCATACATACCTGAAGATATTGAATTGCTGAAAGACAAGACCGAGCTTGATGCGCTCGTTTCATACGTTCAGGTTATAGGCGCCTCGGTTACAAAAAAAGCTGTACCGATGGCAACGCCGGCAGTTACGGAGAAAGAGCACATTTCAAATCCGTTTGCCGGTGATCCGAAAGCAATCGCAGCAGGGAAAAATATCTTTGCTAAAAATTGCGCTGTTTGTCACGGGGAAAATGCACAAGGCGACATCGGTCCGAACCTTACGGATAAAGCATTTTTATATGCAGAAGGAGATGTGCCGGATGACGATTATTTTGAGATTATCAACAACGGAACGACCCCCGGCATGATTGAAGAGGGGCGTACGGCAAAAGGCGGTATGATCCCGTTCAAAGACACTTTAAGCAAAGACGAAATATGGTCGGTAGTCGCTTATATAAGGTCAATACAGGGGAAATAGAAATGCAGGGGCGTTGCATGCAACGCCCCTACGGAAAATTGACAATTCAGGAGGAATTATGGGTGAAGAAATTGACAACATAGAAAACTTTGAAGCAAAAGAGACATCTAAAAAAATCCCGATTGGATGGCAGTTGCTTTTCTGGGGATTGATTTTGTGGGGCATCTATTATTTTGTCTCTTATACCCCTGCGATTAGCGGATGGTCACAGGGAAAAGCGTATGAGGAGTCGATAGGTAGGGGCGAGGCGGTGCCTCGCCCTTGAGGATTAAATTTAACAGGAGGTAATAAAAATGTCAGAAGCATGTGCATGTTTAGGGTGTAATATCGGTGCAGCAGTCCCGGATTTTACACTGGAAACATATGAGCCGTCAAAAGGCGACTTTGGAGAAATACGTCTTGAAACATTGAAGAAGAATAAAAAATGGACCATACTTTTTTTCTATCCCGCAGATTTTACTTTTGTCTGAGCTACTGAATTTGCTGCTCTGGCAGAGCAGTATGACAGATTCAGGAAAATGGGCGCAGAGGTCCTTACTGTAAGCAGGGATACGAAATTCGTCCACCTTGCATGGCAGAGGGAGGAGAAACAGCTTGCAAACGTGAAATATCCTATGGGGTCCGATACCACAGGAAAGCTCGCAAAGATGTTCGGAGTTTACGATGATGCGACCGGTCTTTCATTAAGAGGCACTTTTATTATAAGCCCTGAAGGCAAGCTGCTGAACGCAGAAGTCAATTACTTTAATATGGGAAGGAATATTGATGAGCTGATGAGGAAATTCAAGGCTAATCTCCATCTTTCAAAACACACTGCTGAAGGGTGTCCTGCAAAATGGAAGGATGAAGGTGATAAGACGCTGAAGCCTTCTGCGAAGTTAGTCGGACGGGTGCACGAGGAGATGACTAAATAGAGTCTGTGTATAAATTGCAAGTTTTCAATTTCGTCATGCCCGAAGTCTGTAATCGGGCATCCAGAACTTGTTAAAAAAACTGGATTCCCGCTCAAAGGACTGCGGGAATGACGGTTCAATGTTTGAATTTATACACAGACACTAAATAAGGATGAATGAGAAAGGATGACATTATGGATATATCCATTATCGCAACAATCGGGTTTACCTGCGCTGCAGTTGCAGGAATAGCGGTCCTCTATTTTATCGCAAAGGGGAAAATGTAAGCTCTGTCATTCTGGCTTGTCCAGAATCCTTTTCTATAAAGATTCCGAACAAGTCGGAATGACAACCATTGGAACGGAGTTTGATATGAAACAGCAGGCGATTGCATATCTCCTTTTTGGCGCTGCCCTGGTTGTGCTCTTTGGTGTAATAATTTTTTTCTATTACTCAAAAGAACGGCACAAAAAGGTCGAAGAAGCCAAGTATAAAATGCTTGATGACAAAGATTAGGCGGATACAGCCGTGGAGACGGTTTGCCGAGGCTGTTCAGGCGGTTATCCTCATCGGGCTTCCTTTCCTTAAGATAAAGGGAGAAAGCGCTTTACGGTTTGATATCCCCACGCTGAGGCTCCACTTCTTCGGGACAAGCATCTGGATGGAAGAATTTTTTATTGTCCTCGGCGCTGTAATGTTTCTGACATTCCTGATTGTATTTATTACATTGATGTTCGGCAGGATATGGTGCGGGTGGTTATGTCCCCAGACGGTGCTGATTGATTTTACGCGGTTTGTGGATAAGATGAAGTCAAAAGGGCTTTTATATAAAGCGGGCGCTCTTTCCTTAACGCTTTTAATCAGCATCCTAATTGCTGCAAATCTTATATGGTATTTTGTTCCCCCGTATGAATTCATTCCGCAGGTAATGGAAGACAGCCCCGGAAACGTGACAAGGGGTTTCTGGATAGTTTTGTCGGGGATAATATTTCTGAATTTTCTACTGCTCAGGCACAGGTTCTGTGCGACTGTGTGTCCATACGCAAAACTGCAGGGCGTCATGTTTGATAATAAAACACTGGTAATATCATTTGACCCCCGGAGAAAGGAAGAATGCATGAAATGCATGGCATGTGTCAGGACCTGTCCTGTGGGGATTGACATAAGAGAGGGTTTGAGCTCCGCCTGTATAAACTGCGCTGAATGCGTCGACGCCTGCGCAGAAATGATGGAACAAAAACAAAAGAAGTCCCTGATAGGCTACTTCTTTGGTTTACCCGGCGGAACAGGGAGGCTGTTGCGCCATAATGCCTTAATAACAGGTTCGGCAGCAGGCGCATTTCTTATCTTCCTGCTGTTCCTCTCATTTTCACGTGTCACCATTGATATGACCATCCTTCCGAACTATGCTTCCCCTCCAAGGATAACAGGGGGGAAAACGGCTGTTAATTCCTATATCCTTTCTGTAAAGAACACCGGGAAATCGGATACGGAACTCTCGATTAAAGCCGGAAGCACAGATGAGGCGGTAAAAGTACTGCCTGATAAAATTCTGCTTAAAGCCGGAGAATACAAGAAAGTCACTGTCTATGTCTTTGTCAAAAACTTCGGCAGTAAATCCCTGACAAAGCTGATTGATATATCCATCGAGTCAAGAGAAACCAATAAAATCATGGTGACCAGGAAAGCAAGTTTTATTATTCCGGAAGCGTAGATGAAGATTTTGATTATTACTATAACGGTAGTGGTCCTTTCCGCTGTAATCGCCACGATTATTATCGGCAAACAAACTTTCGACGGTACTGTCGAGGAAAAACCGTACGAACAAGGACTGTTATGGGATAAGATACGGAGCAACAAGTACGAATCAGGCTGGAGCGCGGTTATTAATAACAGGAAATTTAAGAAAGGAGACGATGTGGTCAGCATTTCTGTTTTTGATAAATACGGGAAGCCGCTTTCTGACGCCTCAGTCTTCTTAGTAGTCAGCCGGCCGTCCACAACAACCTATGATAGAAATTACGAAACCATGAGACGTAGTGATAACTCTTACGCGGCAAAGGTCTATTTTCCTTTATTCGGATATTGGGATATAAAAATAACAGTTGCTAAAAAAGGGGAAAGTGTTATATTTGAAGAAAGAATATTTGCAGAAGAGGAACAGCGATGAAAAATAAAATCTTTTTAGCGATAATCCTGTCGTTTCCCTTATTTGCGGTAAACGTTTTTGCCATGCAGTACAGCCATTCTTTTAGCGCAAAAACAGACTGCGCTCTTGAAACCGGAACGTGTGTAAAAACAATCGGGACAGACAATGTTCAGGTAGAGTTTGATATTAATCCGAAACCCGTAACGACAATGTCCGACCTTGTTTTCACTGTTACCGTCAAAAAGGATGAAAGACCTGTCACGGATGCCAAAGTCGGGCTCGACCTGACAATGCCGGGCATGTTCATGGGTGTTAACAGGCATGTCCTCAGTCATGTAAAAGACGGCAGATATGAAGGGAAAGGGGTTCTCCCCGTATGCCCTCACGGAGGGGTGTTATGGAAGGCAGAGGTGACTGTTGAAAGGGATGGCAGGTCTGCGACAGTGAGTTATATTTTTGAGGTGAAGTAATTTTAAGTGCAATTAAAAAATCCCCCTGCTTCCCGTTGCGATGCTAAGCAGCAACGGGAGCCCAGCCCCTTTTACAAAGGGGGAGATTGGTCATATTCCCCTCTTTGAAAAAGAGGGGTTAGGGAGATTTTACATGAAAATTTTTGTATTAAACGATTATGGAACTCGGCTATACTCTCGCATTTACAACAGGTCTGCTGGGAGGGTTTGGACATTGCATAGGTATGTGCGGCCCGCTTGTTGCTTCTTATACAATACGCAGCTCTCCATCTCTTCCTTATCGCTCATCAATTATAAACAACCTTCTCCCTCATCTCTTTTATAATATCGGACGTATCACCACATATATGTTCATAGGCGCTGTCATGGGTCTTGCAGGTTCGTTTGTTAACGTGGCAGGCAGGATCTCAGGTTTTCAGAATACAGTAGCAATTATTGCTGGGTTATTAATGATACTCATGGGGCTGAGTATTTCGGGTATTGCCGGAGGGATGGCGTGGCTCGAAAGACATAATAATCTCATCCTGAAGTTTGCCAAAAATATTTTACAGGGCGAATCCCTCTGGCAGTATTATCCTCTTGGGGCGCTTTTTGGTTTTCTCCCGTGCGGCCTGTCATACACGCTCTTTATGGCTGCCGCGGGAACAGGCAGCATGCTGTCCGGGATGCTTACAACTTTCTTCTTCGGAATCGGGACACTTCCCGCGTTACTGCTGTTCGGACTTGTTGCAGGATATTTGAGCCATAAGCTGAGAGGACTGCTGTACAAATTGTCCGGAATAATTATTATTTTGATGGGGATATATTTTTTAGGTATCAATATTTATGCAAAAGTGTGATCATTGCCTTCTGGAATTTCCGGATAGAGAAGCCGTGTACGATGAAGTCAAAGGGCAGAGGAAGGTCTTCTGCTGTAACGGCTGTAAGGGCATCTACCGGCTTATTAATGATGAGGGGCTTGGAGAATTCTATAAAAAGAGGGCTTCATGGGTTCCGGGGCCCGCAGAAGATAAACCTGTAGACACGGCTGCATTTAATGAACATATAATGCAGACAGGAAATGAACTTGAGACAGACATAATCCTTGACGGCATAAGGTGCGCTTCCTGTGTCTGGCTGAATGAAAAAATTCTCTACAGGACCATTGGCGTAACTTACGCCAATGTGAATTATGCCACACATAAAGCGAAGATACGATGGAATCCTCAGGAGACCGGGATTGATAATATTCTCGCAAGGATAAAATCCATCGGATACACACCCAAGCCCTTTACTTCAAAGGCTTATGAAAAAGAGATGGAAAACCGGAAGAGAGACCTCCTCATAAGATTCGGGACTGCCTCGTTTTTCTCAATGCAGCTTATGCTTTATGCCGTTGCACTATACGCAGGCTATTTTCAGGGGATCGATGAAGAGACTAAAAACATATTCCATTTAATCTCGCTTGTGCTGACAACACCGGTAGTGTTTTATTCGGGATGGCCTTTCATAAACGGGGCGGTGAGAGGGTTAAGGAATCTTCATTTCAATATGGACCTCCTCATTATGACAGGCTCCGGTTCGGCATATCTGTACAGCATCTATGAGATGTTTTCAGGAGGCAAGGTCTATTTTGATACAGCCGCCATGATAATAACCTTAATCCTTCTCGGCAGATATATAGAAGCCGGGGCCAAAGGGAGGGCCTCACAGGCAATAACAAGGCTTCTATCTCTTAGTCCGAAAGAGGCACGGCGTATTGTAGGGGCAATTCATGAATTGCCCCTACGGAGTTCGGAGTCAATTCCAATATCTTCCATAAAAGCCGGTGACATGATTGAGGTAATCCCAGGGGAGAAGATACCGCTTGACGGAGTTGTTATGGAAGGGTCATCAGAGGTTGATGAATCCATGCTTACGGGTGAATCAAAACCTGTATCCAAGTCAGCAGGAAGCGATGTCTTCTGCGGGACGCAAAACCTTTACGGCAACTTTATATTTAAAGTCAATAAAACTGCAGGAGACACGGTACTCTCGCAAATCATAAAGACTGTTGAGGAGGCCCAGGCCAGGCGCGCCCCTGTGCAGACAACAGCAGACAGGGTTGTCGGGATTTTTGTCCCGGCAATATTATTATTGAGTTTTGCAACCTGGATGTACTGGATATTTCACGGCAGTTTCACAACAGATGCCGTAATGAACGCCGTCTCCGTGCTTGTGATAGCCTGTCCCTGTGCATTAGGACTCGCAACACCGCTTGCCATACTCGTCGGGACTACAAAGGGGGCGTCAAAAGGGATTCTGATAAAAGGCGGAGACGTGATAGAGAAATCAAAAAATATTGGAATTATTGTCCTGGACAAAACAGGCACCCTTACAGAAGGCAGGCCCGTACTGAGCTCATTCAAAGGGATAGGGATGTCAGACACGGAGGCCTTGCGCCTTGCCTCCTCGCTTGAACGGCTCTCCGAGCATTCCATAGGAAAGGCGCTTGTCAGCGCATCAAAGGCACTTGAGCTGAATGACGTAACCGATTTTAAGGCATATCCCGGCAGAGGCCTTAAGGGTGTGATAAACGGGAAGCCCGTCCTGATTGGAAACAGGGAGTTTATGGAGTCAAATGGAATTGATGCTGCTTCTGACCGTAACCTGCTGTCTGAAATAGAATCCTCCGAATTGTCCGGGGCTACAGTAGTTTATTTATCGTATGAGGGGAATCTTGCCGGCACCTTCTCAGTCTCGGATACTGTGCGAAATGAGGCTGCGGATGTTGTTAAGATGTTAAAACATAAAGGGCTTGATGTGGCGATGATAACCGGCGATAATATTAAAACAGCGGCAGCGGTCGCGAGAGAGGCCGGTATAGATACGGTTAAGGCGCAGATGTCACCTGTTGAAAAGGCAGAAGAGATCAAACGGATGCAGGAGTGCGGAAGGCGGGTGATAATGGTGGGAGACGGAATTAACGACGCCCCTGCATTGGTGCAGGCTGATGTCGGGATAGCAATGGGAAGGGCGACTGACATAGCTCTTGAAAGCTCCGACATGGTTTTGATGAGAAACGACCTCAGGCTGCTTCCTTATGCCGTCAACCTTTCAAAAAAGACATTCTCTGTTATCAGACAGAACATCTTCTGGGCATTTTTTTACAATGCAGTTGCAATACCGCTTGCCGTGGTGGGAATTCTTCACCCTATTGTTGCAGCCGGGGCTATGGCGCTAAGTTCATTAAGCGTTGTCGGAAATTCATTGAGGCTGCAAAGAGGCTGATATGTGGAGCATACTTATTCTGATATTTCTTACCTTGTGCGCCGGTATTGCCGCCTGGCTGTTTTTTCTGTGGGCCGTAAAGAGCGGGCAGTACGACGACGTTGAAAGGCCCAAATACAGGATGCTTGACGAAGAAAAAGATGAAAAAATCAAAAAACAATAACTGCTGTTGTGCTCAAGAAGGTCTTTCAAAAAGCCGCTAACCGTAAAAAATTAAGCCTGAGGATTATGACTTATAAGTTAACAAATTGAAGGTTGGTCATTGACAGTGACATCTCTTTCAGGAAAATCATATCGGGTTTGCCAACAACACCTGCCTTTTCCATGCACTGACGCAATGCTTTGGATTTTGTGAACCTGCGTGCGCTTCCGAGACTATCCCACTCCAGTAGAATCACCATTTCATTCTGGTTATCCGAGCTTCGAAAAGCCCGGTAACTCTTTTCACCGAATTGCCTTCTCATCTCGAAGGCATCATTAAACGTATTTTTCCATCTTTTATAATTCTCAACTTTATACCTGACAAGAATAAATGCCATATTTAATCCTCCATACCTAACTATTGATAAATATTGACTCTTGTGCAACAAGCTCAACTTTTTCGTCATTCCCGCAGTTTTTAAGCGGGAATCCATGGTGTTACAGCCTGATCATGACCACCGTTGTCACCCTGAGCGTATTGACGCTCATTGTATAACACAAAGCTCATTACTTTTGTCTAATTAAAAATTGTTCTATATATATAAAACAAGTTAATAAAAACGGCTCGTTCTCATAATGAGCGGGTAAATTTAAGCTTGTATTTTCAAAAGAGGAAGGGCGGGTTAAGAATTCCCCTCTAAAAAGAGGGGTGCAGGGGTGTGTATTAAGAGGGCATTAGAAGACATTAAAAGCAGTGTTAAAAAAGATTAAAAATAAATACACCCCTTAATCCCTGCTTAAGGCACCTACTGTTGGCTCTTGATAGAGGGGAAAAAAAGACATTCAGTCAATTTCTACTCCTCCGTAAACGTTATTGCTTCCACAGGACAGATGTTTGCGGCTTCTTCACAATTACATGTGTTACATTTATCTTCATCTTTAACATATGCCTTATTATCGTCCTTAAGTTCAAATACCTCGGGGCAGATCTCAACACACGAGCCACATCCTATGCAGAGATCAAAGTCAATGACAGGTTTTTTCATAGTATTCTCCTTTTAGTGATTTCTCATGATCCGGCAGAACATCGTCCTGCTTTTTAACAGCTTCCTTAACCGGTAGGACACATGATCTGGACTGCGCAAAGCTGAATACTCCTCTATTCTTACCTAATTCTTTATTGCATGCAGTGATACATTCACCGCAGTTTACGCAATTTATATCTTTTCTGAGCAGTCTCGGTTTTACATTCATGAAACATACCTTTTCACATTTCTTGCAGTCTGTGCAGGCGCCCAGTTTTACGACATCTGTTTTTATTCTTAATGAAACAGGGCTGGCCCATCCAAACAACATCTGCATAAGGCCTGCACCGCATACATATTTACACAGTGTATGGCGTACGATCATTGCAGAGATAAACATATAGATTGAGACCCCGATGATCCCTGCTTTTACACCGAAAGTAAATTCCCGGTTCAATACCTGAGTCCAGACAGTCCGCGGGTTTACAAAATATCCTGTCAAAACAACTCCCATAAACAGAGGTATGGCTATCATGCTAAATAACGCAAGTATTATATAAGGGAGCCTTTTTTCCGCAGGCGCACCGGGATCATTAGGCTTTTTTGTGAAAAGGCTTCTTCTGCCAAAGATCTTCATTGTGAAGAAATCAAAGAGCTCAAACAATGCGCCTTCTGGGCAAAACCACCCGCAAAAGAATCTTCCGGTAAGCGCCCCGAGAATCGGGAAAATGCTCAGGACAGTGATCCAGGGCAATACCGCCTTAAGGAAGAACCGCCACGCTACATGTGACGCATTTTCAAAGGACTGGTTTAAATAAAAACCCTCCTCTAATCCGATACTCCATTCTTTTCCAAATACAATCAGACTCCTTGTATCAGAGTCGATTCTCAGGATATCAAGAAAAGGAGCGCCTATTATCAGAAGGATGAAAAAAATCTGGGTGGCTCTGCGATAAGTAGAAATCTGCATGTTTTTTTATAACATTTGTCCGGGTTGTAAAACCATGAGCTAAATCATAGGGCGGGCTAACTAATGAGTTCATAAGTAAAGACACATAAATTAAGCGTCATGCCCGAAGCCTGCCCCCGCAGGTTGTAAGCGGGGGTTCTTAATCGGGCATCCAGTTCTTTAGCTGTCTGGATTCCCGCTCAACGGACTGCGGGAATGACAAGCTATGTGGCTTTACTTATGACCGCCTTAGTAACTATTTAAGAAAACATAATAAAAAGACGATATTATGAGTTATGAACCTCAATTGTGCGGCGAAAGAGCGAAAACGTTTAACAGCATTCATTGATTTTCTCATAATCGGAATTCTCGGAAGTGCACTGTATTTAATAGCCGTTCAAACGGAAGCGCACTTAATAATTGACCAATGGGCTGAAGGCAGGCGTTTTTTAGGGCTTGAGCTTGACGAGGCTTTTGTAATATTCGCATTTTTAGGGATTGCTTTCAGTGTTTTCAGCCTGCGCAGGTGGAATGAGCTTAGCCATGAAATTTCAGAACGCAAACGACTGCAAAAAGCGCTTGAGGAAGAAATAGCAAAGACTCAAAATTATCTTAATATTGCAGGAGTCATGTTTGTGGCTATCGACAAAGAGCAGAAAATTTTTCTGATGAATGACAAAGGCTGTAAGATCTTAGGATACGATAAAAGTGAGATTATCGGTAAAAACTGGTTTGATACCTTCCTTCCAGAAAGAATAAAACATGATGTAAAAGCTGTCTTTATAAAGTTGATAGCCGGAGATGTTAGTCCTGTCGAGTATTTTGAAAACCCTGTTTTAACAAAGAGCGGAGAAGAGAGAATTATAGCCTGGCATAACATGATATTGAGGGATGAAAGAGGGAAAATTACAGGTACCCTTAGTTCAGGAGAAGACATCACCGAACGCAAATACGCAGAGGATGTGTTAATGGAGAGCGAAGAACGGTTTCACTCTGTTGCACAATCTGCAACCGATGCCATTATTTCAATAGACAGCAGCGGGGTTATAGTTTTCTGGAATACTTCGGCAGAAAGACTTTTTGACTACCCTGTTGAAGAAGCGATTGATAAATCACTTACAATTATAATGCCTCATCAATTTCGTGAAGCCCACCAAAAGGGACTCAGCAGACTTACTTCAACCGGTGAATCAAGCCTTATTGGAAAAACAATTGAAATAGTCGGACTCAAGAAGGACGGCAGCGAATTTCCTATAGAGCTGACCCTTTCAACGTGGAAAACAAATAAAGGGACGTTTTTTACCGCTATCGTACGTGATATCACAAGCCGCAAGCAGGCAGAGCAGATGCTGCTGGAATCAGAGGAGAAATTCAGAAATTTAGCAGAGCAATCGTTAGTCGGTATTTATCTTGTACAGGATGAGAAATTCAGGTATGTCAATCCTGTGCTGGCTGAGATATTTGGTTATGCGGTCGAAGAGTTGATAGACAAAAAGCAGACAGTTGACCTGGTACTTCCGGAAGATTTGCCAGTTGTCAGGGAAAATGTAAGAAGAAGGGAATCAGGAGAAGTCCAATCCATTCATTACGATTTTAGAGGGAGAAAAAAGAACGGAGAGATTATTTATGTAGATGTTTATGGCTCCAAAACCTTATATCAGGGACGGCCTGCAGTTATAGGGACTTTACTGGACATCACCGGGCGCAAACATGCAGAAGATCGGATCATGAGGCAGAGCCGGGAGATTGAGTCAAGGAATGTGGAACTATCAACGCTCTATAAAATTTCATCAGCAATAAGCTGCACAATAAACATAAACGATCTTTTTTCCAACATACTGAATACCATCACAGAGATCGATATAATGAAGGTTGAACGCAGAGGCGGCATACTTCTCATTGACGGCGATAAGATGAACCTTGTTTCACATCTCGGTCATCCTGCAGCATTTCTGGATATGCATAAAAATATGACTGTAAATGATTGCCTCTGCGGTTTGGCGGCAAGGACTGGAGAGATGATAATCTCAAAAAATTCCCATACGGACTGCCATCATACAATAAACTATCCGGGCATGACACCTCACGGACATATTATTATACCGCTAAAAGTGATAGATAAAATTATTGGAGTGTTATATCTCTATTTGCCTGTTGATTTTGATATAGATGAGAGGACCATACAGACTTTCATTGCCATAGGCAACCAGATTGGGATAGCCATTAACAACTGCCTGCTTCATGAAAAAGCGAAAATGCTTTCACTTTATGACCCGCTTACTAAAGTCGCCAATAGAAATCTTATGAATGTTGAACTGGAGAAAAATTTTGCGAGATCAAAGAGGTTTAAGAGCCCGTTTTCCATAATCATGACGGATCTGGATAATTTCAAGGCATATAATGACACTTACGGTCATACATATGGTGACAGGCTGCTTGTTAAAGTTGCGAAAATTCTTTCAACAAAAGTAAGAACCGTGGACCTTGTTGCCAGATACGGAGGAGAAGAATTTTTAATTATCCTTCCTGATACGGAGCTAAAAGGGGCCTGTGAGGTAGCCGAAAGAATAAGGAAATCTGTTGAGGCCATGACAGCTGTTACACTCAGTCTCGGCGTTATATCCTATTCTTCAGAGATATTAAATATGGAAGCCTTCATAAAACAGGAAGATGATGCCTTATACCGGGCTAAACAAAAAGGCAAAAACCGTGTTGAAGTAAGTAATACCGGAATGAAAGTAGGGTGATATGGCAAAACTGAATTGCTGGGAATTTAAAAAATGCGGAAGGGAGCCGGGCGGCGACAAAGTGTCCGAATTCGGTATATGTCCGGTAGCGCTTGAGGACCGGACAGACGGAGTGAATAATGGGAAGCACGCGGGCCGGGCCTGCTGGGTTATTGCCGGTACCTTTTGCGGAGGAAAGATTCAGGGGACGTCTGCTGTCAAGATCGACACCTGCATGAAGTGCGACTTTTACAAGGCGGTCCTTGACGAGGAAAAGCTGAATTTCCAGACCGCTCAGGATATACAGGACAAAATAACAAGACATATATTTACAGTAGGGCAGCCCCTGCAGCTTAACTCTAAAAAGCACAAAGATGTATGGACTAATTTAACAGGCTGGGAGGCAAATACATGCCTTATTGCACAGCTTCCTTACACAGGAGGCGCTCCTATAGATTTATTCAGCAGGGATAAATGCACGATCAGATTTATTAATGACGATAACGCCTTTGGTTTTGAGACTAAAGTGATACACGTGCAGTACCACCCGATCCCGTTGCTTTTTTTAAGATACCCTTCTGTTATTAAAAAACTTCCTTTTAGAAGACATAAAAGATTAAAGGTCAATATCCCTGCCAAATTATATTATGACGGGGAACTTGCTGTTGAGGCCCTTGTTGCCGACATTAGCGAAGGCGGTTGCCTTTTGAAAGTATTATCAATTAATGCCAAAGAGTTTAGCGCTGACAAAAACTGCAGGCTGACATTTTCAATCCTCGATACCGCTCTCGAACGTCTCGAGACTTCAGTCAAGAATATTCATATACATGAAAACATGAAAATGTTAGGCGTGGAGTTTAATAATATCAGTCCGGAAAACCTGAAGATCATAAAATCGTTTCTGGATATTCTCGGCAGTTCGGCTTGAAACGGGTTTTAGATGTGATATAGTTACTTATAGAAGAAGCTGTATGCAATAGGGGCTGATAACCATCTTAACGGGTAAAAGCAATGTTTAAATCCCTTACAGCAAAATGTATCTTTATAAGCCTCACAATCCTTTCATTCATAACCATCCTCCTATATACAAGTTTCCGGTTTACGCATCACATAGAAGGAGAAGCCGCAAAGATAAACCTTGCAGGAGAGATGCGGTTTCGTTCCTTTGAGATGGCATGGCTGTCTCAAAAGATTGTGGAAAGGATTCATGAAAAGACAAAAACAGAGAGAGCGTCGTCAATAGCGGAACTTAAGCATGAGATTAATAATTTTGAAAAGATAACAGGGGAGTTAACAAACGGCAACAGGGCGCTTAATATTAAACCCATCGGATATCACAGCAAAGAAGAGCTGTTGATTTTCAACGGTCTTCTTGATGAATGGAATAACATCTTCAAGCCGGCGTTGTTAAAGATAATTGAGCTTCCTGAGGATTATACGGAAGTTCAGGCCAGGGAAGTATTAGAAGAATACGACAGGCGTATTCATGGATACGTATATAAAATAGACAGGTTTGTAAAGGCTATTGAAGAGCATTATGAGGAAGAGATTGAGGAGTATGATAACTTCAGATTTTTAATCATATGGCTTTTTGTGTTTATTGCCATTCCTATTATTATTTTTGTAAGGAATTCCATAGTAAGGCCCATCCTGAGATTAAAAGATACCGTCTTAGAGATAGAAAAAGGCAATTTTAACGTCAGAACTGAAGTAAGAACCAAAGACGAGATAGGATTGCTCGCAAATACATTCAATGACATGGCGAGTACATTGGGGCAGCTTTTTCATGAAAATAAAGAGCATCTTAAAGAACTAAATATATTGAATGAAATTTCAAGTGCGGCAAGCAGGTCGCTTACCCTTGAGGTTATGCTTGACATGGTTATGGACTCGATACTGAACCTTGAGCCTTTGAAGCTTGAGAAAAAAGGCGCGATATTCCTGTGCGACGAAAAGGGAAAGACCCTTCAGCTTGTCGTATCGCGCAATTTCCCTGATGAACAGAAAAGAGGATGCGCCTTTGTTCCTTACGGGGAATGCATTTGCGGAATTAGCGCTGAAAAAAATGAGATGCTGATATCTGAAAGCAGTGTTGAAGACAAAAGGCATTCAAAGGTAAATAGCGGTGCAAAAGAGCACGGGCATATAATCCTTCCTCTGAAATCAAGGGACAAGAAAATCGGGATACTCTGTCTTTATCTGCCGGCAGGGATAAGACTGTCGGGCCGGGAGGAGGAAGTCTATAAGTCCATCGCCGATATCATCTCTGTTTCCATGCAGAACGCCCTTAACCACAGGCAGGTTGCCATGCTTGCTCAATCCCTTGAAAGCAGTATCGATATGATAGTCATCACTGATATTGAAGGCAAAATAACGTATGTCAATTCAGCAGGGATAAGACAAACAGGATATTCGCAGGATGAATTGATGGGTCAGCCCGTCTCTATTATACAGTCTCCCAATAACCCCGGTGGGCGTGGAGAGGAGATTTTCAGAAAAACTCTTGAAGGCGGATGGTTTGGAGAGACTATTAATAGAAGGAAAGACGGCTCCGAATTCCCTGTGCTGTTGACAACATCGCCTGTAAAAGACGCAGAGGGTAACATTATTGCGCTCATAGGTATTGCAAGAGACATTACAGATATGGAGAAAGTAGAAGAAGCTTTGCGAAAAAGTGAAGCCAGTCTTCGTAAGGCCCAGCAGATTGCCAGTCTTGGGAACTGGGATTGGGATATAGTAAGAAACGAATTGAGCTGGTCTGATGAGATTTATCGCATTTTTGGTTTAACTCCCCAGGAATTTGGGGCAACATATGAGGCATTTTTGAAATCCGTCTATCCTGATGACAGGGAGCATGTGAAAGAATCGGTTAATCAGGCTTTATATGAGAGAAAGCCTTACAGCATTGACCACCGTATAGTTCTGCCGGACGGCACAGAGCGCGTTGTACACGAACAGGCAGAAGTCGTTTTTGATGAGTCCGGCAAACCGGTTCTCATGTCCGGCACAGTACAGGACATCACGGGACTCAAACAGGCTGAAAAAGAACTTCGCAGGAATTACGATATCCAGAATGTGATTAATGTAATTTTAAGCTTCTCGCTGGAAGATATCCCTATTGAAAAAGTCCTGAAGCGCACGATGGACCTGCTTCTTTCGATCCCCTGGCTTTCATTTGAATCAAGGGGCTGTATATTCACTGTTGAAGAGGACACCGGCATACTGGTAATGAAAGCTCAAAGCGGACTTTCCATACCGATTCAGAAGGAATGCGCACGAATTCCTTTCGGCCGATGCCTTTGCGGACAGGCGGCCTTGACACAGGAAATACAATTTGCCGGCTGCCTCAACAAAATGCATGAGATTCGCTATGAAGGCATTACCTCTCATGGACATTACTGCACCCCTGTTTTATTTGGAGGCAAAACTATCGGGGTGATAAATATATATTTAAAAGAAGGTCATCACCGCAATCAACAGGAAGAAGAATTTCTGACCGCTGTCGCCAATGCGCTGTCCGGCATCATAATGCGAAAGAAGGCGGAGAAGGCGCTTGAGAAGTTTAATGAGGAACTTCTGGAAAAGGTTAAAGAAAGAACTGAAGAGCTTGAACAAGCAAAACTTCAGGCAGAGGCGGCGAACAGGGCCAAGTCGGATTTTCTCGCAAACATGTCACATGAACTGAGAACGCCTCTTAATTCAATCATCGGTTTTTCCCAGTTAATGATTGACAGAATAGCGGGCGCTACTACAGATGAGCAGAAGGAATATCTGACAGATATTTATGACAGTGGAAAACACCTGCTTTCGCTGATAAATGATATCCTTGATTTGTCAAAAATCGAGGCGGGGAAAGTAGAGCTTGATCTCTCGGAATTCGACCTGAAAGAACTTATTGACAGGAGCCTTGTTATGTTTAAGGAAAAAGTGCTGAAGCACTACATAAGGCTTCAGGTTGAGGTAGAAGAAGGGATTGGCGCTATCACGGCGGATGAGAGGAAGATAAAGCAGGTTTTGTTTAATCTTCTTAGCAATGCGTTTAAGTTTACGCTGGACGGGGGCAGCGTGCGCTTATGCGCACGGAGAGTGTCCGGTGTAGGGGCAGGGCTTGCCCCTGCCCTGCATGAAAAAGGGCAATCGCAAGGGTTGCCCCTACAAGATTTCATCGAAATCAGTGTCGAGGATTCCGGAATTGGTATCTCAGTGGAAGACCAGCCAAGGCTTTTTCAGCCGTTTCAGCAGCTCGAATCGCCGATGTTAAAGAAGCGTCCCGGCACAGGGCTCGGACTCAATCTGTGCAGACAACTTGTAAAACTTCATGGGGGCAGAATATGGGTTGAAAGCGAGCCCGGCAAGGGAAGCAAATTTATATTTGTGATTCCGCGTAAAGTAAATAAGCCTGTCGAACAAAGAATAATAGACCCTTTAAGAAGGGTTCTTACGTGGCAACGCTTTTTGGCACATCTTGAGAGATTTCTATCTTTTTACAAAAGGAATAAGCGCCAGCTTGGACTGATGAAGGTAAAGTTTTACGAAATAAACAGACCCGAAAAACATGTCTTTATTGTTAAAGTATTGAAGGATAATATCCGAAGATATGAAGTAATAACATATAATGAAGACAATGATTGCTATTACATTATCCTCCTTGATGCTGACAGTCAGGCAGTGGACCATGCTGCCAACAGGATAGGCACAGTGTTGAAAGAAAACGGACATCCTAATATTATAAAGACCGCAGTCTATATACAAGACGGAGAAACGGTTGAGGAGTTGTTAAAAGCGTTGAATAAGTGAACAGTGGTATTGCCGGTTTATTGACCCGAAAATATCTTTAAAGTTGTCATTCCGGCAGTCCTTAAGCCGGAATCCACCCTTCGACAGGCTCAGGGTGACATTTGTCATGGTGAGCTTGTCAAACCATGGATTCCCGCTCAAAAGACTGCGGGAATGACGGACAAAGGGTAAAAAATCGACTTTATAAATACACACTAAGTAACCGACTATATATGAAGATACTCATAGTTGATGATGACGCAAAAAACCGCAAGCTTTTAAAAGCCGCTCTTCAGCATTGTGAATATGAGACAATAGAAGCTGACAATGGCTACCGCGCCGTCAGAATTGCAAGAGAGAATATGCCGGATCTGATCTTAATGGACGTCCAGATGCCGGTAATGGACGGCATAAGTGCATTAAAGGCTATTCGTGCAGAAGAAGGAATGAAGCATATCCCGGTAATAGCGGTAACTTCTTATGCCATGAAAGGCGATCTGGAGAAATTTCTTACAGAGGGATTTGACAGTTGTATGACAAAACCAATAGATATAAAGGAATTCATAGAAGTGGTTGAGAAGTATTTAAAAGGAAGGGAACAGTGAATATAGTTATGTCATTGACCTGAAAATACCTTTAAAACTGTCATTCCGGCAGTCTTTAAGCGGGAATGACAAAGTAAGGTAAACCTGTTATAAGTACAGTGGATTACGAATCAAACATGGAGACAATTTGCCTGAAGAAACCAAAAAGCCTAATATCCTCATAGTTGACGATGAAGAGCGAAACCTTAAGCTTATGTCTGCCATACTAATAAATTATAATTATGTCTTTGAAACGGCAAAAAACGGTCTTGAGGCATTGGAGAAAACAGAAAAATTTAAACCTGATCTGATTTTTCTTGACATCATGATGCCCGAGATGGACGGATATGAAACATGCAGAAGACTCAAAGAAAATCCTGCAACGCAACATATCCCTATTGTGATAGTAACTGCGCTTATGGACAGAGGAGCCCTGCTTAAAGGTCTTGAGACAGGCGCAAATGATTTCCTCTTAAAACCTGTGGATCCAGCAGAGGTTGCCATAAGGGCAAAAAACCTTCTGAAGATAAAAGAATTTGAGGATTTTCTTAAAAAGCACAATGAATTGCTTGATGCAGAAGTAAAGAGAAAAACAATGCAGTTAAAAGACAGTTATGTTGATACGATACACAGGCTTACAAAGGTTGCTGAATATAAAGATGAAGATACCGCGTCTCACATAAAGAGGTCCGGCTATTACTCAACAATATTAGCGCGTAAATCAGGATGGACGGAGGAAGAAATCGAGAACGTTTTTTATGCGGCGCCAATGCATGATATAGGCAAGATCGGCATTCCTGCAGAGATACTCCTTAAACCTGCCGGGCTTAACCCGGAGGAGTTTGCGCTTATGAAGACACATACAATTATAGGAGCTAACATTCTAAGCAGTAAGACCTCCAAAATTATTCAGATTGCAGAGATAATCGCTTTGAGCCATCATGAGAGATGGGATGGGTCAGGATATCCAAAAGGACTTCAACAGGAAGCAATACCTATTGAGGGAAGGATATACAATATTTGCGACCAGTATGACGCACTCCGCAGTAAAAGACCGTACAAACCTGCATTTGACCATGAAAAGACCTTTAAGATTATTACAGAAGGCGACGGAAGGACCAGGCCGGAACACTTTGACCCGAAAATACTCGAGGCATTTAAAGATTCTCACAGGGAATTTGAAGAAATATATGAAACGCATAAAGATTAGTTTCCCCATAAAAAAAGGTCGGGCTTTCAACCCGACCTTTCGGATTTCCTGATTTATTCCATTTTACTCCACAGCAACGGATTTTTTCCCAAGTGTGAGAATATCAGTTACGAGTATTAACACGCCGACAAGAAAGCCGACTCCAAAAATAGCCCTGAATATCCAGAACCACAGATTATAGCTGGCTTTGACTGTCACATAATCAAGGCCGAGGAGACGTTCAAGATATGTCTGTACCATTCCGGCGCCAGTAATGGTTATCACAATAAAGATCATTGAAATTGTCATCCACCAGAAAGACAGAAACCCTCTGGACTGGTTAAAATCTTTGACCCCCTTGATTGATGGCAGTGTTACATACATCATCGCTACGATGAGAAGTACATATGCGCCATAAAATGCAAGATGTCCGTGTGCAGTGGTTATCTGTGTGCCGTGGGTCCATTGGTTTACCTGCGGCAGGGTATGTATTACACCCCACAGACCTGCGCCGACGAAATTAAATATCGCATGGGCTACAGTAAGATATAAGCCGATTTTGTTCTGTACAACGCCGCGTGTCTCCCTTGTGGTCCTGAAGGCGTCCCACACCATCAGTAATAAAGGTATCGGTTCAAGTGAGCTGAAAATACCGCCTACCCATAACCAGTATTTTGGCGTTCCGATCCAGTAATAATGATGTCCGAGACCAAGTATGCCTGTGAACAGCACAAGTCCTGTCTCAATATACATCCATTTTGCAAGCACTTTTACATCAGCACCGAGAAGTTTGTGCAACATGAAAGCAAGCAACGCTGCTGCAATCAATTCCCATGAACCTTCAACCCAGAGATGCACTACCCACCACCACCAGAACTGGTCTTTCACCATGCTTTTTGTATAAAACATTCCCGGCAGGTACATCAGCGCCAGAAAAGTCAGACCGCCGAGAAGCACACCCTGGACCGCGGTAAATTTTTTTGTTTTAAAAACCGTCATGATACAATTAAACAAGAACAGGAGCACCGAGACAACTATCAGTATATCAGCCCATCTCGGAGCCTCTATATATTCTCTTCCTTCATTCAATAAACGAGTCCCGAATACTTCCATGTTAGTCTGTGGATTTAAACCCATCACAATATACCCGACTACAACAGCGGTTACCGCGATAACGGTGGCCCAGAACTGCAAGTGTCCAAGGGGAATGCTCCATAATTCGGTTTCTGATTCTTCAGTGACTACATAATATGTAGCCCCCATCATGCCCATTAGCAGCCACACCACGAGTGCATTAATATGCAAGGTCCTTATTGTGTTGAAGTTCAGAATAAAGAAATCCGGCCATATGAACTGAAGTGCGGCGACGATGCCGACGATAATCTGTACCAGAAAGAGCAGCACAGAGGCCGTGTAAAAATTGTGCGCTATCTGATGACTTTGATATTTCATAGTTCTCCCTCCATGTATAAAATTTATTTCAATGTAATTAAATATTCCCCGATCTGTCTAAGATCTTCATCGCTGAGATGGTGAAAGCTTGGCATTGCAGAATCAGGAACAACCGTATCAGGGTCTTTAAGATGCCTTATATGCCACTCAACATCCGGTCTTACATTCCCAATGTGGGTGAGGTCAGGTCCTGCGGTGCCGCCTATGCCATTGATCTGATGACATGCTGAACAATCATTTTTTTGAAAAAGCATCTGGCCTGTACTTGCAGTTTTACCGGAAATGGCGCCGGCAAGAATGGGTTTGGGAGGCCAGCCATTAGTATCCACTTTGTCCATCCAATCCAGAAATGCAATAAGATTGTCCGCCTCTTTTTCGGAAAGTCCCAGTTTTGGCATTGCAGAATTGGGTTTTATTGTGCGTGGGTCCATAATGAATTTTTTCAGATATTCTTTCGGTTTGCGTTCAACAGCCTTTGTCAAATCAGGGGCAAAATATGAACCATTCCCTAAAATTGTATGACAGCCGATACAGTCATACTTATGCCACACCTTTTTCCCGGCATTCACCTGTTCCGTGATTTCCGGCGCCCTCTTGTCAAGCTTTCCCATTGTATCAACGGTGAGGATCACAAGAACAACGAAACAGAGAAGGCTGCCGTAGATAAATAAGTTTTTTGCAGCGTTTGTACTCATTGAGTAACCTCCTTATTATTATTTTGAAGTTAGAAAGACATGGTTCATCTTTAAATTGATATTTTTTATACCTGATTCCTTTATATCCAGTAAATGATTTACATCATATGATTTATATCATATACGCTATATATCATATAAAAGTGATGTATGCAACCATATATAATTGCTCACAAGAGGTATAAAAAAAGTTCTTCTGGGAAAAGTGTGAATAAGCTAAACGCTGTCATTCCCGCGGTCTCCCCGATTACTACCTTCGGGGACAGGCTTAAGCGGGAATCCAGACGTCGTCCCTGCGAAGGCGGGGAACCAGAAAACAAAAACCTCTGGATTCCCGATAAAAAACTTCGGGAATGACGAGACGACACTTTGCATATATCTTGATTGATATAAATAGTTTATACCCACAGAAATGTCAGACGAAGGGAAAAAAGATAGCGATATGATCGCTCTGTAAAAAGCCGGACAGGCATAAATAGTTGTTTAAGACTGAAGGGCGCAGGTTGAGCAGGTCTCTCTAAATTTCACTCCTCTGCACAACCGTGATACCCCTTGGTGACAGAGGGCGAAATCATATTTCAATGGATCTTCGGGGTCTAATTTCTTCAACGATTCAGTTATCTCTTTAGCGGTCTTCCAGTCCGAAGCCTTTCTTTTTGTCAAACCAAGACATCTTGAAATCCTTGCTATATGGGTGTCGAGAGGAATGATTAACTTAGAAGATGAGATTTTATTCCAGATACCAAAATCGATATCTTTAGTTCGGACCATCCATCTAAGAAACAGATTTAATCTTTTACACGCACTGCCGCTTTCAGGTGAGGGGAAAAACTGCTTCAACCCATTTGGCTTGATATTTCTGCCGTAAACCGGTGATGTGTCAATGTTCATAAAATAGTTTGCGAACTTCTCAAGCGCATATTTAATATCTTCCTGCTCCAGTTTGTAATAGTGATAGAAAATATTTTTCAGCGAGCCCCATTCTTTCAACGTATGGCTAATCATATAAACAAAGCAGAGGACGTCGTCTTCTTTATTGAATCTGTAGCTGATTCCCTGAAGATGCTTTTTATCTCCGCTCAGATTAAAGTCTTTAAAGAAACCTGCAGGATGTTTGCCGCCGGGTTTTAGAATTTTCTCTATTACAGACTTGAAAAGATCCACCTTCCCGTAAGCAAAACATGAGGCGATGAACCCTGCTATTTCTATATCATCCGGATTGGAATATTTATGAGGAAATTCAATCGGATCATGCTTGATCCGTTTTTTAAAATTATATTCATTATAAAACTTATCAAGGGTCTTTTTGAGAGGATGCATAAGCTAATATTACCATAATAGTAGGGGCAATTCATGAATTGCCCCTACATATTTTCTGGATTCCCGCCTTCGCGGGAATGACGAAAAAGCGGATATTATTTATACAGGTTTCACTAATTGATCGAAATATTTTGACGAATAAAAAATTTACAACTATAATCTACATATGCTTGAAGTCCTGAAAAACCTGCCGATGACGTTTATCCCCATTTTTGTTGCGATGGATGTTTTTGCCGTCCTTCCGATATTCATATCAGTTACCAGCGAGATCGCCGAGGATCAGAAAAAGATAGTTGTCAGACATTCGATAATTACAGCGCTGGCAGTAAGTCTTGCCTTTGTTGCCGTAGGAGAAGCGGTTTTCAGAATTTTAGGGATTACCGTTGATGACTTCAAGATAGCAGGCGGTCTGGTACTGCTTGTTATCGCCGTACTCGATCTCCTGAGGTATAGCGGAGAAAGGAGAAAGATAGAAGACACAATCGGCGTTGTTCCAATAGGAGTGCCTTTGATTGTAGGACCTGCGGTACTCACGACCCTGATAGTGCTTATTGACCACTACGGCGTCACACCGACAATAATATCTCTTATTATAAATCTGATAATAGTATGGGCGTCTTTTGTAAAGGCACAGGAGATAACCAGATTGATCGGCAAAAACGGCATTATTGCACTTTCAAAGGTAATGGCGATCCTCCTCGCGTCTATTGCAGTAATGATGATACGTCTGGGGGTAACGAATTTTATAAAATAGCTGATAGCTGTCAGCTATCATCTGTCAGCTTTTGTAAAAATATGGAACTCATTGACGATCATTACTGTTTTGTATGCGGGAAGAAAAATCCAATCGGGCTGAAACTGGATTTTTCTTTTGATGGAAAGACAATCACAACTGAATTTGTCCCTCAAAAGGAGCATCAGGGATATTTTAACATCGTTCACGGCGGGATTATTTCTACCCTTCTTGACGAGGTGATGGTCAAACTTGCAATAGAAATGGGGATGCCCGCGGTTACTGCCCATATGAATATCCGTTTGAGAAAAGCGCTGAATGTTGGTGAGAAGATAACTGTTCAGGCAGAGATATTAAAAGATACGAAAAAGATTTTGGAAGTGTATGCAAAAGCGGTAACGGAAGATAATGTGATCGTTGCTGATGCGACAGGGAAGCTGATGAAGATAAGTTCTGAGATCAAGACATTTTAAAATACCGCCGGTTCTATAACCTTTTGCTGTGTCATTCCGGCTTGACCGGAATCTTTCCTCTCTTAAAAGAAGAAGGATTCCCGACAAGCGGGAATGACAGAATTGTGTAACTTCATTTATAGGACATATCCCTAATACCTTCCGCTGAAATAATCTTCGAGGATATGCCTGTGATCGAAGGCAATGTCTTCAGGGAGGGTTTCTCTTGTAAAAATCCCAACTTCCTTTGCATCGTCTGCCGCTACAGGCGTACCTGATGCTGTGGCAATGAAAATAGTGGATACTGTATGATGCCTTGGATCTCTTCCGGGATTGGAGTATGTATGAAACTGCCTTATTAATTTAATATCAAGCCCTGTCTCTTCTTTTGCTTCACGGCGTACAGCATCCTCAAGGGATTCTCCATAATCAACAAACCCCCCGGGGATGGCCCAGCCGGGTGGAGGGTTCTTTCTTTTGATAAGTATTATCCCTCCTTCTACTTCAATAATTGCATCGACCGTGACAACGGGATTTCTCGGTTTGGTTTCCATCATGCAATTTAATAGCGACTATTAGCTTTCAAAATCAAGATGAATATCTTTCTCAGGAGAAATGGTGGATATGGCATGTTTGTAGACAAGCTGCTGAACATCATTTTTCAGCAAGACCACGAACTTATCAAAACCTCTTATAAGGCCCTTTAAACGTGTCCCGTTTACGAGAAATATTGTAACCGGTATTTTCTCTTTTCTTACGTAATTTAAGAACAGGTCTTGAAGCTTATGCTCTGCATTGCTCATAGGTCTCCTTTATAAGGGTTTTATATCATTACCCTTTCTCACCTCAATCAACTTTCATTAAGAGTAAATCAATTCATTCAGAATTTCAACCTCATTAAGTACCTTTTCATATATAAAGGCTGAATCCATTATGCCGGTTACGTCCACCCACTTTATGTCAGGTTCTTTCTTAAACCATGTAATCTGTCTTTTTGCATACATCCTTGTGTGCTTTTTCAACAGTCGAACAGCTTCTTCAAGCCCGATTTGTCCCTTTATGTAAAGCGACATTTCCTTGTATCCAAGTGCCTGCAGGGCTGTTCTGTCCGGGTTTAGTTCTAAAAGATTTTTTGTCTCATGCAAGAGACCTGCTTCTATCATTTTATCAACTCTATCTTCAATGAGTGTGTAAAGTTCTTTCCTGTCTCTCGAAAGTCCGATCTTAATAAAGTCATATGGTCCGGGTATTGTTGATGTAATATGTAATTCGGAAATAATTTTATTCCCCTGTACAGCCACTTCGATTGCCCGTATTATTCTCCTTGAATCATTGGGATTGATTTTTACGGCTGCTTCAGCATCAATACCCTGAAGATGTTTATAAAGATACTCCTTGCCGTAAATCTGTTCCTCTTCCTTTAACTTCTCCCTTATTGACCAATCTGCCGAAGGACCTTCAAAGAGACCTTGCGTGAGCGACCTGATATATAGACCTGTGCCGCCGACAATTATGGGAATCTTATTCCTCACATGTAAACCATTTACAATTTTCGTTGATTCTTCCTTAAACATCCCGGCGCTGAAAGTCTGGTCAGGAGACAAAATGTTGATTAAATGGTGAGGGACTTCCTTGAGTTCAACCGGAGAAGGTTTTGCAGTGCCTATGTCCATGTGCCGGTAGATCTGCATCGAATCAGCGCTGATGATTTCTGTTTTCAGCGCCTTTGCAAGAAGAATGGAAACGCCTGTCTTGCCTACGGCGGTAGGGCCGAGAAGGATGATGACGGGTTTATTTTGAATGAGACTCATATTATTTATAGTTCAAACCGTATCTTTTTGTTGTCATTCCGGCTTCTCCGGAATCTTTTCTCCATAGAGCATCCATTGAGAGCGATTTTCTTAGGATAACAAATTTGTATTTCAATAGGCATGAAATCCTGTTTAACAGTTTTTGCTTGTGGAATATTTTCCTCATTCTTTAAGATCGCAAATTGCGACCTTAACACCAGACATGGGACAGCATCGGAAATATCTATCATATGCATTTACCTAAGAGGAAGAGAAAGTTGATTCTTCTTGCCAACAATCCTGCGAAAGTGTTTAAATTTGGACTTCATTATCAATATGACATGCCGCATATGGCTAAAATAGGGTAAAATGTTATAATTAAATCAGCATGGGGATATCTTTAGACCTTTAGTAAACTTTCCGATAAAATAATCATGATGATTGAACACACCAGAGAAAAACTCATTAACGCGATAATTTATTTTCTTGACAAGACAAAGTTCTGCGGCAAGACTAAATTATTTAAGCTCCTTTACTACCTTGATTTTATGCACTTTAGAGAGACTGGAAAGTCTGTTACAGGGCTTGATTATTTTGCATGGGATTTCGGTCCTGTTCCTGTGGATCTGTTTAAAGAAATGGGTAATCCTCCGGAAGATCTGAAGGAAAATATATTTATTCCAGCCAAGACTGATAAATCATTTATAGAGATGAAGCCAAAAAAGAAATTTGATGATAAATATTTTACAAAAAGAGAATTGAGATTATTAGACAATATAGCTTTTATATTTAAAGAAGCCAAAGCAGAGAACATGATAGAGGCATCGCACCTGCCGAATCATCCATGGGATAAGACAATACAATCCAAAGGTGAACGGTCTAAGATCGATTATATTTTAGCCATTGATGATACGGATAAATCATTATCTTTAGATGAGGTTAAAGAAAGGTTAAAGGATAAAGAGGAAATAAAGAAAGCCTTTAATGGATAAGGGGACAATTCTTTTTCACAGGGCTCTTGAATTCAAGAACGGCGAAACTGGCAAAAAACTACTGATTATTCTTAATACTCCACAAAGTAGTGAACCGTTTCTTTGTTGTAAAACTACGTCCAAACAGAAGTATGGTTTGGATAAAGAGGGTTGTTATAGCAGTAAGAACATATATGTTTTAAATCCGGCAAAAAATTGTTTTCCTGATAAAACTTGGGTACAATTTCACGAGATATATGAGTTTAATAATCACTCATTCCTTCAGGCACATTTCAAAAAAGATCTCGATATTAAAGGCAAGCTGCCAATCAACATAATAAATGCAATAGTTAAATGCGTTAGAAATTCTGACGACGTATTAAAATATCATTTGAGCCTGTTAAGATAGTTGAGCAAAAATTCTATTTCCTCTTAAACATCTTCTTTAAATCATCAAGCGAAAGAAAAACCCTCGTAGGCCGTCCGTGCGGACATTTATAAGGCTCGTCTGTTTTATCAAGATCGGACATCATCTTTGAGAGTTCAGCATTATTCAGATACTCACTTCCTCTAACAGAATTGTGGCAGGCAAGCTTTGCTGCGATGTTTTTTAAAAGGTTTTGTCCGGTCACTTCTCCCTTTATGCCGATCGTTTCTTCTTCAATAATACCTGCTGCTACGTCTATAAGAAGCCCTCTTATGTCCGCTTTATGAAGTTCTCCGGGCAGCGACCTCACGATCACATTATTGCCGCCGAAATCATCAATTTCAAGTCCAAATCCCTCAAGCAGCCCTCTATTTTTGATTATTATGTGATATTCGCCGACAGGCAATTCAATCCTCAAAGGAAGAAAAAGCGATACTGCTTCGATAGAAGTTTTTTTTAAAAACTTTTCGTAAAGTATCCTTTCGTGTGATGCATGCTGGTCAATGATAAACAGGCCGTTCTTTGTGACCGTTGCAAAAAACGATTCTCCAATGTGGAAGAACGGCTGCACATCATGTGTAATTCCTTCAGAGAAGATATCAGTCTGTGAGGTATTAATAAAATCTGCGACTTGCTCTCTTACTGCCGGATTCTCAGAAAAGCCGTAAGGATACAAGGATATAGTTCGATTCGCCGGCAAGGGAAGATTCTCTCTCCGAATATCCGGATTCAATGCTTCATACACTGCTGTTTCAACTATTCTGTGGATTTCATCAGGGGTCTCAAATCTGACTTCACGTTTTGCAGGATGGACATTAACATCAACTTTATTGTGATCAATATCGAGAAAGATAAAATATGCCGGATGCCTGTCCCTGGGGATCAGGTCGCTATAGGCCTTATATACTGCATGATTAATAGTAGGATTTTTCACAGGACGTTTATTTACAAATATATATTGATGGCTTTTCCCGGCCCTTGTGAAATTTGCGCCGGAGATAAACCCGTAAATCTTTAATCCCCTTCCTTCCTTTACTACTTCGAGGAATTCTCCGGCTAATTCATTACCATAAAGCTGGGCAAACCTTTCTTTTAGACTTGATACAGCAGATACATTCAAAAGCTCACTATTGTTGTGTGTGAGAGAAAATGATATTGCCGGATATGCAAAGGCCTTTTGCATTACAATCTCAATGATATGAGAAAGCTCTGTAGGGTTACTTTTTAAAAATTTCCTTCTGGCCGGGGTATTGTAAAAAATATCCCTTATCTCAACAGTGGTCCCCATCAGAGGAGGCGCATCCGTTATCTCTTTTTTCTGGCTTACCCCGATTTCTATTTTAACTCCCGACTCAGAATTAACGGTTGATGTGGTCAGCGTAATCTTCGAGACAGAGGCTATGGCCGGCAACGCCTCACCTCTGAAACCAAGCGTGGATATATCAAAAAGGTCGTCTTCAGATTTAATCTTGCTCGTTGCATGTCTTTCAAAGCACCGCAGGGCATCATCTCTTTCCATGCCGGTTCCATTGTCAGACACCTTTATGAGTTTCTTCCCGCCGTACAAAACTTCAATATCTATCTGTGTTGCAGCGGCGTCTACTGAGTTATCTATAAGTTCCCTGACTATAGAGGCAGGCCGCTCGATCACTTCACCGGCGGCGATTTTGTTAATTAGGATGTCGGGAAGAACACTTATTTTTGACATACCTGATTATATTACAACAACCTCGCCCCTACTTTATCATCTTCTCAACAAAGATAAAAAACCTTCCCAGTCGTTTATAGGTGAGATACAGGTAGATCTCAACAAAAAATTTATAGTTCCGGTTTTTCCATCTCCACAGTGACAGTTTGTGCAGGGGGCCGAACACTAAATTGCTCCAGAAGCTCTTTAGAAATCTGTCATAGCGGAATGCAAGAAAAGAGTTAATGTAAATCGCGTTCAACAGTTTGGGGTCCTTTATCCAGGGGTTTCTTACTTCATCATTCGTAAAATTCTTCCATCCCTCAAGGTGTGTCGGCGCCCTGAAACCGGCCTTCAAGGCCTCTTCATATAATAAAGTACCGGGTAAAGGGACATATGGCTGGATAGGCACTTCTGCGCCGGGATGCCTCCTGCGTATTTCATCCGCGAAATCCAGCGTCCTGTTCATCTGTTCCTCTGTCTCGCCGGGCAGGCCGATCAATAAAGAGTAAAGCGTTGGGATATGGCCCTGTGAAGCTACCCGAATGCCTTCGTCGATCATTCGCCTATTCTGTCCCTTCCTGATGTATTTCAGCACCTCGTCATCGGGAGATTCAACTCCGAAGAACAGGTATACGCAGCCGCCTTCTTTGAACTTCCTGATAAGCTCAGGGGTGAAAGTATTTATTCTTACATTGGCGATCCATTTAAAATCAACTTCTTTCAGGAGTTCGAGGATATTCAGCATCAGATCCTTTTTGCCTGCAAGAAAGGTGTCATCATAGAACGTTAATTTGTGGACGCCGAGGTCCTTCAGTTTCAGAAGTTCGTTCCTTATTTTCTCAAGGCCTTTTACCCTGCAGACATTTTTATGAAAATATACGTTGTAGCAGAAGCCGCATTTATGCGGGCACCCTCTCGAAGATTCATAGCCGATATTCTCCAGTGTATCAGAGGACCTTCTGATGTATTCCAGGAGTATTTCTTTGCCTTTGCCGTCATACGGAAACGGAAGGACTTCTATATCAAGGAAGTCCCGGTCTTTGTTCAGAATGGTTTTCCCCTTGCTCTTCCAACCGAGGCCGTCAATATCAGCAAACTCTTTTTTGCCATTCTGCAATGCATGGACCAGTTCAAGAAGCGTCTGCTCCCCTTCCCCCTTTACCACAAAGTCAACAAATTCAGACTCCAGTGTTTGTTCTGCCATCATGGAGGGATGGGTTCCACCCCATACAACAGGAATTTCCGGATTTGTTTTACGGATATGTTTTGCAAGTCTGAGCGTATTTTTTATCTGAAAACAGGTCATGGTGGAAAGACCTATAAGCAGGGGGCGTCTCTTCACCAGCTCCCTGAACCGTTCGTCTCTATGAATCCTTTCGTCAAAATATTCAACCTCTATGTCATGCTGCTCAAGGTAGGCGCCGAGGGAAAGGATCGCCAGCGGCGTCCACGCGTGATAGGGGAACGGACTTGCATTTGCGTAAGCTAAGACGACCAAGTTTTTATTCATAGTTTCTATATCTTGAGACAGTTATAATTAGAGGCTGTTTATAAATTGCAGGTTTTTATTTTTGTCATGCCCGAAGCCTGCCCTCGAATGTTGTAATCGGGGGTCTTTAATCGGGCATCCAGAACTTATTAAAAAGACTGGATTCCCGCTCAACAGACTGCGGGAATGACGCTTCGGTGTTTGACTTTATAAACAGACATTATTTAACCGGGTAACATCTCCTTCTTTGAAAACGGATAACTTATCACAGCATATATCGCAGCTATCATGATATCGATGCCTAAAAAATAATTTAAAAAAAGGGCTTTCACAGCAAATAAAAATCCCGCCTCTTTCCGCATAAAATTCCACCATCTCATATTGGCGAGCAGAAAAATAATTAAAAGTGAGATAACAGCATATCTTGCCGCTTCAAGAAGAGGGATAAAAAAAAATAATATAAAAGTTAAAAATGCGCAGACTGCTGCAATCCCGTTGCCTGGAGCAGTAGGCCCGGCATTATCAAGTTTTTTCTCCCTGAAAAACAGATACATCCACATGACAGCACGTTTGAAATAATTCCTCACCGCCTGTCTGAAATTGGCAAATTGGTGCTTCACCACAATCTTCTTGTTTAAAATAATACAGTCCGCTTTATTTATCCTTCTTGCAAGCTCAAAGTCCTCTACATCCGCACCTTTATAAGATTCATTATAACCGCCGATCTTCTGAAAAAAATCTTTCTTTATTGCGCCGCATCTCGGGGCAAATACGCTGACTTTATTCCCGGGTGTGTCTATCAGATGTATATATTCAAACATTGCCATATACGACGGCACAAAGCCTTTGTTCAACGGCTCTGTAGCGCACACGCCTATAACGCATTTTGCAGAAGGGTTATCGTCAAAATAATCTTTTACTTCCCTGACAGCGCCGTCAAGAACAATTACATCTGAATCAAGGAAGAATATTATGTCGCCTTCCGCAGCCTCTACCCCGATATTCCTTGCCTTTGCAGGACCGCCGTTTATTGCCAGTTGAATGACCCTCACAGGATAGCTTTCTGCGATTTTTACTGTATCGTCTTTTGAGTAATCGTCAACAATTATTACCTCCATATCGTCAACTTTATTTCTGAATATGGAGTCAAGAAGGGGTGTCATGAACCTTTCTGCGTTATATGTGGGGATAACGATAGAAATCATTTATTTTTAAAGTATAATGGTTATAACTTTATAAAATCAAATTATTATTCAGAACGTAACCCTTCAGTGAAAGGTGGAAGCAACACGCCTCAGATGTTATTTTTTGAATCAGGGCGGTTTCTTCTTTTTAAGGAGGTGGGGTATCTTTATGGAACAAGAGGGGGGAAGGATCAAGGGTAATGTCCTTGGATAG
>JACRLN010000020.1 GCA_016215115.1 Nitrospirota bacterium
TATCCAAGGACATTACCCTTGATCCTTCCCCCCTCTTGTTCCATAAAGATACCCCACCTCCTTAAAAAGAAGAAACCGCCCTGATTCAAAAAATAACATCTGAGGCGTGTTGCTTCCACCTTTCACTGAAGGGTTACCCTCCTTTGCATTTTTTTCTGTACAAACCACTTCAGGGAAGTTTATAATTTTCTATTAGCGTTTTTCGGGGTCTTTTTCTAATTCTCACGTAGTATAGATATCGTTATCTTCAAAGAAATTGCTTGACATGCACATATCTTTAGTACATATTAGTACATATGAAAACAACATTAAACATAGATGATAAAATATTAAAGAAAGCATCAAAACTTACCGGAATCACCGAGAAGACATCTTTAGTGAGATTGGGTTTGGAAGCATTGATTACTCGTGAGAGTGCAAGGAGACTTGCTGAACTCGGCGGAACTGAAAAGGGACTTCGTCAGATTCCCAGAAGACGTATTACGAGCAATTAACAATGATTCTTGTTGATACCTCAATCTGGATATTTCACTTCCGGGAAGGCAATTCACATCTTAAGAAATTATTATTTGATGAGCTTGTTGTTTGTCATCCATTTATAATCGGTGAGTTGGCATGCGGACATCTCAAAAATAGAGAAGAGATTATTGCATTGCTGAAGTCTCTTCCGAAAGCACGGACTGTTGAGAACGATGAGATTCTGCATTTTATTGAGAACAGAAAATTAATGGGCTTAGGGATTGGGCTTATTGATGTGCATTTATTGGCGTCTTCCTTGCTGACTAATACATTATTGTGGACGGCTGATAAACAGTTAAGCACAGCCAGCTCTAAATTGAACATTCTCTATAGAGAGCAATAAAAAGAAGATAACCAGCTACTGCAGTGAATGCAGACCACAGGACGCTTTTTCAGACTGATTATGACTTATGTTTTTTCAAAACGGTTTTTTGCTTTTTTAAGTCATTCGGTGGTCTGCATCAGTGAGTTCGTCGTTGGGGCAACAAATAATAGAGGCATGAAAATGCAATATTACTGTCATGAATGTGCGGACAAGCTTAGTTTGATTCCGAATCCACCCAGTGGGAAAGTTGTCCGAACACCATATCAATACGGAAAACATTTGAAACACACGGTTCCTAATTCGACCTACCCTATTCAGTCGATTTTTTCGGATCCAAGTACATCAGTATACGCTAATCATCTTGTCAACACTATGCTTACTGGTGCTGTCGAGATTGATGATCAAGGCAGGAGAAACATTATATGGTGTGCAGGCAGGGAGACAGGATTTCAATACACATCGGGCAAGCTTGTACGGCCATCAGATGCTGTCAAGGTTGTTAAGTCTTTGGATACAGACAAGGTACATGCATTTCCTGAAAACAGCACATGCTTTAGCACAGCAACATGCTGTCGTTGTGGGGAGCTGATTGTTTACTAGCCGTAAGGAGACAAAATATAATGACTACCAATAACCGCAAGCGTGTTTTTGGAGACAAAATTCACTTCAAGTCCCTTTCTTGCGCACCTGTCAACGAGCTCGGTGTCGTCTATTTATTTGGCGTACTCCATGATACATTTGATTTCAGAATCGAATCGATACAATCAGGATTTCCAGATTGCATTGCCAGACGTAGAGTTAGCACGAATCGATGGGAAGAAGTGCGCATTGAATTTGAGTATGATAGCAAATCGTTTTTGACTCATAAACACAACCCAGACGGCGTTGACCTTATCGTCTGCTGGACACACAACTGGCGAGAATGTCCAAAGCGAATCGAGGTAATCGAACTATCTTCTTTGCTCGGTACTGCCGAACAAATCGATAGTCAGATCAAGACAAAACGACAGTTAACTGCGTGGCAGAAGTTTGCTCAGGAGAAGCGGCTGGAAGGATTAGCTTTTAGTGAGATCGCCAAATTATGGAAGGATCAGAAAAAACCGGCCCCAACCAGGCAGTGGACTTGAACGAGTACCACAGGACGCTTTTTTAGCCTGTCTTGTTGTAAGGAGCGCAAATTGGTTTTTGGCATGCTGTTATTTTACAGTAGTACTCGTCAGTCACTTTTTCGTTGGGCATTAAAGATTCAGATAATATTTGATTAATTTAATACCATATGTAGTATCATATTGATATGATAAAAGCCAGGGTAATTCTCGATACTAATGTATTATATGCTGGATTGTATTCCTCAAGTGGAGCATCCCATCAGATTCTTAGAGCGATTGAGCGAGGGAGAATAAAGACAGTTATATCAACTGCACTGTTATTTGAGTATGAATATATCTTGCAGCGAAACAAAACGGAATTGAGGCTATCGGAGCGGGATATTGACAAGATATTAGATAACTTATGCAGATTAAGCGAACATCAGAAAATATATTTTTTGTGGAGACCTTACTTAGTCGATCCCGAAGACGACCATATATTAGAGGTGGCAGTTGCATCGGGAACAGAAACGATAGTAACCCACAATATCAAAGATTTTAAGGGCGTAGACAAATTCGGAATTAGAGCGATACAACCGAGAAAATTATTGGAGGAAATAAAATGAGCGCATTAAGTTTGAGATTGCCTGATTCGATACACAGGCATATCAGAGAGATTGCAGGCAAAGAAGGCGTATCAATAAACCAGTTTATATCTTCGGCAGTTGCTGAAAAAATATCGGCAATCATGACTGAAGAGTATTTACAACGGCGAGCAAAAAGGGCAAAGAAAGAAGACTTCAGAAAGATACTGGATAAAGTTCCAGACAGAAAACCTCTTCATGGAGACGAAATAAAAATGCCCAACCATGCGCTGCAGTGAAATCGAACCACAGGTCACTTTTAGGCATGTGTTCGGTTTGAGGTCAGCAAATCGTTTTTATGCATTTAGATGAGCTTCAGTGGTTCGATTCACTGAGCTTTACTACTTCCCACGTTGTCAAGTACAAAATATAAATTTTAGAAAATATTTTCATTGTTCTTTGCAAAAAACGTTGTTTTTCAGCCTGTACTTTCCCTGTTTTGAGACGCAGGAATCGATTACAAAAATAGTTGTTATGACTATATTGCTCTCATAGACTATGAAACTCCTAGACCAGGACTCGAATCTACCCCTGTTGTAATAAAGAAAGGGACTCAATATCCTGCTTGTTTTCACGAACCATCGAATGAGAATTATGTATATATGAAAGGGCTACATGTCTATAATTATATTTTACTGGGGATAGAAAAGAATGGTTTCATTGGTGAAAGAGGTGGATGGTACAACACAATGGGTGACGGAATAAGAATGTTTCAATCTTCATGGACTAAGGAACAACTATTTGCTCTCAGTGACGCCAAATTCTACCCCGGTTTTGATTCAAGAAACGAACGACTTATTTACATGGGGATGGATGATAGCAAAATCAGACTTGGTTACAGATTAGTCAACTACAATTCATCAAAACAAAATGAATCACAGGACCTTATTTATAATCTAAAAGATGGAACCATTATCAATTTTCTTAATTACACTTTGAAGATAATAGATGCTGACAACACAAAGGTAACATTTATTATCCTTAGTGACAAAAAAGACAATTAATTGGATGACGTTAATAATAATCAAAAAGCAGATAACCAGCTACTGCAGTGAATGCAGACCACAGGATACTTTTTCTGACTGATTGTGCCTTATGATATTCAAAACGGTTTCTTGGCTCTTTCAAGTCATTCGGTGGCCTGCATCAGTCAACTCTACGTTATGTCTCACGCATGATTAACGGTTGAGAATTTTATGGCAAAAATTGATTATAAAGCATCGCTATCTGATTTGAATATGGAATATTACTCGCAATGGAATATTACTCGCAATGATGAAATGGAACGGTAGCTCGTACAGTAATCGTTGGGCGTCAGAAGAATCGAGGTACTCATGAGGTACAAGTCGCTCTCGGCACTTTCATCTGGACGCCTCGTCGCACTGCGCAGCCCACCTGTGAGGGGATGCAAACCAGTCACTCGTGTGGTCTGTTAATCCAATTTTTATAGTAAAAGGGAGGTTAAGATGAAGACTAATATTATGGCATGCGCTGTAGCGCTTCTCTGTGTGGTGTTCCCCTGGGCCGCACTGGCGGACAACGAAAGGCTGTGCACCGCAGAAACGGTTTCAGGAAAGTACGGAATTCAAACCAGCGGCTTCTCAGACTTTGTCCCGGGTCCCAATCCTTCGAAAATCGGCGATTTCGTTCCAATTACGTCAGTGGGACTGTACGAGTTGCAGGAGGACGGAACCGCCTCTAGCAGCGAGACGGCAAACATAGGTGGCCTTGTTTTCCCCTTCACGGGAACCGGAACGTTCACAGTTAACCCCGACTGCACAGGCACGCTCACGCGAACTATCTCTATCGGCGGACCTGCCGAGGATATGCAGTTCGTTGTCGTCCAAGACGGAGCAAAGGTCTTGCTTATGGGCACGTATCCCGGCGGGCGGTTGTTCTGGGGCCAATTGGAAAGGCTTTCCAAGAAGCACCATTGATGCCCAACCCTTGCACCCGACTTGCGGAAGCGGGCTATGCCCGCTTCCGCAAGCGGCTGAACTCAAACGTTATGCCTAATAGATTCAGAACCGCTTAGCGGTTATGAAATAAATTCGTAATTGAAGGGAGGTAAAAAAGGATGAAAAGGATATTTGTTTTAGCTGTGATCATGGCGATGGTATTAGGATTTACTTTGCAGGCTAATGCTGCATTGGAACTCCGGGGCACGGATAACCAAGGCAATCGGCTTATCTATGACACTGATTTTAATATTACGTGGTACGATTACTCGAAGTACAATGCTCAGTTGAACTGGGCATCTGCCTTTAACTGGGCATCTGCCTTGTCGGTGTCAGGGGGAGATTTAGTGGGGGTTTATGATGACTGGAGACTGCCCACTGCCCTGAACCAAAATGGGACAGGCCCTTGCAGTGGCCCTAACTGCACTGGAAGCGAGATGGGGCATTTGTTTTATACGGAGCTTGGGAATACTACAACCTTGGGATTAACCAAAAAAGGTGACTTTCAGAATTTGGTGTCGCCGTACTACTACTGGTTGCAGGAGTCCGCCAGTTCAGCCGCCGCGTGGAACTTCAGTACCGGCAGTGGCTATCAGAACGCCTACTCTAAGAACAACGCCTTCTACGCCATGGCCGTTCGTCCCGGAGATGTCGCCGTAGTTCCTGAACCAATAAGCTTTATTCTCTTTATCACAGGCGGAACGCTTTTAGCAGGGAGAAGATTATTAAGAAGGCATAACACTTATAAGGCCTCCGGTTGTCAAGGGCAAAAGATCACCCTTCACGGATTTTGAAAAAATCCGTCATGTGAGCGATACAAATAAAACATCTTCTGACTTAATTTCAAATCAACCGGTGACAGAACATGTCTGCACCAATTCCCCAGTTAGTTTCAGGATCGGGTAAGGGGCAGAACATGTTGTATCGCTTTATGTAATTTAAAAATCTCCCCTTTCCCCTCTTTGCCAAAGAGGGGTATTTAAGGTAGACCGGGCGTCCAATCAAGTCAAAGGCTGCAGGGCCTCTGATCCATGATGCTCGTAATCGCGGTCAATGCCGCAGACGAATAGTACGTAAGAGCATTCATCAGTTTGGCTCTGCCCGTAAAGCGCTCCAGTTAGACGTCAGGCTCGCCCGGTCTGTATCAACTGTTTGTTTAGAAATTTCTCTATACTGAACACCTCCTGTCTTTTGAGGATATAATAAACCGCTCTTCCGATCTTGTGAGCAAGAATGGTTAATGCCTTAGCCTTGCCGTGTTTTTTTACAAGCTTTGCCTTGTATTTCTTCACATCAGAACTTTCCCTGAGCATTATTACCGCTGCCTCTGAAAAGGCCCACTTCAGATGAGCATTGCCGATCTTCGCTCCTGAAGTGCCATATCTTTTACCTGCTGATTCCTTTGCTGATTTCACCAGCCTGCTGTAGGAGACAAAGTCCTGCACACTGGGGAACCTGTTGATGTCATGTATTTCATAAAGAATGATTAAACTGAGGGTCTGACCGATGCCGGGCACGGACAGCAGGCGGAACAGCGCCTCCGGATCATGTGCCTTTGCTTTTTTGTTGATGTAATATTCCAGCTTCCCCAATAATTGATCATAATGGTCAATAAGTGAGATGTTGACTTCCATGCTCTTGCGCACACATTCATCACTGAACCGCTCTGCGACTCCTTCCCTGTTGCTCTTGTAGCTTATGCTTTTAAGAAATGGGGGAAGATTGTACTGATGATTGGTATTCTGGATATGGGCCAGCAGGTCGGCTCTCTTTCTCATGAGGTGATTTCTTCGCTTGAGCAAATCTCTTGTTGCTCTCATCTCCGATGGATAGACATATGCCACCGGTATCATTCCTCCTCTTAAAAGAGCAGCTATTTTATGTGAATCAATTCTGTCGTTTTTTGCCTTCCCTCCATGAATGGCTTTCATGTAAAGGGCGTGACCAAGGACAAAAGGGATATTCTCCTTTCTGCACAGATCTGATAGCCAGTACCAGGCAAACATGCATTCAACGGCTACTACAGTGTCCTCGCGGTATGGCTCAATAATCTGTAAAAATGCATCTGGTCCCGAGTCTATATTTTTTTGCTTGACTATCGCTCCCTCCTTGTCAATAATACAGACATACATGGTTCTGGCGTGGAGATCGACTCCACAATAATACTTGTGCTGCTTAACATAGAATTTCATATGGCCTCCTCCTATAAGAAAGTTTTTGTGGGTATAACATGATACTGCATTGCAGTATCATGTGAGGAGGCCTTAATTAGTATCCAGTCAGTGCAGTTGAACGAGTACCACAGGACACTTTTTCAGATGAGCGATGACTTTAGATTTACTAATCGTTTTTTTTGCTTTTTAACGTCGTACAGTGGTACTCGTCACTGAATTCTACGTTGGGCAGATAAAAAGGAGAGCGTCATGATACGATTGAAGACCGTTGTATGCTGCTTTATTATTTTTTTGGCTAGTGGGTGTGTAAAGCAACAAATTGCATATCGACTTGACGATGTAGCAAGAATTCAGAGCAGCTCATTTGCTCCATTTACACTTGCAGTTGCGGAATTTAAGGATATAAGGCAAGGGCCTATAAAAGAAAATAAATGGTATAAAGATGATCGTACAACTCTCAAAGATGGAAGAGATTATTTTTTTAATGATCCAGATTATTATAAAGACAAAGTAATCTCTCCATGGATCACTGAAATGATTGTCAAACATATAGACCAAGCAGGTCTGTTCAAGAGTACTAAATTGCTGAGTGATAATCCGAACACCGATTTTATTTTGGAAGGCAATATTCAGAGATTTGAAGGTTTTAAGGAACCCAGCATTGGCGCCCAAATTGGACAACAATTCGGTCTAATCGGTGCGCTTATGACATTAGGGCTTAAGAGCACTTACGAAGGGACTACAATCCTCATAGATGTCCAGCTTAAGAAGCGAAGCACTGATGAAATATTATGGACTGGAACGGCAGAGGGTAGAGTGGAGGGCGAGGACTTTGCTGATGCATATGGTTGGTCTGCATACCAGAAAGCTAATGAGTCCTTAAAGGTTGCAGTAAATGAGCTTATTGATAAGTTTATGACCGTATCTGTAGCGAACTTTGCCCAACCACACGCTGCACATGAACGAGTGCCACAGGACGCTTTTTGAGCATGTGTTTGGTTTGAGGAAAGCAAAATAGTTTATAGGCAAATTGACGTGATTCAGTGGCACTCGTCAGTGAGCTTGCCGTTGGGCATTAAGTTGTAATTGATAATAGCATGGATTCCATGCTAACATGAACCTGTGATTCAGTCATTTAAAGACAAGGGAACGGAAGATGTTTTTAACGGCAGAAATTCTAAAGACGCAAGAAAAACCTGCCCTCAATCGTTATGGAAGATTGCATCAAGGAAATTGGATCAACTTGATTCTGTCGGACATATTAATGAACTGAGAGTTCCCCCGAACAATAAGTTAGAAGCCTTAACGAGAGATAGAAAAGGACAATATAGTATAAGGATAAACAATCAATATCGGATATGTTTTACATGGCATGAATCCGGACCTGAAAAGGTAGAAATTACGGATTATCATTGATAAAAATTAAGATGTTTTATGGAGGTAAATATGGTTCGTATACCAACACATAGAGAGCCAACCCATCCCGGAGAGATGCTCCTCGAAGAATTTTTAATTCCTATGGGGATCACCCAGCGGGAATTAGCAAATGAAATTCATGTCCCCTACCAGAGGATTAATGAAATTATTAACAAACGTCGTGGTATAACACCCAGTACAGCATTGCGGCTTGCAAAATTCTTTGGGGTTTCAGAGGATTTCTGGATGAATCTACAGCTTCGATGGGATATATATAAAGCGAAACTTAATGAGGCAAAAGAATTAAAGGCAATCAGGGCTATAAGAGTGAGTGGAGATTTGGCACATTCACATCTTTAGACTGACATGCCCAACACTTATAAGGCCTCCGGTTGTCAAGGGCAAAAGATCACCCTTCACGGATTTTGAAAAAATCCGTCATGTGAGCGATACAAATAAAACATCTTCTGACTTAATTTCAAATCAACCGGTGACTTTAGATTTACAAATCGTCTTCATGCTCTTTATCGTCATACATGGCACTCGTCAGTGATCAGGGCGTTGAAGCTGTAGAAAAAGGCCTCTCTGAAAAATTGCGAGAGGTTGAGCAAAAAAACGGATACTCAGAATGCGCTGTATTGAACGATCTCGGGTGAGGCAAGGGTTTATGATTCCCAAAATCAAATTGATTTTTCGGACCGGAGACTTTTTCTACAGACTCGTTAGCTTTTAACAGATAGTTGTTCGCAGGTATTTTTTATGTGCTATAATCTTACAGGTAAGATTAATTTATGATAGGAGTATGAAATGGCACCATTAGCGACAACAAAGATGTCTTCCAAAGGACAAATTGTTATACCAGAAGATATTAGAAGGCGACTTGGATTGAAAACGGGGGCGCAGTTTATTGTAGTAGGCAAAAATGATGTGGTCATTTTAAAGTCGATTGCTCAACCGTCTATGGCAGAATTTGACCAGTTGATTTCTGATGCCCGTAAACAAGCCAGAAAAGTTGGCATGAAGAAGTCAGATATTACGTCAGCAATTCAAAGAGTACGAAAACAAAAGTGAAAATCGTACTTGATACGAATGTATTTATATCTGGGGTCTTCTTTGGTGGACCGCCATATCAGATTCTTGATGCGTGGAGGCAGGGGAAGATTGAGATTGTTTTATCACAAGAAATATTTGATGAATACCAGCGGATTGCAGCAGAGTTATCAAAACAATTTAAAGGCATAGATATTTCAGTATTTCTTGACCTGTTAACGGTTAACGCTATTTGGGTTTACGCACCACAAATCCGATTCAGCGTTTCTACTGATCCGGATGATGATAAGTTTATATCTTGTGCTTTAGCGAGTAGAACAAAAGTAATTGTAAGTGGTGATAAGCATCTCTTGAATATATCGGGGTTTAGATGGGTTGAGGTATTAACGCCCCGGTTATTTATAGATACGTACCAAAGCAAAAGCTAACAACCAGATGGACGTGAACGAGTGCCACAGGACGCTTTTTGGGCTGACGATGTTTTCAGATTGCAAATCGACTTTTCCCTTTCTCATGTCTTACGGTGGCACTCGTCAGTCATCAGGGCGTTGAAGCTGTAGAAAAAGGCCTCTCTGAAAAATTGCGAGAGGTTGAGTAAAAAAACGGATACTCAGAATGCGCTGTATTGAACGATCTCGGGTGAGGCAAGGGTTTATGATTCCCAAAATCAAATTGATTTTTCGGACCGGAGACTTTTTCTACAGACTCGTTATCTGCGAAAATAATAAGGCAGATAAAGAGATAAGGCACAGTTAACGTCGTTACAAATTGCAATGAAAAAGAAAAATATTACAAATGCCATTTTATTTGTTATCATATTTGAAAAATAATGGAGGCAAGAAAATGTCACAAAAGGTAAGTGTTGTAATAGAAAAGGATGAGTTTGGATACTATGCATATTGTCCGGAGCTCGAAGGATGTCAAACTCAGGGTGATTCGATAGAAGAAGTTATGGCGAATATTAAAGAGGCTATCGAACTCTATCTGGAAACCTTATCAGAAGAAGAAATTAAAGAGGTAACAAGCAAGGAAATTTTAACTACAACTTTAGAGGTAAAAGTTGCCTAAGCTTCCGCGAGTAACGCCTCAGGAAGCTGAATCAATGTTATTGAAAGCTGGATATGAATTTATCAGAGGCAAGGGCAGCCATCGGATTAATATGAAGGGGACTAAACGCGTTGTGATTCCATTTCATTCCGGCAAAGTCTTACATCCCAAAATAACCAAGCAAGTTATTAAAGCAGTAGAACAATAGATTAAAAAATGAACGAGGACATAACCAGACAGTGGAGTGAACGAGTGCCACAGGACGCTTTTTCAGATGAGCGACGGATTATGATTTGCAAATCGTCTTTTTGCTTCACGTTTTGGCAGTGGCACTCGTCAGTCATCGGGGCGTTAGGCCTCTACGTATGATAATATTCTCTTGACGGTTGTTGTTTGTTGTGTTCACTGTTCGCGGGAATCAAATCCGTGTAATTTCAGCAAGAGATATGAATCGTAAAGAAAAGAAGGAGTATAAAACCTATGAAGAAGAGAATCCCTAAATTCAAAAACGAAGATAAAGAGAGAGAGTTTTGGGCAACTCATGATTCGACTGAGCATATTAACTGGAACAAAGGGAAACGAGTCATTTTATCAAATCTAAAACCATCTATAAGGACAATATCTTTACGACTACCAGAGTCGATGATAGAGGAGCTTAAACTTCTTGCGAATAAAAGAGACGTACCTTACCAATCTTTGCTCAAGATATTTTTAGCAGAACGAATTGATGAAGAATTAAAAATGGCTAAGGCCTAACACTTATAAGGCCTCCGGTTGTCAAGAGCAAAAAGTCACCCGTCACGGATTTTGAAAAAATCCGTCAAGTGAAGCGATATAAAACAAATTCTGACTTAATTTCAAATTAACTGGTAACAGATCATGTTCAATAAGTATAGATTCCGGACAAGCCGGAATGACAACTCTTTGAACATGTCTGCACCAAACACTTATAGAGGTTCAATAGCCAGTCGATCCCGATGATTCGGGACATCTGACGACACATGAATGCGTACTACAGGACGCTGTTTCAGATGAGCGGTGATTTGAGATTATCAAATCATCTTATTGCTCTGTAACCTTTTACAGTGGTACGCATCAGTGGTGCTCTCGTTATGTAGCCCTAATTATTCAATTATCATCGAGAGGTAGACAACTGACATGGTATCATATATAATACCTCAATGAAGAAACCACAAATAGTTATTGACACTAATGTTGTAGTTTCAGCTTTCCGGTCACAACGAGGTGCTTCCTACAAGTTATTGATGGAGATTGGAAATGGTAAGTTTGATGTTAATGTTTCAGTCCCATTGGTATTAGAGTACGAAGATGCCGCAAAGAGGTTAATCGGCAAGACAAAACTTAAAAAAAGAGATATTGATGATGTAATTGACTATATATGTACGGAAGCAAAACGATGGAAGATATTTTATTTGTGGAGACCATACTTGAAAGATCCAAAAGATGATATGGTGTTGGAACTGGCAGTAACTTCAAAAAGCGATTTTATAGTTACATACAACAAACATGATTTTCAAAATATAAGAACTTTTGGTTTGCAGGTTGTAACACCAAAAGAAATATTGAAATTAATAGGGGTGATAAAATGAGCACGATTAGCCTAAGATTACCTGATTCATTGCATGAGACTGCTCGCGAGTTAGCTAAAAAAGACCATGTGTCTATTAACCAATTTGTAGCTACGGCACTTGCGGAAAAAATATCAGCATTAATTACTGGCGAGTATCTCGAAAAAAGAGCCAAAAGAGGAAGTAGAAAAAAATTTGAAAAAGCTATGTCGAAAGTAGCAGATGTAGAGCCGGAAGAATACGACAAAATATAAAGTGAACGAATGAGGACATAGGTAACACTTTATTCCAGGTACATAGGTAACACTTTTTGCCTATACTTTAGGGCTATGAACATCCTGTTTCTCGGACATTCACTCATTGAGTTTTTTGATTGGCAGAAGCGGTTTCCTGGGTACACTGTCAGAAATCTTGGCGTCGCTGGAGAATCAGTGGAAGGTCTTCTTTCAAGACTCGATAGAATAAAAAAGACATATCCTGAGGCTGATCTGATCTTTATTATGACGGGATTAAACAATATTGCTATGGAGGACTTTGATTTCCTTGATTCTTACAGGGAGATAATTACAAAATTGTCTGTTGCTTACCCGAAGGCAAACATGTTCATTCACAGCCTGTTGCCGGTACTCGTGGATTTTATAAGCAATGAATCTATATTGAACGTGAATGATTCAATCAAAGCTCTTGCCGGAGAAATGAGAGTTGAATTTATGGATGTACATAAACTTTTTATTGATTATCAGGGTAAACCGGTTAAGGACTATTTACTCGACGACGGTGTGCATCTGAGCGATGAAGGATATAATGTGTGGTCAGGGGCGCTTGAGGCAATAATTAATCGGTATGCGGGCACATCGGGAAAATGAGTCCATCAAAAAATCGTCATCAAATTGCCTTTTACCATTTCAATAATAGATTGTTTCTTTTTGTGCTTTATTACAAAAAGACTTAAGCTTTCCTTCCAGCCCTTTCAACTGCTTTTTAAAACTGTTAATATATAATTCTTATCTAATCGGTTATATTTTCCGATAAGAAATAACAAGAACAAATTTCGAGGAGATGTTGCTGATATGAGGGATCTTCATTTTACAAGAACAAACGGCCCGGTTGATGACGCCATTGATGAATTAATTAAACTTGCGGACGGCATCAAACATCTGGACATCATAAGGGAAATGATTCTGGCTGCTTTAAAAGCCGGGCAAGAGGAGAATGGCAGGGCGGATCTGAAGTTTATGAATACAACCATGAAGGAAATGAGGTTTACCGGTAAAGTATTTGGTCCGTACCGTACTGTTCGAAAGATTACGGTTTTTGGGTCTGCCCGCACACAGCCTGACGAACCGATATATAAAATAGCACAACAGTTTGGGAAGAAACTTGCCGATGCAGGATACATGGTTATTACCGGAGGGGGAGGCGGCATCATGCAGGCGGTTAATGAAGGAGCCGGGTCTGAACATTCTTTTGGTGTTAACATTGCCCTCCCTTTTGAACAGAAACCAAATCCTGTTCTGAAGGGGAATCCCCGGCTTATAACATACAAATATTTTTTTAACCGGAAAGTGGCTTTTCTTAAGGAAGCTGATGCGATTGCGCTTTTTCCCGGCGGCTTCGGCACGCTTGATGAGGCCATGGAAACACTTACCCTTTTACAGACAGGAAAACATAATCCGCTGCCGCTGGTACTTATTGACGAACCGGGGGAAGGAACTTACTGGAAACGTTTTCTTGCATTTCTTGAAAAAGAACTGCTGGGCCAGGGTTATATCAGCAATACCGACTTTAACTTGTTTGAATGTGTTGATTCCGTGGATGAAGCGGTTAAAAGGATAAATCTTTTTTACAGACGCTACCACAGCTTGCGGTATACACGTAAAAAGATGGTTATACGGCTTTTATCAGAGATAGAGGCTTCAAGTATTAAAGAACTGAATAAACAATTTTCTGATATCCTGGTGCCTCACGGTAAGATTTATTCTTCGGCTCCACTGCCTGAAGAAGCGGATGAAATAGAAATCGCTCACCTGCCGAGACTTATTGTGGATTTTGACCTCAAAGACTTTGCAAGACTGAGAACCCTTATTGATGCAATTAACAGGTTTTAATTTGTGTATAATTTGGGCTAAGGATGAACAAACTTAAAATATTAATAGCTGATAGTACCGCATCTGTAAGACAATTTATCAAATATACGCTTGAAGATCATTTCCCGGGAGTCGTCATTGAAATGGCAAACAGCGGAAAGAACATTCAACAGAGGCTGGAGAGCACCCGCTACGACCTTATACTTTATGAAAAAGAGATGTCGATGCTTGATGGGAATATTCTGCTGGAGTGGTTAAGAAAACATGAAATATTAAAGAAAATCCCTTTAATATTAATGTCTGCCGACAGTGACGAGGAAAGTCTGAAAAAAGCAGTACAGTTTGGGGCCGATGCCTATCTTCTGAAACCATTCAAGATTGATAATCTTGTCAATAAGGTAACCTCCGTAGTTAACAGGTTAAACAGAAGAAAGGCTGAAAGGTATGTGGTGGAAGGGGGAATTATTCTTAAGACTAATTCACAAAATTTCAGAGGTAACATTGTTGACATGGCAAAGGAGGGCTTGTCCGGCGTGATTGACAGACAGGACCAACTCCCGCATATACTCGAAAAAGTTGAAGCCTGTATAGAACTTGGGAATAAACACAAAATTGAAGGGATTGCGGGATTCATTATCAGGATGGAGGCAGTTAACTCAGCTCATGATATAAAGCAGATAAAGGTCGCGGTTAAATTTATTGAGGAGCTTATTCCTGACAAGAAAAAGGAGCTTGAACAGTTTTTATCTTTGTTAGCGCCTTGATTTTTTATCCCCTTCCGTGAATCCTGGTCATTTCCGTCAGTTTTTTTATAAGGGAAGGAGAGATCTGATCAGAGGTCAACCTCCATTCCCAGTTGCCGCTTGTGCTCGCAGGCAGATTCATCCTGTCTGTTTCTCCGAGACCCAGGATATCCTGCATGGGAATTATTACCATGTCAGCGACTGACATCATTGCAAGCCGTATTAATTCCCAATGCACTGTTTTATCTGAAACCTCCCGGCCTAAATATTCAAAAAGCCTTTTTTTGCCTTCGTGATCCAGCTCCCGTTTAAACCATCCTTTTATCGTGTTATTATCATGTGTTCCGGTATACACCACGCAGTTATTAATATGGTTATGCGGGGCATAGGGATTGGTTGGGAGATCTTCGGAAAAAGCAAAGAGAAGCACTTTCATACCCGGGAATCCGAATTTTTTCATGATTTCTTTTACGTCAGGGGTAATGACCCCGAGATCTTCAGCAATTATTGAAATATGAGGAAAAATTTTCAGGATCGTTTTAAAGAAATCTTCTGCAGGCGCCTTTACCCATTTTCCGTTTATGGCTGTTTTTTCGCTTGCAGGCACTTCCCAGTATCCGACAAACCCCCGGAAATGGTCCAGCCTGAACAGGTGAAAAAGTTTAAGGTTATGTTCAATGCGTCTTATCCACCACGCATATCCGCTTTTTTTGAGAATATCCCAGTTGTAAACGGGATGCCCCCACAACTGGCCTGTAGTACTGAAATAGTCAGGCGGCACTCCGGAAACAAAGACAGGTCTCTTATCCCTGTCTAAACTGAATATGTCGGGATGCGCCCATACATCGGAGCTGTCGTAATTAACATAGATGGGAATGTCGCCAAATATTTTTATGTTGATACTGTCGCAATAATTTTTTAGTGAATACCATTGATTAAAAAATATATATTGCAGGAATTTTTCGTGTAATATATGGTCTCGCAAGTTTTCTGTCCATTCTTTTATAGCGCTTTCTTGCCGGTCTCTCAACTCATTAGGCCAATGGCTCCATTCAGCGCCTTTAAAGTGCTTTTTTAAGGAGATAAAAAGACTGAAGTCGTTAAGCCAGTGTGAATTCTCGTTGCAGAATTTTTGAAAATCATGGTGATTTGTCAGGTTATCTATATTTTTCTTATAAGCCAAACGAAAAAGCTTTTCTTTGTATTTGGTAACTGCTGTATAGTCAACCATTTTTTTGTGGAATTCGGGAAATGACTGTATATCAGCTTTCAATAAAAAACCGTCTTTCACCATGCGCTCGGGACTTATCATAAGATGACTTCCTGCAAAGGCTGAAAAACTGCTGTAAGGGGAGTTCCCGTATGCAGCACAGGTCAGGTTTAAAGGGAGTATCTGCCAGAATCTTTGATGCGTTTCGGCAAGAAAATCGGCAAATTTGTACGCTTCAGACCCAAAGTCTCCTATGCCGTAAGGAGATGGGAGTGATGTTATGTGAAGAAGGATTCCGCTGCTTCTTTTTTGCAAAAGTACTCCTGAAATTTTGTAGGGGCGGGTTTAAAACCCGCCCCTACTTTTATTGTTAAACCTTCACGTGCAAATAATACCCTAATTTGGAAAAACCTTCCACCCATTTCTGAGCCGTGCCATCACCTTTATTAGCACGATCCTTCATCATGGTGAAAATGTTTTTCCCGATTGAAAAGTAGATATTCTGGGCATTCCAGAGATTTAAAGGGAGAGACAGAGGTTTTAACAGCTCAAGAGTTGCATCAAGCTTCTCAAAAAGCCTTATATCTTCCTGGTGTTCGCTCAGTCTCTGCATTATGTAATTAACCCATGAACTTGCAATAAATCCAATTGTGACCGAGTCAATTTTAATGGACCATCTTCTGATTTCATCTATTAATTTTTTAAGTTTTTCTATATCCAGATCTTCTTTTTCAAAAATTCTTTTCATATCAGTATTAATGATATATTCGGCTGCTGAGAGAAAAGGCCTTGGTATTCTATGCTGCAGGTTCTGGTAGAAATTCATTATGGTAGAGTTGTTCTCGTATATCTGACGATAAGAAGATTCGACGCTCTCGTAGGTGAATTTAAGCACCATATCAAGGACTTTCCTCTGCTCATCCCTGAACAGATGCCATAGAGAAAAAATGTTGCCGTTGAAATGCTTGTCCATAAGCCTTATTACTTCGGGGATGTCGCCTTTTTCAAAGGCATCTATCATCTCTTCCTGCATGGCATAGAAATCCTTATCTGTCTGAAAATCTTTAACGCCGGCGTTTATGTTGTGATCCCCAAGATGCAGGACTGTAAAACTTATGGTTTTTTCATCCCACGTTATGTCAGAACTGATATTCAGCTTTCCTGTGGCAAGCTTGAACTTTCCTGCTTCTCTCTTGATGTATATTTCGGTTTTTGTACTGTAGCAGTAAATTTTCAGATTTTCCGGATATTCTTCGAAGATAGAAGATATGCAAAAATGCGCTCCAACCCGGTGCAGGTTGCTTTTTACATTTTTAACAAACAGCTCATAAGGTTCTAAGGCATTTTTAAATACATTGCTTGGGGCTTTTTCAAGATGTTTTAAATATTCTGTTTCAAACGCTGACTCCCTGAGTTCTTCCATATATTGAATGGCCTTTGATGCATATTGCATAATCTGCACTGTTTCAATGCCTGAAACTTCGTCAAAAAACCAACCACAGCTAGTGTACATCAACATGACGTTTCTTTGCGTCTCGAGGAGTTTCAATACTGTCATTTTTTCTTTCTTTGAAAGTTCCCTGATCGCATGTTTTGCAAAGAACTTTTCTATATTTTCATGTGATCTGTCAAGTACAATTTCAATATAGTCGTTTCTTGTATCCCATGGATTATGAAAGTATCTTGCTGCTTCAGTTCCATAAACGGGGATAAGTTTGTCTCTAAGCCAGTCCATTGCTTCCCTCAGGGATTTTCTCCAGGCCTGATTCCATCCGGGGTGGGTTCCTGAATGACATCCGCAGTCACCCCGCCATCTTTCCACACCGTGAACACAGCTCCATGATGAGTTCTCAAAAATATCAACTACTTGTGTTGGAGGATGTTTTTCAAGGTACTCGCCGTAATTGGTGATATGTGCAAGTTTGTTGGCTTCAATGTAATGCAGGGCATAGGAAAGCGCCATATCTCCAAACCGGTGATGGTGGCCGAAAGTTTCTCCGTCAGTAGCAATATGCACAAGCTGCGGCCAATTTCTATTTTCGTTGAATGCAGAAAGCAGTTTTCTTGCAAAGCCTTCCCCATTGTTTAACAGGCCTCCAAAAGAAATTTCCTGTGAAATCGGGCCGTCATAGAAAAAAAGATTTATGGACCTTCCCGAAGGCAGCTCGCAACGATAGGCCCTTGTCGGGTCAATTTTTTCCCCTCTCACATCATGCCAGTTGATGGTTTCTCCTATTTTGCGAATCCTTTGCGCCTGCCGCGGTGCGAGTATCGTGAACTTTATTCCGAGACTTACAAGCACCTCAAGGGTTTCCTTATCAACGGCAGCTTCCGGAAGCCACATTCCCTCAGGGAATCTCTTGAATCTTTCTTCGAAATCTTTTATACCCCATATAATTTGTGTATATTTGTCCCTTCTGTTTGCAAGGGGCAGTATCATGTGATTATATGCATGTGCAAGGGCTGAGCCATGTCCTGAGAATCTTTTCATACTGAGCCTGTCGGCTTCAAGTATCGATTTGTATACATCAGGTTTATGTTTTTCCAGCCATGATAATAGAGTAGGACCGAAATCAAAACTGATCTTTGTATAGATGTTTACGATGTCAATGATTTTACCTTCTGTATCAAGGATACGTGAAGCTGCGTTCGGGGCATAACACTCTGCGGTTATTCGTTCGTTCCAGTCATGATAGGGGTAAGCGCTGTCCTGAAATTCTATCTCTTCCAGCCAGGGATTTTCTCTCGGCGGCTGATAAAAGTGTCCATGAACGCAAATGTATTTATCCATATATTAACTTACCGACATATATAAAAAAATCTTTAAGACAAAAAGTCTCTTGCAAAAGTTTTTCAAAATGATTTGGGACGTCATACCCGTGAAAACGGGTATCCAGAAGCCTTTGTTTTGCAAAGAAACTGGATTCCCGATTACTACCTCGGGAATGACAAAACAAGACTTTTACAAACGCCTCAACAGATAATGATTATAGTAAAAAACGCAAAAATTTGTAATATCCCGGATTCTTATGTCTGCCAGCCGGCTTCTGAGCTTCGATATGTGACATGACACATTGTTGTGATGTGCAACTTCTGTGTCAAGACATACTTTAAAGCTTATTAAATAGCAGAGCACTCACGTTAACTGCTTAATTATAAATAAAAAATAATAATATTATTTTCTCTTAATCTTGGGTATAAATTTTGCAACTTAATTAAGCGGATGCAGAGGTGATTAGCCCGGAAGTAAAAGGCATCTATGCATCTGTTCTATTTATCCTAACAAATCTGTTTTACAGGAAACCAGGTGGCTTTAAATTTACTGGAATCCTGACTGTGCGTGATGTTTTATACATCTCGTCATAAATAATTGCGCACAAATCGTCATTCCCGCAGTTCTTAAGCGGGAATCCAGAAACAGTTGATTTGAAAGAATACTGAATTCGTCCCAGAAGGTCTTTATCGGGGATAAAAAACTTCGGGAATGACAACACAGAAATGAAACGAGAGAGTGCATTATTTTAATCAAAATATTTGGGGGGTATTATGAAAACAAGACGAAACAATAAGGGGCTGATAATAGCAACTTTAGTATTGACTGTTTTTTTAGCATTAACTCAGTCTCATGCTCAGGATAACCAATGGATCGGTTCAGACGGTGATTCCTGGGACGATGGCACAAAATGGGATCAGGGACATCAACCGGCTGATGGAGAAAATGCATTTCTAACCCATTCTGATTCCTCAGACCAGACGGTGACTTATCAAAGCGCAGATAATCCAAATATAAACTCTGTTTTGATTGAAGGCACGGGAGGCGGGGCTATGACCCTTTCTCAGGGGCAGGATTTGCTTACAACACGATGGCTAACTATCGGAGACACAGGACTCGGCGTTTATTCTCAAACAGGAGGCAACATTACTATCGGCGGTTTATCCCCTGACGATGGTACATTGACGCTCGGCAATGAGTCAACCGGTGTGGGTACTTACAATCTGCAAAACGGTGATCTCATCATGCTTGGCAATGAAGAATACATTGGTAATTGGGGTCAGGGATACTTTAATCAGTCAGGTGGAACTCATATGTTTAACGGCACTATGTACTTAGGAGTGAATAGTACGGGCTACGGTCTATATACCATGACAGGTGGAACCCTGCAGGTTGGCACTGACGGCGGCGCAATTGTCCTTGGAGAATGGGGTGGAACCGGAGAATTCGTTCACAGTGGCGGGGATATTACTGTTGACGATCTGACTCTTGCACGGCAGAGCAACAGCACAGGTAATTATAATTTGAGCGATACTGATGGACCAAGCACGCTGACCGTAAATAACGGCCTGGTGGTTGGCGGCATCAGCACAGGCACTTTCGTGCATAGTGGCGGGACTGTCAATGCAGACTGGATGACCGTTGGAAACGATTCCGGATTTGATGGAGGAGGTATTCCGGGCACAGGCATTGGTTTATACACGCAGTCAGGGGGCTCTGTTGCTGTTGCCTCTGATCTGGTTCTCGGAAATGTTGATGGCAGCCAGGGAACATATTTATTAGAATATGGAACGCTGTCGGTCGGCAGTTGGGAAAATGTCGGCCTCTGGGGCAGCGGCTCTTTCACACAATCCGGAGGAACACATACAATCTCAGATCATCTTTTACTTGGCAACGGCACTGGCAGCGAGGGCACGTATAATTTAATCAGCGGCGATCTCTCTGCCGCATGGGAATCAATCGGAGTTTTCGGTATCGGAACGTTTACTCAGGACGGCGGGACTAATACAATCACAAACGGACTTCATATCGGCTGGGGCACTGGCGGCACCGGCACATACAATCTTAATGACGGCGCCCTCTCGGCCGGTTGGGAAACCATCGGCGATGAAGGCACCGGTACATTTGCACAGATAGGCGGTACTAATACGGTTTATGGTGATCTGAACGTTGGTGGGCAATCAACCAGCAGCGGAACTTATGATATTAATGGTGGGGACCTCTTAGTCGGTTCTGTACTGCGCATTGGAGACGGCGGCACCGGGGCGTTTAACCATTCGGGCGGGACAGCCGCAACTAACCTGCTTGTAATCGGTGAAAATGCTGGTGTAACCGGAACCTATGATTTAAGCGGCACGGGTGTCCTCAATGCCAATTGGGAATCCATCGGCGATGACGGTATAGGTGAATTTTACCAGTCAGGAGGAACACACACTGTCACAGACGGTTTTAACGTTGGTCTTTACACCGACAGCTATGGGACTTATGAATTGAGCGGCACGGGTATCCTCGAAGTCGGCGGTTGGGCGATTATTGGGAACTCAGGCACCGGCTACTTCACTCAAACAGGAGGAGACTTCACGCTCACAGGCGGCAGTGCCGATCTTTATATTGGCTACTCTTCCGGTAGTTATGGAGAATATAACCTTTATGATGGAACGCTATATACCGGCTGGCAGTATGTAGGCGGTGAATGGGGCACAGGTGTTTTTAACCAGTTTGGAGGAATAAATACAGCATATTGGGAATTCAACGTCGGAGCCCAAGATGGCTCAAACGGCGCATATAATCTGGTAAATGGTGAACTTAATACAAAAAACGCTTATATAGGTCAATTGGCAGGGAGTACCGGCACGTTCACACAAACCGGCGGAACTCATAATGTTCAGGAAAATCTAATTGTAGGCAACCAGGATACCAGTAATGGCACCTATAATCTTAGCGAATCAGGCGTTCTATACTCTGCTTATGAAATAATCGGTAGCCAGGGCACTGGCACATTTACGCAGACAGGCGGGACAAATACAGTGACTTATGACCTTAATCTTGGTCAGACATCGACCGGCATTGGAAGCTATGATCTTAGCGGCACAGGCATCCTTTCTGCCGGACGTAATCTGAATGTTGGTATTGAAAGTACAAACGCTTCTTTTGTGCAAGACGGCGGTCAAGTTTCAGTAACAGAAGGGCTTATCCTTGGCATGATATCAGGCAGCAAGGGACAATATGAATTAATCTCCGGCGATGTCTCAAGCGGCTGGGTGCATGTCGGCAGTTCAGGTGAAGGCACATTTAACCAGAGCGGAGGTTCGAATACTACCGACTATCTTGTTTTGGGTGTTGTCGCAGGCAGTAACGGCACATACAATCTCAGCGATACAGGAGTTCTGAACGTCAATTACGATGTTACTATAGGCAGCGCAGGGACAGGCACTTTCAATCAGTTCGGTGGCACGCACAATGTCGGAGGCGATGTCTATGTGGATATGGGTTTTGCAAGCAACGGGACCTATAACCTTTTTGACGGACTGCTGGACGTTGTTAACTCAGTGTTTGTAGGCAATGCTGATAAAGGAGATTTCAATCACAGCGGAGGCACACACAATGTCGGCGGCAATTTTGTTATTGGTAACGAGCCTACCGGTAACGGCGTTTATAATCTCAGCGGCACAGGAGTACTAAATGTCTCAGGCTACACAACGGTCGGATATAATGGCAAAGGCAAATTCACTCAGGACGGCGGAGAGCATAACACAAACGTCCTTACTGTAGGCGGCGGTCCCTACTCTGACCCAACGGCAGATAAAAACGGCGAGTATATACTGAATGACGGAAAATTATCTGCTAATAATGAAAGCATTGGTTTTGATGGAAAAGGCACCATGACTCAGAATGGCGGAACGAATACAGTGACAGGCAGCATCGGCATCGGCACTTACGACACTGGCGATGGCAACTATATTCTAAACAATAATGGAAGTGTGTCATCAGCAGACATGACCGTAGGAGACAGCGGCAAGGGTATATTTACACAAAACCACGCGGCATCTTCTGTAATAGTATCGGGGACGCTTTTTATTGCGCGAGGTTATTCAGGAAGCAATGCCGGAGATGGCACTTATAATCTTAATAACGGCTCTCTTCATACTGTACACACGTGGATAAGTCCGGGCGGAACAGGCACCTTCAACCAGAACGACGGAACACATACGGTCGATAATACATTAACTATTGACTCAACTGAGAAAGGCAGCGGAACTTACAGCATGTCAGGTGGAACTCTGACTGCGGGTAACGTCATCAACAAAGGAGATTTCAATTTCACCGGCGGCGATATCTTTGCCAATATGGAAAACCATGGAACATTTTCCGGCAAAGGCACATTTACAGGTAATATTACTAACCACGGTAAAGTTAAACCCGGCTCTTCCCCCGGAACATTAATTATCGCAGGTGATTATCTTCAGGGTTCATCGGGCATTCTATTTATTGAACTTGCAGGCTATACGCAAGGGAGTGAATATGACTTTCTGAGTATCACAGGCAATGCAACTTTGAACGGAACCTTAGATGTCAGTTTACTCGACAGCTTTGATCCGGTTTCAGGAAGCAGCTTTAATATTCTGTTTGCCGGGAATGGACTTAACGGCACCCGATTTTCCAGTCTAAACCTGCCGGTATTTAATGACGGAAGGGTATGGAATTTAACCTATGGTACTAATACGGTAGACCTGAATGTTTCAGTTGTGCCGGAGCCAATTAGTTCCCTTCTTTTTATTACTGGCGGGGCAATACTTGCAGTGCGGCGTTACTTTAAGAAGAAAAAATTGAAGATTAACATAAGACATTATTAAGGTTCTCATAATAGTCTGTACATTATTAAAAGCGTCATTCCCGCTAAAAATCCTTTTTTACCCCTTAAAAAACAAGACCCCAAGGGGAGGGAGTGTAAGTGAAAGGGAAAAGCTTCTTCCCTGCACAGGTATTGAATCGGCCTCAACGCCTCCGGCATTGCCACGACCGCTCCCGCCGTATATTCTTGCATCACTGTTTAAAAGCTCTCTCCAGTACCCTCCGCGGGGGATGCCAACTCTGTAATTATATCTCGGAATGCTCGTGAAATTACAGACAACAAGCACTGTTTCACCTGCAGATTTACCCTTTCTTAAAAAACTTATTGTGCTTTGTTCCCAATCGTGAAAGTCTATCCATTCAAACCCGTCATTTGAGAAATCAAGTTCATACAACGCGGGTTCATTCCTGTATAAATGGTTTAAATCACGGACCCATTTGTTTATACCTTTCTGAAAAGAATAATTCAGGGAATGCCATTCCAGGCTCTCATCATGATTCCATTCCTTCCACTGGCTGAGTTCCCCGCCCATGAAAAAAAGTTTTTTACCGGGGTGGCTGTACATATATCCGAATAAAAGCCTCAAATTTGCAGACCGTTGCCACTCATCTCCCGGCATTTTTCCGATAAGTGCTCCCTTGCCGTGAACGACTTCATCGTGAGAAAGGGGGAGCATAAAATTCTCCGAGAAAGCATACCATATGCTGAACGTAAGCTGGTCGTGATGATACTTTCTGAAAATAGGGTCTTTTGAAAAATATTTCAGCGTGTCATGCATCCAGCCCATATTCCACTTCATTCCAAAACCTAACCCTCCGACATGTGTCGGTCTTGAGACCATGGGCCAGGCTGTTGACTCTTCAGCAATAGTTTGAACGTCAGGATGTGTGCTGTAGACGGCTTCGTTGAATCTTTTGAGAAAGCTTATTGCTTCCAGATCTTCTTTCCCACCGTATATATTTGGTATCCAGTCGCCACTTTGTCTTGCATAGTCCAGATAAAGCATGGACGCTACTGCATCCACCCTGATACCGTCAATATGATATTTATCAAGCCAGAAAAGGGCGCTGCTGATAAGAAAGTTTCTAACTTCGTTCCTGCCGTAATTGAATATGTAGCTGTTCCATTCGGGATGGTATCCTTTTTTGGGATCCTGATGTTCATAGAGATACGAGCCGTCAAAATATGCGAGTCCATGTTCATCAGAGGGGAAATGAGAAGGCACCCAGTCTATGATAACGCCGATGCCGTTTTGATGGAGATGGTCAATCATGTACATGAAATCCTGGGGGGTTCCATACCTGCTTGTCGGCGCAAAATAGCCCACGGTCTGATATCCCCATGATCCGTAGAAGGGATGCTCCATTACCGGCAGCAGCTCAACATGCGTAAATCCCATTTCCTTCACATAATCTGCAAGGTAATGGGCTATTTCCCTGTAATTCAGGAATCTGTTGCCTTCTTCAGGGACCCGTCTCCATGAGCCGAGATGAACTTCGTATATGGAAAAAGGCGCATTCAGGGAATTATTTTTATGTCTGCCTGCCATCCATCCGGTATCTTCCCATGTATAATCCAGGTTCCATACTATTGAAGCGGTTTTTGGAGGCATTTCCCAGTAAAATGCATAGGGATCACCTTTATCAACACTATAATTATGGTATCTTGAAACTATGTGGAATTTATATCTATCCCCATTCTTGATGCCGGGGATAAATCCCTCCCAGATGCCGGAACCGTCCCATCTTGGCATAATCTTATGAGATCCTTTATTCCATCCGTTAAAATCACCTGTAACTGAAACCTGTTCTGCATTTGGCGCCCAAACGGCGAAATAGGTCCCTTCAACCCCGTCAACGGTCATGGGATGCGAACCGAGTTTATCGTAAAGCCTGAAATGGTTGCCTTCTTTGAAGAGGTATATATCGTGCTCGGAAAAGAGGCTTACATCATGTCTTACCATCTGTTCTCCTTCCATCGGATGGTTTATTTTGTCCATTTTCATATAAATAATATAGTAAAAGGTTTGGGCAGTTATAGATTATACAAAAAATCAATACAAACAGGAAATTGCACTCAAATACAAATTTTATAATAATTGTTTAACAAATTGGAAATCCCGAACCTTTGGTCAAATTGTCTGAAATATATTGACCTGGTTAAAGTTGTTTTCATACTGAACCGATTTAGAAGTAATATATACGAAAAAGGATTTTTTTAAAACAGACTTACAAATGGATAATAATTAATGGAAACTCTGAATTCTCTCCTCATGGATGTTGCAACACTTCCTTCGCTGCCGGCTATTGCCATAAAGATAATTCAGGAAATAAGGAAAGACAAATCATCAGTCAATGAACTTGCAGATATTATCTCGTTTGACCCGGCCCTCACTGCAAAGGTATTAAAAGTTGCCAACTCGTCATTCTATGGGCTTTCCTACAAAGTTGATTCCATCGATAAGGCGGTAAATATTTTAGGCTTGGAGGTTCTTAAGAATATTGCGCTGTCTTTTATAATTGTCAGGGGATTTAAGAGAAATTCAGTCGACGAGTTTAACCAGGAGCTTTTCTGGAAAAGATCAATCACTGCCGCTGTGTGTGCCGATTTAATGGCATCGAGGCTGAAAAAAAGACGTGATGATACATTTGTTACAGCGCTTCTTATGGATATAGGGGTCCTTGTTATGTACCTGAGCAGACCTGATGATTATTTGAAGGTTATTGACGAAAAAATGATTTCCAAAGCGTCTACTACAGATGTGGAAAAATCTGTTTTCGGCCTGGACCATCAGGAAGTGGGCAGTGAAATATTAAAGGCATGGGGTATACCGGAGAATATATATACGCCGATTGCATACCACCATAAAATACATGAGGCTGCACCTGAATTCGGGGATACATCGGAAGTTCTTATGCTTTCTGATATGGCATCTTCGGTCTACTACGGGAAAAAAAGCGCCGAAAAATTGAGGATGCTAAATCAACTGCTGCAGAACAAGTTGAATATATCGGAATCTGATGTAAATCAACTTATTGATTCAATAGCAGAGAAGACCGTTGAAATACTTTCAACCTTTGATATAGACGCTAATAATGTGAAGCCGATTTCAGAGATCGTCCAGGATGCACATGAAGATTTTGGCAATCTTAATCTGTCGTATGAGCAGCTTGTAGTGGAACTCAAACAGGAAAGAACGAAGACTGAAGGTCTCGCAAGAGAACTCAAAAATGCAAATGAAAAACTGAGAACACTCACCTTTCAGGACAGTCTTACCGGGATATATAATCACAGGTATTTTCAGGAGATATTAGACAAGGAACTGGAAAGGGCTGAAAGATATTCACGCAGTTTATCTCTTATTATGCTCGATATTGATAATTTCAAGAAGATTAACGATACATATGGTCACCAGCAGGGGGATGTTGTATTATGTGCTGTCGCGGAACTCTTCAAGCAAATCATCAGGAGACCTGACACTGCAGCGAGATATGGCGGGGAGGAATTTGCTGTTATCCTGCCAGAAGCCGATATAAGGGGAGCCGTGATTTTAGCAGAGAGGATCAGACAGATGGTGGAGAGAATGGAAATAAAATCTGATAATCAGGTCGTCAAGATTACAGTCAGCGCCGGTATTACAATGTATGAACCCATAAAGAACATAACAAATAAGATGAAATTGATTGAAACAGCAAATAAGGCCTTATATTATTCAAAAATGACCGGAAGGAACAAGCTGAGCGTAGTGCCGATACAAAGCAGTTGATCCATAAAAAAGCATTGGGCTACAGATAAACGCAGATTAACACCGATAGAACAAAAACTTATACTTATTTCATGATTAACCAAAAAGGTGAAATCAGTACTTCTTTTAACTCATTGAAAAATCCGCGTCAATCTGGGCAAATCAGCGGCTAACTGCCGTATTTATGTCTACCTATGCAGATGGTCCGTACAGTTTCCCCAGTTTGTACTTGGGTAATTGGCAGTCCATGTTGAGGTCTTAGTCCCTTTGCCATTCTTGCTCAGAACGAACGTGCCGCTTTCAGTCTCGTCAGGATCATTGCGATTAAATTTAAAGACATCGCCGCATACGGTTCCCTCATATTTATCTCCTCCGTCATCAATGTATTGGGCCCGATTTCCGATCTGTGTTATAGTGAGGGTAATCGGCTGATCAACATCATTATGATAGCCGTGATTTATACATGTATAGGTGCCTTTCCAGGTTCCGCTAATATCCGCAGGCGGTTGATTGCATTGTGTCACATCAATTGAAGGAGTACCGACGTCTATAGCTGCGTCTGTCTGTGAATAGATCTGAATGCACATAGCAAAAGAACCGGAATTGATGATGTTGATTGTTGACGGCTCCGCCGATGCAGTAGGAGGATTGATCGCCGGACTTGAAGAGCTCCCTGTAATGGCGTATGGCCCGTAAAGCAAGCCCTCCTGACAGACGGTGCTGGCAAAAGCTCCGATGCGTACGAACATGCTCATGTTTACCGCTGATTGTGCTTCTGCAGAAGATATGAACATATTAAGCAGCTTCATCATACTGCTCACAGGTGGTCCGGGTGTTATAGTGACAGAATTAGACAGAATATCCTGCAGATTCAATGAGATGTTATTGTAGTTAGCCGGCCCAGCAGAAAGACTGACAGAGAAGCTGCTCTCATAAGGTAATCCTTGGGTAACTTGAAAATTGTAATTTAAAGGCAAGGGAACCTGAACACTGTTATTAATCACTTGTACAGTTGTTTTCGATGCCTTGCAATTGTTATTTTCATTATTCTCTATTATATTTTTCTTGTCATCTGCGCAGGAAATTAAATAGTACTTTCCTGGGGGTGTTGCAGATGGAATAGTTAACTTCGTACTCCCTATGGAAGTTTTTTTGGATTGCATTATCGGCACAGTTCTACTGCCGATAAGCAGTATATCTTCGCTGCTGTACGAGTTATTCGCTGAAAGATAGTACTGTACTATAGAATAGAAATATGCCTGGCCCTTCCCCTTATTTTTTATTTTGGTAATAACGGTAAAACTGCTGCCGCTCTCTATGCTTGCAGGCAAAGCAGGGAAGCCACTGATTGATTTTACTATCAGATCAGGTTGAGATGCTGCAGATGTATTCAAAAAGTCTTTTACAGAAGTCCCGGAGGTGTCACCCTGAATGAGGGGAAGGGGGTTGAAGCCCCTGGATTGCGACAGATTCGTCGTTTTGCTTGAAGTAATATAACTGATTTGTTCTGGTGGTTTTGCGCAAGTGAGTGCCAAAGATAAAAAATAAAGCACAACAAATATTATTATTTTGAATCTATTCATCTCGCTCCTCCTTTAAGGCTGCTTTTAGAAACAGATGGCCTTTGATGTTTAAATATTTCAATTGAAAAAAGACTCAAGATTGAACTGATTTGTATTTAAATTTAAACAGGTATTTTTTTGAATGTCAATATGCTTATAGGGATTATAAAAATTATTTATTTACGAGATGATGCAAATATCAAACTTGAAGATTAACTTTTGCAAGGCGGCGCGTAGGGGGAGGTTTTGTATTCTGAAAATATGTGTTCTTCGGTATTCAGTATTAGGGTAATGATAATAAAAGCATGGAGGATGTTGCAATTATGGAATTTAGAGGTACAATTGTTCTATAGGAACAGCAGATCATTTTACGTTTAATAAGGGAGGAATATTATGAGCACAATAATAATTACGGTTGATTTAGGACATTTTAAAGCATATAGAGTCACCATGGATCCTGTTGCAAGCCCCAAAATTGATTTGTTCGTAAGTTATGATTCTATTGAAGGACACGGTAAATTAGGAGAAAAATTAAGTGATATTTCAGGGAGATTCGTGGGAGGAGGCGGTGAAGGTGAAGTTGCAAAGGGATACGGAGAACCTCACCATCTTGAATCGGAAATCAGAAAAAAACTGGTTAAATTGATCTCGCAGGATATCAACGCGTTAATAAAAAAAGAAGATTGTGAAAACTGGTATTTGGCAGCCAGCGCAAAGATCAACAAAGATATCATTGAAAAATTAGATCCGGAGGTAAAATCCAAACTGGATAAAAGCATCACTCTTGATTTGACAAAAACCCACAAGTCTGAAATCTTAAGTCATTTTACATAAACCCTGTTTCCGGCTTGCCAATTGGCCAGAAAATTATTCAAGATCTTTCAGCCGCCATGGAAGTCTGTTCCAGAATTTCTATAATCGACAAGATATTTTAATTATTGTTTAAGTGCAATTCTTATCTTTTTTTATACCATAACCCATAATCCATACCCCATATCTCTCTTTCAGCGGTGTCGTATAGAGATTCTTCCACAGCCTTCCATGTCTGAAAAGGTTGTTACTTGAAACAATAAAGTTGTAAAATGTCTCTGAATTTGCAGGGGCGGGTTTTAAACCCGCCCCTGCACTGATTGACCGGAGGTTATGTGGAGCTTTACAGTCTCAGCATCGAGGAAGCGCTAACAGCTATTGACAAGGGCGAGATCAGTCCTGTTGAACTGACAGAAGCGATATTCAAAAGGATTGAAGCTGTTGAAGATAAAATACATTCCTTTGTAACTCTCGATAAAGAAAATTCCCTGATTCAGGCAAGAAGTGCAGAAGACAATATCAGGAGAAATATTAAACAGCCGCTTGGAGGGATACCTATTGCCATAAAAGATAATATTTGCACAGAGGGCGTAAGGACTACGTGTTCGTCAAAAATGCTTGAGAACTTTATCCCGCCTTATGACAGTACCATTGTGAAAAAACTTAAGGAACAGCGCTGCATATTGATTGGGAAAACCAATCTTGATGAATTTGCAATGGGTTCATCTACTGAAAATTCTTCCTTTGGGTCTACAAGGAATCCATGGGATGTTGCAAGGGTACCCGGAGGTTCAAGCGGCGGTTCGGCTGCTGCTGTTGCTGCGGATATGTGCATTGCAGCGCTTGGTTCTGACACTGGAGGCTCGATACGCCAGCCGGCGGCATTTTGCGGAGTTGTGGGATTAAAGCCGACATATGGAAGAGTATCGCGTTATGGCCTTGTTGCCTTTGCATCATCACTTGATCAGATAGGCCCGATTACAAAAAACGTGAAAGACTCAGCAATCCTTTTGAATATCATCAGCGGGTATGATCTTCGTGATTCAACATCAGCCGATCTGACAGTGCCTGATTTTACATCTGCTATCGGGCAGGATATAAAAGGAATGAAATTGGGAGTTCCCAAAGAATACTTCATAAAAGGTATTGATAAAGAAGTGGCGGAATCAGTAAATGCGGCGATTAATAAGCTTGAATCGCTTGGCGCAATCCCTCTTGAGATATCGCTCCCGCATACAGGCTATGCAGTAGCAACTTATTACATACTTGCCACTTCTGAGGCTTCATCCAACCTTGCACGTTACGACGGTGTGAAATACGGATTGAGAGCAGCAGGGGGAGACCTCATTGATATGTATATGAAGACAAGGGAGGCAGGGTTTGGAGCAGAAGTAAAAAGAAGGATAATCTTAGGGACTTATACCCTGTCTTCCGGGTACTATGATGCGTATTACAAAAAAGCCCAGCAGGTGAGGACCCTGGTAAAACAGGATTTTGAGAAGGCCTTTGAAAAAGTTGACGTCATTGTTACGCCGACAACTCCATCGCCTGCATTTAAAGCCGGTGAAAAGACAGACGATCCGCTGCAGATGTATCTTGCGGATATCTTTACCATATCCGTAAATCTTGCGGGAGTGCCCGGTATTTCGATCCCCTGCGGTTTTACTTCACAGAATTTACCAGTGGGATTACAGATAATAGGAAAGCATTTTGATGAAGAAACTTTATTAAAAACTGCATATGCTTATGAGCAGGCAACGGATTGGCATAAGAGGAAACCGAAGCTGTAAAAGGATATAAATGCAATACGAAGCGGTCATAGGTCTTGAGATACATGCTCAACTTTTAACAGAGTCCAAAATGTTCTGCGGATGTTCGACGAAATTCGGCTCGGAGCCGAATACGCAGACATGTCCCGTATGCATCGGGATGCCGGGGGTTCTGCCCGTGGCAAACAAAAGGGCGATTGAGTGTGTGATAAAGACAGGGCTTGCCGTGAATTGTAAAATCGCTCCTTTCAGCAGGTTTGCAAGAAAGAACTATTTTTATCCGGACCTCCCGAAAGGTTACCAGATAAGCCAGTACGAGCTCCCGATATGCGAGCATGGTCTTGTGGAGATTATCGTTAATGGCAGTACAAAAAAAATAGGGCTTACAAGGATTCATCTGGAGGAAGACGCCGGCAAAAATATTCACGAAGGCGCCGGAGATTACAGTTTTGTTGACTTAAACAGGGCGGGGACCCCTTTGATGGAGATTGTTACAGAGCCTGACATCCGCAGTCCGCAGGAGGCCGCGGAGTTCGTGAAGAAGTTGAGGGCCATTGTCCGCTATCTCGGTGTTTGTGACGGAAATATGGAACAGGGTTCCTTGAGATGCGATGCGAACGTTTCTATCAGACCTGTCGGGCAGGAAGAATTGGGCACAAAGACAGAAATAAAAAATATGAATTCTTTCAAATTTATTGAAAAAGCTCTTGATTATGAGATAAAGCGGCAGATAAAGATTTTGAATGAAGGAGGAAGGATTGTTCAGGAGACACGGCTGTGGCATTCAAACAGGGGTATTACGGAATCCATGCGTTCAAAGGAAGAAGCACACGATTACAGGTATTTCCCCGACCCTGATCTCGTGCCTGTTGATGTTGATAATGCATGGATTGAACAGATAAGGTTGCAGATTGTCGAACTGCCTGATTCCAGAAGGCAGCGATTTATTACTCAATACGGTCTTCCTGAGCAGGATGCTGATTTGCTTACTTCTGAAAGGGCAATGGCAGAGTGGTTTGAGGAGGCTGTTAAACTCGGCGGAGACCCCAAAAGCGTGAGCAACTGGATGATGGGCGAACTCATGAAGATGCTCAATGAGGAAAATAAACTGATTGAAGAGTGCGCTCTGAAGCCTGAACAGCTTGTCGGTCTGATAAAATTAATAGATAAAGGTGTAATCAGCGGAAAGATTGCAAAGACGGTTTTTGAAGAGATGTATAAGACAGGCAAGGACGCTGACAGGATCGTGAAGGAAAAAGGGCTTGTCCAGGTAAGCGATGAATCTGAAATTGAAAAAGTTGTGGATGATATACTTCAGAAAAATCCGAAAGAGATGGAGCGTTTCAGGGCAGGGGAAGAGAAACTTCTCGGATTCTTTGCAGGACAGATAATGAAGGCAACAAAGGGTAAGGCAAATCCGAAGATAGTGAATGAGTTGTTGAGGAAGAAGCTGTCAGGAACAAGTTGAAACAAAAAATATTAAAAAATCCCCCTACATCCCCCTTTTTCAAAGTGGGACTTATTTGATTCCCCTCTTTGGAAAAGAGGGGTTAGGGGAGATTTTTTAATTAATAAATTATGGAAACAATCCTTATTGTAGAAGACAAAGAGTCAATGGCTCAGATGCTGAAAGAGACCCTTGAGCTGGAGGGGTATGAAATTATTGTGGCCCGTGATGGATCAGAAGGGATTAAAATTATCAGGGAGAATAAAGCAGATGTTGTTCTAACTGATTTAAAATTACCGAAAAAAGACGGCATGGAAGTTCTCAAGGCATCAAAAGATGAAAACCCTCTGATCCCTGTGATTGTCATGACGGCATTCGGCTCTGTTGAAACCGCTGTCAATGCCATGAAATCAGGCGCATATGATTTTATTACAAAACCACTTGATACCGACTATTTACTTTTGCTTATAAAAAGATCTCTCAAAAACCGGAGGCTTGTTACTGAAAACCTGCTTCTGAAAGATACACTGTCGCATTATATTGGAGCGCCCAATATTGTCGGAAAAAGTCCCTCGATGATAAAAGTTGCAGAGAATATACAGAAGGTATCGCCGACAAAGACAACAGTTTTACTTCTCGGTGAGTCCGGCACAGGGAAAGAGCTCTTTGCAAAGGCGATACATGATTTAAGCCCAAGGAAGGAACATCCTTTTGTTGCGATAAATTGTGCGGCAATACCGGGGGAATTACTTGAGTCTGAACTTTTTGGTTATGAAAAAGGGTCGTTTACCGGAGCAGCGGAAAGGAAGCTTGGCAAGTTCGAGCTTGCAAATAAAGGCACCGTGTTTCTTGATGAAATCGGCGAAATGGATATAACACTTCAGACAAAGGTTTTAAGGGCGTTACAGGAAGGAGAAATAGACAGGGTCGGCGGAATAAATCCCATTAAAGTTGACATAAGAATTATTGCTGCAAGCAACAGGGACCTTGAAGCGGCCGTGGCTGATAATACCTTCAGACAGGACCTTTATTACAGATTAAGCGTATTTCCGATTGCCGTCCCGCCCCTGCGGGAGAGAAAAGATGACATACCGGCGCTGGTTGAATACTTTATATCCAGGCATTCCGCCATAATGAATATTCTGCATAAAAATATAACTCAGGATGCAATGGATATGCTGAAAAACTATTCATGGAAAGGCAATGTCAGGGAACTGGAAAATGTCATAGAAAGGGCGATGATACTCTGTGAAGGAGATACCATAATGCAGGAACATCTGAGGTTAAATCCACCTGTTGCTCCTGAGGCAATTCTTCTGAATATCCCGTTTGACGGAACTCTTGAGGACGCTTCAGGTGCAGCTCTGAGAGCGGCTGAGACATTGAGGATTAAAAAGGCGCTTGACAACACTCACGGCAACAAAACCCGGGCCGCGGAGATACTTAAGGTAAGTTACAAGACACTGCTGACGAAGATTAAGGAATACGGGATAGAAAAGTAATGATAATACTCAATAGAAACTTGCAGCGGACCAGGAAAGTGAATCGTGTCCGTGAATCGTGACCGTAACGGGTCACGGACAACGGACACGATCAACGAATCATGTGGATTATATACGCCCTCTTGACTGCTATCTTGCTTGCCACAAGTGATGCCTTAACCAAGCGCGCCCTTGCCGCGCGAGATGAGTATTTTATTGCATGGGCAAGATTGCTGTTTGCTCTGCCTGTGTTTTTTGCAAGTTTACTGTTTATTGAGATACCTCATCTCAATAAAGATTTCTGGATGGCAACTTTAATTGCCCTGCCGTTTGAGATAGTCGCCATGATTTTATACACAAAAGCGCTGAAAGTTTCTCCTATCAGCCTGACGATGCCTTTTCTTGCCTTAACGCCGCTTTTTTTAATTTTGGTGTCATATTTTATCCTCGGCGAAAAAGTCTCCGTTATCGGCGGTATCGGTATTTTCCTCATTGCATCAGGCAGCTACACTTTAAATATTCATAAAATGAGACATTCGCTTATAGAGCCTGTAAAAGCAGTATTCAGGGAAAAAGGTTCTGTCATGATGATTGCTGTTGCTTTACTATACAGCATTACATCATCGCTCGGAAAAATGGCAATAACGAATTCATCTCCGGTTTTTTTCGGCAGTTTTTATTTTATACTTATGACAATTTTATTTACCCCGATCGCATTAAATAAAAACAAAGGCAAACTCGTAATCACCAGAAAAGATTTAGTCCCGCTTGCAGCCATCGGCATTACTTATTCCCTGATGATAATGTTCCACATGCTTGCAATGAGCCTCACAAAGGTTGCATATATGATTTCTGTAAAACGGATGAGTCTGCTTTTCAGTATCCTTTACGGGCATTTTCTGTTCAAAGAAGAAAAAATTGCTGAAAGAGTAATCGGTGGAATAATCATGTTCATTGGTTTTGTGCTGGTAGTATTGAGCAGGTAGCGTAGTGCGTCTTAAATCCCTTTACATTGAAGCTCTTGAAAAAACTCAATTATTGTCATTCCCGAGGTAGTAATCGGGAATCCAGTGTCTTCAAGAAACAAAGAACTCTGGATTCCCGCCTAAGGACTGCGGGAATGACGGCTCAAAACTCTCGAAATATATGTAAAGAAGCGTTGGCCGCACTACAGTAAATGTTGTTTTATAAGTCAACTTATTGGAAATACAAAAGGAAATATGTTAATCTTAGTTCTATAACATTCAGGAGGGACGCGATTTGTATAAAAGTATAGTCATATGGGTTTTATTCGGTTTGATGATGATTCTCGTTTTTAATCTTCTCGAGACATCCAAACCTGACGATGAAATGGTTTTTACTGATTTCATCACGAAACTGCAGCAGGATGAAGTCTCAGAAGTAACCATAAAGAAACCGGAAAACTTAATCGTCGGGACACTCAAGAGCGGAGCAAAATTTAAAAGCTATGCGCCGGACTATCCGGATCTCATAAAAGAGTTAAGAGAGAAAAACGTAAAAATTTCTGCAAAGCCCGACCACACGCCGTGGTACATGAATTTACTCTTTAATTTCGGGCCTGTCATCCTTCTTGTTTTTCTGTGGGTATTTTTTATGAGGCAGATGCAGACCGGCGGAAATAAAGCGCTCTCTTTCGGCAGGAGCAGGGCCAAACTTATATCTGAAAAAGGCATAAAAATTACTTTTGCAGATGTGGCAGGAATTGAAGAGGCTAAAGAAGAAGTGCAGGAAATAATCGCCTTTTTGAAGGACCCGCAGAGGTTTCAGAAACTGGGCGGAAAGATACCAAAAGGCGTTATGCTTGTGGGCCCCCCGGGTTCAGGCAAGACCCTGCTTGCAAGGGCCATCGCAGGTGAAGCCGGCGTTCCGTTCTTCTCCATCAGCGGCTCTGATTTTGTAGAGATGTTTGTAGGTGTGGGAGCTTCAAGGGTGCGAGACCTTTTTGAACAGGCAAAAAAGAGTTCGCCATGCATTATTTTCATTGATGAAATAGACGCCGTGGGCCGCCACAGGGGGGCAGGACTTGGAGGCGGACATGATGAACGCGAGCAGACATTAAACCAGTTACTGGTTGAACTTGACGGCTTTGATCCAAATGAAGGAATTATCGTGCTTGCATCAACAAACAGGCCTGATGTTCTAGACCCTGCGCTTTTAAGGCCCGGAAGATTTGACAGGCAGGTTGTTGTTCCGCATCCGGACGTAAAAGGCAGATTGGAAATAATCAAAGTTCATATAAAGAAGATCCCGCTTGACGATAATGTAAAGCTTGAGGTGCTTGCAAGAGGAACGCCCGGCTTTTCAGGGGCAGACCTTGCCAATCTTATCAATGAAGCCGCATTAAATGCGGCAAGGCAGTCCAAGACCAAGGTTGAAATGATCGATTTTGAGGATGCGAAAGACAAGGTCATGATGGGCAAGGAAAGAAAGAGCATGATTCTTTCTGAAGATGAAAAGAATAACACAGCACACCATGAAGCAGGACATGCCCTTGTTGCAAAGCTGACACCTGGAACGGACCCTCTGCACAAGGTCAGCATTATCCCGCGCGGGATGGCGCTCGGCATTACTCAGCAGCTTCCGATTGATGACAGATACACATATTCAAGGGAATACATCCTGAATACGCTGGCTGTTCTTTTAGGCGGGAGAGCCGCGGAAGAAATTGCCCTCGGGCACATGACCACAGGCGCCGGCAATGACCTTCAAAGGGCCACCGACCTGGCGAGAAAAATGGTCTGCGAATGGGGGATGAGTGATAGATTAGGCCCTATTACATTCGGGAAACGGGAGGAACAGATTTTCCTCGGCAAGGACATAATGAAGCACAAGGATTATTCAGAAAAGACTGCTGAAGATATAGATGAAGAAGTTAAAGTGATCATTACTGAAAGATTTAATTATTCAAAACAGCTCCTCCTTGATAATAAGGCAACTCTCCTGAAACTCGCACAGGCCCTGCGTGACAAAGAAACCCTCGATGGCGTTGAGATAGAGGCTATTATTCAGGGCACCAACGGTGATATGTTGCAAACAACAGCAATTGAGGTAGCAAATGAAACAAAAGTTGTCTCAGAGACGCCCCTCGAAGCATAAGCTCCTGAATTCTAAATTTCAAATTAATAGTGTCCGGTAAAAAAATAATTAAATATTAACTGGTTGTCATTCCGGCTTGTCCGGAATCTTTTCCTGATAAATAAAAAGAAGGATTCCCGACAAGCGGGAATGACAACCAACTGGAGGCTTCTTGAAACTCACCTTTAAAAATCACACATTTGACTTTTCCCAACGAACATATATCATGGGAATATTAAACGTAACCCCTGATTCATTTTCTGACGGCGGCAAGTATTTCGACAAAGACAGCGCTGTTGAGCAGGCCCTCCGTATGCAGGATGAAGGGGCGGATATAATTGATATCGGCGGAGAGTCCACGAGGCCCGGCGCTGAGAAGATTTCCGTAAAAGAAGAAATCAATCGGGTTGTGCCTGTCATAGAGGCTCTTGCAAATAAGGTTAACATCCCCATATCAATAGATACATATAAATCAGTTGTTGCTGAGGCAGCCATATTATCAGGCGCTTCAATTATCAATGACATAAGCGGATTGAGGTTTGATCCTGAAATGCCGCATGTTGCAGCAAGACATAATGTGCCTGTTGTAATCATGCATATTAAAGGCACGCCAAAAAACATGCAGAAAAAACCGGTTTACAAATCCCTTATGCCCGAGATAACAGATTATCTGAGAGAGGGAGTTGAAATTGCCAGAAATGCAGGAGTTGCCGATGATAAGATCGTCATAGACCCCGGAATAGGTTTTGGAAAAACAATTGAGCACAATCTTGAAATAATAAAAAAGCTGAATGAGTTTTCAGGCCTTGAAAAGCCTATACTCATAGGTCCTTCAAGGAAGTCATTTATCGGCAGGATACTTGGCGATCTACCTGTTACGGAAAGGCTTGAAGGGACCGCGGCAGCCGTTGCCATCGGGATATTCAACGGCGCTAACATTATCAGGGTGCATGATATTAAAGCAATGGCTCATGTGGCAAGGATTGCAGATGCGATAAAACGAGGCTTTTGATTTTCCTGCCTTATTACTTCTTCGCCTTACTCTCCACATTAAATTATTACTAATCAGTTCATTAGTATGAAGACACGTTTGTCATGCCCGCAGGTAGTAAGCGGGCATCCAGTGCCTTTCTGCATTCCCGCTCAACAGACTGCGGGAATGACGACCAAGGGTTATTTTCATGCTCTTTTGACAAAGAGTGGGGACTCTCCCCCTTTGTCACCTCAGGCGACTCGCCGAGGCGAGAAAAAGAGGGATGAAGGGGGATTTTTTAATATTACTAAAGTTTTTCAAATTTGTTTCCGATATATAGATTAACGAGTTCAATAAAAACATTATTTACTTGATAACTTAATCAAGTTAAACAGAGCAAGGAGGCAAGAATGAAAAAAGAAATAAGACAGAAAGGGTTTACACTCGTCGAGCTGGCGATAGTGATGGTGATCATCGGTTTATTGATTGGTGCTGTTCTGAAGGGACAGGCGATGATTGATGACGCAAAACAGAAAAGAATGTTTAATGACCTTCAGGGGATAAGCGCAGCTTATTTTACTTATTTCGACAGGTACGGGGCGGTACCAGGCGATGATCCAAACACAAATGCTCGCTGGGGCATTGCTGATGGCACTGGTACCGGTTTTATTGCTGGTGCAGAAGCAACAATAGCATGGCAGGGGCTGCGGTATGCAGGATTACTTTCAGGCGACCCTGCTTCGGCCGGTGCTGCGGCGCCACCCAGACATCCTTATGGCGGGCAATATGGTTTTGGAAATGCAGCTTTTGCAGGATTTGGGACAGGAACTGTGACAAGAAACTTTATTGTTGTTAATGCTATATCCGGCAGTGTTGCCGAGGCTGCTGATAGAAAGTTTGATGATGGGATTTTTGACACAGGCACTGTTCGTGGGAGTGCAGCTTATACGACTGCATCAGTTGATTTGCAATATATTCTGTAATACAAGAAAAGTTAAAATGCGTAATATAAAAGGGGCGAAAAATCGTCCCCTTTTTGCTTTGAGCGCTTGTTTTGATTTAAAATTAGCCTGTAATGTATAAAGTATTGTTCATAAGATTGACTGGAATAATAGGGCTGGCGCTTGTATTATGCGGATATTATCTCTTCTGGATCTCGCCTGATACGGAAATAAGTAAAGTGATAATGAGAACGAGAATCGCAATAATTGTTAATTTGCTGGGGAATATAATGGTTGTATTTTATCTTTATAAGAGGCAGTCGTGAAAGAGGAAATAATAAAACGAAAAGCAGTTACATTGAAAAACCCGAAATCCGAAACTCAAAACTCAAAACTCAGAACTAAAAACTTAAAAGGCTTCACCCTCGTAGAGATTGCGATTGTGCTTGTAATTGTGGGTTTGCTGATTGGAATGGGAGCAACGTTAATAGGTCCTTTAACGAGAAGGGTGAAATATAATGAGACAAAAAATACTGTTGAAAAGGTTCTTGAAGCCATCAATGGATTTGCTATAGCGAACAAGAGGCTGCCTGCTTTACTGACAGATCTTAGTGTAAAAAATACAGATTCTTACAATGGAGGTTTGCAGTATTATTTTGCAGGTGGCTTAACTACATCCAATCTTTGCACCACTCAGGGGACCTATCTGACAGTTAACGACGGGGCAGCTCCGCCCAAAACAAATGTGGCGTTTATCATATTTAGTCAAGGTGAGAATTTGTGCAACCAGACCGGAGATGCTTCCACTTCCCCTCTGTTTAATATTATAAATACAGGCGTGCAGACTGCATGTATAGGGGGTGCAGGCACTCCTGGTTATGACGACATTGTAATGTATCAGGACATAAATACACTGAGGCAGCAAATCTGCAATTCATTCAAGATAGTGACGGACAGCCTGCCGACAGGGACGGAGGAAGTAGCTTATTCGTCCACGACACTGGATGCAACGGATGGAACGATTCCTTACACATGGTCTTTAGCCACTGGTTCTTCTATGCCTCCGGGATTGAATTTGGCGAGTAATGGCGCTATTTCAGGGACACCTACTACAGACGGCAGTTATAATTTTACAGTTCAGGTATGTGATAACGATGATCCCAATTTGCCGAATGATTGTCCGCCTACTACTAATAAAGACAGAGTCGCTACAAAAAGCCTTTCAATTACGATAAACCCAAATGACCCGAGAATAACCACGGAGTTCCTGACTTATGGCACGGTTAATCAGGCGTATCCCAGCACCATATTAAGTGCTACAGGCGGAAAAACTACCCCTCCACCACCATATACATGGGCAATCGTAGGTTTGCCGGCGGGCTTAAGTTACAATGCAGGCACAGGTGAAATATCAGGGACCCCAACTGCGGAAGGGACATATCCAATTACTGTAACGGTTACAGATAATGGTTCAAGAACTGCATCAAAAACTCTTTCCATTACAATTAATCCCTCAGGTACCGGCGGAGGCGGCGGAGGAGGTGGTGGGGGTAGCGCTCCAACATGCAGTGTGTCTGCGAGTCCTGATGTAATATTATCAGGCAGGACTACAACATTAAGCTTCAGTATTTCAAATGGCCCTGCATATGCGAGTTTTTCGCCTCAAAACGGCACCTGCACAACTTTTTCAGGTTCAACTGGAGGTTCATGTACAACCGGATCGCTTTCTTCAAAGACCACATATGTCCTTTCAGTCAGCAATGCTAACGGAAGCGCTTCATGTTCGACAGTAGTATTTATAGGACAAGCCGCTTACAGGGTATGGAATAATACAGGTTCACGGTATGATTTCAATGTTGACGGCACATGCTTGAGGGTAAATAATGGAATTGAAATTACAACCGGAGCCTTACGACTCAACTCAGGAGAAACAATTTATCGTTATTCAACGAATAACGGTTCCTGCGGCGGAGCCGCACAGGCGCTATTAACTTACAATTCTGCAGTTTATGCTGACAGCAACAATAATGGTTTGGTGAATTTTACCGGAACTGACAGGTAGAGAGTTAGGAGTTAGGGGATAGGTGATAGGTGATTTTGCTTTATACGAGCCCTAACGATATTTCCCTATCTTCGATATTAACCCGCTCTATCCGTACATTTACTTCTTTTCCAATTGTAAATGTTTTATTTTTACGTCTGCCGATCAGACGGTAATTCTTTTCATCAAACCTGTAGTAGTCATCAGGCATGTATGAAACATGCAGAAAACCTTCCACAAAAAAGTCCTTCAATTGTATCTTCAGGCCGTGTGAAGAAATGTTTGAGACGATACCTTCATATTCATCTCCGATCTTGTCTTTCATAAACCACACTCTCATTGCATTGATTATCTCCCTTTCGGCTTCATCAGCAGCCCTCTCCGTCTTTGAAGAATGCGCGGCTATTTCCGGCAAAAGTTTTTCAAAATACTCACGTTTTTCTTTTGAGAATTTACTTTTCACCAGGGAATCCCTGAGTATTCTGTGGACGACAAGATCGGGATATCTTCTTATCGGCGATGTGAAATGAGTATAACTTTCAGATGCAAGACCAAAATGCCCTGAGTTTTCCGTGGAGTATTTTGCCTGTTTAAGTGAACGCAGGAGGAGTATATTCAGCAGGGATTCCTCAACAGATCCTTTAATTTTATTTATAAGGGACTGAAAGGTTCCCGCATCTGATTTTTTATAATGCAGACCGAAGGAATTAAAAATGGGTTTAAGTTCATCAAGCTTATAGGGATCAGGTTTTTCATGTACTCTGTAAATTGACGGGAGCCCGATATTCTCAAGATGTGACGCAACTGCTTCGTTGGCTGCTATCATAAACTCCTCAATAACCATATGTGCAAGGTTCCGCTCAGCTTTGATGATTGCACCGGGTCTTCCCTGTATGTCAAGGAGCACTTCAGGTTCCGGCAGATCAAAATCAAGACTGCCGCGCTTTATTCTTTTATCTCTTAAAATTTCGCAAAGCTCCTCCATGTTCTCAAGACTCTCAAGCAGGTAATCGTATTTTCCCCTCTCATCGCGGTCCTTATCAACAAGAATCTTTCTTACCGAAGTATATGTCATTCTCTCGTTGCTGTTTATGAGGCTGGGATAAAAGTCCTTCCTGATCATCTGTCCTTTTTTATCAAAGTGCATCTCGACGGTGAATGTCGGCCGGTCCTGTCCCGGTACAAGACTGCACAGGTCATTTGAAAGTTTTTCAGGCAGCATCGGGGACTACGTTTCCCGGAAAATAAACGCTTGTGCCTCTGCGCCTTGCTTCAAGGTCAATTACTGAATCCCACAGTACATAATGACTTACATCCGCAATATGAACAAAAAGTATAAAACCGTCATTTGTTTTTTTGATAGATACGGCATCATCAAAATCTTTTGCCGTCTCGCCGTCAATTGTTACGGTCAAAAGGCTTCGGCAATTAATCCTCTTTTGCAGAGATATTTCTCCGGTAAGTTCTTTAACTTCAGAGAGTACTGCAGAGGGAAATTTGCGGGAAAGGGAATATTCTTCAATAATAGTATCAATTTCATCAGCCGGTTCAGTAATATCAGTGAGGATTTTCAAGACCCTTCCTTCAGCGGGTTTAATAGCAGTCGGATAAGAAGTAAGTTCAATAACTACATTATCACCGTCTTTTGCGCCGGACTTATTGCCGGGACTGACCAATATGCCGAAAGGTATTTTTCTGCTTTTTGGTTTCACGTAGAAAATGTCTCCCTCACGATAACACATCCCCACAATTTTCTTCTGAGCCCGCTCAAGGATTTTTATGATACTGCCTTCTCTTCTTGCCATACTTTCAATACGGGCTACTACCCTGTCACCTGACATGGCACCGGAAGTCTTTCGAGGAGGAATGAAAAGATCTCTTTCCCCGGATTTGTCAGGAATCAGAAACCCATATCCGTCTCTATGCGCCTCAAAAGACCCTGTGACGAGATTCATCTTGTCAGCCAGACCGTAGAAACCTGATCTTGTCTTGAAAATATCACCTGACTTTATTAAAGATTCCATAATTCGCTTAAGAGGGCGCATTTCTTTTTTATAAATGCCGAGCGTTTTTGCAATTTCCTTGAGGTTTACAGGCCTGTCGGTTTTTGTCCTGAGGAAATTCAGGACGGCTTCTTTGTTATTGAGATCTTTTGGAATCATGAAGTTTTTTCGCCCACTTTATTATTTCATTCACCATTGCATCGATCGTTGCTTCCTTTGGCATTATGCTGACTTTCAATCCTGCCTTCTCCACGGCTTTTGCAGTGACCGGGCCGATTACTGCAATCGCAACATCTTTCAGCAGACCCTCTGCATCCTCTCCTGCTATATCCATAAAATTATTAAAAGTCGCTGCGCTTGTAAATGTTGCTATGGTGATTTTACCTTCTTTTAAAAACCGTTTTAATCTTTTGCCGTGTGTTTCAGGTTTTACAGCCCTGTATGCAGTGACGACGTCAATCTCTCCGCCGAGTTCTTTTATCTTCTCAGGGAGGATTTCCCGTCCAACCTCTGCCCTTGGAAGAAGAAATCTTACCCCTCTTAGCGCGGAAGTGCGGAAGTGCGGAAGTGCGGAAGTTTTATCTTCATTACTTTTGCACTTTTGCACTATTGCACTTATCAGTCCTTCCGCATTAAATTCCTCAGGCACCAGGTCTACTTTTATTCCGTAATTATTAATTGCTGCTGCGGTCTTTGAACCAACCGCGCATATTTTTATTCCCTTCAAATCCCTTATATCCCTGCCTCTGTCAAATAATCGCTTAAAGAAATATTTCACGCCGTTTGCGCTTGTGAGTATCAGCCAGTTGTAGAATTCAATTTTATCTATTGCATTATCGAGCTCTGTCCAGTCTTCAGGTGGTACAATCTCTATGGTATTAAATTCGATAATTTCCGCCCCAAGTTCTTCCAATGGTTCAAACCCCTCCGAATGTTCTCTTGTGACAAGAATACGCTGCCCGAAGAGAGGTTTCTTTTCATACCATTTGAGAACTTCTCTCAGCTTCACAACATCTCCGACTACCATAACTGCAGGTGGTTTAATTTCATTTTCTTTAACCAAATCGGATATATTTTTCAAATTACCTACAAGAGTTGTCTGATCAGCTCTTGTGCCCCAGCGTATTACAGCCACAGGGGTCTCAGAACTCCTGCCGTTGTCAATCAGCTTCTGACAGACAAGAGCGATGTTCTTAACGGTCATAAGAAACACAATTGTCCCTACGCCTGTTGCAAGCTTGGCCCAGTCAATGGAACTTTCTTCCTTGGAAGCATCTTCATAACCCGGGACAATCGCAAGTGAAGATGAATAAAGTCTGTGCGTAAGTGGAATTCCTGCGTATGCAGGCGCTGCAATTGCGGAGCTGACGCCGGGAACGATTTCAAATTCAATATCTTCTTTCGCTAATGCTTCCGCCTCTTCACCGCCTCTGCCGAATACAAACGGATCGCCGCCTTTTAACCGGCAGATAATTTTTCCTTCCTTTGCCTTTTCAACAAGAGTCAGATTTATCTCATCCTGCGTCATCGTGTGCTGTCCGCCCCGCTTGCCTGCGTAGATGAATTCAGCGTCATGATTGATGTAGTTCAGGACCTGCGCATTCAGGTGGAAATCATAAACCACCACCTCTGCCTTTTGAAGACATTTCAGACCTTTTACTGTAAGAAGACTTACATCCCCAGGCCCGGCGCCGACTATGTAGACTTTACCTTTTTGCATGTGTTGATTTGTTTATTGTGAGTATATACCGGTTTAACTTTGCAGAAAGGTGTCGGAACCCTTACCGAACCCCACAGCAATAAAGTCGACCGACATAATTTCAGAATCAAGAAGAAAATTGAAAATTTGAAATTTAAAATTTTAAATTTCAAATTAAAATGCGTTCCCTAAGCCTTGTTCACCATCTCCCGCAATTCTTTGCCGACCTTGAAGAAGGGGACCTTTTTTGGCGGCACACTGACAGAGTCGCCGGTTTTTGGATTTCTGGCTTTTCTTGCATTCCTGTTGCGGAGTCTGAAATTGCCAAAACCCCTGATTTCAACTTTCCCGCCTTTTGCAAGCGCTTCCTTGATGCTCTCAAAAACGGTCTCAACGATAACTTCTACCTGCTTTTTTGAGAGACCTTCCACTTTCTCTGCAATTTTTTCAATAAGAACCGACTTTGTCATAATTTCCTCCGAATAAAAAATTTGAAATTTGAAATTTGAGATTTGAGATTTAAAATTTCCATTACGGTATCATCAAGTATTTTAAACTGATGCCATGAAAGACGTTTTCCATCAGTTTTCCAGGAAATTCCCCTTTCAGTATATCAAAAAAGCTGAATTTTTCTTTTTTCTGAATAACCTGGGGCTCACCCTTGATGCCGGTCAACTTGCCTGCAAGCATGATTGCGTCCTGAAGATTTCCCAATTCATCAACAAGTCCAAGTTCTTTTGCCATTCTGCCGGTGAATATTCTCCCGTCAGCAAGTTTTTTAATCTCCTCAAATTTCTTCTTTCTGCCCTCAGATACAGCCATAATAAACTGATTGTGCACATCATCGAGTACGTTCTGCAAAATCTGTTTCTCTTCTGGTTTCAGTGATTTAAAAATTGATGCGATATCTTTATGCTCCCCGCTTTTTATAACTTGGGTTTCCACACCTATTTTTTGCATAAGACCTGAAATATTCGGGATTTCCATAATTACACCTATGGAACCTGTAAGCGTTCCGGCATTTGCCACAATTTTATCAGCAGGGGCGGCAATATAATATCCCCCGGAAGCTGCTACCGTACCCATTGAAACAACAACCTTTTTCTTTTCTTTAAACTTTAAGATTTCTTCATATATTTCCTGAGATGGGGCCACGGCTCCGCCGGGACTGTCAATCCTTATAATAACGGCTTTTATAGAATTATTTTTTTCGTATTCCCTTAATTCTTCAATAATATCGGTTGAATCAAGAATAACACCTGTAACGCGTACGAGTGCAACTTTTTCTCCTAATGGACCCTTATGGGTAAAAGTAAGCATAAGACTCAGTACTAAAATGAGTGCTAAAATAACAGCTAAAATAATCAGAACCTTTTTCAAGTTAAAGTTCTCCATCCCGATTTCAGCCTATCATCGTTTTCAGGCTGAGGTCCATCTTTCTCTCGGCGGGATTGATATTTATTACCCTTGCAGTTAATTCTATCCCTGGCCTGAAGAGGTCTTCGATCTTTTCCTCGGGCTTTTTTTCTATTTCAGATTTGTGTATTAAACCTTCTACTCCGTCCTCAAGCTCCAAAAAGATACCGAAATCGGTAATGTTTGCTACCTTGCCGGTTACTGTATCACCCATCTTGTATTTACCGGGTATTTCGTTAATCCATGGATCGGGAGTCAGTTCCTTGAGCCCTACTGAAATGCGCTCCTTTTCAGGTTCGAAGTTCAGAACCACAACCTCAATCTGCTGTCCTTTCTTGAGTACATCTGAGGGATGTTTTATGCGTTTCAACCATGAAATGTCAGATATATGGAGGAGTGCATCGATCCCTTCATCGAGGGCAATAAAGGCTCCGAAATCAGCAAAGCTTTTTACCCTTCCGGTTATTTTCTGCCCCACAACATATGTATTTTTTAAGATTTCCCACGGATTTTGTTTGAGTTGTTTTATGCTTAAGGATACTTTTTTATCTTCTTTGTTCACTTTCAGTATAACTGCTTCAACCTTGTCTCCCACAGAGAAATATTTTGAAGGTTTTATAGACTTTTCCACCCAGTCGATCTCACTTACATGTATAAGGCCTTCAAGCCCTTCTTCGAGTTCAATAAATATACCGTAATCAGTAGTGGTAATCACTTTTCCCAGCACTTTTTTCCCAACAGGATATTTTTCTTCCACCGAAGTCCACGGATCGGCTTTTTTCTGTTTATAACCGAGTGTCACCTTTCCTGTTTCAGGATTGAATGTAAGAACAACCACTTCAACAGTATCACCGATACTGAATAATTCACCGGGGTGACTGATCCTTCCCCATGACATGTCAGATATATGCAGCAGACCGTCTATTCCCCCAAGATCAATAAACGCTCCATAGTCAGTAAGATTCTTAATGATGCCTTTAACAAGAGCTCCTTCTTTAAGCTGATGCACCGTCTGCTCCCTGAGTTTATTCCGTTGCTCTTCAAGGAGTACACGTCTTGAGACTATTACATTGGAACCTTTATGATTTATGTTAATCACCTTGAAGGCACAATTTTGTCCGATGAGATAATCCGGATTTTTTGTAGCCTTCAAATCAATCTGGGAACCTGGCAGAAAGGCGCTTATCCCGCCAATAGTAACAGTCATGCCGCCTTTGACCTTTCCGGTGATCTTCCCGTCTACTGCAAGTCCTTTATTAAAGGCATTCTCAAGCATATCCCAGGTCCTAATCCCTTCAGCCTTTTGCCTTGATAGCTTCACGAAGCCGTCAGAATCATTCAGGTTAACAACAAACACCTCAATATTGTCTCCTGCTTTTAAATGATTGATATCATCCTCCAAGAGTTCTCCCAGAGGGATAAAACCTTCACACTTGGTTCCTACGTCTACAATGACACCGTCCGGCTTTACCTGCAAAACATTGCCTTTGACGATGGCTCTTTCTTTTAATCCCTTAAAAGTATTGGCATAAAGTTTTTCCAAATCGTTCATTTGAGTTTCCATAGTTATATATTATATTACCTCCCGACAGAAATTTCTTTAATTTTTTTTACAACATCATTAATTATCCGTTGTGGTGTTGAAGCGCCTCCTGATATGCCGACTTTTTCTACCTTGTTCAACCATTTTTTTACGATCTCTCCAGCCGTTTCTATGTGATATACTTTGGAGCATACTTCCCTTGAAAGTTTAACAAGCTGGTTTGTATTGGCGCTGTTTTTGCCTCCAACGATTATCATAAGGTCTACTTTTTTTGCAAGTTCTTTTGTCTCCTTGACTCTTTGTGCAGTTGAATCGCATATTGTATTGTAAATTTTTATTTCCCTCGCTGTGCTGATTACCTGAAGGATAATTTTTTTTAAAGTTTCAAATGATTGAGTTGTCTGAACGATTATACCAACCTTCTTTTTTATGTTGGTCAGAGTTTCAGCCTCACTTGCAACGATTACATCACTGCCGGCAAAACCAATTAATCCCTGCACTTCCGGATGATGTTTATCCCCGATTATAAGCACCTGATAGCCTTCGTCTCTCAGTTTCTTTGTAAAGTTCTGCGCTTTTTTGACAAAGGGACAGGTAGCATCGATGAGATTATATCTCATTTTTGATGTTTCAGCATACACCTCAGGTGATACCCCGTGGGTTCTGATAATAAGGGTTTTAATATCCGTGGAGTGGAGGGCCTCCGTTGTATTTATTCCTTTCTGTTTCAGTTCGCTGACCACCTGGGGGTTATGAATCAGCGGCCCGTAAGTGTATATGCCTTTCTTAGATTCTTTTGCAAGATTAAAAGCAATATCAATGGCGCGTTTAACCCCGAAACAAAAACCTGCTTTTTTACCGACTATAATATCCATTATGTTTTTTTCAACGCTCTTATTGCAGCCATTACTTCTTTGCTGATATCCTCATAAATAAGATGAGGGGAATAATTTATTTTGTGTATAGAAGTATAATATATCGGTTTGTCAAATACTACTGTTATCTTCGCCCTCTTGAGCCATTTGGCATTAACCGGCAGCGCCATGTCAGTTCCTGTTATGAAAGCAGGAACAACCGGTGAGTTACTTAGACTAATAAGCATGCCTACGCCACGTTTGACTTCGAGGAAATCGCCGGTTTCACTCCTTCTCCCTTCAGGGAACAGAACAATAACCTCTCCTTTTTTAAGTCTCCTGACGGCCTCCTTTATAGTCGAGGGTTGGGTTTTTTGCCTGTCAACAGGAATTGCGGTTTGTCTCATTCCCCAGCTTAATATGGGTATTTCAAATAACCCCTTTCTCGCCATGAATGTGGCCCTTCTTGGAAGGACAGCGCCTAACAGAGGAGGATCTATATAGCTAATATGATTTGCAGCAATGATTACGCCTCCTTCCAAAGGAATATTCTCTTTGCCCTTAACAACCACTCCGCCATTGATCCAGAGGATAAAACGTATCAAGATTTGCGTAAGCTTGTACAGGAAATCTATTAACATTGTATTCCACCATTTCGTCATTCCCGCTTAAAAAACTTCGGGCATGACGACTAATTTATGTGTCTCTACTTATGACCGCATTAGTAACAACTTATTTTTTCAAACTCTCAATTATCTTTTCAACAACCTCATCGATACTCAAATTTGTTGAATCTATATAAATCATATCATCGGTTCTTTTTAGAGGGGAGGTTTTTCGGGATGAGTCCCTTAAGTCCCTCCTTCTGATATCTTCAATGGTTGTTTCACGAGTAATACTTGGGTCTTTTAATTTCATTTCTTCGTATCTTCTTCTGGCCCTTTCTTCAACACCTGCGTCGAGGTAGAATTTGTTCCCCGATTCAGGGAAAATGGTTGTTCCGGTGTCTCTGCCCTCGATCACAACTTTGCCCTGAAGGCATATGTTTCTCTGTATGGAAAATAAGCCTTGCCTCACAACAGGTATTGCCGAGACCTGAGAACTTAATTCCCCGATTTCGGCTGTTCTGATTTCCGAAGTAATATCTATACCGTCAACAGTAATCATGTCTCCATTAAAAGCGATATCTGTTTTGTCCAGTAACTTCTTCAATGTTTCTTCATCATCAAGTTTGATTTTTGCTTTCATCACCTTCCATGCAACTGCCCTGTACAGGGCGCCTGTATCAAGGTATCTATATCCCAGTTTTTTAGCAAGGAGTCTGGCAATCGTGCCTTTGCCGGCGCCCGAGGGCCCGTCTATGGTTATTACGCTTTTCATAGATAATATTTAAATCCCCCTCACCCTGACCCTCTCCCGCAAGGGGAGAGGGGATTTGAGAGCAATATTTTCCCCTTGTTGAAGTTTCTCCTCAGCCTCTCCCCTCCCTTGACGGGAGGGGATGAAGGGGAGGGTGTAAGGGAATAGTTCAAAATGAAGTCTATATTAACAAAATCTGAGATTCTAAGCTATGCTGGGTTTTTTGGGCAGGGTTATCCTATTTTGCCTGCTGCAGTTTATTTAATATCCCCATAAACCCCGGGAAAGATGTATTGATGCAGTCGGTATCTGAAATTGTGGTCTCGCCATCAGTCATCAGCGCGGCTATTGCCATGGACATTGCAATCCTATGGTCGCCATAGCTTTGAATGAGAGCGGGTCGCAGTTTCTCCTGCCCCTCGATTATCAAACCGTCTTCAAGTTCTTCTACATTGACCCCCATCTTTCTTAGTTCAGCAGCTATGGCAGTTATCCTGTCTGACTCTTTTACTCTCAATTCCTTTGCGCCTGTTATCTTTGTTTTCCCCTGTGCCAATGAAGCAGCTACACATAAGATCGGGAACTCATCAATTGTTTTGGGAACCATATCTCCGGCGATATCTATGCCTGAAAGGCCTGAATGCTTCACATGTATGTCAGCTACCGGCTCTCCTGAAACTTCCCTTTTGTGCTCAAGTTTGATGTTCGCACCCATGGACTGAAGGATTTTCAATAAACCGGTTCTGGTTGGATTGATCCCTGTATTTTTAATTAATAACTCTGAACCGGGAACAATGATTCCTGCTACTATAAAAAACGCAGCCGATGAAAAGTCATTGGGAACGATTATATCAAAGGGCTTCAGCGCCGCCCTGCCTTGAACACTGACTGTCAGTCCTTTGATACTTAAATCCACCCCTGCCGCTCTCAGCATGCGTTCAGTATGATCTCTCGATTTCTCAGGTTCACTGACGGTAGTAACCCCGTCGCAGTAAAGCCCTGCAAGAAGTATTGCGGATTTCACCTGAGCGCTTGCAACAGGGGAACTGAAACTGATTGGTTTGAGTTTTCCTCCAGTTATATTTAAAGGCGGACAACTATTTTCTGATTTTATAATTGCGCCCATTTGTGTGAGAGGTTCGATAACCCTTTTCATGGGCCTGCGGGTTAATGACGCATCTCCTTTCAATGTGGCTGAAAACGGCTGTCCTGAAAGAACTCCGCAGAGAAGCCTCATAGTGGTCCCGGAGTTCCCGCAGTCTATTGCACCTTTGGGCTCCTTCAGCCCCGTCAGCCCTTTGCCGTGGATGGTTATTTCTGTCTCAGGATTCCTGTCCTCTGTAAGGGCGAGTGGCCGCTCGCCCCTACTGACTGCTGATGGCTGATGGCTGATAGCTATTTCCACTCCCATTTGCTTAAATGCACCAATAGTGCTCAGGGGGTCTTCAGCATAGAGAAAGTTTCTGATAATGCTTTTGCCCTCTGCAAGAGATGAAAGTATTATTGCGCGATGGGAGATTGATTTATCCGGCGGGGGAATGAGTTCGCCGCGCAAGGACCCTGTATTTTTAATGCTAATTTGACTCAAGGGGCTGACGTGCCTCCCTGGCTTTTATAAATTCTTTTTCAAGTCCCTTCCAGTCTGATCTTTCAATAAGCTTTGTAATATTTGAAATAGAGGATGAAAACATTTTAAGGGATTTCAGAATATTCTTTTTATTGTGAGAGCAGATATCCCGCCAGAGTTCTGCAGGACTTTTCGCGATCCTTGTCATGTCTCTCAATCCCTTGCCTCCATGATGAAGTATAGCTTCGTCAACTTTAATAATGCCGTTTACCAGTGCGTATGCAACTACATGCGGAAGGTGGCTTACGGCAGCAAAGATCACGTCGTGCTCTTCAGGTTCCATGAGCATTGTTTTTGCGCCGACAGTCTTCCATAGGTTGATAATTTTTTTAAGGGCTGTATTGTTTGTATCCGGACCGGGAGTAATTATGCATCTGGCATTTTGGTAGAGATCGGCAGAGGCACAAGTGACCCCTGAACATTCTTTTCCTGCGATCGGATGAGCGCCCACAAAGTATACGTCTTTCGGCATGAGCGGCCCAAGTTTTTTGACAATTTGTGCCTTTACACTGCCGACATCTGTAACTATGGCACCCTTTTTTAAATTTCGGCGTATATTTTTCATAATGGTTTCAAACTGTCCTACAGGAACGGCAAGCATAATCAGGTCCGCATCTTTTATACCCTCAGTAAATTCAGTCGTATAGTTGTCAATAATTCCCAGTTTTTTAGCTTTGCTCAGATTCTTTTTATTCCTGCCCATACCGGTTATTTTTCCTTTAAAACCTTGCTGTTTAAGGGCAAGCGCAAATGAGCCGCCTATCAAACCAACTCCGATAATAGCGATGTGTTTGAAATCTATTTTCATAGCTAACTCTGTTCCAATGAATCCATGCCGTCATTCCAGCTTGTCTGGAATCTTTTCCCAAGAAGGATTCCCGACGCGCGGAGCCTGTCCCGGCTTGTTCGGGGCTTGCGGGAATGACAGAAAAAAATCAAGTTTGTCTCCTTAACTCATAACTCATAATTTTATATCTCCCTCCCAACCGCCTTTGCAACTGCTTTCAGTTCTTTCATAAGTGTATTGAATTTGGTTGGTTTTAAGGATTGTTCTCCGTCTGACAAAGCCTCTTCCGGATTTGTATGGACCTCAATCATCAGGCCGTCGGCGCCCGCTGCGATTGCAGCTTTTGACATCGGGGCCACGAGTTTCCACTGACCTGCACCGTGACTGGGATCAACAATGACAGGAAGATGTGAAAGGCTTTTTAAAACGGGAATTGCGTTTAAATCGAGTGTATTCCTTGTTGCTGTCTCAAAGGTCCTTATGCCTCTTTCACACAGGATAACATTGTTATTCCCCTGAGCCATGATATATTCAGCAGCCATGAGAAGCTCTTTTATGGTTGCTGAAAGTCCTCTCTTCAGAACTATTGGTTTATTGTGGGAGCCGACTTCCTGAAGGAGCCTGAAATTTTGCATATTTCTTGCGCCTATCTGGATAACATCGGCATATTTAAGAATAATGTCTATATCTCTCGGATCCATGATTTCTGTAACAACAGGCAGTCCCGTTTTCTCGCGTGCCTCTGCGAGTATTTTTAATCCTTCCTCTCCAAGCCCCTGAAAAGAGTAGGGTGAAGTTCTGGGTTTGAAAGCGCCTCCTCTTATAAATGTTGCGCCTCCTTTTTTGACTTCTTTTGCAATTCTTAGAAGCGTGGGCAGATCTTCAACTGCACATGGTCCAGCTATAACGTGTATTTTTTTACCTCCAATTGCATTTTTGCCGATTTTAATAACCGTGTCCTGCTTTTGAAAATCCCTGCTTGCAAGCCTGAACGGCTGGATAATCCTGTGGATTTTCTCAACGCCTGACATCGAAGCAAAGGCATTTGCCTCATCCTCTGTAATCTTTGAAGTGTCGCCAATAACGCCGACGACGGTTCTCTCTGTTCCCTTAGATATATTGGCCTTAAACCCTTTGCTTTCAAGTTTCTTGATAATATGACGAAGTTCTTTTTGAGTAATACTTTTTCTCAGAACTATAATATCCATACCAGTCTCCCTATCTCATCTCCTTGACTATTATTTTTAACGCTTCAATCAATCTCCTGTTCTCTTTCGGAAGACCTATTGTAACACGTATTGCATTATCACCCATAGGTCTTACAATTATCCCTTTTTTCAGAAAAGAAGTGTATATTGGAAGAGCTGTTTTATCTTCCAAATGTATATAAATAAAATTCGCCTCTGTCGGCACATAATTAATTTTCATGGCATCGAGGCTTTTATAAAGATACTTTTTTCCTTTTTCATTTATCAGTTTTGTTTTTGCAAGATGTTTTTCGTCGCCCATTGCTGCAACAGCGGCCTTCTGCGCCAGAGAATTTATATTAAAGGGTTGACGCACTTTATTCATCTCTGCAATTATTTCAGCTCTTGCCATGCCGTATCCAATCCTTAATCCTGCAAGGCCGTATATTTTAGAAAAAGTCCTGAGAATAAGTATATCCCTGCCTTCTCTGAAATATTTCATGCTGTCTGCATAATCTGATGAAGCAACGTATTCATAATACGCTTCATCAATAACAACCAGCACTCCTTCGGGGATTCTTTCTATGAATGCGCTCATCTCTGTCTTTGTGTTTATTGTGCCTGTCGGGTTATTTGGATTTGCTATGAAAATAATCCTTGTCTTTTCTGATATTCTCGAAGCCATTTCCTGAAGATTATGACGCCACTCACGCAGAGGTACAATAATATTGTTGCCCTGTACCGCCTGTACAATCGTTGAATACACGACAAAAGAAGGGTGCGCCATTATCGCCTCATCCCCGGGCCTGAGAAAGGTCCTGACGGCCAGCTCGATAATTTCATTGGAACCGTTGCCAAATATTATTTCTTCAGGTTGGACCCGCAATCTTTCTGACAATGTCTGTCTGAGATAATAGCAGCTTCCGTCAGGATATCTGTTCAAATTGTCCAGTCCTTTACGAAGAGCCTTAATCGCGAGAGGTGAAGGGCCTAAAGGATTTTCATTGGAGGCAAGCTTGATGGAGCCGGTAATTCCAAGTTCCCTTTCAAGTTCCTCTATCGGTTTTCCCGGGACGTACGGCTTGATGCTTTTTATGTGTTCTGGGGCGTGTATCATCATTATTCTAATAAAAGCTAATAGCTAACAGCTGTAAGCTTTCAGCTATTCTGCAGATGGGTAGGAGCCCAGCACTTTCAGATAGAGGCATTCCTTTTTTACATCATTAATCGCTTTTTTTACTCCCTTATCTTCTATATGGCCTTCCATATCAACAAAGAATATGTATTCCCAGGCCTTTCTCCTAGATGGTCTTGATTCGATCTTTGTGAGGTTGAGTTTGTGTTTTGCAAAGGCCCTCAGAATCAGAAAAAGAGCGCCGGGTTTATCTTTTATTGTCAACATTACCGATGTTTTGTCCTTTCCTGTTTTGGGCGGTGATTCTTTTGCAATTACTAAAAACCGGGTAAAGTTATTTTTATAGTCTTCGATACCTTTTTCAATAAACTGAAGATTGTATACAGAAGCGGCAAGCTCGCTTGCAACAGCGGCGGCATTTGGGTCCTTTGAAACACGCTTAGCTGCTGCTGCAGTGCTCATTTCTTCTATTACAGGTATTCCGGGAAAATTTTTTTCCAGCCATTCACGGCATTGAGCCCGGGCCTGCGGATGGGAATAAATTTTTCTGACGTCGTCCCGGTTGCCTGTTTTTGAAAGCAGGTTATGTCTTATTTCAAGCATTATTTCAAAGGCGATTTTCAGATCAGAATCAATGAACATGTCGAGAGTGGAATTGACTACCCCTTCTGTTGAATTTTCAATTGGTACCACACCATACTGCGCCTTATCTCTTGTAACAGCTTCAAAAACTCCTTTGATGGTGCTTTCGGATATGTATTCAGCAGAAGAGCCGAATTTTCTGCTCGATGCAAGATGAGTAAAGGTTGCAGAAGGGCCTAAGTATGCAACCTTTAAAGGTTGCTGCAGGGAAAGAGATGCAGACAGGATTTCTTCATAGATCAATTTAAGGACATTATTAGGGAAAGGTCCCGGATTTATTTCTGTAAGTCTTCTGAGAATCTCTTTCTCTCTTTCAGGCGAATGTATGCTTAAATTTTTGTCCTGTTTTGCCTTTCCGATTTCAATGGCAATCGCAGCTCTCTTGTTCAGCAGTTCGAGTATACGAAGATCGAAAGCGTCAATTTTCTTTCTTAGTTCATTGAGATCAGACATAATATTTTCACATTATTGTCATTCCCGCCCAGTCGGGAATCCTTCCCAAAAAAAGATTCTCGTAGCGAGTCTCCGCGAAGAGTCGCTCCGACCGGAATGACCTTTCCGGGTCCATAACAATAAAGCAATTTATTGCAATTATTGAATGTTAATTTATCAATTACACTAAGTTTTTTCAAGGGTTGAATGTCTTTTTGTTGTATAATGAATGAATTATGATCAGTCAGGTAGTTATTTTTTCAACGTTGATATTAATAGCAGGCTATCTGTTTTACGGCAGATATCTTTCAAGGCAAATGGACCTGGACGGTTCCCGGCAAACTCCTGCGTGTCAGGTAAATGATGGAGTTGACTTTGTACCTGCAAAACCTTCCCTGCTTTTAGGTCAGCATTTTTCAGCAATTGCGGCTGCAGGTCCGATAGTGGGACCGATCCTCGCAGGTATATGGTTTGGCTGGATGCCTGCACTATTATGGATACTATTCGGTTCTATATTTATTGGCGGTGTACATGATTTGACAAGTTTAACTGCGTCAATAAGACACAAGGCTGCATCAATAGGTGAGATTGTAAAAGTGTATATGTCCCGCACTTCGTATATTCTTTTTCTAATCTTCATATGGCTGGCCCTGATTTACGTTATTATTGCATTCACGGATATTACTGCCCAGACTTTCAAAACCGTAACAGGTGATATGGCTTACGGGCCTGGAGTAGCAGCGTCTTCCATACTTTATCTTCTTCTTGGGGTAATTATGGGAGTTTTTTTGTACAAGTTCAAAATTAAATTGTGGTTTGCTACCTCAATATTTTTGCCGGTAGTCTTTTTTATTATATGGATAGGGCCGAGCCTTCCTAAGTCGGTAATTTCTTTGCTGTCAGGTATCACGGTAAAGCAGTGGGATTTCATTTTATTGATATATTGTTTTGTTGCATCTGTGATACCGGTATGGTTACTGCTTCAGCCGCGCGGTTATCTCGGAGGATGGCTATTATATATGACCATTATTATTGGTTTGATTGGCGCCATGTTTGGCGGAATGAATATAGAATACCCGGCCTTTAATCTTGCCGGATTGAAAAGTCTGGATAACGGGAAATTGATCTTCCCCATTTTATTCATTACCGTTGCATGCGGTGCATGTTCAGGATTTCACGGAATAGTGAGTTCCGGCACCACATCAAAACAGCTCATAAAGGAAACGGATGCACGAATTGTCGGTTACGGCGGGATGCTTCTTGAAGGGTTGGTTGGCGTGCTTGCATTGGCAACACTTATGATGATACCAAAGGGCTCCCAGAGCCTGACAAGTGATCCGAACCTTATTTATGCGCAGGGACTTGCCGGTTACCTGGGGCTTGCAGGTGTGGATTTTCATATTGCTTTTCCGTTTGCACTGCTTGCTTTCTCCACCTTTGTGTATGACACACTTGATGTTACAACGAGACTTGCAAGATATATATTTCAGGAGCTGACAGGATGGCAGACCAAAACAGGAGGGTTTTTTGCTGCCTTGATTACCCTGCTTGTACCGTTTTTATTTCTTATGTTTACAAAAGAGAAAGGATATTTAGTTGCCTGGCCTATTTTTGGAACAAGCAATCAACTGCTTGCAAGCCTGATACTCCTTTCAATTTCAGTATGGTTAATCAAAAGCGGTAAAAATGCCGTATATGCAATTATCCCGATGATATTCATGATGACCATGACTTTGTGGTCCCTGGCGCTTTTAATTATGCCTTTCCTGAAGGCGCTATCTGAACCTTTACAGATTTTGGCTCTTAAACCCGATGCCATGATTTCGAGCATTTTTGGAATTATCCTGCTTTCACTGAGCTTAATGTTGATCTTCGAGGCGATAAGGATGTTGATATTAAAGCCGGTTGAAATCGGAAAGGTTTAAATTATTTAGCTACTAAGGAGTTCATAAGTAAAGACACATAAATTAGCGTCATGCCCGAAGTTCTTAATCGGGCATCCAGTTCTTTTAATTCTCTCTGGATTCCCGCTTACTGACTGCGGGAATGACGAGCTATGGAGCCTTACTTATGAACTCATTAATACAAACGAAATTAATAATGTTACATTTGCTGTCATACCCGCGAAGGCGGGTATCCAGAAGTCCTTAAAAACACTGGATTCCCGTTTTCACGGGAATGACGACACTAATTGTTAATGTCAATTTATTTAATGCGTTTGCAATTTTATAAACCTTTTGTTTATCTTAATCATCTGTATTACAGCACCCGGAAAATAGATTTAAATTAATTAAAATAAAAGAATATGGCTTATCCAAAAATTCTTGCAATGATCATGGCCGGTGGAAGGGGAGAAAGGCTTTTCCCCCTGACCTTTGAGCGTTCCAAACCCGCGGTTCCGTTTGGCGGTCGTTATCGCATTATTGATTTTGTCCTCAGCAATTTTATCAACTCGCAGATTTTCTCTATCTATCTCCTTGTGCAATACAAATCCCAGTCACTAATTGAGCATGTCAGGGAGAACTGGGGTCTTTCTGCAGTTATGAGCGACCATTTTGTTACGGTTGTTCCGCCGCAAATGAGGTATGGACCTGACTGGTTTCAGGGAACAGCTAACGCCGTGTTTCAAAATCTTAACCTGATACGGCAGCACAAACCCGAGCTCGTAATTGTTTTTGGAGCTGACCATATATACCGTATGGATATACGTAAGATAATAGATTTTCATCTCGAACGGAATGCCAATGCAACAGTAGCTGCAAGGCCTGTTCCCATCAGTGAAGCCAGTTCATTCGGTATAATTGATGCAGACAGTGAGTGCAGGATAAAAGGGTTTGTCGAGAAGCCAAAGAACCCGCCTTCTATGCCCAATGATCCAACCAGGGCATATTGTTCAATGGGGAATTATATTTTTAATACAGATATCCTGATCAATGCGCTTATACAGGCAGAGCGGAATAAGGAATATGATTTTGGCAAGCAAGTAATACCGAATATGTTGAATGCCGGAAAAAAGTTGTTCGCGTATGATTTTGAAAAAAACATAATTCCCGGCACCAGGCCTTATGAAGAATTGGGCTACTGGAGGGACGTCGGCACAATAAAAGCATTTTGGGATGCACATCAGGATATGCTTGGAGAAAAGCCGTTGTTTGAGATCAAAAATGAGCTGTGGCCTATCCGTCCGTCAAGAAATGAGCTGCCTGCGATGAAGATATTGGGCGGAGAAATAACCAACAGCATAATTGCAGAGGGAACAGTCATAAACAAATCAAAAATAATAAATTCTGTTATCCGCCGGGGCGTTGTTATCGAAGAGGATGTTGAAGTCAGGGACTCGATAATCATGGATTATGTTGTTCTGAAAAAAGGGTGCACTTTAAACAAAGTAATTGTTGACGCCTACAACGTCATTGAAGAAAATGTCCATATAGGATACGACGTCAAAAAACCTTACTGGCGTGCCCATTTAGATCCTTCCGGGATAACGGTAATTGCGACTGAGAAGCAGACCGCAAGGCTTTAATCGAAAGAACTCACCGAAGCCCTGTTCATTTCTCAAAAACAACTTTTTGTGCGGATTCTCCTATAGTAAATATCTCGTCACGGGAATATAAGTATTTTACATTCACTTCAACATCCACAGATTTTGTATCAGTTTTAAGGGGAATGATAAAGGTGCTTGTATCAGGCTCATCCGTTTTAATTCCTAAATCAAAATGTTCTGTAGCTGTTACATCCCACTCAGCCATTGCTACCTGCTTGCCGCCCTTAAAATAGAGGTCGCCTACTGTGAACTCTTTTTGTCTCGAAAATAGTTCTTTACTGTCCTGATTTTTTACGGTCAAATTCATGACTATTTTGGGAGAAAATATACAACCATGAGGAATTACATGTCCTGCATTGTTCTTAAGTTCGATTTTTATGACCACTGCGGACGTTTTTTTGTTTTCATAGATATTTATATAGTTCGTCGGCCTTGCGTTTACAGAGAGGCTTATTGATGATTTCAGAAAGTCGGGATTATTGGGCCCAAAGAACTTATGGATTGCTTTTGCTCCCTTCATGTGGCAGTCCTGACAGGTCTCCTTGTGCCCTTTATTGATAAAATCTTCTATGTACGTGGTGTAAAGAGTGGGACACTCCTTCCATGGGACATCAGGCGGACAGTGATGACATTCAGCGCAGAATTCAGAGGTGTCTATGAGATCAGATTTCTTTGTCTGAAAACCAATGCTTTCATGAGGGTTATCTTTTATGCTCTCCGGGCCGTAGATAACCTTTTCTTCCGGTTTGACATTAAACCCCGTTGCCTTTAAATTATGACAGCCGAGACAGTTAAGATTAAGTTTCGAAAGTTCCTTTTTCGCGGCCTCCCTCTTAATCTCATCTTTGTCTTCAACGGCTGTTAATATAAGATCGCCAATATGTATAACAAGTTCCGGCGCTGCATCTTTTATTTGCGGGACATGACAGTTCAAACATATTGTCAGATCTTCCCTTTTTAATGACTTTTCCTCGTCAATTGCCAATCTTATAAAGGTTCTCATTCCCATCAGCACGCGGGGATCAACAACAGAGTTGCCCATGGTTGAAGTTTTCCAGTCTTCGTACTTGTCCGCGTGGCATTCCACACACGGTTTGATATTGTACATTTCCACCAGCTCGTCAATTGTTGCAGCTTTTTTTGCGGATGCCGGATATGGGAGAATAGCTATAGATAAAAGCAGGATACAGATAAAAGTCAGGCGCATAATTGCCTCCCTGTTTAGTATCAGTTTATAAACTTTGTTGTCTGTCATTCCCGCAGTCTTTTGAGCGGGAATCCACCCTTCGACAGGCTCAGGGTGACATTTGTCATGGTGAGCTTGCCGAACTATGGATTCCCGTTTTCACGGGAATGACGAATCTGTAAGTTATAAACAGATTCTATTTATTATTATACTCGCTAACTAGTGTTTGTCCATAAATTGCTATTTTTTATTTTTGTCATGCCCGAAGTTTTTAATCGGGCATCCAGAACTTACTGAAAAGACTGGATTCCCGCTCAACAGACTGCGGGAATGACGCTTCAGTATTTGACTTTATGGACAGACTCTAACTATCTCTTCTTTCGCATATTTATCAGATACTTCAACTCTTCGCTTCCAAGCAGATGCATAATAAAAATATATACAGCAATATAAAGTGCGATTACACCAGTCAGAATTTCTGCCTTTTCAATTGTTTTGCCGCCATGTGTCCACATGTCTCCTCTGATTATGAACCAGCTTATTAATCCCGTAACAGCGGAAGCAAGAGATATCTTAATAAAAGACACGGTTATATTCTTTCCATCAACATTGCCAAGTTTTTTCCTCAGCATAAAAAAGAGGATGCTGAAGTTTACTGACGAGGCAACGGCATTGGCGAGTGCAAGTCCGCTGTGCTTCAGCGGGTTCATCAAAAACAGGCTCAGTATAATGTTTGTTGTCATTGCAATAACGGCGATCTTCACCGGTGTCTTTGTATCCTGCATGGAATAAAAACTTGCCGTAACAACTCTCACACCGACAATGGCCCAAATCCCCAGAGAATAAAAGAGCAGAGCCTGTGATGTACCGATTGTTGCGGCATAGTCCCATTTGCCTCTCTGAAAAAGTATATTCACAACCGGCTCTCTCAGAAAAATCAACCCCGCCATCGAAGGAACTGTTATAAAGAACAGCAGCCTTAATGCAAATGAAAAATCATCCCTTAATTTGTCAAGCTCTCCTCTCGCTGCATGCTCCGAAAGCGTTGGAAGGACAGCCATGCCCATTGCAACGCCGAATATACCGATTGGGAACTGTATCAACCGCATGGAATAAAAAAGATATGTAATGCTTCCGGGTGGAAGATATGAAGCAAGTATGTTGCTGACAACGATATTAATCTGGCTCACTGATAAAGCAAGCGTTGCCGGGATAAGTAAAATTGATATTCTTTTAAGACCCGGGTGACTGAATTTTGTGTCAAAGCCGAGTTTGTATTTATTTTTAAAGAATGCCGGGAGTTGAAAGGCAAACTGAACAAAACCGCCGATCATGACTCCTATTGCGGCCGCCATTATAGGCTGTCTGGCCCTTGATTCAAAAAAGACTATACTCAGGATTAAGGTAATATTCAGCATAGCAGGGGCCAGTGCAGGGATAAAGAAAACCTTTTTTGTATTCAGCGCTCCCATTATCAATGCGGCGAGACTTATGAATAAAAGGAATGGGAACATAATCCTTGTCAAAAGCACTGTCAAAGAAAATTTTTCCGGCGAACTCAAAAAGCCAGGCGCAATAACTGTTACAATGGCTGGAGAAAAGACAATGCCTATAAGGCATATGATTGACACAAAAATACTGATAAATGTAAAAGCTATTCTTACAAGACGGTTAGCTTCTTCCTCGCCGTGCTTTTCACGGTATTCGGTTAATACCGGAATAAATGCAGAGGACATTGATCCTTCAGCAAAAAGTTCTCTTAGCAGGTTCGGGATTCTGAATGCCGCAAAAAACGTATCGGAAAGCCCTGTGGCGCCGAAATACAACGCAAATATCATGTCCCTCACAAACCCGAGTATCCGGCTGATAAATGTGGCTATGGACATCTTCCCTGCGGCTTTAGCGACTCTTTTCTTTTCATCCATGAGTTTAATAATGAATAATTAATGAAATAAGGTCAATTCTTCTATTGTTCATGGTTAATTACACAATACTAATTAGAGTCTGTTTATAAACTCAAACATTGGACCGTCATTCCCGCAGTCTGTTGAGCGGGAATCCAGTCTTTTCAGTAAGTTCTGGATGCCCGATTAAAGACTTCGGGCATGACAAAAATAAAAAATAGCAATTTATGGGACAGACTCTATTTAGTTTCCACAGTTGACTTTAACATGCTGTTAATGTTAAAAAATATAACATTTTTACAGAAATAAATTTTAATTTTCAAAATATAAGGAGGGCAATCAATTGCCGGCAAAAGCAGCACCCAAAAAAAGCAAATCGGTTCTTAAAAGGGCGCGACAGACAAAAGAATTAACTCTGAAGAACAGAGCAGCAAAGAATACCCTGAAGACACTTTCAAAAAATGTTGAGAAAGAGGTCTCAGGCAAAAATGCTGAAGCCGCACAGGCTGCTTTGAAAAAAGTAATTTCAGAAATTGATAAAGCGGCACGGAAGAACTTAATACACAGAAACACTGCCTCAAGGAATATTTCACGTCTCACAAGGCTTGTCAATTCAATACTTCCTTCTGCAGCAGCTTAATAAGCAAAACATCAAGCACAAGCTCAGGTCTTCCTGAAGATTTTACACCTAAATCCGCTTCATGCAGGCTTTGAAAAATACGGGAAAAATCTTCTTCACTAAAGGAAGGCACATATTTTATAAGCGCTCTGTATGTCTTTTCCCGCATCTTTGCCGGTCGTTTGCCTTTGTTTACCCACAGAGAATAAAATTGTTTATAATGCCAGTTTAAGGTCCCGATAATAGCAGGGGAGTCACTTCTGCCGGAAAACAGAGTCTTCAAAATTCTGAAGGCCCTTGTACTCTGACCTGCTACCAGGGAATCTACAAGATCGAAAGTTGTATATTCCCGCGTCATGCTGATTGTTTCAATGATGTCCTTGCCTGTTATTAATTTATTTCCCGTGAAAGACAGTTTTTCTATCTCTGTCATCAAAAGTCCTATATCATTTCCGATATAATCTATAAGATAATCAGCAGCTTCATCGGTTAATCTGATTCCTTTCTTCGCTACGGCCTGTTTAACCCATGCCGGAATTTCGTTTTCCTTTATATCTATCTGGAAAATTTTCCAGGCAACTTCCAAAGATTTTTGCGGGGCCTTTTGAGAAAGAATTGCCATGCATGCTGTTTCAGCAGGCTCTTTAAAATAAGGGGTTAAAGCCTTAATACTTGAGGCAGTGAACAGATGAAAATCCTTAATAACTACTAAACGCCTCGGCGCCATAAAGGGAAGGGTTGATGCGGCGTTTAAAATTTCCTGTGGAGTTGAGGATGAATAAAAGACATCATAATTAAAGTCCATCGGACTGGAAGCAATAATAATATCAATAAATTTTGAGAGGGCCTCCTCTAAGAAAAAGTTTTCCTCGCTCCAGATATAATAGAGAAACTCGGGTAGACCCTTTTCAACCTCTTTCAGAAGCGCTTTATTTAGCATATTTAAGAATAATCCTGCTTACTATTTCTTTTGCGATTTCACTGCACGCCTTCTCTATCGCCCTTTCCTTATTAGTAACGCTTTCACTGACAGTTCCAGTTGACTGAAATGTAATTTTAATAGGGGACTCCATAGCCTTGAATTCAGTGATCTTTCCCTGATCCACGAGTTTAATATGAACCCTCATTATTATTGACTGCTCTTTGATTTTATCGTTAACCGCTCCAATAGCGGCAAGCTCGAAATTGATAACTGTTGCTTCAATCTCAACATTGCCACCTGCTCTCTGGACCTCAATTCCCTGATTGATAAACTCTTTTGAAAGTGCATTGTGCAGCTTTTCTTCAAGCCCCGGTTCGTATGTTTTATTTTGAACCTGCTTGATTGTTATGGAATTAAAAGGCATAAGCGTTGAGCCGATCATATGATAGCCGCAGGAGGAAAGTAGGAAGTAAGAAGTGAGAAGTAAGAAGTAAGAAGTAAGAAGTGCTTTTCCGAAATTTTGAATTTTGAATTTTGAATTTTGAATTTTCATATTATTACACCACCATATTAACAAGCTTTCCTTTGACAACTACGATCTTTTTCAGAGTCTTACCCCTGATCTGCTCCTGAATCTTCGGATCTGAAAAAGCCTTTTCTTTGACAGCGTCATCGTCAAGCCCGGCAGGTATCATTATCTTTCCCCTCAGCTTACCATTTATCTGGATTACAAGTTCAATCTCATCTTCCTTTGCAATCTCTTCATCCCACACCGGCCAGGATTCTTTCAGTACGCTTTCTTTTTCACCAATCTGCTCCCATAGCTCTTCTGCAATGTGGGGGGCAAAAGGGGAAAGGAGCAGGATCATCTGCCGGATGCTGAACTTTAAAACTCTTCTGTCATTAGCGCTGTCAGGATTGAATGCCGTAATTTCATTAACAAGCTCCATGAGCGCTGCAATAGCTGTATTAAAATGATAATCGCGTTCAATGCTGCCGGTAATTTTTTTGATCGTCTGGTGAGTCTTTCTTAGTAGTGACGAGTGACGAGTGACGAGTGAGTTTGCTTTATCCTTTAACCCGTTACCCGTTACCCGTAACTCGTTACTGTATTTGTGCACAAGTCCCCATATTCTGTTTAAAAACCGGTATGCACCCTCCACTCCCTGGTCAGACCATTCGAGGTCCCTCTCCGGTGGAGCGGCAAACATGCAAAACACTCTCACAGTATCCGTGCCGTATTTATTAATCAGAAAATCAGGGTCCACAACATTGCCTTTAGATTTTGACATCTTGGCGCCATCTTTAATAACCATTCCCTGTGTAAGGAGACTGGTAAAAGGCTCATTTATATTGATAAGACCTATATCTCTGATAACCTTTGTAAAAAATCGCGAATAGAGCAAATGGAGAACAGCATGTTCAATGCCTCCTATGTATTGATCAACAGGCATCCAGTATTGTAGGGGCAATTCATGAATTGCCCCTACGTTTGATTTGGTGGTAAAATTTATCTTATCATTTCCGCCGAGAGCGTAAGCGATAAAATACCACGATGAGTCCACAAAGGTATCCATCGTATCCGTCTCTCTTTTTGCCGGGGCATCGCATTTCGGACATTTTGTGTTTACAAAATCCGCTGCCTCTGCCAGCGGGGAGGCCCCTTTTCCTCTCAACATAATATCCTGGGGAAGAACAACAGGAAGCTGATCTTCAGGGACCGGGACGATGCCGCATGAATTACAATATATTATCGGTATCGGCGTTCCCCAGTATCTTTGACGTGATATTCCCCAGTCTCTCAGTTTATAGTTTACAACTTTCTTCCCGAACCCTTTTTGTTCGAGATAATCTGCGATCTGCTCCCGCGCCTCTTTGCTATGAAGATTGGAGAATTGGCCGGAATTCACGAGAATTCCGTCTTCTTCAAAGGCTTGTAGTGGCAATCCTTGTGGTTGCCCTTTTTCTGCCTGGGCAGGGGCAAGCCCTGCCCCTACTTCCGCGCTTCCGCGCTTCCGCGCTTCCGCGCTATTTTCCAGGACTATCACTTCTTTTATTGGCAAGTCATATTTCTTTGCAAAATCAAAATCCCTCTGGTCATGAGCCGGGACAGCCATTACCGCCCCTGTGCCGTATTCCATAAGAACAAAATTAGCAACCCATATTGGAATCCTGTCGCCTGTCAACGGATTTTCGGCATAAAAACCAGTAAAGACACCTTCCTTTTTCTCCGGATCTTCTGAAAGTGATTCTATGTCTTTTATCGTTTTTTCATCTTTTACCAGTTCTTCTACGAGCGGATGTTTCTTTGCTATACTCATAAATGTTGCACCATAGAGAGTATCCTGCCTTGTAGTGAAAATCCGTATGCTCTTATCCGAATCAACTATCCTGAAATCAACTTCGACCCCTTCGCTGCGTCCAATCCAGTTGCGCTGCATGGTGACAACTTTTTCAGGCCAGCCTGCAAGCGCATCAGCATCGCTCAGAAGCTCCTCTGCATAATTGGTAATTTTAAAAAACCACTGTTCAAGTTTTTTCTGAATTACGATATTATCGCAGCGCCAGCACTTTTCATCTATAACCTGTTCGTTGGCAAGGACCGTATCACACGATGGACACCAGTTGACCGAAGAAGCCTTTTTATATGCAAGTCCCATTTCAAGCATTTTGAGAAACAACCACTGATTCCATTTGTAATATTCAGGTTTGCAAGTTGTTACTTCACGTTCCCAATCATAACTCAGTCCCATCTTCTTTAATTGACTCTTCATATAGTCAATATTTTCGAAAGTCCATTTTGCGGGATGTACCCTGTGTTTTATGGCAGCGTTTTCTGCAGGAAGTCCGAAGGCATCCCACCCCATGGGATGCAGAACATTAAAACCCCGCATTCTCTTGTATCTGGCAATAACATCGCCGATTACATAGTTCCTGACGTGTCCCATATGGATTTTACCGGAGGGGTATGGGAACATCTCAAGACAATAGAACTTCGGGGAACTGGAAACTTCTTTTACTGCGAAGAGATTCCTCTGTTCCCAATTCGCCTGCCACTTCTTTTCTATATCTTCTGGATTATACTTTTCTTCCAACTAACTGACCCCGATTCTAAAAATAAATTAACAATTATCAATGAACAATGAATAATTAAGGAATTTTTGTTTACTCATTACTCATTGTAATCTTCCTTCAAGTTTTGTATTTTACCATAATTAATACCCCAAAATTACCAGGGAATAATCATTACAATAACCATTGGATTTTAAAACTGGCTTAGTGCTATACTACCACTTAATTTTTTCCACAAGGAGACGTTGTTGACTAAAACTTCCTCAATGGCAGATCAATTACTGAAGCTGCAAAGCAGATACTGCAAATCAGTCATTCTTTTGTTGTTAATTGTGTTTTCTCCACTGTACGTTTCAGCAGAGTCCGGTCCGCTGATTAAGTTCGTCGAAATACAGGGGAACAGGAAGGTCAGCAATGAGACAATCCATTCAAAATTAAGAAGCAAAGTGGGGGATCCCTTTTCAGAAAATGTTGTTCAGGAAGATATTAAGAAATTATACAGCATTGGATATTTTGATGATATCAGTGTTGACATTGATTCATTTGAAGGCGGGGTTAAACTCGTCTTTGTTTTTAAAGAAAAACCTACTATCACCAGCATAGACTTTCAGGGTAACAAAGAATTTGAGGCCAAGGACCTGCAGGAAAAGATAACGATTTCCTCAGGAGCCGTTGCAAACCTTCCTCTCATAACAGATAATGTCCAGAAAATTATTTCTTTCTATCAGTCAGAAGGATACTGGCTTGTCAGTGTATTGCCAATAATCAGAGAAATCTCAAAAGATGCTGCAGCACTGACTTTCCAGATAAATGAAGGGCCTAAGGTTGTAATCAAGGATATTACAGTAGAAGGCAATAGAGCTGTTTCCAAAAAAGAAATCAAAAAGGCTATGGAGACTAAAGAGAGATGGCTCTTTTCATTCATCACAGGCTCCGGCTTTTATCAAAAAGAACAAATTTATGCAGACCTTGAAAGGATTAAAGAGCTTTATTTTAACAAAGGTTTTATTTATGCTGCTGTTTCAGAACCTGAAATCACTCTTAGCCCCGACAAGAAAAAACTCTCTATCAGGATTTCAATATCCGAGGGTGATCAATATAAAATTGGTGATCTGAGAATTAAAGGCAATACTTTATTTTCCAGCTCTGAGCTTTTTCAGAAATTAAAAATTGCTTCCGGTCAGATTTTTAACCGAAGTGCCTTGAGGACAGACATAGACAGTATCCTGGACCTTTATATGGAGAAGGGGTATGCACGGTCTGATGTCAATCCGCTGATTGATGTAAATGCAAAAGAAAAACTGGCAAATATTACCCTCTATGTAATAGAAGGAGAGATATTCAGGATCGGGAGGATTGAAATCTCCGGAAATACAAAAACTCGCGACAATGTAATACGCCGAGAGATGAGGCTTGATGAGGGTGATATATTTAACAAAAAACTTTTAAAGAGGAGTTTTCAGAGAATAAACAACCTCAATTTTTTTGAAACCGTTGATATTACGCCGTCTCCCCGGGCAGAAGAGAAACGCATTGACCTCAATGTAAATGTAAAGGAGAAACTGACCGGCATGCTAAGCATCGGCGGTGGATATAGCTCTGTAGATAAATTCATGGTTATGGGAGAAATTACCCAGGCGAATCTTTTCGGAAAGGGTCTGTACCTGAAATTTAGAGCTGACCTTAGTTCACGGAGGACGAATTATAACATCTCTCTCAGGGATCCATGGTTTATGGATAAACCCATATCTGCATCAATCAGTCTTTATAATGAGTCTTTTAAATATCCTGATTATGACAAAAAGGCAACAGGAGGTTCAATAGGATTTGGCAAAGAGTTGTCCGAATATGTTGGCGCAAATATCACATATGATCTCGAACAGGTAGAAATCACAAAGATATCAGATAAAGCCTCTTCGCTTATTAAAGACCAGGAAGGCAATAAATTAACAAGCAGCATAAGCCCCTCGATCTGGAAAGATACACTTGATAATAATCTGGATCCCACAAGCGGTTACAGACATGCCCTTTACACTACTTTTGCAGGGCTTGGCGGTGACAACTATTTTATGAAGGAGGTTATTGATTCAATATGGTATTTTCCTGCCAAATGGGATACCACCTTCAGCGTTCGCGGACGGCTTGGATTTGCAGCAGGTTTTGCCGGTAGAAAACTTCCTCTTTATGAAAGGTTCTATGTTGGCGGTATTAATACTGTGAGGGGACTCGGCTTCGGCGAGGCTGGCCCACGGGATGAAAAAGGAAAAGAGATCGGAGGAAATGTTGAAACGATATTTAACATTGAATATATATTCCCTATAGTAAAAGACATTAAATTGAAAGGAGTTACATTCTTTGATTACGGCAGTTCATTTGATAAAGATGTTGAAAAATATTCCATAAGTGATATGAGAAAAACAGCCGGTTTCGGTTTCAGATGGATGTCACCATTAGGCCCAATGAGACTGGAATGGGGGAGGAATTTAGATCCTAAAGAAAATGAAACCAAAAGCAAACTGGAATTTTCAATCGGAGGATTCTTCTGATATTTAGCTGACAGCTATCAGCTATCAGCTATTAGCTAATTTATAAGGGAGGCGTTATGAAGAAAATAGTTTTTATGGCAGTTGCATTACTGTTTCTGTTCGTATTCAGCTTACAGGCGGCGGACCTGAAAATCGGTTATGTGGATTTAAACAAGGCCTTAAATGAATCATACGAAGGGAAAAAGGCGGTAAAAACATTGGAAGAAATATTCAAGGCCAAACAAGCGGTTATCGATGAGAAACAGAAAGAAATCAGGAAACTTGATGAGGATCTGGCGAAACAGGCCTCTATACTTAACCCGGATGCTTTGAAAGAAAAACGTGAAGATCTCGAAAGACTCAAAAGAGACTTTCAGAGAATGATAAAAGATTCTGAAGAAGAAGTCGAAAAAAAGCGGGCTGATTTCATGGACCGCATAATTAAAGACCTCGGTGAAACAATCAAGAAACTCGGTGAAGAAGAAGGTTATACAGTTATTTTTGAAAAAAATGAAGCCGGCATAATTTATGCTCCTGAAAAACTGAATCTTACCGACAAGATTATAAAAAAATACGGCGAAACTGCAAAACCTGCTGATACTAAAAAATAAATATATTAAATATTAAAAAACAGGAATGTCATTGCAAGGCAAATCAATCTCGGAATGGAATTCTTCACTTTGTTATGCATGACAGCTTAAGCGTAAGTTCATATGAAACTCAAAGAACTGTCAGATCTCATAGGCGGCAGGATTACAGGTGACCATGAGGTCGAAATCACAGGCGCAGCCGGAGTAAATGAAGCAAAGCCGGGTGATATTACCTTCCTTGCCGATAAAAAACTTCTAAAGGATCTTTTAACTTCAAAAGCTTCAGCCGTAATTGCAAGGGAAAAGATAGAAGATTTGTCAGTCAGCATTCTCATTTCCGACAATCCTTATTTTACTTTTGCCAGGGCTCTGGAAGTTTTTTACAGGAAACCATTTAAACCTTTGGGAGTTAGCGATAAAGCGACTGTTTGCAGAGATGTCAGTTTTGGCGAAGATGTTTCAATATATCCGAATGTATATATCAGCAATAATGTTGCGATAGGATCACGGGTAACAATGTTCCCTGGTGTTTTTATTGGTGAAGGAACATCAATTGGCGATGATTCAATTATTTATTCAAATGTAACAATAAGAGAGAATGTAACAGTCGGTAAAAATGTAATAATACATGCAGGAGCTGTCATAGGCTCTGATGGTTTCGGCTACGTCTTTGAAAAGGGCGTCCACTATAAAATTCCGCAAGTCGGCGGTGTGATAATTGAAGATGATGTTGAGATAGGCGCGAACGTAACAATTGACAGGGCGACTACCGGAAATACAATCATTGGGAGCGGGACCAAGATAGACAATCTGGTACATATCGCCCATAACGTTAAGATAGGCAAAAATTGTATAATACTGGGGCAGGTCGGTGTAGCGGGCAGTGCGGAGATAGGTGAAGGAGTCATCCTTGCCGGACAGTCCGGCGTGAGAGACCATGTAAAAATAGGCAACGGCGCCATGATTGGCTCTAAAGCAGGCATTTCAGATAATATACCTGATGGACAAATATATTCCGGATTCCCTGCCATTCCACACAAAACATGGCTCCGGGCACAAAGTATTTATTCAAAACTGCCTGAGTATATTAAACGTTTACAGGAACTTGAGAGGAAAATAACATCGAGTGAAGAAGTCAAGGAGTCAGGAAGTGAAGAAGACAGGAAGTAAGGGAATGGAGACTTCCTCACTTCATCACTACTTCACTTAGCATTAAGGAGGGATATTCAAATGATGGACTGCCGTGAAATTCAAAGAATCCTGCCCCATAGATTTCCCTTTCTTCTGGTTGACAGGATTATTGACTTAAAGCCGAATGTAAAAGCTGTCGGAATCAAAAATGTAACAATCAACGAACCGTTCTTTCAGGGGCATTTTCCAAATTATCCCATTATGCCCGGCGTTTTGATCGTGGAGGCGATGGCGCAGGTTGCCGGTATACTGGCTTTTCATTCAGGCGCTAAAGGTAATACAGTATATTTTCTGAGTATTGAAAAAGCAAAATTCAGGAAACCTGTAGTGCCCGGCGATCAGCTGCGTTTTGAGGTGACTATACTACAGCAAAGGAGCAATGTTTGGAAGTTCACTGCTGAGGCTTTTATTGAAGATAAACTTGTCGCTGAGGCGGAATTTACAGCAATGGTATCTAAAGAGGGGTTGACAAATGGCTAAAACTAAAATTCATCCGACAGCAATTGTAGCTTCAAATGCAAAACTATCAGAAGGCGTTGAGATAGGACCTCATTGTACCGTTGGAGATAACGTGAAAATCGGCAAAAACACCAAACTCTTCTCACACATTGTTATTGAAGAAACTGAAATAGGTCAAAGCTGCAATATATATCCATTCACCTCAATAGGGCTTCCGCCACAGGACATCAGATATAAAGGGGAGACGACAAAAGTTAAAATTGGTGATGACAACATCATAAGGGAATACATAACAATCCACCGCGCCTCTGTCAGTGGAGACGGGGTCACAAAAATAGGGAATAATAACTTTTTAATGGCTTATGTCCATATCGCACATGACTGCAACGTCGGAAACAATATTGTCATGGCAAATGCAACTACACTTGCTGGTCATGTAGTGGTAGAGGACTTTGTGTTTATAGGAGGCCTAGTTGCAGTCCATCAGTTTGCACGAATAGGAGCGCATTCAATGATAGGCGGTTTTAGCGCTATACCACAGGATATTCCTCCATACACAACAGCCGCGGGTGAGAGGGCCAAGCTGTACGGGTTAAACACTATTGGTCTGAAAAGGCGCAATTTCGACGATGCAACAATCAGCGACCTCAAGAAGGCATACAAAATATTGTTCCGCAGCAAACTAACGCTGAAAGAAGCAATAGACAAGGCCAAACATGATTTAGGCCATTCTGAGGAAGTTAAGAACTTTATTGAATTCATAGAAAAAAATAAAAGAGGGATATGCCGGTGAAACAGCTAAGAGCTGACATCTGTTAGCTCTTAGCTCTGAAGGACTTAAAATTAGTGAATGATAAAAAACTTGCCATCATTGCCGGAATGGGCGGACTGCCAAAGGTAGTTGCTGCAGAGGCTAAAAAGATGGGCTACAGGGTTGTAGGGATTGCACTGCAGCCTCCATCTGATGAATCACTTAAACCCTTTGTTGATGACTTCCATAAAATGAATCTCGGACGTTTCGGGGGGTTAATATCTTTACTTAAAAAACTCTCCATTACAAATGCAGTAATGGCAGGAAAAGTTCCCAAGGACCTTTTATATAAGAATAAAACCAGCGTTATTCCTGATATGAAAGCAGTCAAGCTTCTTTTTTCATTAAAGAACCGTGCAGATGATACCATCATGAATGCTGTAGTCAATGAACTCGAGAAAAACGGGATTACACTCCGCAGCACTACCGACTTCACAAGAAACCTCCTGGTCCCCGCAGAGGTGATGACACGTAAAAAACCCTCAAAAGATGAATTGAAGGATATTGAATTTGGCTGGGATATAGCCAAAGGAATGGGGCAGTTGGACATCGGGCAGACAGTAGTTGTAAAGGAGTTGGCTGTAATGGCAGTTGAAGCTATCGAGGGCACTGATGAAGCTATCAAAAGGGGCGGGAGTCTCGCAGAAAAAAATGCTGTAGTCGTAAAAGTCAGCAAGCCGCGTCAGGACCTGAGGTTTGATGTGCCTGTTGTCGGAATTGATACGCTGCATTCCATGAAAAACGTTGCAGCAAAGGTGTTAGCCCTGGAGGCAGGAAAATGTATTATTGTTGATAAAGAGAAATTTATAAAAGAGGCGGATAATGAGGGGATCGTTGTTGTCGGGGTAAGATCGTGAATCGTGTCCGGTTAACGTGTCCGGAAAAAAACGGACACGGACAACGGTCACGGAGGACGGGTTTTTAAAGGCATGATTAACGTTGGAGTCATAGGGGTCGGTTCAATCGGGAAGCACCATGCAAGGATATTTTCAAACCTTGAAGGTGTAAGGCTCGTTGGTATAGTTGATGCTGATTTTCCGAGAGCGGAGGAATTTGCACAAAAGTATAACTGTAAGGCATTTAAAGACCATCTGAAAATTATAGACTCTGTGGACGCAGTCAGCATTGCCGTGCCGACAACCTTTCACTTTCAGGTGGCAATGGATTTTCTGGGTCATAACAAAAACATACTTGTCGAGAAACCAATTACTTCAACACTCGAAGAAGCAGAAACCCTGACCTCAGAGGCGGAGAAAAGAAACCTGATCCTGCAGGTGGGTCATCTTGAGAGGTTTAATGCAGGGGTTTCCATGATAAGCGGTATGGTGGATAAACCACAGTTTATTGAGTCACAGCGCTTATCCCCGTTTCTCGGGAGGGGGATAGATGTTGACGTAACGCTTGACTTAATGATACATGACATAGATATAATATTAAGTTTGGTTAAATCCGAAATAACTGATATCCGGGCAACAGGGGCCAGGGTGTTAACAGAAAATATAGATGTGGCCCATGCGTGGATTGAGTTTGAAAATGGCTGTATTGCCGAAGCTGTCACAAGCAGGATAGCTAATGAAAAAGTCCGGCAGCTCAAAGTTTTTCAGCATAATTTATTTATGAATCTGGATTATCAAAAACAGGAATTAACCTGTTATACAAAGCTTGACGACAGCGTTGGAAAGGAAATTAAAAAGACGGAAGAAAAAGAACCGTTAAAAGAACAGCTTGTTTCGTTTATAGAATGCGTCAAAAACGGAACTCAGCCTCTTGTTTCAGGACACGAAGGCAAAGAAGCCCTGAAAATAGCGTTAAAAATATCAGGGCTGGTTAATCATAACCTTAAGATATAGATAAGTTATGACAAATATTACACAAAATAAAACTGTCATCCCTATGCTTGATATTAAGGCGCAGCATGGACCTATCAAGGAAGAAATAAAACAGGCGTTGAAGGATATCCTGGACAGCGGTCAGTTTATATTAGGGCCGAATGTTAGATTGTTTGAGCAGGAAGTAGCATCATATTATAATGTCGGGCACGCTGCTGGACTTGCTTCAGGTACTGACGCCCTGTACCTTTGCCTGAAAGCTCTGGATATTAAACAGGGTGATGAGGTAATTACCACTCCTTTTACATTTATCGCAACTGCAGAGGCAATAACATATGTCGGGGCAACTCCTGTCTTTGTTGATATAGACAGGTATACATTAAACATGGATGTCTCAAAAATAGAGAAAAAAATAACTCTAAAAACCAAAGCCATCATCGTTGTACATTTGTTCGGGCAGCCTGCAGATATGGATGAAATCACGGAGCTTGCCGGAAAATATAATTTAAAAATTATTGAAGACTGTGCGCAGGCGTTCGGAGCAAGATATAAAGGCAGGCATATAGGCACTATCAGCGACGCGGGCTGTTTCAGTTTTTATCCAAGCAAAAATCTGGGGGCTTACGGTGACGGCGGCATGATGATAACGAACCGTAACGAAATATATGAAAATGTTAACCTTCTCAGGAACCACGGGACCGTTGCGCCTTACCGGCACCGTTTTATAGGTTATAACAGCAGGCTTGATGAAATCCAGGCAGCAATCCTGAGAATAAAATTAAAACACATTGATGAATATAACCGGAACCGCCGCAAACTTGCCAATATCTATACGTCAATTCTTGACGGCGCCGTTCAATGTCCTTTAGAATTTCAGGACAGAACGCATGTTTATCATCAATATACCATAAGGACACAAGAGAGAGATAAAGTTGCAGCTATTCTCAGAGAAAACAATATCTCTTCAGTAGTATATTATCCTGTTTCGCTTCATATGCAGGAAGCTTTTAATTACCTTGGTTATAAGAAAGGTGATTTGCCGGAGAGCGAGTCTGCTGCAGATGAGGTATTGTCAATTCCTATTTATCCTGAACTTAAGCCGGAGAAGGCAGAGTATATCGGCAATGTTATTTTAAAAGCGCTTAAAGCTTAATCCCCTCCACAATTATTCTGATACTTTTAAAATCTGACCTTCATAAAGAAGAGACGACGTCAGGTTGTTGATCTTTTTTAGCTGAGTTGTATTCGTATTGAATTTTTTGGCAATTATCTTTAAGGTTTCGCCTCTCTTTGTACGATATTTTCCACTGGGAAGACGATTATCTTCAAATGAGAGCATGTCACTTCCCCTGCCGAGAGGTATTTTCAGTTTTTGACCTGTGTTAAGGGTACGTCTCCTGCTGATTTTATTTGCCTTGACAATCGCATCAACACTTGTACGGTATTTCGCAGCTATACGGGATAAGGTATCGCCTTTTTTAACAGTATGATATGTATAATCATTATATTCATTTCTTTGCGGAGTCCACGCCGGCATGTTTTCAAGTTTTGAAAGCAGCACAGTACTCATTCCCGATGGAACATTAAGTGAATATCTGGTAGGTGGGGTAGCTTGCCGGCGGAGTTCGGAATTTAAAGCAGAAAGTTCTTCAAAGGGTATGTCCATAATGTCAGCCAGTGTCTTTAGTTGGATCTGCTTTTCAATGTCAACTTTTTCATAAAGAGGAGGGCTTTCCAGTTCTTCAAAAGAGAAACCGTACCTCGCAGGATTTTGTACAACATGCAATGTAGCCAGGAATCTTGGAACATATCGCGCAGTTTCCCCGGGAAGTCGCCCGTAAAGATCCCAAAAATTATCAAGATAATTGATTTTCTGCTGCCGTATCACTCTCAGGACATTTCCTTCTCCGCAGTTATACGCGGCAAGAACAGTGGTCCAGTCGCCGAACATCTGATGCAGCTCTTTCAGATATGCAGTAGCAGCCGCAGTTGCTTTTTCAGGGTTTAATCTTTCATCAATCCATGTATCTCTTTTTAAACCGAATCTGTAGCCTGTAGATGGAATAAACTGCCAGAGTCCCAGTGCACGGGCTGGAGATAATGCACTTACCTTGAACCAGCTTTCAACAAGTGGCAGCCAGGACAGTTCTTCAGGCATGTCCGCCTCTTTCAGTGTCTTCACCATTGCTTCTCTGTATTTTCCTGAACGCTTATATGCCTCTATAAAAAACTCGCGTTCAGGCCCCTGAAATGACTTAATCTCTCTTTGCACATGTTCATTCATTGTGAGAGGAATTTCCTTGTGATTGCCATTGACCGTAGTATACCGGGAGGTATAAATCTCCAAAATCCTTTTAGAGATCATAAATCTCAAATCTTCTGTTTGCCGCATGAGTTCAGGATGACTGTCGGTATCAACTTTCAGGACAAACTGATAGGCTTCATCCAGGGACTCAATTGCTTTTTCAGGATTGCCTTGAGCCCAAAGTTCCTGGGCATCATTACACGAATCTAATGCGTTATCAAGAAGGTCCTGTTCTTTATTGATACTGTTATCATTTTCCTTTTCTGCCGGACTGTTAGCAGTATCGTTCTGAGAAACAATAAATTTATCTTCTCTTGTATCTTCCACGTATATCTCAGCCGCTTCTTGCCGGACAACTGGTATTATTTCATTGTCTGAGTTTTTAACTTTTTCTTCTTTAATATGAGAAACAATATCAGCGGCATCTTTCTTATCAACAACTGTATCTGTTTCATAAAAAGAAACAGGGAGCAATTTGCCTGTATTATTGACAACCGGGGTATTTGTCATTGCACAACTGAAAGTTAAAAAGACAGTTATAAAGAATGAATATCTGCAAAATAAAATCTTCATGCTAAACCTCCTTTCTCGACCACTTCAATAATCAATAAAAGATCATCATATATGACTTTAAGTTTAAATAATATATCAAAAAATACCTTATTCTACAAATAAAAAATTAATTAACACTATATAATAAGCAAATTTCATTCCTAAGGTATATAAGAACCCTGAGCTTTAAAAAGTGTTTGCTTTTGCAGATGTTTTAAAATGCTATTGCCTGATGTTGAATTTACTTAACCATACAATAATTAGTATCTGTCTATAAACCCGGTTTGTCTGTCTGTCATTCCGGCAGTCCTTAAGCCGGAATCCAGTTTTTTCAATGCCTTCTGGATGCCCGATTACAGACTTCGGGCATGACAAAAATATAAAATGGCAATTTATGAACAGACACTAATTAAGGTAATAAAGGATATATAACTTTTCATGAATATTGGTTCTGGAACTAACAATAAGAACAATATATGACCTTTGCAGGGGTCATTTAAAGAATTAAAAAATGTTATCAATTGACAAAAAATGTCATTAAGTTGACAAGTTTTTTATTCACAGTTCGTATTAACAGTTTGTATGGTTTACTTAAGAACATGTTTTCTATAAAATACTCGGATTATGCTCCCTTTGAAGGATAAGGTCGCTTTAATTACAGGAAGTTCACGGGGTATCGGCAACGCAATAGCGCGTAAATGTGCATATGCAGGCGCTGATATTGTGATCAATTACAGGAAAACAGGCGGAACATCTCAGGAACAGGGGGGGCAATTATGTAAAGAAATAGAGGGGATCGGACGTCGCGCTTTTATGGTTCAGGCTGACATAGCAGTAAAAGATTCTGTAAAAAAACTGTTTGCTGAAACAAATGAGAAATTCGGGCGACTGGATTATCTTATACTGAATGCTGCCAAGGCGCCGTTTAAACCTTTTGAAAAGCTATTTGAGCGGGAATTGCGGCAATTGGTTGAAACAAACTATCTGGGCAATATATTCTGCATTCAGGAGGCGTTACCTCTATTGGAAAAATCATCGGGAAAGATCGTCTTTATTTCAAGCCTTGGAAGCCGTTTTTATAACCCCGCTTATCCACTTGGAAGCATGAAAGCAGCAATGGAATCAGTGGTGAGGGATTGCGCTGAGGGCTTAAGATCAAAAAAGATATTAGTCAATGCGGTTTGCGGCGGAATTGTCAAAACAGATTCTTTCAAGGTATTAAGGCAGTACTGGGAGCATATTGATATGCTGCCGGATACGCTTTTCGTTGAGCCTGATGAGATAGCAGACGTTGTGGTATTTTTATGCAGTACTGAGAGCAGGGCAATAACAGGGCAGACAATCATCGTTGACAGGGGACTGAGCAATGCTATTTGCAGATTGCCGGAAGTAAAAAGTAAGGAGTAAGGGATATGGGGTTGTTAACCTATAACACAATACGGATTACGAATTATATATTCAGGGAGGCATTATGAGTCAGAATATTATTTCTGAGGAAAAGGTTTTTAATGAATTGAAAAAAGCTGTTGTTGAAACACTTAGAGTTGATGCTGACAAAATAAATCCGGAAACATCTCTGATAAAAGACCTGGGAGCAGAATCTCTTGATTTTCTTGATATCAATTACAGACTGGAACAGGCGTTTGGAATCAAGATGGCGCGCCATTTTGTGCTTGAACATATAGAAGAGATGTTCGGAGAAGGCACTGCAATAGATGAGAACGGTCAGTTGACGGATAAAGCTGTTGAAACATTGAGGATAAGATTTGGTAATGGTGTTTCTGAATTAAAACCCGGCATGGACATGGATGAGGTGCCGGCTTTACTTACTACGCAATCAATGGTAAGAGGCGTAATGGATATACTGGACAGCCTTTCCGAAAAATGCTCAAAGTGCGGCAGTTCCGGCTGGGAATCTAAAGACACTGTCCGCATCACATGCGCTTCATGCGGAGAACCTGCAACCTTTACAAACGGCGACGAGCTAATTAAAGAGTGGCTGACCAAAGTTCAGGAAGATAAGAAGATATTTTAATATGTCTTCCAATTTTTCTAAACGCAGGGTGGTTATAACCGGATACGGGATGATTACCCCTTCCGGGAAAGATACTGAAGAAACATTCGAAAACTGTGCTAACGGTATCTCCGGCATCGATTATATCGCATCTTTTGATACAACAGGATTTCCCTGCAGGATCGGAGGTGAAGTTGACAACAGATGGCTTGAAGATTTTGAGTGCCGGACAGATCAGAGGTTAAAAAAATTTTCCTCACGCGGACTCAGATTAATGAGAATTGCAACTAACGAGGCCGTACAGAGGTCGAGGCTTAATGAAATAGCAAACCGTGAAAGTATCGGCGTTTCGGTCGGCTCTCATGGAGATAATCTTTCCGTTCAGGACATGCTCTTTCTTCACAGATTTTTTGACGGCAACGGGCATTGGGACATGAAAGGACTGATACATACAGGAGGGTATCAATACCTTAATTTTTTCCGCAGAAAACCGGATGCGGCAACGTCAATACTTGCAACTCTTTTAAACTGCAAGGGACCAAACAATTCCATAGTCTCAGCGTGTGCCGCAGGCTCCCAGGCCATCGGTGAAGCCTTCAGATTAATACAGGATGGAAAGTGCGATATTATGATTGCCGGTGGTTGTGAGGCAACTCTGGACTTTTCGGGAATGGCCGGTTTTATTCTTTTAAAAGCGTTGTGTGAAAAATATGCCAATCCACAAACTGCATCAAGACCTTTCGAACGTAAGAGAAACGGCTTTGTAATGTCAGAGGGTGCAGGAGCGATAGTTCTTGAAGAGCTTGAGCATGCCGGTTCAAGAGGGGCACAAATATTTGGGGAATTAAAAGGTTACGGTTCTTCTGCTGATGCCTACAGGATAACAGATACTCATCCGAAAGGGCTTGGAGCCATAATAGCCATAAAAGCAGCATTGGAAGATGCATCTGTCCAGACAGGGGAAGTTGAATATATCAATGCCCACGGTACATCCACTTTACAAAACGATTTGACCGAGACGCGCGCAATAAAAGAGGTGTTCGGTGAAAAGGCAAAGGATATCCCTGTCAGTTCAAACAAGTCTATGCTCGGTCATACAATAGCAGCAGCAGGCGCTATTGAATGCATCCTGACACTTGTTGGAATTAACCGTTCAATCATTCTCCCAACTATCAACTATGAATTCCGCGATCCTAAGTGCGACCTTGATTATGTGCCCAATGAGGCAAGAAAAAAAGAGCACCGCATAGCCATCTCCAACTCCTTCGGCTTCGGCGGCCAGAATGCGTGCTTATGCATCGGGGCGTTTGAAGGGTAAATATTTTTACACAACTTGCATTCTTCTACTGACATTTTTATGATTATAAGCATGAAAGTCGTGGGGTTGGGCCAGTGTGCACTTGATCATTTATTCGTTATAGATTCATTTCCTGTCCCGGATACAAAAAAGGAGATTATTAAATGGACCATATCCGGCGGTGGTCCTGTCGCAACAGCGCTCGTCAGTCTTTCAAGACTGGGTGTTGCCTGCGATTTCCACGGTATAATAGGCGATGATGAAAGTGGGAGGAAAATAGCAGAATCTCTCCGTTCAGAAAATATCAATATCAATGGACTCCTGACAAGACCGCAATCCAATTCACAGGTTGCATTTATCGCAGTTGAGAAAGAAAGCGGGAGACGGACCATTTTCTGGAAAAGGCCTTCATCGGAGCCGCTGAGGCCTTATGAACTGCCTGATAATTTTCTTGACAATACAGATTTTTTGCTTGTTGATGGGTTGATGGCAGAGGCCTCAATTTACGCGGCCCGGAAAGCAAAAGAGAAAAATATTCCTGTAATGCTTGATGCAGGCAGAGTGCGCGAAGGAATGATAGAACTTGCACATATTTGCGACTATGTGGTTTGTTCCGAAGAGTTTGCAAGAGAATTAATGATTAACAACATATCATTCGATCCTGAAAAAGCCATCATTTACATAAGGTCATTTGGTACAAAAGCAGCGACAATTACCCTCGGCGATAAAGGGAGCATAACAGTCTCTGGAGACGAACTCTTTTATACTCCAGCTTTTAAAGTTGAAGTTGTTGATACTACAGGAGCAGGCGATGTGTTTCACGGAGGATATATTTATGGACTTTTGCAGAAATGGGATATAAAAGAAGTAGTGCGTTTTGCATCTGCTTTTGCAGCGCTTAAGTGCCGGGAATTAGGAGGGAGAGCAGGGATACCGGGTTTGGAAGAGGTGAAAGAATTAATGGAAACCACAGAGGGCACAGAGAATTTAAATTTAAAATTGAAGATTGAAAATTTTAAAATTTAAAATCTATAATTTTCAGTTTCCAATTATTTTTCCCCCTCTGTGTTCTCGGTGGTAAATTTTTTTAAAAAAGGAGGGCAAAATGAAAGAACTTGACAGACAGGAAGCTTTTGAATTAGCGTCACCATTTCCTTATGTACTTGCTGTTACATTGGACAAGCGGGAAAGACCCAACATCATGGGGCTTTCATGGTGGATGTTTACATCATGGTCGCCCTTGATGATTGCTGTTTCAATCGGTCATCCAAGATATACGCATGAGTGTCTTGAGCATCACAAAGAGTTTGTCCTTTGCTTCCCCTCAGAGGGACAGGAAAAGGACGCATGGATCTGCGGTACAAAAAGCGGAAATGCAATAGACAAATTTAAAGACACCGGATTCAAGGCGATTCCGTCAAAGACAATAAAAACCCCGACTATTGACGGTGTAACGGTTTCCTTTGAATGTAAAATTGTGGAGCAGGCGGAAACCGGAGACCACACTGTTTACATCGCAGATGTAGTTGCAATGCGAGGCAATCCTGAAAAGATTATGCATCTTTATTCTATCCATTACACGAAATTGATAAGTATCGGCTCTAACGGTAGAATAAAAATGGATCTGGAATATTAAACCGGAGGAAGGATGATTATCAAAAAACTTGTAGTCGGACCGCTTCAGGAGAATTGCTACATTGCCGCTGATGAGAAGACAAAGAAAGCTCTTGTCATTGACCCGGGAGACGAGCCGGACAGGATACTTGAAGTTATTAGAGACAATAACTTTGAGATCAGCGCTGTGATATTGACTCATGCCCACTTTGATCACGTAGGGGCCGCAGGGGACATAAAAAGAGCAACCAGTGCGAAAGTGTTAATTAATGATGGCGACATGGAACTGTATAAAGGAGCCAGAGATCAGGCTGCCTTCTGGGGTTATGAGGTAGATGACTTACCGGAGCCGGATGGTTTTATTAAAGAAGGCGACGAAGTCAGTGCCGGGGAATTGACATTTAAAGTTTTGCATACGCCGGGTCATAGTCCCGGGGGAGTATGTCTTTACGGCGAAGGAACTCTATTTAGCGGTGATACCATTTTTCAGGGTTCTGTCGGGCGGACCGATTTCTACGGCGGAGATATGACAAAGCTTAAAGAATCTTTTAAACGTATACTTGGTTTACCGGAAGATACAATTATTCTTTCAGGTCATGGGCCCGAGACGACGATCGAAAGAGAGAAGAGAGAGAATTTTTTCATTGAGGAGATCTGATTAAATATATAAAATACTCCACGTTTCCTTTTGGTCCTCTGATCGGCGAAGTTGTTACCCCTTTGACTTTAAATCCCAGTTTCTCTGATTCATTTTTTATTTTTTTCACAACCTCAAGCCGTTTGTTTTCGTCTTTCACAACCCCGCCTTTGCCGACATCTTTTCGTCCTGCTTCAAACTGTGGTTTTATGAGGGCCACTATTTCGCCCTGCGGCGCTAAAAATTCCAGAACCTTTGGTATGACTTTCAGGAGAGAGATGAATGAGACATCAATAGTTGCAATATCTGTTTTGTCAGGCACCAAATCTTCATCAAGGTATCTTATATTTGTTTTTTCGAACAAAACAACTTTTTCATCATTCCGCAATATCCAGCTAAACTGTCCGTAACCTACATCGATCGCATAAATCTTTTTTGCCCCATGTTGTAAAAGGCAGTCAGTGAATCCACCTGTTGATGCACCGACGTCCATTGCTATTTTATCTTTAACGTCTATATTAAATGTCTTTATCGCGTGTTCAAGTTTAAGTCCCCCGCGGCTCACATAGGGCATTTTACTTACTACTGTTAAAACATCATCAGGCTTCACAAGCGCACCTGCTTTATCAACAGCAATGCCGTTTACCAGAACATTGCCTTCAAGTATCAAAGCCTTTGCCTTTTCCCTGCTTTCAACAAGGCCTTTGTCGAACAATAATTTATCGAGACGGATTTTTTTTAAAGAAGACATAAGAAATTATATCCACAGATTACGAAGATTACTCAGAATGTTCTATTAATACAAACGAAATTAATAATGTTACATTTGCTGTCATACCCGCGAAGGCGGGTATCCAGAAGTCCTTAAAAACACTGGATTCCCGTTTTCACGGGAATGACGACACTAATTGTTAATGTCAATTTATTTAATGCGTAGTTTTATTGGTTTTATTTATAACTAATTCAACCAGTCAAACCAATTTAACCAATGAAACTAAGTCTATCTATCTACGGAAATGCGTAAAGTCTGCGGAGCTTTTTATAAAAGCCATCGCTTCTCGTGCAATGCCTTCAGCATCAAGGCCGAGTTTTTTTCTTAACAGGTTTTGCGGTCCCTGTTCGATAAACGTATCGGGTATGCCAAGTAATTTTATTTTCAATCCTTCAATGTCTGATTGGGAAAGATATTCGAGCACAGCGCTTCCGAAACCGCAAGAGACCGCATTTTCTTCAACCGTTAGAATATACTTTATATTTTTAGCAAGGTTGAAGATCAGATTGGTATCCAATGGCTTTACAAAGCGTGCATTAACTACACAGGCATTAATGCCGGCATCTGCGAGCAGTTGAGAAGCATTTAAAGCCGGTATAACGGTATTGCCTATTGCTACAATTAATATATCTTCACCTGTTTTTAGAGACTCTGCTTTTCCGATTGGGATAATCGTAAGTTCTTCATGTTCATCAGGAGTTGTAACAGCGCCCCTTGGATATCTTATCGCGCTGGGAGCATCATGAGATACAGCTGTCTTTAGCATGCATTGTAATTCATATCCGTCTTTTGGCGCCATCACGATCAGATTAGGGATGTGTCTTAAGTAAGACAGGTCAAATGCCCCATTGTGGGTAGGTCCGTCATCCCCGACAATCCCGCCCCTGTCAATCGCAAAAATCACAGGCAAATTTTGCAGGCATACATCATGAATGATCTCATCATAGGCCCTTTGCAGGAAGGTTGAATATATTGCAACAACAGGTTTAAGTCCCTGAGTTGCAAGCCCTGCTGCAAAGGTAACCGCATGAGGCTCGGCGATGCCCACGTCATAAAATCTCTTTGGAAAATTATTTACAAATTCAGCGAGACCGGTCCCTTCCGTCATTGCGGCAGTAATAGCAACAATACGGTTATCTTCTTTTGCGAGTTTTGTTAGGCAGTTGCCAAAGATCTCGCTATATGACTTTTTCCCTGATGAAAGCTGCTCGCCGGTTTCTATGTCGAATGGCCCTACACCATGAAAAATCCCGGGGTTTTTCTCTGCCGGCTCATATCCTTTCCCCTTTTTTGTAATGGCATGGATCAGGACAGGCCCGGGGAACTCCTTAAATGTTTTCAGAGTCTCTATGAGTGAATCGATCTTATGCCCGTCGACAGGGCCGACATATTCAAAGCCGAGTTCTTCAAATAAGAGACCGGGAACAAATAGCCCTTTAACAGTATCTTCAGCCCTTTGCGCTATTTTAAGTACGGGCTCTCCAAATGCTGGAATTTTTTCGAGGAATAATTTTGTCTCTTTTTTGAATTTAGTATACAGGTCGCCCATCATTATCCTTCGGAGGTATGCAGAAAGAGCCCCTACGTTCGGGGATATCGACATCTCATTGTCATTCAGTATAACAATAAGGTCCTTTTTTAAATGCCCTGCATGATTTAATCCTTCGAAGGCAAGTCCTGCTGTCATGGCTCCGTCACCAATTATAGCTATCACTTTATTGGGAATTTGGGATCTGAGATTCGGGATCTGGGATTTAACAATGTCCCGTGCCTCGATAATGCCGAGTGCGGCGGATATTGACGTAGAGCTGTGACCTGTGCCGAATGCATCATGGGGACTTTCAGTAATTTTTGGAAAGCCTGAAATGCCGCCATGTTGCCTTATGGTAGAGAAGGCATTAAAGCGACCGGTAAGCAGTTTGTGCGTATAGGACTGATGCCCTACATCCCAGATCATTTTGTCTTCAGGTGAGTTAAAGACATAATGAAGAGCAATAGTAAGGTCCACAGCTCCGAGGTTGGAGGCAAGATGGCCGCCGTTGGTTGCGACTGTTTCAATAATTATCTCTCTCAGCTCTTCAGCGAGATCTTTCAATTCAGTGATTGAAAGTTTTTTGATGTCTGCCGGGCTTTTAATTTTTTCTATCAGCATAGTTTGTGCATTTTTGTAGGGGCGTATTGCAATACGCCCCTACATTTAATTCCTTCTTGATAAAATATATTTTGCTATCTCCCTCAAAGGGTCTGCCTTCTTATCGAAAGCGTCTAATGCCTTCAGGGACTCTTTTATAAGTTGTTCAGCTATTTTCTCCGATTTCTTAAGGCCGAATGTTGAAGGATATGTGTTTTTACCTTTTGCATCATCCGAACCAGTTGGCTTTCCGAGTTCCTCTTTAGTGCCTGTTATATTAAGGATATCATCAATGATCTGAAATGCAAGCCCTGTCTTTTCTGCATATTCTGTCAGGGATGAAAGTTTATCCGGAGAGGAATCGGCCATGATTGCCCCTATACGGACGGAAGCCCGTATAAGCGCTCCTGTTTTATGTGTATGAATATATATGATATCTTTCTTTTTTGCTTTTTTGGATTCGAGCATAATATCTGCTGTTTGACCGCCAACCATGCCTTCAGGCCCTGAGGCCTTAGATAGTTCATGGATCACGCAGATTAATTTTTCGGGATCTACCCTGGCGCCGGAAATAATATGAAAGGCATCTGTCAATAATGCATCACCTGCAAGGATCGCGGTTGCTTCCCCAAAAACTTTATGCGCGGTAGGTTTGTTTCTTCTGAAATCATCATTGTCCATTGCCGGCAGGTCGTCATGTATCAGTGAATAGGTATGTATAAGCTCAATTGACGCTGCAACAGGAAGGATATTATCCGACCCTTCCCCCACAGCTTCATAACCGGCAAGCGCCAGGATAGGTCTTATCCGCTTTCCGCCCGCCATCAGCGAATAGCCCATGGCCTTGCTCAATTGTTCCGGACAATCTTTCCGCTTTTTTTTGGAAGCAATATATTTCTTGAGGAAATCGTCGACCGACTTCCTTTTTTGTTTTAGGTAGAGATTTAAATCCATTTAAAAAGGTTCGATGAATACACAGGTATTTTTAATTCTTCATAGTATACAAAATCTTTATTACTTTTTGTTCCGGGAGACGATAGCAACCGATTTTCGCGCATGGACATTTTTGAAATTTCTAATTACAGCTATGATATTATGTATTTATTAATAGTCCCAAAATATTATTTACCCCGTTAGAAGGGCGAATGTCTTCTAACAGGGTAAACTTTATATGTCATGCCCGAGGACCTTTATCGGGCATCCAGAGATTAAGAACTACTGGATTCCCGCTAAAGACATGCGGGAATGACGCCTATAGGAATGTACAGACTATTATGAGAACCTTAATAAGTTATGATGTGAAGAGTAACCTATCATGACACTGAGCACTTTATTATTAACAAGGGCAAAAAGTATCCCTGATAAGATTTGTATAACTTTTGAAAAGAAAAAGTTTTCTTACTTCGCAATAGACAATCTTGTCACTAATATCGCCGGTGGACTTAAGGCGCTTGGAGTTGAACGTCGCGATAGTATTGCGATTTTAATGAACAATTGCCCTGAATACATAGTTTCATATTTCGCGATACTCAGGGCAGGTGGAATATCGGTCCCCATAAACAATTTTCTTACTCCGGATGAAATATCCTACATACTTAATGACAGCAACTGTAAGTTTCTTGTATACAATAATTCTTTTTCATCTCATGCAGAAAAGATAAAAAAAATAATTCCTTCTTTAAAAGCCGTAGATTTCGGGGAGATCCCCAATATCCCCACCATCCCCCCTTTGTTAAAGGAGGGTGAGGGAGAAAAAAATAGTGATGAGGTTGCTGTATTGCTGTATACATCAGGAACCACAGGTTTTCCCAAAGGTGCGATGCTTACCCACCGCAATCTCTTATCCAATGCTGAAGCCAGTATGAAGGCTATGAATGTTTCAGGTAAAGACAGGATATTGCTCTTCCTCCCGTTGTTCCATTCCTTCAGCTTTACAGTATGTGTGATCCTTCCGATATATGCAGGCGCGCGAATTGTGTTGCTGAGATCTGTAAAGCCGTTTTCAAAGGTAATAAACAGTATTCTTAAAGACAGGATAACTTTATTTGTTGCAGTTCCAACGGTATATAATATTCTTTCTAAAAAGAGGATACCGTTTATTGCGAGATGTTTACTTAAATTTTTAGTAAATATCAGGGCATGTGTATCAGGCGCAGCAGCTTTACCGGAAGATACAATTTATGCATTTGAAAAAAGATTTAACATCCCGTTGATTGAAGGTTACGGGCTTACGGAAGCATCCCCCGTTGTTGCCGTAAATCCATTGAAAGGCATAAGGAAGCCTGCTTCAGTCGGACCTCCTGTTCCGGGAGTCGAGGCAGTTGTTGTTGGGGAAGACGGGAAGAAATTACCTGCTGGAGAAACAGGCGAGCTGATCATAAGAGGTCCTAATGTAATGAAGGGGTATTTTAATAAACCGCAAGAAACAGAAGCGGTATTGAGGGATGGTTGGCTTTATACCGGAGATGTGGCAAGGATCGATGAAGACGGATACATATACATAGTTGACAGGAAAAAGGATGTTATCATTATTGACGGAATGAATGTCTATCCGCGAGAAGTAGAGGATTTCATCTTGAAGCACCCTTCGGTTGAAGAATGCGCCATGGTCGGAGTTCCGGACGGCAAGGTGTCAGAGATGCCGATACTTTTTATCAAAAAAAGGGGAGATGCGGTCATTGAAGAAAATGAAATAAGGAATTACATGAAAGGACGTATAGCACAGTTTAAGAACCCAAAGAAGATATTTTTCATCGATGAATTCCCAAAGACGGCTACAGGAAAGATAAAAAAGACTGAATTACGAAAGCAGAAGCTTAGTTAAAAAAATCTCTTTTTAAGAGAATTCTTTCAGAAGCTTCACCATAATATCTCCAAAACCGGGCATGCCGGTAAATGAAGAAATATTTTCGGGTTCAAAACATTCATTAATGTTCGGAGTATACCCGGAGATATTATTGATAAAGCCCAGGCCGGAAGCCTTTTGCCCCCCTGGTCCGAAGGCGGTTTTAATGACTCCCGGCATTATTTCTTCTGTCAGCAATGCTTTCCCTTTCACCCGTTTTTTGTAAGGTGTTTCCAGAATTACGATATCTCCTGTTTTTATATTTAAACGCTCACCGTCGGATTTATTAATTGCAAAGACCGGTATTGAGACTGTTCCTGCAGCAAAATGATTTTCATTGTGAGTGAAATCGTTATTAAGGCGTTTCATGCATTCGGTTTCTGTTTCGGCAAGATATGGACAGATTGTTGTCATAGTCATTGTATAGTGGACCCTTCCGCTTATTAACTGAAAGGGATATTCTTTGCTCACCTCCTGGAATGAGGAGTTTTTCGGATTCCATTTGCAATCTTTCCAGTAAAATGTGGTGGGGAAATCTGTTCCGAATTTATTATTGATGTTTTCAAGATAACTGAATCTGAATTCAAACTTCTTTGAAACGGTTTTAGGATATATACACGATGGCGAACCATCTGATTTTTTGTATCTGTAATAGCTTGCAGGCCATATTGCAACTCCGTTGTGTTTTCTGAGCCAGTCAACTGTGAGGAGTTCTCCCTGTTTTATGATCTTTTTCCCCCAGATAACAATTGGATTATCAGGCGTGCCGATTATCAAACATCCTTCTGGAAGTTCAGGATAAGGAAGAGGAGCACCAACATTATAAAATTCCGGAGACTCAGCAAGTATTGCATTTATGAAAGCTTCTTCGTTTTCATATTTCTGAACGAAGTCTTCTGCCCTGATGTCAGGGTCTCCGTTCTTAAGTAAAGCGTTTGCAAGGGCGATCATGATTTCAAAAGGTGTCTTTGATTCATAAAGCGGCTTGATAACCTGATCCCTGATAGCTATTTCAGGACTCATGGTATAAACATCGCTTACTCCCATTCTCTCGAGGAAACCGGCTTCGGGGAGTATTATATCTGCATACTTACCGGTTTCTGTTATGTGCGTATCAATGAATACGATCAGTTCAAGCTGATATTCGTTTGATAACCCCCCTTTAATTCTCCCCTTATCTAAGGGGGGAGGCAGGGGGGTTATATCATTATCAAAGTTGGGATCATTCTTCAAGGTCAATGCGTCAATCCAGTCAGGGGTGCTGCCTGCAGTTATGACAGGATTTCCAGCTCTTGTAATAAAAGCTTTGACAGGATAAGAATAATCTTTAAAAGGACCATGTTTCAGTTTTATTCCTTCCCTTATTTTCTTCGGTAGGTCAGCAAGCACTCCTTTCCATGCAGCCGGATAATCTCCGGAAAGGTCTTTATGAAGATCGGAAAGTCTACCTGAAGCATCGCTGCTGTTAATCTTTCTGCTGACAACTGTTTCTAAAAAGTCTTTTCCGATGGTCCTGCTGCCTCTCTTCGGTTTTTGTGAATCGATAAATACAAGACCTCCCGGAACGTCAATATTGCCTGTTATTATGCAAAGCGCTGTCATAAGAATTGAGGTAACGTCGCCGTTTGAATGGTGTGCCGTGCCATGCATCCCTATTTCAATTGAAGCTGGCTTAGTACTTCCGAACATGTGGGATATTTTCATGAGGTCCTCAACGGAAATTCCTGTCTTTTCTGCAGTCCATTCAGGAGTAAAGAAATTTAATTTATTTAAAGGGTCTGTGAATTCTGTATAAGAAAGAAAAGCATCTTTGAATTTCTGCCAGCCCGTTGTGTAATTTTTTATAAAAATATGATCTATATATTTTTGTTCATTTGTAAGAGAATCATTTTTAATTATGTAATAAAGCATTCCTGCAAGCAGGGCAGCGTCTGTTCCGGGTATTATTGGAAGCCATAGGTCCGCACGAGCAGCGGAATTGGTATAAGCAGGATCAATTACAATATATATACATCCATTTTCTTCCTTTGCTGCCGGAATTCCTTTGGACATGTAATTGAATCTTGTTGCCACAAATGGATTTACTCCTATATTCAATATTAGTTTGGCATCATGCTTTTCTTTAAGATAGAGTTCATTGTCATCGTTTCTCATCAGTAAAGGTCTCTGAACATCCGGCAGGGGTCTTTCATCACCCGTCATAATACCCTGTCCCCATCTGCGGTTGGGATCGCAAATGCTTCCGTGGTTGTATGTGTTTGGCGTACCAAAGGCATGAAACAACCTGTAAAATGCCTCTCTGTCGGTAACATCACCACAATCTAAAAAAACCGACTCAGGCCCGTATTTGTGTTTTATATCAATTAATTTTTTCGCAAAATAATCAGAAGCTTCCACCCACGTGATCTCTCTCCATTTATCTTCACCCCTTTCTCCGATCCTCATGAGAGGTGTTTTTATCCTGTGAGGAGAGTAAGTTAGTTGAAGTCCTGAAGCGCCTTTTGCACATAAGGTCCCGTTATTTATAAGGGTATGTGGATTGCCGTATATTTTTTTCGCTATACCGTTTTCTACAAGCACAGATATGCCGCATTCAGAGGGACACATGACGTCTGATGTAAATATTAACTTTTCTGTGCTTTCCGGTTGTTCTACGGACTGTTTTGTTCTGATACGGTGTGTGGCTTTGCCGGCAGATGGTATATTATCTTTTAACGGCGTATTACTGCTATTACCTTTAAATATGTAGAAGACCGAGGGATTTGTTCCGTGTTCAGGACTTAGAACCTTTAAGTTCTGTTTTGTTAATTCAGCAGATATTACGCTGTCCGGATTATTGATATCACCAAAAAGTATTGCCTTTCCCATACAGCTTTGCACACATACAGGAAGGAGTCCTTTTGTTATTCTTCCGTAACAAAAATCGCATTTTTCAGCCTGTCCTGTGACAGAGTTTATTTCAATTGCATGATATGGACATTTCTCAATACACATTTTGCAGCCGATACAGTTGCTGTTGTTTAAAACAACAACTCCGTCCTGATTTTTATAGAGTGCTTTTTCTTTGCATTCTTCAATACATGGGGCGTTGTTGCAATGATTACAAAGGCGGGGGAGGAAAATTTTCATAACCTCGGGATAATTGCCTGACTGATATGTTTCAACCCTGCACCGGAACGTACCAAAGGGGATATTGTATTCTGCTTTGCATGATACCTGACAGGCATAACATCCGATGCATTTGTCGAGGCTGATTAACATCCCGTATCTTTTTTGAAGTTTTGCCATAGATTATAATACTAAACAGCCTGTAATTTTGTGAAATTTGAGATAAAGAATATAGTAGGGGTTTATTCCTTAAATTTAAAGGGGGATGAACAGGGTTTACTTTTTTGAACCATTAAATATAAACTTGCAGCAGCCTAAATCCAATGTCTGATTGTCGTTAGATAAACGGGATATTAAACTCTCTGTTATTTTATATATCCTGTGAATGCCGTCTTTCTTTTTTTTAACCAGACCGCTTGCCTCTAATATTTTCAGATGTTTTGATACGTTGTATATCCTTGAATCAAGAATAATTGATAAATCCTGGACAGTTGATTCTTGTCTTAAAAGTTCATGAATAATCCGTAAGCGGTTTTCATCTGCCAGTGCTTTTAATATTGCGGTCCACTTAAAAGTAGATTCATCATAAGATTTGCCCAATCGTTGTTTCATATCTTATTCATATTACTATATGAAAACAAAAGCTTTAATGCAAGTTTTTAATAATTGAATTATAGTAACCATTCAGTGACGGGGGGTAATTGTAACCATTCCATTAAATAAATAGCCGCAAAGTTTGCTTATCTCTGCTTAAATTCCATTTAATCTTCCGAATCAATTAGTTGTTTTCATTTATCGTGTTTTTTATCTT
>JACRLN010000049.1 GCA_016215115.1 Nitrospirota bacterium
GAGATGGTGATGCCCGGAGACAATATAACAATGGAGATAGAGCTGATAACGCCGATAGCGATGGAGAAGGAGTTGAGGTTTGCAGTGAGAGAAGGAGGAAGGACCGTAGGAGCCGGCGTTGTTACGGAGGTTGTTGAGTAAATAATTGTAGAGGCGGGTTTCAAACCCGCCCCCTACTATAAGCTTAAAATAAAAACTTAAAATTAAAAGATAAGAAAATGAACGAAAAGATAAGAATAAATTTAAGGGCTTACGATCACAGACTGCTGGACCAGTCAGTGAAAGAAATTGTGGAGACGGCAAAAAGAACAGGCGCAAGGATTTCGGGACCTGTACCCTTACCGACCAGAATCCATAAAATTACAGTCCTGAGATCTACTCATGTTGATAAAAAATCACGTGAACAGTTTGAAATCAGGACACATAAAAGGCTGCTGGATATACTTGATCCGACGCCTCAAACGGTCGATGCCCTTATGAAATTAGATCTTGCTGCAGGAGTGGATGTAGAGATTAAGCTATGAAAGGCATTATTGGGAAAAAAGTAGGAATGACACAGGTGTTTACAGAAGGCGGGCATCTCGTTTCTGTCACCGTAATAGAAGCAGGTCCTGCAAAGGTTATACAGAAGAAAGCAAAGGACCAGGACGGTTATGAAGCGCTTCAATTGGGTTATGAGGAAATCAGGAAAGAGAAGAACGTGACAAAGCCAATGCTCGGACATTTCAAGAAAGTGTCTTCTCCTGCTTACAGGTTATTAAGAGAGATAAAGATGGAAGGCTTTAATGAAGGAGACAATATTACAGTTGATATTTTTGCCAAAGGTGAGAAAGTCTCCATTACAGGCACTTCTAAGGGAAAAGGTTTTCAGGGTGTTATGAAAAGGCATCATTACAAAGGCGGGCCAGGTTCTCATGGTTCAATGTTTAACAGGGCGCCAGGTTCAATCGGGTCGAGTGCTTATCCTTCAAGGGTTTGGAAAAACAAGGGATTACCAGGACATATGGGAGACGAGAGAGTTACAGTAAAAAATATTGAAATTTTTGATATAAAAAAGGATCAAAATCTGATGCTTGTCATGGGGGCTGTTCCGGGACCTAATGGCGGTTATGTAATTGTAAAATCAGAAGCGGCTCTTGCCGTAAAGGAAAGCTGATGCCTCAGGTAGAACTTATAAATAAGGAAAATAAACCGGTCGGAAAAGTTGAACTGCCTGATGATATATTTGGTGTGAAGGTCAACAGCGAGCTTCTCCATGAAGTGGTCCATAACCATCTTGCCAATAAGAGACAGGGTAATGCGGCTACAAAAACAAAAGGACTTGTAAGCGGCGGCGGTAAAAAACCATACAAGCAGAAAGGCACCGGCAGGGCCAGGGCCGGCAGTAACAGGTCTCCTTTATGGAGGGGTGGGGGAACTATTTTTGGCCCGCAGCCAAGAGATTATTCATACAGATTGCCCAAGAAGGCCAAGTGGCTGGCTCTCAGTTCTGCTCTTGCCGCCAAATTTGCAGATAATGAAGTTGTAATTATAGATGATTTATCTTTGATTGAACCAAAGACGAAGGCAGTAAAGTCCATGCTTAAGGGCCTTGGATTAGATAATGTATTAATAATAGTGCCGGAGAAGAACGGGAACCTTGAGCTGGCAGCACGGAATATTCCAAGAGTTAATATTGCACGGGTTAGTGAACTTAATGTTTATTCAATCCTTGCACATAAAAAACTTCTTATATTAAAAGATGCAGTCGAACGGTTGAAAGAGGTTTATTTAGGATGAGGAATATATATGAGGTCCTTCAGGGACCGCTTTTAACAGAAAAAGGAACATTACTGAAAGAAAAAGACAATAAGGTATTATTCAAAGTGTCAAAGAACGCCAATAAAATTGAAATTAAAAATGCAGTTGAATCAATTTTTAAGGTAAAAGTGGACCGTGTCACAACGATGAATTGTAAAGGCAAGAAAAAACGAATGGGCAAGTATGAAGGCAAGAGATCTGATTGGAAGAAAGCTATTGTGACTCTCAAAGAAGGAGAAAAATTAGATTTTATTGAAGGTGTATAAATGGGTATAAAAAAATATAAACCTACATCATCAGGCACACGCTTCAGGAGCGGTTTTGACTTCTCCGAAATAACAGAAACAAAACCATACAAGCCCCTTTTGATGCCTATTAAGAAGACCGGCGGCAGGAATAATATGGGAAGAGTTACAGCATGGCAGAAGGGCGGTGGACATAAGAGAGCCTACCGGAGCATTGATTTTAAGCGTGACAAGATGAATATCCCCTGCACAGTTGAGACTGTGGAATACGACCCTAACAGGACTGCGCGGATTGCGTTATTAAAGTATGCAGACGGAGAGAGAAGGTATATTATTGCTCCCCTGGGGATAAAAGTGGGGGAGTTACTTATTGCAGGACCGGATTCTGAAATTAAAAATGGCAATGCACTTCCATTGAGAAATATTCCTCTGGGCACAATAATTCACAATATTGAACTTAACCCGGGACAGGGAGGAAGTATAGCAAGGAGCGCGGGTTCGTTTGCCCAGCTTGTTGCCAAGGATGAAAGGATGTGCCATATAAAAATGGCTTCTTCTGTTGTAAGGCTGGTTCCATCAGATTGCATGGCTACAATAGGACAGGTGAGCAATGTTGAAAGAGAAAATATATCTGTCGGCAAGGCCGGAAGAAACCGATGGCTGGGCAAGAGACCTCATGTAAGGGGCGTTGCAATGAATCCCATTGATCATCCGCTTGGCGGCGGTGAGGGAAAAACATCCGGTGGCAGGCCGCCTGTTTCTCCATGGGGGCAGCCTGAAGGGAAGAAGACAAGAAAGAGCAAACGGACAGATAAATTCGTTATGAAAAAGAGAAAGTAGGGAGGAAATGCTTTGCCGAGATCATTAAAAAAAGGACCATTTATAGAGACAAAACTGATGAAGAAGATTCTCTCCATGAATGAGAAGAACGAGAGGAAGGTAATAAAAACATGGTCAAGAAGATCTACAATAACTCCTGAATTTATCGGTCATACGCTTGCTGTACATAATGGAATGAAGTTCATACCTGTTTATGTTACAGAGAATATGGTAGGGCATAAACTTGGTGAGTTTTCTCCAACAAGGACCTTCAGGGCACACTCAGGAGAAAAGAAAGAGGCGCCGGCAAAAGGCGGAAGGAAAGAATAAGGTAATCTCAAATGGAATCAAAAGCAATATTAAAATATGCTAAGGTAACGCCAAGAAAGGTTAGAAGGGTAACCACCCTTATCAAAGGGAAGAAGGCAGGCGATGCACTTATTAACCTGAGATTTCTCCCTCACAGAGGCGCTCAAGTCGTGGCAAAGGTGCTGAGATCAGCAATGGCAAATGCAGAACAGAAGAAAGTAGCTGATCCTGAAACCATGAAAGTAAAGAATGTTCTTGTTGATCAGGGACCCACAATGAAGAGGATGAAACCGCGAGCGATGGGCCGTGCTGATATTATAAGAAAAAGAACAAGTCATATAACATTAATATTGGAAGAAAGCTGATAGCTGACAGCTATTAGCTAAAGGGAGGTAATTTTGGGGCAGAAGACAAACCCTATAGGCCAGAGATTAGGGATTATAAAAACATGGGATTCGAAATGGTTTGCTAAAAAAGATTACAAGGAACTGCTTCACGAGGATTTAAATATCAAAAAATTTATTAAAACAAATCTTTTCCATGCTGGAGTTCCCAAGGTGGAAATAGAAAGAACAGGCAAAAAGATAAAGGCAACGATACATACTGCAAGACCCGGAATAATTATCGGGAAAAAGGGTTCAGAAGTTGAAAAATTAAAGAAAGAACTCGAAGCTTTGACAGGGAAAGAGATAAGCATAGATATTAAAGAAGTCAGGAAACCCGAACTTGATTCACAACTTGTTTCAGAAAATATTGCTTTACAGCTTGAGAAAAGGGTTGCTTTCAGAAGGGCCATGAAGAAAGCTGTTGCCTCCGCATTGCGTTTCGGAGCGTTGGGCATAAAGGTCGCCTGTTCCGGACGTCTTGCCGGCGCTGAAATCGCAAGGGCAGAGTGGTACAGGGAAGGCAGAGTCCCTTTACATACGTTTAGATCCGATATAGATTATGGAGTTGCAGAGGCGAACACGACATATGGAAGGATTGGCGTTAAGGTGTGGATATATAAAGGTGATATTCTGCAGGAGCCGGTATTTGTACAATCTTCAGGTACTGAAGCTGGAGCATGACAAGATAAAGCAGACACTGTTTGTTTGTCATTCCCGCTTGTCGGGAATCTTCCTTTCAAAGAAGGATTGCGGACAAACCGCAATGACAAATTATTATAATAAATGATTTTTTGATTCAAAAAGGATAATTAATTTTATGTTAATGCCTAAAAAAGTAAAGTTCAGAAAGATGATGAAAGGCAACATGAACGGTAAGGCATACCGCGGCTCTGATATTTCTTTCGGTGAATATGGACTTAAGGCAGTGGAACCAGGGTGGGTTTCGAACCGCCAGATAGAAGCTGCAAGAATTGCGATCACAAGACACGTGAAAAGGGGATGTAAAGTCTGGATCAGGATCTTTCCTGACAAGCCTTTAACAAAGAAACCCGCTGAAACAAGAATGGGAAAAGGTAAAGGCGCACCTGAATCATGGGTTGCAGTTGTAAGACCCGGTAGAATACTTTACGAAATGTCCGGCGTAACAGAAGTTATTGCAAAGGAAGCCCTGAGACTGGCTGCCCACAAACTTTCAATCGGAACCAAATTTATTAAGAGGTTGCCGTAACATGAAAAAGACATCTGAATTAAGAGCATTAACAGTCGAAGAGCTGAGACATGAAGAAAAAGATCTTAGAAAGGAACTTTTCAATCTGAGATTTCAAAAGACGACAGGTGAGATCGAAAACCCCTTGAGGATCAGACACGTAAGGAAAAACATTGCGAGGATATTAACTATAGTAAGTGAGAAGACAAAAGCTAAAAGCTGACAGCTTATAGCGGTTAGCTGATGCACAAACCGGGAAGGAAACAATGCCAAAGAAGATCAATACAGGTGAAGTTGTAAGTGACAAAATGAAGAAGACCGTTGTCGTTGCTGTAAAAAAGTTAACGCAACATCCACTATATAAAAAGACCATGAAGAAAGTTGTCAAGTTTAAGGCGCATGATGAAGAAGGCAAATGTAAGACAGGCGATATTGTATCAATAATCGAATCAAGGCCTTTGAGCAAAGATAAGAGATGGAAGGTTATTGAAATAGTCGGCAGAGGGAAATAATGATTCAACAGGAAAGTGTTTTAGAAGTCGCAGATAATTCAGGAGCTAAAAAGGTCCTGTGCATAAGGGTACTTGGAGGTTTTCACAGAAAATATGCCAGCATAGGCGACAGGATAGTTGTAAGTGTAAAAGAGGCCGATCCTAACGGCACTGTAAAAAAAGGCACTGTTGCAAAGGCTGTGGTAGTAAGAACCAAAAAGGCAGTGCGCAGACCGGATGGCTCATATATAAGATTCGATCAAAATGCTGCAGTGCTTATAAATGCTGAAGGTGATCCTGTTGGGACCAGAATATTCGGGCCTGTTGCAAGAGAACTCAGATGGAAAGAATTCATGAAGATTATTTCTCTTGCACCGGAAGTTATATAAAAATGGGAAATGGGAAGTGGGAAATAGGAAGTAAGGATGTTTTTTTATTTTTTAGTTCTCAGTTCCCAGTTCTAAGTTTTCAGTTGTGGAGGAAAAGTGGGTTTAGGAATTAAGAAAAACGACACAGTGCTGATAATCAGAGGCGATGAAAAAGGTAAGAAAGGGAGAGTTAAGGCTGTTCAGATGGAAAAAAACAGGCTCCTTGTTGAAAGTGTTAATATGATTAAGAAACACATGAAGCCAAGCAAAAAGCAGACGCAGGGCGGTATCATAGAAAAAGAAGCGCCTATTCACAGATCAAATGTTATGCTCCTATGTTCAAAATGCAATAAACCTACAAGGATTAGTCACAATATACTTGAGAATGGTAATAAGATAAGGGTTTGTAAAAAGTGCGGGGAGGTTATTGAATAGTTCAATGGTTAGACTGAAAGAGAAATATATAAAGGAAGTCATGTCGCGCCTTATGAAAGATTTTTCATATAAAAGCATTATGCAGGTGCCTCGTCTGAAAAGTATTGTTCTTAATGTAGGAATGGGGGAAGCCATACAGGATATAAAACCTCTGGAAGCGGCCGTTAAAGAGCTTGCAACGATTACAGGTCAGGCAGCTGTCATTACAAGGTCCAGGAAATCCATTGCGGGATTTAAACTTCGTGAAAGGATGCCTGTAGGATGCAGGGTTACATTGAGAGGAGACCGAATGTATGATTTCCTTGATAGATTTATCAGTCTTGCATTACCGAGAATAAGAGATTTCAAGGGTATTTCTGCAAAATCATTTGATGGCAGGGGTAATTATGCGTTCGGTGTAAAAGAACAAATAATATTTCCGGAAATCATTTATGACAAGGTTGCAAGTATACACGGTATGGATATAATTATTGTTACATCAGCCAAAACAAATGAAGAAGGGAAGGCGCTCCTTCAATATTTAGGGATGCCTTTCAGGAGTTAAAAAATTCGAATTTCTAATTCCGAATTTCGAAACTATAATTAAAGGAATATCGATGGCAAAAAAGAGTCTTATAATCAAGTCGAACAGGACGCCAAAATTTAAAGTAAGAGAATACCATAGATGCCGTATATGCGGCAGGCCGAGAGGTTATTTAAGAAAATTTGCGATGTGCAGGATATGTTTCAGGAGCCTTTCACTAAAAGGACTGATTCCCGGCGTTACAAAATCAAGCTGGTAGAGGAGCAATTATGATGACAGATCCGATTTCAGATATGCTTACAAGAATAAGAAATGCCAGTATGGCTGGACTTGAAAAAGTTGATGTGCCTGCTTCAAAAATTAAAATTGAAATAACAAAGATACTTAAAGAAAAGGGATTTATAAAAAGCTTTAAGGTATTAAGAGATAAAAAACAGGGTATTGTCAGAATTTCCCTGAAATATCTTGAGAGCAACGAAAAAGCTTTTACAGGACTGAAGAGAATCAGCACTCCGGGGAGAAGGGTGTATGTGGACAAGGTAAGGATTCCCAAAGTTATGGGAGGGTATGGTATATCCATCATTTCAACTTCAAAAGGGATATTTACCGATGAGGTTTGCCGGCAGCAGGGAATCGGCGGTGAGGTCTTGTGCAGTATATGGTAAAGAAAATCAAAAATCATTTTAACCTGGAGCAAGGATGTCAAGAGTAGGGAGAAGTCCAATACTAATACCAACCGGAGTAGTTGTTAAAATACAGGGTAGTCTTGTCTCCGTAAAAGGGCCCAAAGGAGAACTTAAATTGAATGTTCCTGAAGGAATTAATATTTCCGTGAAGGACCAGAGTATTCGTGTGGAAAGGCCGGTTGACACAAAGCAGTTCAGGGCTCTGCATGGCACCGTAAGAAATATTATTGCAAATATGATCACCGGGACCAGTGCCGGATACCAGAAGGTACTTGATATTTCAGGAGTTGGGTACAGGGCCCAGGTCCAGGGCAAAAAAGTTGTTTTTACTCTCGGATACTCCCATCCTGTTGAGTATCAACTGCCTGAAGGAGTAAGCGCGGAGGTTGATAAGAAGCAGACACAGATAACTATTCAGGGTATTGATAAACAGGTTATGGGGCAGGTATCTGCAAACATCCGCGGCCTCAGGGCGCCTGATGTGTATAAAGGCAAAGGCGTCAGGTATGCAAATGAATTCATTAAACTGAAGGTCGGCAAGGCCGGGAAAAAATAGCTGATAGCCTATAGCTGTCAGCTAACAGCTAAAACTATTTGGAGGTTGTTTTGTCATACAGTAAGATAGAGGCAAGAGAGAGACGTCATAGCAGGGTCAGAAAAAAGGTCTTGGGTACGACGGAAAGACCAAGGTTGAATATATTTAAAAGCCTTAACCATATATATGCTCAGATAATAGACGATTTTGAAGGCAAAACGCTTGCTGCTGCTTCAAGCAATGATAAGGAATTAAAAGGGAAGATGAAAACAGGCGGCAACATCGAGGCTGCCAAAACAGTTGGCGGATTAATTGCAAAAAGGGCCCTTGATAAGGGGATTAAAAAGATTGTGTTTGACAGAGGCGGGTATCTTTACCATGGAAGGGTCAAGGCATTGGCTGATGCAGCGCGTGAAGGAGGCTTACAATTTTAAATTTCAAATTTCAAATTTCAAATTTCAAATTTATTAGTTGGAGGTATTGTGGGTAGAATTGACCCTGAAAATCTTGGTCCATTAAAAGACAAGGTCATACATATAAACAGAGTTGCAAAAGTTGTAAAAGGCGGAAGACGTTTTTCTTTCAGCGCCCTGGTGGTTGTTGGTGATGAAAATGGACTTGTGGGGTTTGGCAAAGGCAAGGCAGCAGAAGTGCCGGAGGCTATAAGAAAAGCTGTGGAACATGCCAAGAGGGCACTTGTTAAGGTACCAGTAAAAGATGGGACCATCCCGCATCAAATTAGAGGTGAGTATGGCGCCGGAAAAGTTGTTATGCTACCCGGCAGACCAGGAACAGGACTTATTGCCGGAGGAGCGGTCAGGGCTATTATGGAAGTTGCCGGAATACGTAATATTGTTGCCAAGTCAATTGGCAGCCGTAATCCTTTTAATACAGTACGTGCCACCCTTAATGGGCTTTTAAAACTGAAAGATTCCGAGAGTGTACTCAAAAGAACAGGTAAAAGCGAAGATGAGCAGCAGGGGGCAGTAAATGAAAATGCTTAAAGTAACTTTAAAAAGAAGCTTAATAGGTAAACCGGAAAAACTCAGAAAGATCGTCTTATCTCTTGGTTTAAGAAAAATTAACCAGAGCGTTATTCACAGGGATACGCCTTCTGTCAGAGGTATGATTCACAAGACCTCTCACATGGTTGAACTAAATGAGGTTGCGGAGGAGTAGATGAAATTATCAGATCTTGCACCAGCTCCAGGAAGCAGAAAGAAAAAGAAAAGGGTTGGCAGGGGTTGCGGCTCAGGTCATGGCAAAACTTCCTGCAAAGGACATAAAGGGCAAAAGGCACGAACAGGGGGCGGGACCCCGCCAGGTTTTGAAGGCGGTCAAATGCCTTTGCAGCGCCGCCTTCCCAAGAGAGGATTTACAAATATCTTTCAGCAAGAGTATGCAATTGTAAATATTGGAATGCTTGAGAGCCTGGCAGAAACAATTATTACTCCTGAGATTCTACTGCAAGAGGGAGTAATAAAAAATATTAAAAACGGATTAAAAATCCTGGGTGGCGGTGAAATAACAAGGCCGGTCAGTGTAAAAGCCCATGCCTTTAGCGCTTCTGCCAAAGAAAAGATACTCAAGGCGCAGGGGAGCGTGGAAATAATTTGAAAGTTAGACTTATTAACATTCTCATAATTGAATGGACATATCCATTTGTCATTCCCGCAAGCGAAGCGCGTCGTGAATCCCTCCTGAAGAAAGATTCCGGACAAGCCGGAATGACGCATTTAATGAACTATTCTAAATTTTTCATTTTTAATTTAATATCGTGAGCATAGTCAGCGGTTTTCAAAACATTTTTAAGATAGCGGAACTTAAAAGCAGGGTAATATTTACTCTCGCAATGCTTGCTGTCTACAGAATAGGCGCCCACATCCCGACTCCCGGAATAAATGGAGAAGAGTTGAGTAAGTTCCTGATGGCCAGGGGTGGTGCGCTGATGGGCTTTTTTGACATGTTTTCAGGCGGTGCATTATCAAGGGCGACTATTTTTGCTCTTGGAATCATGCCGTATATAAGCGCTTCGATTATCCTTCAGCTTCTTACCATTGTAATTCCAACACTCGGAAGGCTTGCAAAAGAAGGGGAAAGCGGAAGAAAAATAATTATCCGGTATACACGATATGGGACAGTAGTAATAAGCATTATTCAATCTATGGGCATAGCTGTTGGAATTGAAAGCATGAGTCAGGGGGCTTTTGTACAAAATCCTGGTTGGCCGTTCAGGTTGTTGACTATGATTACCATGACTTCCGGTACTGCCTTTATTATGTGGCTCGGAGAGCAGATAACGGAGCGTGGAATTGGCAATGGAATATCCCTGATAATATTTGCCGGCATAGTTGCAAGATTTCCAAATGCGATTATTAGTACAATATCACTCATCAGGGCAGGCGAATTGCACATCCTTTTAATTCTTCTTGTGGTTGTTATGATGCTGGCTGTTATAGGAATTATTGTATACATGGAAAGAGGTCAGCGAAAAATTCCTGTGCAGTATGCCAAACGAGTGGTGGGAAGAAAGGTCTACGGCGGGCAGAGCACACATCTGCCTCTCAAGATAAACAGCTCTGGAGTTATACCTCCAATATTTGCATCATCTATTTTAATGTTCCCTGCAACGATTGCAGGGTTTATATCTATTCCATGGGTCCAATCTCTTTCAAGACAGCTTGCTCCGGGGCATATAGTTTATACAATTCTTTATGTCGGCATGATTTTCTTTTTCTGTTATTTTTATACATCGATTATTTATAACCCGATGGATATTGCGGAAAACCTGAAAAAACACGGTGGGTTTGTTCCCGGAGTAAGACCCGGACAAAAAACATCCGACTACATTTATCATGTTCTTGCAAGAATTACTTTCGGCGGCGCTGTTTATCTTGCGGCTGTCTGTATCCTGCCTGATATTCTACAGAGATCATTTAATGTGCCTTTTTATTTTGGAGGTACATCTGTGCTTATAGTTGTGGGTGTTGCTCTTGATACCATGTCCCAGATGGAGTCTCATCTTGTAACGCGCTCATACGAAGGGTTTCTGAAAAAAGGAAGACTTAAAGGCAGAAAAGGTTGAAAATATAAAAAGCTTGATCATTGATAATTCTTAAGTCACAAGATGAAATAAAAAGAATGGCAGAATCATGCCGGATTGTAGCAGAGGTATTAGAAGGAATTAAACAAAACATTGCCCCGGGAATTGCGACAAAGGAACTTGATGAATTTGCAGAATCTTTTATTGTTCAAAGGGGGGCAAGGCCTGCTTTTAAGGGTTATAAAGGGTATCCGGCAAGTGTATGTATATCAGTAAATGAACAGGTTGTACACGGAATCCCTTCTCCTGCAAAGCTGAAAGAAGGAGATATTGTAAGTCTTGATATAGGCGTTTATTACAAGGGATTTTATGGCGATGCTGCAATAACTTTACCGGTTGGAAACATAAGCGCTGAGCCAAAAAGACTGCTCTCGGCCACCGAAAAGGCCTTACATCTCGGGATAGAAAAAGCAGTTATTGGAAACAGGCTTTCAGACATATCTGCAGCTATACAGGGTTATGCAGAGTCAGAGGGTTTTTCAGTGGTGAGGCAGTTAGTAGGACATGGTATAGGCAGAGAGCTTCATGAGGAACCACAGGTTCCCAATTTCGGCAGGCCCGGTCAGGGTCCGGAACTTAGGGAAGGAATGACTCTTGCTATTGAGCCGATGGTAAATGCAGGGGGGTGGGAAGTGGTGCTGTTAAATGATGGGTGGACTACAGTTACAAAAGACAGAAGCTTATCTGCTCATTTTGAGCATACGATAGCTGTTACGAAAAATGGAAGCATTATCTTGACTAAATTGTAGCGAATAATTATAATTATTAGTTCTATAATGTCAAAAGAAGAGGCCATAGAGGTTCAGGGAACAATACTTGAAAATTTGCCCAATGCAATGTTTAAAGTTAAACTTGAAAATGGGCAGCAAATCCTGGCATATGTTTCAGGCAAGATGAGGATGCATTTTATCAAGATACTGCCGGGAGATAAAGTAACTGTTGAGCTTTCACCTTATGACCTTACAAAAGGACGGATCACTTACAGGTTTAAGTAGGGGCAATTCATGAATTGCCCCTACGCCGGATTCCCGCTTTCTCAGGAAAGGCCGGAAATTGCAACCCGGATTAAATAGGAGCAGAAATGAAAGTACGTTCATCGGTAAAGCCAATATGCGCAAAATGCAAAATTATAAAAAGACAGGGTGTGGTCAGAATTATTTGCAGTAATCCAAAGCATAAACAAAGACAGGGATAAAACAGTTATGAGTTTTGAGTAGGGGCGATTCATGAATCGCCCGTACAAAAAGAATCAAAAACAAGTTATTGACAGAGAAGTAGAGGAGAGAAAAGGTGAGAATAACAGGTGTTGATTTACCGGCAAAAGAACGGATAGAAATAAGCCTGACAAGGATTTTTGGCATCGGCAGGTCTAATTCCCGTAAGATTTTGCAGGAAGCGGGCATAGATTTCAACAAGAAGGCAAAGGATCTTACAGATGAAGATGGCGTAAAGCTCAGGGCTATTATTGACAGGGATTATAAAGTTGAAGGTGATTTAAGACGGGAAATTTCAATGAATATAAAAAGGCTTCAGGATATCGGCAGCTATAGAGGACTCAGGCATAAATCCAAATTGCCTGTGAGAGGACAAAGGACCAAGACTAATGCACGTACACGAAAGGGACCGAGGAAGGCTGTCGGTGCAATGAAGAAGAAGGGAGTTTAATGGCCCAGAAGAAAAAAGGCGGCAAAAAAGAGAAGAAAGTAGTACATTCCGGAGAGGCATATATCCAGGCAACATTTAATAATACAGTTGTTACTATTACGGACCAAAACGGTAATGTGATAACATGGTCTTCGGCAGGAGCCCAGGGTTTTAAGGGCTCAAGGAAGGGGACGCCATATGCTGCGCAGATAGCTGCAGATACGGCTGCCAGGAAGGCTATTGGTTTTGGAATGCGTCAGATAGATGTATATGTAAAAGGGCCTGGAGCAGGGAGAGAGTCGGCAATAAGGGCACTTCAGGCAGCAGGTCTTGTAATAAACCTTATAAAGGATGTAACGCCGGTCCCTCATAATGGCACCAAACCCCCGAAAAGGAGAAGAGTATAGTGGCAAGGTATAGAGACGCATTGTGCAGATTATGCAGAAGAGAAGGCGAAAAAATGTATCACAAGGGTGACAGGTGTTATACCGACAAGTGTGCTATTGAGAAAAGGAACTACGCACCTGGTCAGCACGGACAAAAGAGAAAGAAGCTCTCTGATTATGCATTGCAGCTAAGGGAGAAGCAAAAGGCAAAAGAGACTTACGGGGTTCTGGAAAACCAGTTTAAGAGATATTTTTATTTAGCGGAGAAAAAGAAAGGCGTTACAGGAAGCAATCTTCTGCAACTTCTGGAACTCAGGCTTGACAATATAGTGTATCGTCTTGGATTTGCTGCTAACCGCAGACAGGCAAGACAGCTTGTATTGCATGGACATTTTACTGTAAATAACAAACGTGTCAGTATTCCATCTTGTCTGTTAAGGTCTGGTGATATCGTCGGATTGAAAGAAGCAAGCATGAAACTTAATGTTGTAGAGGAAAATATATCAAAGATTGAGCACCGGGGTCTGCCCGCATGGATAGAAATGGATACTAAAAACCTGAAAGGTAAAGTGCTGCATGCCCCTGAAAGAGATGAAATTGAATTGCCTGTCCAGGAACAGTTAATAGTTGAATTATATTCCAAATAAAAACAAGTTAGAAGTAAGAAATAAGAAGTAAGAAATGAGAAATAAAGAAACGGCTTTAAGTCTTAATTTTTTCAACTTCTCACTTCTCACTTTTTACTTCCGACTTTATTAAAGGAGGCTTAATGGATTTGAGGAGAAAGGGTTTTCAGTTTCCTGAGAATATTTATTTTGATTCCGAAAGCCTTACAGATACATACGGAAAGCTTTATGCCGAAGCTTTTGAAAGAGGGTTTGGAACTACTATAGGAAATGCGTTAAGAAGGGTTTTATTGTCATCTATTGAAGGTGCAGCGATCACTTCTATCAGAATTCCGGGAGTGCCGCATGAGTTTTCTACATTGCCCGGGCTAAAAGAAGATGTAGTTGATGTTGTTCTCAATATAAAACAGTTAAGACTGAAACTCCATGCAGACGAACCCAGGACCATTTCAGTCAATATTAAAGGCCCCTGTGAAGTCAAAGGAAAAGATATAGAAACAGGGGCACAGGTTGAGATACTTAATCCAAATCAGTATATTGCAACTATTGATAAAAATATTAACTTTGTAATGGAAATGACAGTGGAGAAAGGCAAGGGATATGTTACCGCCGACAGGAATAAAAAAGCTGATCTGTCAGTGGATGCCATTGCAATAGATTCCATTTTTACCCCTGTTAAAAAAGTAAACTTCTGGATAGAAGGGGCGAGGGTAGGCCGTTCGACAGATTATGACAAACTTGTTATGGAGATATGGACTGATGGAAGTATCACTCCTCAAAAGGCGCTGACACAATCTGCTGATATCCTTATTGAACATCTTTCTCTGTTTCAGCTTGAGGAAGAAGAGGAAGAAAAGGAAGAAGAAACTGTTACACCGGTAACTGCAAGCAACACCGGCGGTAATCCTGATTTTCATATGGATAATTATGATGATTACCCGCAGGTATCTAATGAAAATCTTCTGAAGAGTGTGGAAGAACTTGAACTATCGGTCCGCTCATATAATTGCCTGAAAAATGCAAATATACGCACCTTGGCAGAACTCGTATCAAAAACTGAACAGGAGATGCTGAGGACCAAAAATTTCGGGCGGAAATCCTTAAATGAAATAAAAGAAATTATTACCGGGATGGGACTGCATTTTAATATGCGGGTAGATCACGAAGAACTTGAGAAATTAGCTAAAAACAAGAGGTCGGGCAATGCGTCATAAGGTAGCGGGAAGAGGATTCGGCAGGAACGCAAATCAGAGGAAGGCCCTCCTTAGATGTCTTGTGACATCTTTAATTGAACATTTAAAGATAGAAACCACTGTAGCGAAGGCAAAGGAAGCAAAGAGATTGGCGGAACGCATAATAACTTTTGGGAAGAGGGGAGATCTGCATTCAAGGAGGCTGGCCCTTTCTCATATACCCAATAACAATATTATTACAAAATTGTTTAATGAAATTGCACCAAAGATTACACGTAACAGCGGTTATCTCCGGATTGTTAAAACCCGGCTCCGCGCAGGCGACAGTGCTGATATGGCGATTCTTGAGTTTGCAGATTATGATGTATTAATAGGGGAAAAGAAGGAAGAGAAAAAGGGAGAGAAGAAGAAGAAAACAAAAGAGGAGAAAAAAGAAGGTTAATAGTTTTTTTTAGATTAAAAATGCACCCCGCCCATAAAGCGGGGTTTTTTATTTTGTGTTATTAATAGTCTAAAAATAGTATTTACAAATTGTTTGCTGTCGTCTGTCATGCCCGAGGACTTTTATCGGGCATCCAGAGAATAAGAACTACTGGATTCCCGCTAAAGACATGCGAGAATGACGCTTATAGTAATGTACAGATATTATGTGAACCTTAAAAACTTATTTTTCTTTGTGATGATTTTTATACAGTTTTCTAAAGCTATGTTGTATACTTTTTGTATCAAAGTTTTTCCTTGGGGCAAATATTTTCTATGGTAAGACTGCATCCACATGCGAAAGATCGTCTGATAGAAAGAGGCGCAACAGAACAGGAAGTTATTGCCACTGTTGAAGGCGGCGAAACTTTTCCCGCAAAATTCGGGCGTACAGGATTTAGAAGAAATTATGCTTTTAATGCGTTATGGCGTGAAACGCATTATGCAACAAAGCAAATAGAGGCATATGCTGTAAAAGAAAACGATGACTGGCTGGTTATTACAATAATAACCCGCTATTTTTAGATGGAAGGAGGCGTGTCTTAGATGAAGTTAACATATGATACAAGATACAACATAGCATATTTAATGCTTCATGAAAAACCGGCAGAAGTTGAGACAATAAAGGTGAGTGATGAACTCAATGTTGACATAGCTCCAGATGGCACAATTTATGGCATTGAGCTTTTAAATGCAAACGACCAGTTGTTGAAGGAAGATTTAGGAAAACTGCTTGTTATAAATGAGGCAACCGGAAAGAGGGCAGAAGTAAGTTTGTAGGAACTTGTTGCTGTTTATTCGAAATTCCCCTCTAACAAGAGGGGATTAAGGGGTGTGTCAGAGAAAAATTTTCCATACATCTCTATTAATTATTTTCGTCTTTGCAAAATCAGGCAAATAGCGATTTTTCTGTTACGTAAAAATCATTTATAGACATCCGGGAAAGCATTTGTAGACATGTTGTGATTCACTTACAAATGGACTTCCCAGATTTTCTTATTGTCTTTGTAGACCATGAACTTCACTGAAGGAATAAGACAAATC